>CAYVIN010000023.1:0-54230 GCA_964451375.1 uncultured Sulfuricella sp.
CTCCACACCTCAAAGTTGAATTTTTGAGGCGACAACTAGCTTGACACCGGGGGTTGGGAAACCCATCCGCCCAAACTTCCCATTCCTCTTCGCGTGTCACCTGGATGTTGTGCACCTTCAGACTATCATTGACCAACCCCAAAACGTGGTCGATCTGTTGGCTGACCGAAAAAGTCGTTTTCTGTTTATTGGGCTGGAAAAAATTGCGGAAATCATCAATGGCCGTTGCCATCTTGTCGATCAATCCACGCCCGTTGCCCACATATTCACGAAGCATCCGCTCATCCAGTTCCCCGAATTCCTGGGCGTCCTGAATGTTGGCAAGCACCAGGCCAAGCGCATTAAGGGGCTGCCGCCATTGATGGGCAATGTTGCCGATCATTTCACCCATCGCCGCGAAACGCGATTGCTGAATCAGCAATCGCTCGTTTTCCAGGTTTTTTTCAACTTCATCCTGAACCCGTTGCGCCAGGGTTTCATTTAATTCGCGCAAACCATCCTCGGCTTGACGCCGCCGCGCATCGATGTCCAGGTTGGATAACGCCAGCGAAATATCCTGGCCTATGCGCAACAGCAAGCCGATCAATTCATCATCAAAATTTCCCTTTTCCGCTGCAAAAAGCCCCAGTGCGCCAACTATCCGTCCATCCGGTTTAAGCGGAAACACCCCATAAGACGGATACCCGCCCTCCGGCGCCAAGGGACATCCAGGCGACTGGACGGAATCGCCGTATATCCGATGTTCGCCGCACACGACCACCTCGGCCATCGCCGCACACCCCTGGCCGCATCGGGAATCACATGACATTTCGACCAGTTTACCGGTGCTGTTCAATCCCAGGCCAGCGACCGGGATGGGCAGATGCCCGCCTTCAGCCAGCAACCCCACACAAGCCATCGAAAATCCGCCGAAAGTCACCGCAATCCGGCACACCTCCTGAAACAGGGATTGCCGATCCCGCAGGGAAATAATTGCTTCGCTGGTTGCGCCCAAGGCTGCATAGAGGTTGGTCTGGCGTTTTAAACGCTGCTCCGCGAGAAGCCGGGCGGTAATGTCATGGAATGCCACCACCGAGCCAACGATTTGACCATGGCGAATGATAGGTGAAGACGTAACGGCTACCGGGATACGCGAACCCGCCTTACTCCAGAAAAGCTCATGAGGAGAACGGAAAAATTGCCCTGACTGAACAACCTTGCGAATTTCGCAGGAGGTTTCCGGGTAAGCGCTACCGTCGGCCTTGCTGTGGTGAAACAGGGAATGGGCGTTCTGCCCGAGGAGTTCGGTCTCGCTCCAGCCCAGAATTTTCCAGGCTTCGCGATTGGTGAAAGTAATCCGCCCATCCTGATCGAGGACATACACGCCCTCCCCCAGCGTCGAAGTAATTTCACGCAGGTGGGATTCACTTTCGCGGAGCGCCGCTTCGGCGCGTTTCCTGCCTGAAACATCACGCAGGACACCGGCAAACATTCGCTGGTTCTCAACGCGAATTTCCGTGACTGTCAATTCGAGAGGAATTTCCTCACCGGCGCGGTTAATCCCGGTGACTTCGCTACACTTGCCGATCACCCGGCTCACGCCGGTATCAAGATAGCAACGCATTTGTTTTTTATGCAAATGCGCGACCTGTTGAGACATCAGACAAGTCACATCCGCGCCGATCATCTCCACAGCGGAATAACCGAATAAACGCTCGGCTCCCCGGTTAAAAGAACGCACCAAACCATCCTCGTCGATGGTGATGATTCCTTCCAAAGCGCCGTCTATGATCGCCTTTAACCAGGCATCGTTATGTGTGACATCCACGCCGCATATTCCCCAGCAACGCACTAGGGGATTCCCTCATGCGCCGCCTAGAATATCCCAGTAGCAGACTGAATTCAAGCAACAGAGCGCCTTGGAGAGCAAGGCATGGCAAGGGGTTAGACAGCGCCGGCAGAATCACCGGTTATAAGGAAAAAAACAGCGGATCAGGCGGATTCATCTATCCAGGCCGCCTGGATGGCTTCGAGTATTTTTTCGTTGGAATGGTTGGGGTCGTCGTCGAACCCCGGAAGTTCCATCACCCAGTTATGTAAATCGGTAAAACGCACATAACGCGGGTCGGTGTCCGGGAATTTTTCGCTCAGATCAAGAGCGATGTCTTGAATGTCGATCCATTTCATGGAGAACCCCTTTCAGGAGTTGGAGGCTGGTGACTACGGGCCAAGCAGTTTGCGCGCAGGGCCGTCAACTTTGCAGAAAATCCCCCTGCGCAGCCCCTCCCGAATTAGTGCTTCTCGCTGGCCAGATTGATGGTGTATTTGGGAATTTCCACCACCAGATCGACATCCCCGACCAGAGCCTGGCAAGCCAGGCGGGAATTCGGTTCCAATCCCCACGCCTTGTCGAGCATATCGTCTTCCAGTTCGTCGGAAGGCTCCAGGGAATCGAATCCTTCCCGGACAACGACGTGGCAGGTGGTACAGGCACAGGATTTCTCGCAGGCGTGTTCGATTTCGATGTCGTTGTCGAGCAGGGCGTCACATATCGACACCCCGGCCTCGGCTTGAACAACCGCACCATCGGGGCACAACTCATGATGGGGAAGAACGATGATTTGCGGCATGGTCTAGCCCTCCAGGTCTTCGAGTTTATGGCCGGCCAGCGCCTTCTGGACACTGGCGTTCATGCGTTTTCCGGCAAAGTCTTCAGTCGCCCGGTTCAAGGCTTCGCAGGCAAACTTGATGGCGTTCCAGTCGCTGCCTTCCATCCTGGCGCGCACCACTGTCATGCTTTTTTCGATTGCGGCGCGCTCCTTGTCGTCGAGCAGATTGCCATCTTCCTCAAGCGCTGCGCCGACGGCTTCGAGTATGCGCCCAGCATCGACCTGCTGTTCCCGCAAATTCCGTGCATCCATGTCCTCACGAGCATGTTGCTGCGAGCTTTTCAGCATGTCGGCAATTTCGCCATCGGTCAGGCCGTAGGACGGTTTGACCACCACCGAGGCCTCCACACCGGAATTTTTTTCCCGCGCCGATACCGACAGCAGGCCATCGGCATCCACCTGAAAAGTCACCCGCACCCGCGCCGCACCCGCCGCCATCGGCGGAATGCCGCGCAACTCGAATTTCGCAAGCGACCGACAATCGCTGACCAGTTCGCGTTCACCCTGCACCACGTGGATGCTCATGGCGGTCTGGCCGTCTTTATAGGTCGTGAACTCTTGAGCGCGCGCCACCGGAATGGTGGAATTGCGCGGAATCACCTTTTCGGTCAGGCCGCCCATGGTTTCCAGGCCCAGCGAAAGGGGAATCACGTCGAGCAACAGCCAGTCGTCGCCGGAGCGGTTGCCGGCCAGCACGTTGGCCTGGATCGCCGCGCCCAGCGCGACGACTTTATCGGGGTCGAGGTTGTTGAGCGGTTCGCGTCCGAAAAATTCGCCCACCGCGCGCTGGATTTGCGGCATCCGCGTGGAACCGCCGACCATCACTACGCCGTTGATTTCATCGACGCTGAGTCCGGCGTCGCGCAACGCTTTTTTGGTCGGCGCAAGGGTCTTGTTAACCAGGCTCTGGGTAATTTCACCGAATATTTTGCTGGTGAGACACACATCGACAGTCTGACCGGTAGACAGCAAGGCCGTGATATTGGTCTCGGGATGATAGGTCAGCTCTTCCTTGGCTTCGCGGGCGCGGGTCAGCAACAGGCGGGTATCCTGGGCGTTCGGCGCAAACAGGCCGCTCTGTTCGAGCACCCAGCAATAAATGCGATGATCGAAATCATCGCCGCCCAGCGCCGAATCGCCATTGGTGGCCATCACTTCAAAGACGCCCCGGCTAAGGCGCAGGATCGAAACGTCGAAAGTTCCGCCCCCCAGGTCGTAAACCACATAGACACCTTCGGCGGCGTTATCCAGACCATACGCAACCGCTGCGGCAGTTGGCTCGTTGAGCAGGCGCAGAACATTCAACCCGGCCAGCCGGGCGGCGTCCTTGGTGGCCTGGCGCTGGGCGTCGTCAAAATAGGCAGGCACCGTGATCACTGCGCCGACCAGATCGCCGCCCAGCGATTTTTCGGCGCGGGCGCGAAGATTTTTGAGAATTTCGGCAGAAACTTCCACCGGGCTTTTCACCCCGGCGACCGTCCTGATCTGCACCATGCCCGGTGCGTCAACAAACTGGTAAGGCAGGTTGACGACGCCGGAGATATCTTTTACGCCGCGCCCCATGAAACGTTTCACCGAAACGATGGTGTTGTGGGGATCAACGCTTTGCATGGCTTGCGCAGGATATCCCACCTCAGTCTCGCCATTTGCGAGATAACGCACCACGGAAGGCAACAGTGAGCGCCCTTCCTCGTCATTAAGCACTCCGCTGATGCTGCTGCGCACTGTGGCGACCAGCGAGTTGGTGGTGCCCAGGTCTATACCCACCGCCAGACGGTGCTGGTGGGGCGCTGCGGAAAGGCCGGGTTCGGCGATTTGCAATAAGGCCATCTAGTCTTCCAATGCTTCCAGCGCGTGGAGCGTTTCCTCGCGCAATTTTTCCATGAATTTAAGTTCGCGCACCTGCGCCGCCGCCTTGGCGAAATCGCGCTGTTCGTCGAGTGACAGGCGCAAGCCTTCCTGACGCTGCTGCATTTCCTGACGCAAGCGCGCCGCCAGTTTTTCCAGTTCGTCTACCGCCTCGGCGGCCTTGGCTTCACCAATCGCTTCGCGCCATTCCATCTGTTCCATCAGGAAAGCCGGGGACATCGCGGTATTGGTTTCCTCGCCGCTGTCCACCCCGTTAATCTGCAACAGGTAACGCGCCCGGTTCAGGGGCTGGCGCAGGGTCTGATAGGCCTCGTTGGCATGAGTCGCCCACTGCATTGCGACGCGCCGTTCCACATCGCCCAGATGAGCGTGTTTATCGGGATGAACCTGCGCCTGGATATCGCGATAGGATTGTTCGAGCTGAGTCAGATCGATCTGATACGCGGGCGTAAGGCCGAACAACTCGAAGTGGTTTTGGTTAAAATCCAGCATCAGACGTTGAAACTTTCTCCGCAACCACACTGGTTCTTGATATTGGGATTGTTGAACTTGAAGCCTTCGTTGAGGCCTTCGCGAACGTAATCCAGTTCAGTGCCATCAAGATAGGCGAGGCTCTTCGGGTCAACCAGCACAGTCACGCCAAAACTTTCGAACAGATTGTCCTCGTCCGTCTTTTCGTCGGCAAATTCCAGAGTATAAGCCATCCCCGAGCAGCCGCTGGTGCGCACCCCAAGGCGCAGGCCAATGCCCTTGCCGCGCTTGGCGATAAAGTTGGATACATGCTTGGCGGCGCGTTCTGTCATGGTTACTGCCATTTTCGTTTTCTCCTGTCACGTCGGTTTCCCGGATTCCGCTCCGCTTTATCCGGGCGATATTTCTAGCCCCTGCAAACCTTGGTTTCCACCGTGTCGCCATGTTTGGCCTTGTAGTCTGCGACGGCGGCCTTGATAGCGTCCTCGGCCAGCACCGAGCAGTGGATTTTCACCGGCGGCAGCGCCAGTTCTTCAGCAATCTGGGTATTCTTGATTTCCAGCGCCTGGTCGAGGGTCTTGCCCTTGACCCACTCGGTGACCAGCGACGACGAGGCAATCGCCGAACCGCAGCCGTAGGTCTTGAACTTGGCATCCTCGATGACGCCGTCCTTGTTGACCTTGAGTTGCAACTTCATCACATCGCCGCAGGCCGGCGCGCCGACCATGCCGGTCGCAATACCTTCGCCGTCGGTAAAACTGCCGACATTGCGCGGATTTTCGTAGTGATCCAAAACTTTTGTGCTGTATGACATGATGTTTCTCCTTCTAACTACAGAGGCTAGGGGCTAGGGAACCGGGGCTGGAAAAACCCGGCGCATTGCACCGGAATAGCTATCGCCCCTTGATCCCTGCCCCCTGAATTTAGTGCGCCGCCCACTTCACGGTGCTCAGGTCGATACCTTCCTTGAACATATCCCAAAGCGGCGACATTTCGCGCAGGCGTCCAATGTTGCGGGTCATCAGGTCGATGGCGAAATCAACCTCTTCGGCTGTCGTAAAACGACCAATGGTAAACCGGATCGAGCTGTGCGCCAATTCATCGCTGCGCCCCAGTGCGCGCAACACGTAAGACGGCTCCAGACTGGCCGAGGTACAGGCCGATCCGCTCGACACCGCCAGTTCACGCACCGCCATGATGAGTGATTCGCCTTCGACGAAATTGAAGCTCATATTGAGATTGTGCGGCACACGGCTTTCCATGTCGCCGTTGAGATGAACTTCCTCGATTTTTGACAGGCCGGCATAAAGCCGATCACGCAACGCACGAATGCGCTCGTTTTCAGTCGCCATTTCCTCGCCGGCGATGCGGAATGCTTCGCCCATCCCGACGATCTGGTGGGTCGCCAGGGTGCCCGAACGCAAGCCGCGCTCATGTCCGCCGCCGTGCATCTGCGCTTCCACCCGGACGCGCGGTTTGCGGCGCACGTACAACGCGCCGATGCCTTTCGGGCCGTAGGTTTTGTGGGCTGAGAAGGACATCAGGTCAACCTTGAGTTGGCGCAGGTCGATAGCGACCTTGCCGGTGCCCTGTGCGGCATCGACGTGGAACAACACGCCTTTGCTGCGGCAAATCTCGCCGAGGGTGGCGATGTCCTGAATCACCCCGATTTCGTTGTTCACCAACATGACCGAGGCAAGAATCGTATCGGGACGTAGCGCCGCCTTGAATTCCTCGACATCGACCAGACCGTTCGACAGCGGCTTGAGGTAGGTAACCTCGAATCCTTCGCTTTCCAGATGGCGCATGGTATCGAGCACAGCCTTGTGTTCGGTCATCACCGTCACCAGGTGTTTGCCCTTGCCCGAGTAGAAATGCGCCGCACCTTTGATGGCGAGGTTGTTCGACTCAGTCGCGCCGGAAGTCCAGGCAAGCTCCTTGGGATCGGCATTGACCAGCGCCGCCACCTGCTCGCGGGCCTGTTCGACGGCTTCTTCCGCTTCCCAGCCGAAGGAATGGGAGCGGCTCGCCGGATTGCCGAATTTTTCCACCAAATAAGGAATCATTTTTTCCGCCACGCGCGGATCAACCGGCGTGGTGGCTGAGTAATCGAGATAAACCGGTGTCTTGACCATGTTGTTTCCTTGCTGATCCAAAATTCAAACCTTGATGGCGGACAGGCCGCGTAATCGCGCCAATTCGCCTCGCAGGGCCTTCAGCAGGCCGCGTACTTGTTCGTCGCTGGTCGCTTGCCCCAAACTGACGCGCACTGCACCGCGCCCCAATTCTTCTTCCACCCCCATTGCCTGCAAGGTGGGACTGACCCGGCTGGAACCGCTGGAACAGGCGGCACCGCTTGCCACGGCATAGCCGGCGCTATCCAGAGCCATCACCAACGTCTCTCCGTCAATCCGGGGAAACGCGAAAAAACTGGTATTCGGCAAACGCTGGGCGGATTTTCCGAAGATCGTCGCCCCCAACTCGCCCAACCCCACTTCAAATTCGTCACGTAGCGCAGCGATCCGGGGGCTTTCATCGACCACCCGCTGCGCCGCCAATTCACACGCCACACCGAACCCGACGATACCCGGCACGTTTTCTGTACCGGCGCGCAAACCCCGCTCATGTCCCGCACCGCTGATCTGCGCTTGCAAATCGACCCGCCGCCCCACTACCAGAGCGCCAACGCCTTTCGGCCCGTAAGCCTTGTGGGCGGAGAGGCTCAACATGTCCACGCCAAGCGCCGCAAAATCGATTTTGATCTTGCCCAACGCCTGCACAGCGTCGGTATGAATCAGCGCGCCCCGTTCCTGTGCCATTTCAGACAACCCCGCCACATCCTGCACCACCCCGGTTTCATTGTTCGCCAACATCGTGCAAACCAGACCGGTGGGGCTTTCCAGCGCGGATTTCAGGTCGTCTGCACAGATTTCGCCATGTGCTGAAACCGCCAGACTACGCCAACCCCATCCACGATCCTGCAATTCCCGTGCCGGTTTCGCGACGCACGGATGTTCGATGGCGCTCGCCACCACCTGGGAAGGCTTCAGATAGACAGTCGCGCCCTTAATCGCCAGATTGTTGGCTTCCGAACCGCCGCTGCAAAACAATATCTGGGAAGGATGTGCGCCTACTGCCTGGGCAACTTGTTCGCGGGCGGCGTCCACCGCGCGCCGGGCTTCACGCCCGTATTCGTGGCGGCTCGAAGGGTTGCCAAAAAATTCGCGGAAATATGGCTGCATCGCCGCCAGCACCCGCTCGTCGAGCGGCGTGGTGGCGTTATGATCAAAGTACGCGAGCGGCATTCTTCGGCTGGCGCGCCATCCGACCGGCTCGGATTTCGGGGAGAGGCATAACGTTTCCATCACCCTGCTTGGCAGCCAGACTGGCCAGTGTGATCGAGGAAAGATATTCGAATATCTTTGCGTTCAGGGTAATCCACAACTCATGCGTCAGACACTCGTGCTCGTCATGACAATTGCCCAAGCCGCCGCATTGGGTTGCATCAATGGTTTCGTCAACGGCGCGGATGATTTCGGAAACCGGAATATCCTCCATCTTCTTTGCCAGATAATAACCGCCGCCCGGCCCGCGCACACTTTCCACCAAACCATGACGGCGCAGCTTGCCGAATAATTGTTCGAGGTAGGACAGGGAAATTTTTTGTCTTTCGCTGATGCCGGCCAACGTTACCGGGCCAGCCCCCTGACGCATCGCCAGATCCAGCATTGCCGTTACGGCAAAGCGGCCTTTTGTGGTTAATCGCATTTCAGTCTCTCTCCAATGGCATTTACGCTGTAAGGATATAATACCGTATTGTTTTAGTCAACTATCTTGTTCAGATAACTTACATCGAAAGCATCCGCCACCGCGGCATCCTGCTCAATATCGATCCCGCATTTTTTAAGTTGTTCGAGAACAATCGCCAGACGCCGGTCGGTCACGGCGGCGTGGTCGAGCATGGCATGTATCGCCTTGACGATGGGATCGTTCATGTCGGCGCTGATCGCGTAGGCCGAAAAGCCCATCTTCTGGGACTGATCTTCGCGCTGCTGGCCTTTCCCGGCATCGAGAATGCGCGCCGGGATACCCACTGCCGTGGCGCCTGCCGGTACGTTTTTCACCACCACTGCATTGGAGCCGATTTTGGCTCCCTCGCCGATAGTGATCGGTCCGAGGATTTTCGCCCCCGCCCCCACCACCACCCCGGTTTCCAGGGTCGGATGGCGCTTGCCCTTGTTCCAGGAAGTCCCGCCCAACGTCACCCCGTGGTACAACGTGCAGTCATCGGCGATTTCGGCGGTTTCGCCAATCACCACCCCCATGCCGTGGTCGATGAAAAAACGCCGCCCGATGGTCGCTCCCGGATGAATTTCGATACCCGTCAGCCAGCGCCCGAGAAAGGAAAGATAACGCCCCGGCCATTTCAGACCCCACCCCCACAAACGATGCGCCACGCGGTAAATCAGCATGGCATGAACCCCCGGATAAGTAGTCACCACTTCCCAGGTGGAACGCGCCGCCGGGTCGCGGTCGAATACGACCGATATGTCTTCGCGAAGATGGGTAAACACGCTGAAAGAGTCCGCAATAAAAGTGTAAGAAAGCGCTAATATTAGTTAGCCCACTCGGGAGGTCAACTATTTTTTTGCACATCACCTGATAATGCTGAAAAAACGACACCCCGCAAGTCCTTCCCGCACCGCCGCCATGCTCCCATTTTTTCACGGGAGTGGTCTCCCTCCCTCGATACGGTGTTTCAACCGAGACCGGTATCACCTATGGAAATCCGTAGAAACTTCCAGCGCAATCGACTTCGTTCAGCGCCGTTCGCGGTCGGGAGACCGCTCCACACACGCACCAGCCAGCGTTCTGCGCCTTCCGGTTCTTCCCCTTGTTACATTCCGGGCCGTTTACCATCATGTTAGCAGCCACTATCGCGCTAACGCCCGCTGGACGGAGACATGGCTGAAACTCGGCTCTGGATGCGGGTTTCCGGGCAGGTCTTTGAGAATCAGCCCTTGCGACGCGGATCGAGGGACTTGAGGATACCGCGCAGAATATTGACTTCTTCGCGTTCCAGGCGGGTGCGGGCAAACAGGCGGCGCAGGCGGTGCATCAGACGTTTGGGGACGGCGGGATCGAGGAAACCGCTGGCGATGACGACTGCTTCGAGGTGAGTGTAGAAACCTTCGATTTCTTCCAGACCGGCAGGGGTGCCCGCGTCTGTCGCGGGGACGGCGGTTTCTCCGGCGGCGCACCGTAGCTCGTAGGCAACGACCTGCACCGCAGCCCCCAGATTAAGCGAAGCGTATTCGGGGTTGGCGGGAATCGACAGGAGCAGTTGACAACGATCCAGTTCGGCGTTGGTGAGGCCGCTGGTTTCCGCGCCGAAGACCACGGCCACGTCGTTTTCCTGTGCTTCGGCGAGGAGTTGGGGCGCGGCCAGGCGCGGCGTAACGGGCGGCAGCGACAGGTCGCGGCGACGCGAGGTAAGGGCCGCCGCCAGCACCGCGCCGCTCAAGGCTTCCTCCAGCGAGTCGCAGACCACGGCGTTGTCGAGTACATCGGTAGCGCCGGAAGCGCGGGTGGTGGCTTCGGGATCGGGGAAACGGCGCGGATTGACCAGATACAGGCGGGTCAGCCCCATGGTTTTCATGGCCCGCGCAACCGCCCCGATATTGCCGGGGTGGGAGGGCTGGCAAAGCACCACGCGGATGCGCTCAAGCACGTCGGATTTCTTCATTGGCGCGGATTCAATTAAAATACAAGATTCTCTTGGCATTTCACCGGAAAGCTCCCTACATGCATCCCATGCTCACCATCGCGGTCAAGGCCGCGCGCCGCGCCAGCACCATTATCACCCGCGCTTCCCGCGATATCGATTCGCTGACCGTTACCCACAAGCGCCACAACGATTTTGTCAGCGAAGTGGACAAAGCCGCCGAGGCGGCAATCATCGAAACCCTGCTGGACGCCTACCCAAAACACGGGATTCTAGCAGAAGAATCCGGCGCGCAAGGCGACTCGGAATTTGTGTGGATTATCGATCCGCTCGACGGCACCACGAATTTCCTGCATGGTTTTCCGCAATATTCGATTTCAATTGCGCTGCAACACAATGGCGTTTTATCGCAGGCGGTGGTTTACGATCCGAACCGTAACGATCTGTTTACCGCGTCGCGCGGCGGCGGGGCTTTCCTCAACGATCGCCGCCTGCGTGTAAGCAAACGCAAGCAGCTTGACGAGGCGCTGATCGGCACCGGTTTTCCGTTCCGCGATTTCGCCCATCTTGACACCTACATGGCGATGTTCCGCGACATGCTGCAAAAAACCGCCGGGGTGCGTCGCCCCGGCTCGGCTGCGCTGGATCTGGCTTATACGGCTGCCGGTTATTTCGATGGTTTCTGGGAGATCGGCCTGAGCAAGTGGGATATCGCCGCCGGTTGCCTGCTGGTATCGGAAGCCGGCGGTCTGGTCAGCGACTTTTCCGGCAATGAAAGTTATCTGGAAAACGGCAATATCGTGGCCGGCAGCCCGCGAATTTTCCATCAACTGTTAATGACACTCGCCCCCCACCTGACCGAGGGATTGAAATAGTCCTGACAATCCGATTGCAGGGACAGGCGTATATCCCGGATAATCCCCTATCCCTGATCCAGGAAAATTCCCAAAACTCTGTTGGAGACGCACCATGAATCTGACCATTCTTGGCCCGCTACGCCGGGTTGTCGGCTGCTTGCTGTTATGTCTCGCGGCATGGGCGAATGCCGATGGCTACAAACCTTCCGGCAGCACGACGCGTGACGATACACTGATATTCGGCATCCATCCCTACACCAACCCCCAGGATTTGTTCGAGGCTTACAACCCTATCGCCCGTTATCTGGAAGGCAAGATTCCCGGGGTGAAATTCCAGATCGAGGCCTCCAAGGATTACGCCGATTACGAGGCCAAGCTGGCGGCGCGGCGTTTCCATTTCGCCATGCCGAATCCCTATGAAACCCTGCTCAGCCTGGATCACGGCTACCGGGTCATCGCCAAGATGACGCCGGATGACGATTTTCGCGGCCTGATCGTGACTCGCGCCGACAAAAAAATCAGCTCACCACGTGATCTGGTCGGCAAACCCGTGTGCTTCCCCTCCCCCACCGCCGTTGCCGGCACCATGCTGCCGATGTTGTACCTCGCGGATCACGGCCTGAAATTGGAAAAGGAACAGACCCGTTTCGTCGGTTCGCAGTTTTCCTCGATACTCAACGCCTATTCCGGCGACGCGCTGGCTTGTGGCAGTACGGTGCGTTTCTGGCGGCTGTGGTCGCGCGACAACCCGGACAAGGCCAAGGAAATGACGGTGTTGTGGAAAACCGAGTCGCTGCCGCACAACGGCATCGTGGTGCGCGATGACGTATCCCCGCAACTGGCCCAGCAAGTCGCCACTGTCCTGGCCGGTATGGATAAGGACAAGGATCTTGACCAAAAGCAGTTCAAGGCCGATCAGGCGCATTTTGAACAAGCGACCAATGCGACCTACAAGCCGATGCTCGAATTTCTCAAGCGTTATGAACAAACCATTGGTTTGCCGGGGCAAATGAAAGCCCGTTCCAACGTTATCAAGTAAGCTGTGTCGTTCTCCGGTAAATCACTCGATTTTCTTCTCCACAGCGTCCGCGGGCGCATGATCGCCGGCGTCATCCTTCTTCACGCCCTGATGATGGGGCTGGTAGTGTGGGATATGGTGGTGCGCCAGCAAACCTTCATGCAGACACAAATCGCGGCGGAGGGTCTCAGCCTGACCCGGACGCTCGCCGCCAACGCGCCTTCCTGGTTGCTTAGCAACGATCTGAATGGTCTCGGGGAAATCGTCGCAACCCTGAAATCCGCAAAAAACGTTCGTCTGGCACTGGTGCTTGATGCCCAGGGCAAGGTGCGGGCGTCTACCGACAGCGGCTTGTTCAATCTGGTGCTTGACGACAACGCCAGCCGCCGGTTGATCAGCGCACTGCATGGCGGAATCACTCACCAGCAGTTGTGGCACGACGGCATGGTGGACAGCATTGCCGAAATCCGCTCGGGCAATCAGCCTATTGGTTATGCGCGGGTACTGATCGATGCAGAACCGGTACAAAACGAACTTCGCGCGGTCACGCGCAAGGGAATTTTTTATACCTTGGCGGCCATCCTCCTTGGCGGGCTGGTGGCTTGGGCGCTGGTGCGCACGATTACCCGGCGGCTCGGGCAACTTTCCCAGGCCGCCGACCAAATCGCCGCCGGCAATCTGGCCGTATCGCTGCCGTCCACGCTGGGCCGTGATGAAGTATCCCGCCTCACCCATGATTTTTCCGCGATGGTGCAGGCGCTGGAAAAGGATATCGCCGAGCGGGATCGTATCGAAGCGGAATTGTTCGAGGAAAAAGAACGCGCCCAGGTGACCCTCAATTCCATCGGTGATGCGGTGATCACCACCGATGTCAACGGCGCAGTCACCTTCCTCAACCCGGTTGCGGAGAACATGACCGGCTGGACCAACCTGGAAGCGTTTGGAAAACCGCTCGAAGAAGTCTTCCGCATCATCAACGAAAGCACCCGTAGAACAGTGGAAAACCCCGTCATGCGGGCCTTGCGGGAAAATCGCATTGTCGGGCTGGCAAACCATACCGTTTTGATCCGCCGCGATGGCAAAGAGTTACATATCGAAGATTCGGCGGCCCCGATCCGGGGCCGCGACGGCAATATTCTCGGAGTGGTGCTGGTCTTCAACGATGTCAGCGAAAAATACATGTTGTCGCTGCAACTCTCCTATCAGGCCCGCCACGACAATCTTACCGGGCTGGTGAACCGCAGCGAATTCGAATTGCAGCTTGCCGAAATGATCAATTCGGCAAGCGCCCTGCACCGTTCCCATGCATTGGTCTATGTCGATCTCGACCAGTTCAAGGTGATCAACGACACTTGTGGTCACACTGCGGGCGACCATCTGCTGCGCGAACTATCCAACCTGCTCAAGGAAAAGGTGCGCGGCACCGATACACTCGCGCGTCTGGGCGGCGACGAGTTCGGGCTACTGCTCGCCAATTGTCCGCGCGAGAAGGCACTGTCCATCGCACAAGACATGCTGGAAACCATCAAGAACTTCCGCTTCGAATGGGAGGACAAAATTTTTTCCATCGGCGCCAGTATCGGCCTGGTGGAAATCACCGAAGGCGGCGGCAGCGCCGCACGTCTCTTGAGCGCCGCCGATACCGCCTGTTACGCCGCCAAGGATGGGGGGCGCAACCGGGTGCAGATTTATCAGCCCGACGATGTGGAAATGGCCCGCCGCCACGGTGAAATGCACTGGGTAGCCCGGATCGCCAAGGCCTTCGAGGAAGAACGTTTCATCCTCTATTGCCAGCCTATCGTGCCGCTCCATGGCGACGAAGAGGAAGAACATTTCGAAATCCTCATCCGGCTGGTTGATGAAGACGGCAAAATGATCCCGCCCAATTCCTTCATCCCTGCCGCCGAACGTTATAACCTGATGCGTTCGGTGGATCGCTGGGTGGTCGCCAATACGTTCAACTGGCTGGTCGCCAATCCCGGACGGAATGTAGTGTGTTCGATCAATCTGTCCGGCCAGTCGATAGGCGACGAACAATTCCTCCATTACATTTTCAACCAGTTCAAGGGCACGGGCGTTCCGCCCCGCCAGGTCTGCTTCGAGATCACCGAAACCGCCGCCATCGCCAATCTCAGCAAAGCCGCCGACTTCATCGGCGAACTCAAAGCCATCGGCTGCCGCTTCTCGCTGGATGATTTCGGCAGCGGCCTGTCGTCATTCAGCTATCTGAAGAATCTCCCGGTGGATTACCTGAAAATCGACGGCATTTTCGTCAAGGACATGGCCCATGTCGGCGTCGATTTGGCGATGGTAGAGGCGATCAACAACGTCGGCCACGTGATGGGTATCAAAACCATTGCCGAATACGTTGAAAACGAGGCCATTCTGGACAAGCTCCGCGGCATCGGCGTTGACTACGCGCAGGGCTTCGGCATTGCGATGCCGAGGCCGCTGGTCAATTTCCCGCAAACCATCGCTTACGCGGGTTAAATCCCGTCGTCTTCCCCAATAGAATGCAACAACCTGCCCGCCGCGCTATACTTGTATAGCGTTTTTTTCTTATGGAGGGCACCATGCTGGCGATCCGACTTCCCGCCGATATTGAAAGCCGACTCGATGCCCTGGCGAAGGCCACAGGCAGAACCAAGACTTTCTATGCCCGCGAGGCGATTATCGAACACTTGGCAGACTTGGAAGACCTCTTCCTCGCAGAAAAGGAACTCCAGGACATCCGTGCCGGACGCACCCAAACCGTACCACTCGAAGACGTGATGAAACGTTATGGTTTGGAAGGTTGAACTATCCCCGCTGGCGCTGAAAGGATTGGAACAGGTTGACCGCCAAGACGCGCAACGCATCCTTCGCTTTTTGTTTGAGCGCGTCAGCCAACTGGACAATCCCCGCAGCATCGGGGAAGCACTCAAAGGCTCCCAACTTGGGAATTACTGGAAATACCGTGTGGGTGACTATCGAATCATCGCCAACATCGAGGACGACCAAATCCTCATCCAGGTCGTGAGAATCGGCAACCGCAAGGAAGTTTACCGCTAGGCGTGTCTGCCCTATTTCATTCGGATTTCCCCCTCGCATTCGGCTAGGCAATCGGGGCGGCAATACTATACCCACGCAACATTTAGTCTGCCAATTTCAGGAAAAGACGGGGTTAATGGGAAGTAAAATGGGGTATAGCAAGGAACAATAAATATTGGTAACGCATTGATGAACAATTTAAATTTAAGCAACTCTGAGGGATTGCAAAAACACACCCCGATGATGCAGCAATACCTCGGCATCAAAGCGGAACACCCGGACATGCTGCTGTTTTACCGCATGGGCGATTTTTACGAACTGTTCTTTGACGATGCGGAAAAAGCCGCGCAACTCCTCGACATTACCCTGACCACCCGCGGCGCAACCGCCGGACACCCCATCAAGATGGCGGGGGTACCTTATCATGCGGTCGAGCAGTACCTTGCCAAGCTGGTCAAACTCGGCGTAGCCGTCGCCATCTGCGAACAAATCGGCGACCCGGCCACCTCCAAAGGCCCGGTTGAGCGTAAGGTTGCCCGCATCGTCACCCCCGGCACCCTGACCGACGCCGCCCTGCTTGACGACCGGCGCGATAATCTGCTGCTGGCGCTGGCGGCTGGAAAAAGCCGTATCGGGCTGGCGTGGCTCAACCTGGCGAGCGGACGCTTCAGCGTCAGCGAGATGCCCGAGCATCATCTCAGCGCCTTGCTGGAACGCCTCAAACCCTCGGAAATACTGGTACAGGAAGGTTACGCCCACGTCGCCCTGAGTGGGCTGAAATCGCCGTGCAAGTCACTGCCGGTTTGGCAATTCGATTTGGACGGCGCAACCCAGGCTCTGTGCCGCCAGTTCGCCACGCTGGATTTGAACGGTTTCGGCTGCGCCGGCCTATCTTCGGCAATCCAGGCCGCCGGTGCGTTGCTGGGCTACGCCCGTACCACCCAGTGTGGCGCGCTGCCGCACATCACCGGGTTGAACGTCGAACATGAAGACGCCTATATCCGCCTCGACGCTGCCGCCCGCCGTAATCTGGAAATCAGCGAAACCTTGCGCGGAGAAGCCGCACCAACCCTGCTCTCCCTGCTCGACACCTGCGCCAGCGGGATGGGCAGCCGTTTGCTGCGCCACTGGCTGCACCATCCTTTGCGTAATCGTGTGCTGCTGCGCGCCCGCTTCGACGCCATCGCAACCCTCAAGGGCGACACTTTCACAACGCCGTGGCAAGACATCCACGACATCCTGCGCCAAACGGCGGATATCGAGCGCATCACCGCCCGCATCGCGCTTAAATCGGCTCGTCCCCGTGACCTATCCGGCCTGCGCGACAGCCTGGCGATGCTCCCGGAATTGCGGCAACGGTTTTCCCCTCTCGACAGCCCGCGCCTCAGTGAACTCCGCGAAGAACTCGGCTCACCCGACGATCTCCTCAAACTTCTGCGTGACGCCATCAAGGACGAGCCAGCCACGGTATTACGCGAGGGCGGCGTAATTGCCGACGGCTATGACGTCGAACTCGACGAGTTGCGCGCGATCCAGAACAACTGCGGGGAATTCCTGCTGGCATTGGAAGCACGCGAGAAGGAGCGTACCGGCATAACCACCTTAAAAGTGGAGTACAACCGCGTCCACGGCTTTTATATCGAAGTCACCCACGCCCAGGCTGACAAGGTGCCCGATGATTACCGCCGCCGCCAGACCCTGAAAAATGCGGAACGCTATATCACTCCTGAATTGAAGACTTTTGAAGACAAGGCGCTGTCTGCCTCGGAACGCGCCCTGGCGCGCGAAAAACACCTCTACGAATTGCTCCTGGAGGCGCTGCAACCCCATATCGTCACATTACAACGCATCGCAAGCGCGGTCGCCGAAACCGATGTGCTGGCCGCACTGGCGGAACGCGCTCAGGCGCTTAATCTGGTCGCCCCGGAATTCACCGATGAAGCGGGGATACATATTGTTGGCGGACGGCATCTGGTCGTGGAAAGCCAGACAGACGCCTTCATCCCCAACGATGCGCACTTGTCGCGTACCCGTCAAATGCTCCTGATCACTGGCCCCAACATGGGTGGTAAGTCCACCTACATGCGCCAGACCGCACTGATCGTCCTGCTCGCCCATTGCGGCAGCTTCGTTCCCGCTGCTGGCGCAAGCCTTGGGCCGGTGGATCAGATATTTACCCGTATCGGCGCTTCCGACGACCTCGCCGGGGGTCGCTCGACCTTCATGGTGGAAATGACGGAAGCTGCGAGCATCCTGCATAACGCCACCGAACACAGCTTGGTGTTGCTCGACGAAATCGGGCGCGGCACTTCGACATTCGATGGACTGGCCCTGGCCTGGGCGATCGCCCGCCAACTGATCGAGAAAAACCGCAGCTATACGCTATTCGCCACGCATTATTTTGAATTGACCCGGCTTGCTCAGGATTTTCGCCAAATCGCCAACGTCCACCTTGACGCCGTGGAACACCGCGACCACATTGTTTTCTTGCACAGCGTCGAAGATGGCCCGGCCAGCCAGAGTTATGGCCTTCAAGTTGCCCAACTGGCCGGGGTGCCGGGCAGCGTCATCCAGTCGGCGCGCCGCAAACTGGTACAACTCGAACAGCAAGGGGTTTCCAATGGCGTACAAGGAGATCTTTTCAGCACACCTTGCGAACCAGCCGAACCGCGCCCCCATCCAGCGATGGCAGCGCTAAGTGCTATTGACCCTGATGAACTGACTCCCAAGAGGGCGCTGGAGTACCTTTACGAACTAAAAAAAATGTCGGATTTATGACATTTAGCATTGAATACCCGAACATTTTGCTCAATCAAATACTGGAATAAATCAGAAAAACTGCTAGAATGCCGCAGTCGGTTAAAACTGCGTTGAAATGGCTGGCCGATCTACAACCGTATTTGTCATAACTTTGAATAAGGATCCATAAAATATGAAACACTCCCTCCTGCTCGCTGCTCTGTTGGCTGTTTCCCTGTCTGCTTGTGGTAAGAAAGAAGAGCCGGCTCCTGCTCCGGCCCCCGCTCCCGCCGCTGCTGCGGCCCCTGCTCCCGATGCTGCTGCTGCTGCCGCAGCCGCCGCTGCTGCTGCCGCCGCAGTGAACCCTGCTGATGCTGCCAAGGCTGCCGAAGCCCTTGCTAAGGACGCCGCTGCTGCTGGCGCCGCTGCACCTGCTCCGGCTGCTGCCCCCGCCCCGGCTGCCGCACCTGCCCCTGCTGCTGCCCCCGCTAAGTAATAGGCGGTAGATCGGTGTAAAAAAGCCGGCCTGAAAAGGCCGGCTTTTTTATTGTCGAGGCTTCCCGGGTTACTCAAACCAATTCGCGCCACCCCAGCCCTTCGTCCTGAGTCGCGACCCCCACCCATTCCGGGGAACAGTTCAACACACTGCAAAAAGCCGCCAAGACCAATTCCTGTTTATTGTTTTTTTCGCTCAAATGCGCGGCAACCACATGTTGTAACTTATTGTGCGTCAGACGCCCCAGCAACTGTGCCGCAGCATCGTTATCGAGATGCCCGAAACGTCCGGCGACGCGTCTTTTCAAGGTTGGCGGATATGGCCCATTTTGCAGCATGGTCTGATCATGGTTACTTTCCAGCACCAGCGCGTCACACGCTGCCAGCATCTCTTCGATATGCGGCGTAGCCATCCCGGTGTCAGTTAATATTCCCAACCGCCACGCACCGTCTCCGAACACATACTGAGCCGGCTCACGAGCATCGTGCGGCACGGGATAGGGCTGTATCAACAGATTGCCTATGGCGAACTCGCTGTGATCATCAATCAAGCTGAGCCCAACTCCCGTCAACGAATCTTCTGCGAGTCCTCTAAACGTGCCGTGGGTCATCCATACAGGTAAATTGAATTTTCGTGCGACACGCGCCACGCCACCAACGTGATCGGTATGCTCGTGCGTCACCAAGATGGCGGAAAGGTCGGTGGGAAGAAGAGAAAGACGGGAAAGACGTTGAACGGTTTCGTTGATGCCAAAACCGCAGTCAAGCAACACACGGGTTCGCCCGGCTTCGACAACCAGAGCGTTGCCCCGGCTGCCGCTGCCCAGCGAGGCAAATCTCATTTCAACTGTTCGTGTAACAAAGTCAGGATACGATCACTGGTTTCCGATTTTTCGGCAACATTATCCTTATTCAGAACACGCACCATACTACCGTCAGCCGTTTCACTCACCTGAATACGGAATTGCTCGTTTTTGTTGACGCTCTTGCTACTCTTCCAGAATGCCAGCTTCGACAGGAATCCCTTGTCATCCTTGGCGCCTTCCGCTTCGGGATCGACGTAGCGGACGAAATATATCCCCTTGGAACGATCACGATCTTCTACGGTGAAACCAACCCGATCCAGCGCCAAACCCACCCGACGCCATGCTCGGTCGAATGGATCGACGATATTCAGGCTGCCTGCACCTTCCTGAGTACGGGTAATACGGGCGCGATCACGCACACCATCCGCAGCCAGAAGCGATTTGACCCGCACTTCGTCCACCCCGAAACGCACCATCAATCGACCAAGCATTTCGGCTTCCAGTTCGGCATCCGCCGGACGTGGTTGCCAAACCGTGCGCCCATTGCCGGTTCCGGTGGCAGTTCCTTCATAAACCTCGATCATGCCGCGATGGCTAACGTATATTTCGGTTCCTCCCTGAGTCCGCTCCAGGCGGGTGCGAAACTTATCGCGTTCAGCGGTGGAATACAGACTGTCGAGCACCTTGCTAAGCACATTGCGAACCGGGTCTTGGGGAATCTTGGCACGATTCTCCGCCCAATCCGTTTCCATAACGCCAGCTTCCGGTACTTCCTGCTTAACAATAAACCCCATTTCCTGCCAGAACTCCCTCACCACGTTCCAAGCCTTTTCAGGACTGGTATCGACTACCAGCCAACGTTGGGAGCCGGAACGCTCGACGCGAATCTTGTCCACCGTCGGTAACAACCCGCTCGACCCGGCCTGAGGTTGGGAACTACGATCCTTGGAATAACTGGAAAAGGTCGCGCTGCCCTGGGGAGTGACGTCAGGCACGGTATACCTGTCATCGCTGCCAAGGGTGGTTAAATCCGGTGGGACTTCCAAAGGCGGCAGTTTACCAGCCGATTTGTAATCGATTTTCTTGCTTTCCAACATCGAAAAGGAACCACACCCCGTTACAGACATGGTTGCTGCGGCCAAGAGGATCCCGCTGATAATTTTTCCGCCGTTCATCGTTTTGCCTTGGTTAGTTGCCGATACCGGCCTGCTGCATGGCCTTGCGGACTATTTCTTGATTGGCTGACGAAAGAGGAGTTAGCGGTAAACGTATCCCCTCACCGATCAGCCCCATTTGTTCAACCGCCCATTTAACCGGGATAGGATTAGCTTCAACAAACAATTTGGAATGCAGTCCAAGCAGCTTATTGTTGACGTCGCGAGCACTCTGCAAATCTCCCGCAAAGGCAGCTATACACATTTCGTGCATCAGGCGGGGCGCGACATTGGCCGTTACGGAAATTACGCCATGCCCGCCCAGCAACATTAGAGCAAGACAACTTGCATCATCACCGCTATATACCGCGAATTCTTTGGGTGCTCGCAATAACAAATCACTACCACGTTCAATATTTCCGGTGGCATCCTTGATCCCCACCACATTGGGAATTTCGGCCAGACGCAACACGGTATCGTTGCTCAAATCACATGCGGTGCGACCCGGCACATTGTAGAGTATATGGGGCATGTCCACAGCTTCGGCGATTGCCCGGAAATGGCGGTACAACCCTTCCTGAGTTGGCTTGTTGTAATACGGCACAACAGTCAGACTAAAATCTGCCCCGCTTTTCTTAGCGCAATTCGCCAGTTCGATGGCTTCGCTGGTTGAATTCGCACCGGTTCCAGCAATCACCGGAATACGGCCACCAACCTGCTTAACGACGGTTTCAATTAACCGGCAATGTTCGTCGAAATCCACAGTCGGTGACTCACCGGTGGTTCCCACTACCACGATACCGTCTGTACCTTCGCTCAGATGAAAATCCACCAAGTTACGCATCCGCTCCAGATCGAGAGCGCCGTCCGAAAGCATGGGGGTTACGATTGCAACCAAACTGCCTTTGAGCATGAAATATTCCCAAACCGAAAAAGTCGTTAAGAGGCCTCGCGGCCCTAAATGAGGGGGCCTAGTTTACCCGAATATTTATGGGCGTGGAACAAGCACCCCCACCGCAACTACGCACAAAAAAAGGGAAGCCATTTGGCTTCCCGCCATTTTTACAGTCATTCCCCCGATCACTGCTGAGCAGCATACATCTTCCGCAAGAATGCCTCGGCATCCACTTCGCGTAAGTCTACCGGTATGGCATTCCGCTGGATCATCTCCCTCGCCACCTCTGCCACCGTTGCCTGAAGACTCACAAGCACCGGGTGCCATTCACCTCGCATGACTTCCGCCCCATATTCTTCTTCAAGCTGGCTATTTGCAAACATTCCCGTTCCCATATCCGTGATCGTCAACATGGCGCACCTCCAATCACTTTCTCAAAGTACCGCCGATTAAGAGAGATAACGGTTCTGGGTGAAAAAAGTTGAATCCGTCAGAAAATAATTTTCAGACTCCCGCGCGGCTAAAACGGGCAATTTGCAGCATTACTGCCAAGGCATCGTGAATATGCCTGCCAAGAAGCGGTATGAAATAGGGAAGCAACACATACATAACAACAAATCCAGCGATTAGCGTAATCGGAAAGCCCACCGAAAAGATGTTCAACTGAGGTGCTGCGCGAGTCATGATTCCAAGAGAAATATTGGTAATCAGCAGCGCTGCAATAACAGGCAACGCCAGTAAAACACCAGACAAGAATATCTCCCCGCCCCAAACAACCAGCAGCTTGAATCCCCCCGCCACCAACGGCTGGGTAGTTATCGGCAACTCACGAAAACTGACCACCAAGATTTCAATCATGAGGATGTGACCATCAAGAGAAAGGAATATCAGGATCGCCAGCATTCCTATGAATGAACCCATCACTGGAGTTTGCGCGGAATTTTGTGGGTCAAACAAAGTTGCGAACCCCAACCCCATTTGCAAACCAATCAAATTGCCCGCCATTTCAACTGCACTAAACACAATGCGCATGGCGAGCCCCATTGCCAAGCCAATAACGATTTGCTGGGCGACGATCATCAAGCCTAATGCTGACCCAGGGTCTACATCAGGAAAATGTCCTAACGTCGGTGCAATTACCACGGTAATAAAAAAAGCCAGTCCAACTTTGACACGAATGGGGGAGCCTTTTGCCCCTAACACTGGAGCCGTCGTCACCAGTGCGAGAATACGGAAGAAGGGGAAAAAAAATGCCGCCATCCAGGCGGTGATTTGGGCGGATGTAAGGGTAATCATCCGAACCTCGGGGGGAGCTATCCGACTAGACCAGGAATGCCCGAAAACAGACGCTTCGTGTAGTCCATCATGATGGTCAGCATCCACGGCCCGGCGACAACCAGCACCACAAAAGTGACAAGCAGTTTTGGAATAAACGACAAAGTCATTTCATTGATCTGGGTGGCCGCCTGAAAAATGCTCACCAACAAACCAATGACCAAGGCTGTCACCAAAAGAGGAGCAGAGATCAGGATAGTAACTTCAAGCGCTTGCCTGCCAATAGTCATGACTGATTCAGGAGTCATTCTTCACCTATGTATAGAAGCTTTGCATCAAAGAACCGATAATCAGGTTCCAGCCATCGACCAAAACAAACAGCATAAGCTTGAACGGCAATGATATCACCATCGGCGAGAGCATCATCATCCCCATCGACATCAGGACGCTGGCTACTACCATATCTATGATGAGGAAGGGAATGAAGACGACAAAACCAATCTGAAAAGCGGTTTTCAACTCACTGATCACATAAGCCGGAATAAGGATTTTCATAGTGACGGATTCGGGGCCTTGCAGCGGCTTGCTCTCGGAAAGCCGCACGAACAACGCGAGATCTTCCTGACGGGTCTGGCGCAACATGAAGGCCTTGAGGGGCACTGAACCCTTTTCAACAGCTTGCATGAAATCAAGTTTCTGCTCGACATACGGCAGGTAGGCTTCTGCGTATACCCGGTCTATAACCGGCGACATGACAAAAAAAGTCAAGAACAAAGACATTCCGATCAGCACCTGGTTTGGCGGCGCCTGCATAGTTCCCAATGCCTGGCGAAGCAGGGAAAGCACGATCGCAATACGAATGAAGGAAGTCGTCATCAACAACAACGCCGGAATAAAACTCAGCGCCGTCATGAACAGCAGGGTTTGAAGCGTCAACGTGTAGGTCTGACCACCTCCCGCCGCCGGCGTTGCTGTAAACGCAGGCAAACCAGGCTCCGCCGCATAGGCAAGCATTGGAATCAACGAAACCACGGCAGCCCCAAACATTACCAAAGTGCGTCGTGTCATTTTTCCGTCCGTTTATGGATAGCCTGCCTCAGCCATGTCGCAAAAGCCGGCTCAGATAGCGCCACGATAGCGGGTGCATCTACAGGTTTGGGGAGAGTATGCAGGGTATTTACCTGGCCTGGTGCGACCCCCAGCAATAGCCATGTATCACCGATTTCCACCAAAACCAAACGCTCACGCGGGCCAAGCGCAACACCGCCTACCACCCGAACCATGCCCCCCATAGCCTGCTGCCCGACAGGGAAGCGCTTGAGAAGCCAGACCGTCGCGGCTATCGCCGCCAGCACGACCAGCAAACCAAACAACACCTGCAAAGCACCACCCAATGAAAGAGAGGACGACACCGGTATCTGATTCTGGGGATTCGCCTGTTGCGCAAAAAGCAATCCCGGCGACAGGACGACCAACGCAAAAAGAAAACGCGCGGTCAGAAGTAGAGAATTCATCGATGCAGTTTACGTAGACGCTCGGTAGGAGTAATAATATCGGTCAGCCGAATGCCAAATTTATCGTTTACAACCACGACTTCACCCTGGGCAATCAAACATCCATTGACGAGTACATCCATAGGTTCACCGGCCAAACCGTCAAGTTCCACTACCGAACCTTGTGCAAGTTGCAACAAACTGCGAATAGCGATTTTGGTACGCCCCAGCTCAACCGTCAGATTCACCGGGATGTCGAGAATCATATCCAGATTGCCAGGAGCTCCGGACATGGGAGGAGTTTCAGGCACCAACTGCTCGAAGACACCTTTTTGTGCAGCCGACGAACCTCCGAAAGGCGCGCTGGCTATACCACTCGACGAGGCGGGAGGAGAATCCGTCGCCGTCTGCTCCGCCATGGCTGCGGCCCAATCGTCAGCAGCGTCACCACTGCTTTCTGCCGACTCTTGCTCCGCCAGCGCAGCAGCCCAGTCGTCCTCAGCGCCAGCAGACTCCTTGAGTTCTTCTTCAGCCATGCTCGTCATCCCCATGCCCGAAATCGTCTTCAGAGACGCCGGACAGGACTTTATTCACTTTCAAGGCGTATTGCCCGTTCAGAACTCCGTATTTGCATTCCAACACAGGAATCCCATCAACTTCTGCAATTACCGCTTCGGGAACGTCAAGCGAGATTACATCGCCGACTTTCATATTGAGAATTTGCCCCAGAGTAACCGGAGCATGACCAAGATTGGCGACCAGATCAACCTCGGCCACTTGAATCTGTTTGCTTAGCAGTTTTGCCCAACGCTCATCGACTTCCAGCCGTTCGCCCTGCATAGTGCTATAGAGCAAGTCGCGAATCGGCTCAATCATAGCATAGGGCATACAGATGTGAAAATCGCCGCCCCCAGCGCCCAATTCGATATTGAAGGTCGTCACCACCACCACTTCGCTGGGGGTCGCGATATTGGCAAACTGCGTATTCATCTCGGAGCGAATGTATTCAAACTCAACCGGGAAAATAGGCTCCCAGGATTTCTGATACTCAGCAAAAGCAACTTCCAGCATCCGCTGGATAATCCGCTGCTCGGTGGGGGTAAAGTCGCGACCCTCGACCCGCATATGAAAACGCCCATCACCGCCGAATAAATTGTCTACCACCAGGAAAACCAGATTGGGGTCAAAAATAAACAGCGACGTACCACGCAACGGTTTGATATGCACCAAATTCAAATTGGTTGGCACAACCAGATTACGAATAAATTCGCTATATTTGAGCACCCGCACCGGGCCAACGGAAATTTCCGCGTTGCGGCGCATGAAGTTAAACAAGCCGATGCGGAACAACCGCGCAAAGCGCTCGTTAATGATTTCCAGCGTGGGCATCCGCCCACGCACAATCCGTTCCTGCTTGGCAAGATTGTAGGGACGGACATCCCCGCCCTCCTGGCTGTCGTCTGACGACTCATCGACTTCGCCAGTCACACCCTTCAGGAGAGCATCGACTTCCTCTTGAGACAGAATGTCGTCAGCCACGCAAATTCCCGCCTATTTTTTTGCAATCCACAAGCTCACCATCACTGGATGACAAACTCGGTAAACAAAGCATCCGTCGCACCTTTGTCACCATCGCGAAGATGCAACGATTCGTTAACCATCTTTACAACATCTTCGCTGAACTTTCTCTTCCCCTCCAGAGACGAGAGGTCTTCGACATTCTTACTGGACACCAGCATCAACATGCCATTCAAAATATCCGGCATAACCGACTTGATTTTTGAGCCGATCTTGTCGTCGGCCACTCTGACATCAATTGCCAACATCAGGAAATGATCGCCATCCTGAGAAGAAAGGTTGTACGTCTTTCGTTCAAGCGCTACATAGATCGGCTTGAGTGATTCTTCCTTGGGACGCTCGTGGCTATCTCCACCCTTCTTCGACGATCCACCAAGAAAGACCCACGCACCGCCGCCAACCGCAGCCAAAATCAGCACAACAATAACGACCAGAACCAACATCTTGGACTTTGGCGGTTTATGAGAACCTTCGTCAGCAGACTTTGTATCTGCTTTTTCTTTACCTTTGGCCATACCTACTCCAATGATGAACCTTCAACCACGCTGAATTTCTTTATACTAAAAATACCCGTAAAAAACAAGAATTTTCAGAACATAGTTTATGTTCTTTATGACAACACTGCAAGAAAACAACAGAAGGAAAGGGAAATTTCGTTTTTGGCGCACCAGAACGACAAAAGCACCGGGAGGTGCTTTTGCGAAAACAATTAGCTCGAGATATCACACAAACATATCAACCATACCCCGCCCCGAGCGCGTTTGAACCATGGCGGAAGATGCTCCGGCAACACCGGAAACATCTGTCAACATATCACCTTCGCTATTACCTTTCCCACCCCCGGCTCGTTGGGAGTGGGCTTGCTGCTGTTGTTGCTGCTGCTGGAAAGACTCCGCCCCCACCATTGAATTGCCCAGCATGATGCCGCTATCAGCGAGCATTTCACGCAAACGCGGCATGGCTGTTTCTATTGCCTCACGCACTGCCGGCTGGTTGGATACAAACATGACGCTCGCCTGCTGATCGCCGTTCATTGTCAAACGCACCTCCAACGGCCCAAGATTAGGAGGATTGAGATGCAACTCGGCAACCTGCGTCCCCTGTGACGCCATCCATGAAACCTTGTCACCCAACGCACTTCCCCACTCACTGGAGCCGACCTGCGGAGCAATCGTATTGGATTGCGGCGCCTGGCTCACGTCCCGGCGCGGCGCAACGACCTGAGCCATCTGGATGGCTGCGTTTTGCGCCCCGACATCCTGCGCTGCACTCACTTGGCTGGCAACGGCAAGATCCAGGTTGGCGGCAAAATCCTTGGGCTTCTCTTCAACCGCGACCGAGGGAAGCACACCCGGCTGGGAATCCCGCACTGACCAAGTATTGCCGTTTGCGGCAATTTCTGCCTGCCGGGGCTTTTCGCCAGCGCTATCGAGAGGTGCCTGCATAGGCAAATTTTTCGCTTCGCCATCTGCTTTCTTTAGTTCAGCCCCCCTCGCATCCTTTCCCTGCTTATCGGCTTCCACCTTGACCTTCCCGTCAAGATTGATTTCCGACAAGACATTTTGCCCCTCCGTGGTATCGACAACCTCAGCCAGCCCGATCTGTTCAACTGGAACAGGTGCTTGATAAGGCATTGCCAACATTCCGGAATTTGCCAACGCCAACATGTCCGCCAAGGCATCCTTCGCGACAGTGATATCGCCATCATTCGCCTTCTTACCTTTCTCGCCCAACAGCTTACCCACATCGGTCAAATCCATTTTGCCGTCCAGACCAACCTTCATGGCAATGGTTCGCCCCTTGAGCTGTCCCGCTAAAATGGCTCCAAACATATTTGCCCCGCCGCTTGCGGAATCGTCCGCACCAACACCAGCTGCGCCGCTGGCTTGAGCGCCTGCACTGGCTCCGGCAACTGTTGGAGCCGTAGAAGCTATCGCTATACCTTGCATGTTATTTCTCCCGAGGGATTCAACTGTGACACCCTCGATTCAGCAATTAGTGTGCCAAAAACACAAAACCCGCCGAAGCGGGTTTTGCAAGGCTACGCAACAACACCAGTTCACGCCTTTTTCGCCATCTCCAATTCGATTCGAACCTCGTTTTTTACCGCCGGAACGATCCATTGCAAGGTCAATGTCACTGCCTGCATGATTTTTTCGAAGCCGGCTTCCGATTGGGATACCGAGAAATAGGGACTGGCGCTAAAACGCACAGGTTTGCTGACAGAAAGCTTAATCACGCCGCCCAGCACGTCATCATCCAGCAGAATCTCGCGCAAGCCGTCTATTTCCAAAAGCTGACCAAAACCGCCCGGCACTTCGCCGCGATAAACAAATTTCCCGGCCGGTCCGTCACAACTGGGCATAGCCAGGTTGATCTGAGTAGAAAACATTCCTGCCGACTTGGCGCCAAATCGATACACGACGGCAATCCGGTTGCCTGCCAATTCGATGTTTTTTTGTAAAGCACATTCCTTCGTCTCAAATACCGCAGTACGTTCACCCCCCTCCCCTGGAAGATAATCGGCAATCTCCAGCAGGGGGCCGCCGGAAGGCTGAAATGTATCGAGAAACAAGGCGCGCGGACGGCTGTCGAGAGTCAAATCCTGGGGACCGATTTCATGCTTGAAGCTAACCCGGTCATGCGCCGATGCGATTCCCGCCCCATCGTGTCCGCCACCTTGATCCTGCAAATGGATTTTGCGGTAATAGTGTTCGTTCTGACGCGTCAGGGTATCGCCAAAATTATGATTGAGCGCATAGGCGTCCAATTCGCCGATAGCCGCCAGACCATCCAGGCTAACGATGGCCTGAATCTGCCCGTTCTGTAAGAACAATTCTTCCTTTCCATCAAGGTTAAAGTCGCTACGACTTGAGCCTGGTCGTGGCGAACAACGATCCAGCAGCCCTTCCAGTCCGACGATGGCGTTGTACACTGCGCGCCGCAGATGGGGCAGATATGAGCCGCCGAACAGACCATGCCAATAGGCGTCGTTGGCTTGAGCCTGATACAGCAGAGCAGTCATTTCCGGAGTGCGCTGGCCTTTGGGCAGCCCTTCCAAGCGCTGCGACAATCCCAGCATCCGTTTGTGCATCCAATTGGCTTCGGGATAACGGGTCAGGAAGTTTTTCCAGATACCGCCCCGCAGAAACGCTTTGTTCTGCTCAAATTGACCACTATGTTTGTTATGCTGAACCAGATCGGCATAGGCATTTGCCTGTTCGGCGGGCAAACTCCACTCGTTCATCTCGATATAGGAAGTGGTGGGCAGGTAAACGATGCCATGAGTCCGGGAAGCCGCATGGAAATCGCTATAACGCATCGGCCTGATCTTGGGCGAAGCGAGCACCCCTTTGATGAAGTCCTCCAGCCATTTTTTTTCGTAAACCCATTCATAAGTTTCCGGCCAGATGCCGAATTTCTCGATATCGTCGAAATAAATCGCCGCTTCGTGTCCGGCATCAGCCATTCCCTCCAAATAGGCGACAGCTTCATGCGCCGGGGAAAACGGGAAACGGTATCTGAGCGCTTCGGAAATCGGGAATAAATCGAGCCGACGACCATCTTCTTCTGTGGTGAAGTAGCCGTCGAGTTCTTCGTTTTTCTTGCCGGCGCAAAGGAAGTGATAGTCGTCCACCGTCACATAACGAATTCCGGCATCCATCAAAGCCGGCACTACAGTCGCCTCCCATACCCGCTCTGTCAACCACGCCCCTTGCGGACGCTGGCCCAATGTCTTATCGAGCTTGGTGGAAAGCGTCTGCAATTGCCCGACCCGGTCGCGATAAGGAATCACCGCGAGCACCGGCTCGGTATCGCCGGCGCCGAACAGTTCCGCTTGTCCTCGCGCCACCATGTCGCGCAACAAGGCCATGTCCTCGGGATAGTGTTCGAGCAGCCAATCCAGCAGCCAGCCCGAGAAATGGACTGCGAAAGGAAAGCCAGGAAAACGATGCAAGGTTTCCAGATAGGGCTTGTAGCAGCGCCGATGTGCGTCGTGCAGGACTTCTGAAAAGTTGCCTACGGGCTGATGGGCGTGTACGCCAAGCAATAAAGCGATGGGTTTATTCATGTTCCTCTGGCTTTCGATTTAGTTTTTCGTATCAAGCATATTTTTCCGTAACAACTCTGTCGATCAGATCCAACACCTGATCGCTGGCTTTTTCTGCAGCGCCAAAGGCATCCAGAATATTGCTCTGGGTTTCCCGGCTGCGTGTCCAATCTTCCCCAATAAATCGAACTGCCTCGTGTATCTTGTTATGCAACCTGCAATGCGGCTCCTTCAAGGCCGCGAAGGACGGCATTTCGCGGAACAACTCATATCCCGGCCCACACTCGTACCATTGGCCCAGCTGACATTGATGGCAATTCGCCTTAACCATCTGCGCCTCATGGGAGTTCACCCCATTGGTAACAACCATATAAGCGTTTTGTTTGTACAGCAAATGTTCAAGCTTGATCAACGCCGCAAAGGTAATCCCTTGGGCGTGGGTAATCTGATCCTGGGTAGTTTGGGCAGATGCGGCAAGTTTTCCGAACTTCGATTCAAAGTCGATAAATGCCCCTTTCGAGGCGTCCATCATCTCTTTCATCGTCATGGAGTTCCCGGACATGACCTCTAACTCGTGACGGAACTGTTCAATCACCGACCCAATTTCACTGGTTGACGACTTGGTTTTCTCCGCCAACTTGCGCACCTCGTCGGCCACCACCGCGAAGCCCCGCCCGGTTTCGCCAGCCCGCGCGGCTTCGATCGCTGCATTCAACGCGAGTAGATTGGTCTGATCCGCAATCTCGGTAATAATCGTGACGATCTGGGCAATTTCGGCGCTACGATGGTTAAGCCGATCAATTTCCGAACTGGTGCGCCCGATGAGTTCAACGCTCTGGTTCAGCGAAGAAACCATCTGCCCAATAGACTGGCGACTGTCCTTGGCCTCCCCAACGGTTTCTCTGGAAATCGCGGTCACGACCTCCATCTTCTCGCTCATCGTCTTGAGGTCTTCCTCACTGTGCTTCAAGTTTTTCAACAATTGGCTCGAATTGAGCTGACTCAAGCCGGACAACAACTCATTACGCAGGGCGTTACGCGAGTTTTCAGCGACCGCATCCAGCGATACGGAAACATCTTCCAACGACTTGCGGATTGCCCCATGCAACCCGGCGGGCATCGGTTTGCGGTAAAACCTTCCCTCGCTCATGCAACGTGTCGCAGTGCTAACCTCGCGAAAATAGGCTTCGAGCTGGTCGAGCATTTCGTTGATTTCCCAGCAGGTCACCGAAATACTTCCGTTTTTTTGGGCAGGCGTGATACGCCTGCCGAATTTACCGTTAGCGGCATCGCTAACCACCAATGACACCTGAGTCATTTGCCACTCAACGGATTTAACTTGGCGAAGCATCATCCCGATATACGCCACCGCACCGCCTAGCACCAGCAACCAGACAAAATCCAGCCCCTTGCTGAAAAACGACCACCCCGCTCCCGCCAGAATCAACACCAGCAACAAAATCCCGCCGGTCAGCGTCTTTTGGACAAACGCCGGTTTAGAGGCTGTGGATGAGTTCGTCATAACTAAGCCCCTTGCTGGTGAGCAAATCCGTCAATATTTTTGTCGAAGCCGCGATAGCATCACGCGCGCCGGCATTTTCCTCAGCCCTGAGCATGGCCTGATACAACCCACTCACAACCTTAATCGCTTCCGCATTGGGTTTGCGCCGCACCGAGTAATAGCCGACGATACTGCCGCGTTCATCAAAATCCGGCGTCACGTTGGCAAACACCCAGTAAAAGCTGCCATCCTTGGCCATATTCTTGACGTATGCAGAAATTTCCCGGCCCTTTTCGATAGTCTCCCACAGCAGTTTAAAGACTGCGCGCGGCATGTCGGGATGACGGATAATGTTATGAGGCGCGCCCAGCAACTCATCCAACGGATATCCCGAAAACTCCACGAAAATGCGATTCCCGTAGGTAATTCTTCCTTTCAGATCGGTCTTGCTGACAATGAAATCGTTTTCACGCATCACCTTTTCACGAGCGGTCGGTGTTACCGTGTATTTCATTTCGCTGTCTCCTGGTTGCCCAACTCAACCTACAATTTACCTAGGATTGTTCAAGTCGCACGACGCATAGCACCGCCTGCCTCGGGATGGCCGCTACCGTGACTGATCGGCTGCCCCAATTCGGCAGGGGCGGGGAGCTTCAACATCCGATACAGATTGACCAGGTTTTCCCGGTACAAGCGGTCGAAACTTTCCACGCTATGGGCGGGATTATAGTCACCGAACCACCAGAACCAGTCTGAGCCTTCGCACACCGCCAATTGTTTGAACGCACGTTGCTTTTCATCTTCCCCGAGCGTGTTTCCGGCCATCACCAAATCGAAGCTGTGTTTGGCCGAACAGAGCAAATCCCAGGCATGGTTTTTTTCCAGCGAACCGATCCAAGTTGCGAAATTGCCGTAAACCCAGCTACCGCCCACCAAATAGTCCAACTCACCGGCTGGCCGGCATTCCAGTCCGGGTTTAGGCTTAACTTCCTGCTCAAACATCAATTCACCCTGCGACTCTTCCTGGCCCCCACAAGCGTTTAGATATTCCGCGAAAGTAGTGGTGCGAATAAATGAATGATTTTCCAGGGCGTCGTAAAGCTCGGACAAGAAATAGTAACCATTGTAGGGATAGTATTCCCAAGCATTTTCACCATCCAGAATGATCGACACCACCGGACTCTCGTCATGAGGCGTGTGGTAATAAACCTCCTCGATCAACCGGATGAAATCATTGACGGCATCCTTGCCAAACCATTTGGCGTATTCAAACCCGATCATGTCGGACAACCGGTCGTCCCGAAAAAAACAGGCGATTTCATGGTCATCAAAGACGATATGGTAAGGCCGGTACAAATAGGTGCTGCGTTCCGGCAAATGCCCATGACCGTCCAGTCCGCGCAGACTATTGACCAGCACCTGCTCGCCGCTGGCCATCCAATGTAAGCCATTTTGCGCAAAAAGATGCGCCGCAGCATGTGAAACACCGCCCTCGGATGGCCAAACGCCTTGCGGTGCAACGCCAAAGCGCCGACGGTGTGAGGAAATCGCCGACTCGATGTGGTAGGTGGCGCGCCTAACCCCTCCCGGATAACCGGGGGCGATAGGCAGAGCTGTTCCATGCATACTTTCGCGAGCCACCTTGAAATCGATCAGCAACGGAACAATAGGATGATTGTGCGGCGTCGTGGAAATCTCGATTTGCCCGTTTTGCGCCAACTGGCGGTAGCGCGGAATCAAGCCTTGCATCACCTCACCGATCAGATCAAACAATTGGCGACGGTCAGCGGCGCTGAAGTGACACCCTTTGGACATCAGCCGCACCACCAGGTCGTGGGTGCGGCGCACGGTTTCCCCGCACCAGACCAAGTGGTACCAAGTCAGCAAATCCCCCAGATATTGTCCTGAAAGATAAGCCAATCCTGCTTCGCTCTGGTTTTGCACGAAATTGAAAAGATCATGTAGACGTTTATAAGGCGGGTACGGCTCGATCATTTTGGTGTGGTTGCTGCGGAAACAGCTATCCAACACCAGCTTGTGTTGCTCTTCGGTCAAATCGTCGAGGTTTTCCCGCGCCAACAACGCCAGAAGTGGATCACGAACTTCGCCGCTAACAAACTGGTCGCAATAATCCTCCAACTGGTCAAGCAAAACGGGGACGAAATTAAACACCGCCCGTGCATTGGGATGCGTTTCCAGATGAAACGCCATGTCAGTGTAATCCTTGATGGCGTGCAGATACGTCCAGGGCAAGGTGAACTGCCCATCCGTCTGCCTGCGGTAATCCGGCTGGTGCATATGCCAGCACAGGATCAAATTGAGTTTCTTGCCTTCGGTCATGGGCTGGAACAACGCGAATAGAAAATCAAAGCCCGGCGAACCGGGCTGGGGGAAGAAAAACCTAGCGAACCTGATGCATGTTCTGGCCGAGCATTTCCGGGGTAATCAAGGTAACGCCTTTTTCCGACACGTAAAAGCGCTCCTCATCCTTTTCTCGATCCATGCCAACGACCAGACCTTCCGGAATTTTACAGCCCTTGTCCACCACCACCTTGCGGAGAACGGCGTTACGCCCGATTTCAACATTGGGAAGAATCACGGAATCGGTCACTTCGGCGTAGCTATGCACATGTACATTGGAAAACAGCATTGAGCGGCGTACTGTGGCGCCACTGATAATGCAGCCGCCGGAAACCATCGAATCGATAGCGGCGCCACGCCGGTCACTGTCGTCGAAAACAAACTTGGCCGGCGGCAACTGCGCCTGATATGTCCAGATCGGCCAGGTATCGTCATACAAATTGAGATCCGGCACCACCTTGGTCAAGTCGATATTGGCTTCCCAATAAGCATCCACGGTTCCGACATCACGCCAGTAGGGCTCGGAACCCTGGGAACCGACGCAGCTATCCGAGAACTTGTGGGCAAACACCCGGTACCGCGAAACGATGTAGGGAATGATGTCCTTGCCGAAATCGTTGGAAGAATGGGGATCATCGGCATCACGAATGAGTTGTTCGTAAAGGAAATCCGCATTGAAAATGTAGATACCCATACTCGCCAGGGCACGGTCAGTACGCCCCGGAATCGGCTGGGGATTTTCCGGCTTTTCGTGAAACGCCGTTACCCGCTGATTGGCGTCCACCGACATTACGCCGAAAGCCTTCGCCTCATCCACCGGCACTTCCAGGCACGCCACGGTCATGTCGGCAGCACTGCTGGCATGGTAGGCCAGCATTTCACCATAATCCATCTTGTAGATATGATCGCCGGCCAGAACCAGAATATAAGAAGGCCCATAGCTGCGCAGGATATCCATATTCTGGAAAACGGCGTCTGCGGTGCCCTTGTACCAGTTCTCCTCGATACGCTGCTGAGCCGGCATCAATTCAACGAACTCATTGAATTCGCCACGCAGAAATCCCCATCCGCGCGACAAATGCTGCAACAAACTGTGGGCTTTGTACTGGGTAATCACGCCGATACGGCGGATGCCGGAATTCAAGCAGTTGGACAAAGGGAAATCGACGATGCGGAACTTTCCCGCAAAAGGAACCGCCGGTTTGGCGCGCCAATCGGTCAGCGCCTTCAAACGAGACCCTCGCCCACCGGCGAGAATCAGGGCAACGGTATTTTTCGTCAACAGACTGACAAAACGCGGATATTCTTTTTGCACGTCACCACCCCCCAAACTGTTACCAGGAAAAATCGCGCTCGCCGGGCAAAAATCCCGCAACGACCGCCGAAGTCATTATAATGGCTTCAACGTTACGTTGCCATGAAAACACCAAATCCATGAAACTCAATCCGCAGTTCAAGGCAATCCTCCAAGCCCGTCATAGTGACCCATTCGGTTTTCTCGGCCCGCATCAGGCAGATGGCAAATGGGTCATCCGGGTATTCGCCCCGCACTCCGAGCGAGTCTTCCTCGCACAAAACGGGGACTGGACACCATTCACCAAAACCCACGCCAATGGATTATTCGAATGGCGCGGCGACAACGATCCCGGACGCGACTATCGCCTGCGCCATGAAGCCGGCTTGAACCGCTGGGAAGTCCACGACCCCTACGCGTTCCCCTCCACCCTCTCGGAACATGATCTTTATCTTCTCGGTCAGGGACGTTTGTTGCAAGGCTACAAATCCCTTGGCCCGCAACACATGGAAATTCTGGGTGTCTCAGGTGTACGTTTCTCGGTCTGGGCTCCCAATGCCGAACGCATCAGCGTAGTGGGGGAGTTCAACGGCTGGGACGGTCGTTTGCACCCGATGCGCAACCTCGGGGCTAGTGGCGTATGGGAACTCTTTATTCCCGGCCTTCAGTCCGGCGACCTGTACAAATTTGAACTGCGTAAACAGGGTGGGCATATCGCCACCAAAATCGACCCTTACGCCCGTGAATTCGAAATGCGCCCCGGCACCGCCGGCAAAGTACCTACGGAAGCCAACCACATCTGGCATGATGCGGCATGGTTGAAAAAACGCGCCAATCTCGACTGGCTGCACGCCCCCTTCAACATCTATGAAGTCCACGCCGGTTCGTGGAAACGCCATCTGGACGGAAGCTTCTACAACTGGCGGGAACTCGCCGAGAGTCTGGTGCCCTATGTTGAGGAAATGGGCTACACCCATATCGAGTTACTCCCCATCTCCGAACATCCACTCGACGAATCCTGGGGTTATCAGGCTACCGGTTACTTTGCCCCCACTTCGCGCTTTGGAACACCGGAAGATTTCCGTCTGTTCGTTGATGCCTGCCATAAGGCGGAAATCGGCGTCATTCTCGACTGGGTGCCGGCGCACTTCCCGCAAGACGCCTGGGCTCTGGCTCGCTACGATGGCACCGCGCTTTATGAGCACGAAGACCCACGTCTGGGTTTTCATCAGGATTGGGGCACCCACATCTTCAACTTCGGACGCCACGAGGTAAAAAGTTTCCTGCTCTCCAGCGCCCATTACTGGTTGTCGGAGTTCCATCTTGACGGGCTGCGCGTCGATGCAGTGGCGTCGATGCTCTACCTGGACTACTCGCGCAAGGCCGGGGAATGGATACCCAACAAATACGGCGGGCGTGAAAACCTCGACGCCATCGAATTCCTGCGCGAACTCAACATCATGGTTCATGAGGAATTTCCCGGCGCACTGACTTTCGCCGAAGAATCCACCGCCTGGCCGGGCGTCTCCCGCCCCGTCTATCTGGGCGGCCTGGGTTTCTCGATGAAGTGGAACATGGGCTGGATGAACGACACGCTCTACTACATCCAGCACGAGCCGATTCATCGCCGCTATCACCATAACGAACTGACATTCGGCCAGATCTACGCCTATAGCGAAAATTTCGTCATTCCCTTTTCGCATGACGAAGTGGTGCATGGCAAAAAATCCCTGCTCGACAAGATGCCCGGCGACACCTGGCAGAAATTCGCCAACCTGCGCGCCCTGCTCACCTACCAGATGACCTATCCGGGCCGCAAGCTCAACTTCATGGGCAACGAAATCGCCCAAGGCCGCGAATGGCGGGTGGGCGGCGAACTCGACTGGTGGCTGCTCGATCGCCACTGGCACGAAGGCGTGAAAAATCTCAGTTGCGACCTCAACCATCTGTATCGCGACCTGCCGGCGCTGCACACTCAGGATTCCTCGTTTGAAGGCTTTCAGTGGATCGACTGCCACGACGCAGATCAATCGGTCATTTCCTACCTCCGCTGGGGGATGGACGGTTCATTTGTCGCGATAGCAATCAATTTCACCCCGGTAGCGCGGCGCGGCTACCGTATCGGCATCCCACATCCCGGCTCTTACAAGGAAATCTTCAACAGCGACTCCAACCACTACGGCGGCGGCAACGTCGGCAATGGCGTAGGCTTGGAATCGGAAACTACCCCGTGGATGGGCTTCGACCAATCGTTGGTCATCACACTGCCACCATTGGCAGCGATCATCCTGAAACGAGACTAACCAGACCCACACCTACCCCATGTCCTACCTAACCGACTCCCCCGCCTGGAAGGCTCTGCAAGTTCATCAGGCCGCCCTCGCGGACGTGCGTTTGCGCGACCTTTTTAGCGCCGATCCAGCGCGTTTCGACAAATTTTCGCTGGAGGCGGCAGGCCTCTTTCTCGACTACTCCAAAAACCGCATTACCTCCGAAACGCTCGGACTCCTTATCGAACTGGCGCGCTTCGCCAAGCTCGAAGAGTGGCGAGACCGCATGTTCAGCGGCGAAAAAATCAACTTCACCGAGAAACGCGCGGTACTCCATACCGCATTACGCAACCGCTCTGACCGCCCGGTAGTGGTCGATGGTCACGATGTCATGCCCGATATTAGGGGCGTACTGGCGCATCTGCGCGACTTTACCGAACGTCTGCGTAACGGCGTATGGCGCGGCTATACCGGCAAAACCATCACCGACGTGGTAAACATTGGCATCGGCGGCTCCGACCTCGGCCCGGCGATGGCCTGCGAAGCGCTCAAGCCCTATGGCAAACCGGGGCTGACCATGCACTTCGTCTCCAACGTCGATGGCACCCATCTCGCCGAAGCCCTGAAGCACATTGATCCGGAAACCACCCTGTTCATTGTTGCCTCGAAAACCTTCACCACTCAGGAAACCATGACCAATGCGCAGTCTGCGCGACGCTGGTTCCTCGATCAGGCGAAAGACGAGGCGGCCATCGCCCGCCATTTCGTGGCAGTCTCGACCAACGCCAAAGCGGTCGCCGCATTCGGCATCTCCACCGACAACATGTTCGGCTTCTGGGACTGGGTAGGCGGACGTTATTCCCTGTGGTCGGCCATCGGCTTGCCGATTGCCGTATACATCGGCATGGACGCCTTTGAGCAATTGCTCGCCGGCGGTCACGCCATGGATGAACACTTTCGCACCGCCCCGCTGGAGGCCAACCTGCCGGTCATCCTCGCCCTTCTCGGCGTGTGGTATGTCAATTTCTGGAATGCCCGCAGCCACGCCGTTCTCCCCTACGACCAATACCTGCACCGCTTCCCCGCCTACCTTCAGCAACTCGACATGGAAAGCAACGGCAAGCGGGTAGATCGCCACGGTGAGCCGGTTGATTACGCTACCGGCCCGGTGCTGTGGGGCGAAGCCGGCACCAACGGGCAACACGCCTTCTACCAACTGATCCATCAAGGCGCCCAGATGATCCCGGCGGATTTCCTCGCCCCGGCTAATTCACAGAATCCCCTGGGTGAGCACCACCCCATTCTGCTTTCCAATTTCTTCGCCCAAACGCAGGCGTTGATGAAAGGCAAAAATGCAGCGGAAGCGCGCGCCGAACTGGAAGCCACCGGCCTTACCGGCGCGGAACTCGAAGCACTGCTGCCGCACAAGGTATTTCCCGGCGACAAACCGACCAATTCCCTGTTGTTCGCCAAACTCGATCCCGCCACTCTGGGAGCGCTGATCGCGCTCTATGAACACAAGGTGTTCGTGCAGGGCATCGTTTGGAACATCAATTCCTTCGACCAATGGGGGGTCGAATTGGGCAAACAACTGGCCCAAAATATTCTCCCGGAATTAACGAATAGTGGGAAAATATACACTCATGACGCCTCGACAAACGGGCTCATCAATCATTACAAAAACCTGCGTTGTCCCAACGGAATATGAAACAGCCACCCACTCAAACCATTCAGATCACGCCACAGGAGCAGGAAGAACTCGCCAAACTCCTGAAAAGCGGCATCACCATTCCGGCGCAGCCGAAGATCATGATCGAACTGGATCGCCTGCTCCATCAACCGCAAGCCAACATCAGCGCCATCGCCAAACTGGTCAGTCATGATCCGGCCCTTACTGCAATTATTTTCCGCATCATCGGCTCCCCCATATACGGCCTGCGTAAACCCATCGAATCGGTAGAAAAAGCGATATCAGTAATCGGCCTGACGCAAATGACCAACATCGTCAAAAGCGCCGCGCTACGCAAAACACTGGGCGGCTCAGAGCCCTTCTACGAATGGTTCTGGGAGCGTTCCGGCGAAATCGCCCAACTCTGCTCGATCATCGCCTACAAACAGCGCATGGTATGCAATATTTTCCCCGACCAGGCGCAACTAGCCGGGCTGTTCCACGATTGCGGCGTCCCCATCCTGATGCAACGCTTCTCCAATTACTGTTTGCCGTTTCGCATGGAAGTCAGCCGGAAATGGCCGGACGTCATTGAAGAAGACCGCCTGCTGAATACCGACCATGCGGTGGTTGGCTACCTTATTGCGCGTCACTGGAACCTGCCTGACTTCATCTGCCAGGCCGTACGTTTCCATCATGAGATGCTGCATACCGAACACAAGGCCATGACCATGGTCGCCATCCTGCAAATGGCCCGGCATATCTACAACGTCAACACCGGCAACAACGACGAGGAATGGGAAACCGACAAAGTCCGCGTACTCGAAGAAATCGGCGTCAGTGAAGAAGGCCTCAAGGAATTCGAGGAAGACATTTACGATACGTTAAAGAACCAGTAATTCTCCTGCGGGGACAGCCCAACCGGGCTGTTCTCCTTCAGGGTGCTCCACACTCCACAACTCCGTACCCCGCCTGACATTTGGCGATTCCGTATACATACCCAATCTGCTTAACCCGTGCTTTTCCTCTAAAATACAGCCATCCCCATTTTTGGTAAGGAACACTCATGTTCAAAACCATCGAAGATTTCGTCGGCAACACCCCGCTGGTCAAACTCAAGCGCCTGCCCGGCGACACCACCAATACCGTGCTGGTCAAGCTGGAGGGCAATAACCCCGCCGGGTCGGTGAAAGACCGGCCCGCGCTATCGATGATCCAGCGCGCCGAGGCGCGCGGCGAGATCAGGCCGGGGGATACGTTGATCGAAGCGACCAGCGGCAACACCGGCATCGCCCTGGCGATGGCGGCGGCGATGAAAGGGTACAAGATGGTGCTGGTGATGCCCGAGCACATGAGTATCGAGCGCCGCCAGGTGATGCGCGCGTTCGGCGCAGAAATCGTGTTGACGCCCCAGGCGGGCAGCATGGAAGCCGCCATCGACACCGCCAACCGGCTGCGCGACGAAGGGCGGGGCATCATCCTCGACCAGTTCTCCAACCCCGATAATCCACAAGCCCATTACGACACCACCGGCCCGGAAATCTGGCGCGATACCGCAGGAACCATCACCCATTTCGTCAGCAGCATGGGCACTACCGGCACCATCATGGGCTGCTCGCGTTATCTGAAGGAACAGAATCCGGCCATCCAGATCGTCGGCGCGCAACCGGCGGACGGTTCGCAAATCCCCGGCATCCGTAAATGGCCCAAGGAATATCTGCCGAAAATCTGCGATTTCAGTCGGGTGGATCAGATTTTGGAAGTCACCCAAGCGGAGGCGGAGGAAACCACCCGCCGCCTGGCGAGTGTGGAAGGCATCTTCGCCGGGATTTCCTCGGGCGGCGCGCTGGCGGCGGCGCTGCACTTGTCCGCTGAAGTGGAAAACGCCGTGATCGTCTCTATCGTTTGCGACCGGGGCGACCGCTACCTTTCGACCGGCGTGTTTCCCGCCTGACCCGCCCCCGGCGAGCCATGTATAATCCAGCGGATACTCAATCCATCCCCGATAGATGACCTCCAACCGCCCCACCCCCGAACCGCGCTACGCCCCGCCGTCCCCCCGCCTCTCCGCCCTGCTGCGCGAAGCGAAATGGCTGGCGCTGGTGGGGATGATTTTCTACCTGGGGCTGATCCTGTTTACCTACGACCGGGGCGACCCGGGCTGGTCACATAGCGCCACCGAAGCGCATGTCCACAATGCCGGCGGTCAATTGGGCGCTTACGTGGCCGATGTGCTGCTCTACGTATTTGGTCTGTCGGCGTGGTGGAACGTGGTTTTCCTGCTGTATCTGGCGTGGCTCGGTTATCGGCGCATTGACGATGAAGGCCTGACCGACCGGCGTTCGCTGCTGGTGGCAATCACCGGTTTCATTATTCTGCTGATCGCCAGTTGCGGACTGGAAGCACTGCGCTTGTATTCCCTCAAGGCCGTCCTGCCGCTCGCGCCGGGCGGAATGCTGGGGGCGGTGGTCAGTGAAATCGCCGCCAAAACCCTGGGGTTCACCGGGGCGACGCTGGTCATCCTGATGTGTCTGCTGATCGGCTTCAGCCTGTTCAGCGGCGTCTCCCTGCTGGCCGCCGTAGAAGGTATTGGCGCAGCAGCGGAAAACACCCTGGCGTGGGCGCTACGCACCCGCGAATCCTGGGAGGATCGTAAAGTCGGCAAAGTCGCCACGGAGCAGCGCCACGAGGCGGTTTCCGAACTCAAGACCAAACTCGAAGAACATCAGCAGCCCCTCAAAATCGAGCAGGCGATCACCGAAATCCCCCAGTCCCATCGCGTCGAACGCGACAAGGAAAAAGCCCGTCAGGGCGGCCTCTTCGAAAACCTCGCCGATTCGCCGCTGCCGCCACTCACGCTGCTCGACGAAGCAGAACCGGAAACCGGCACACTCGCCCCGGACACCCTGGAATTCAATTCCCGCCTGATCGAACGCAAGCTGCTCGACTTCCATGTCGAAGTCAAAGTGGTTGCCGCCATGCCTGGCCCGGTCATCACCCGCTATGAAATCGAGCCGGCGGTAGGCGTGAAAGGCAGCCAGATCGTCAACCTGGTGAAAGATCTGGCGCGCGCCCTGTCGGTAGTAAGCATCCGCGTGGTGGAAACCATCCCCGGCAAAAGCTGCATGGGCCTTGAACTGCCCAACCCCAAACGCCAGGTGGTGCGGCTCTCCGAGATCGTCGGTTCCAAGGCCTATGCCGATTTGCATTCGCCGCTGACCATCGCAATGGGCAAGGACATTTCCGGCAAGCCCATCGTCGCCGACCTCGCCAAAATGCCGCACGTACTGGTGGCGGGCACCACCGGCTCGGGCAAATCGGTGGCGATCAATGCGATGATCCTGTCGCTGCTCTACAAGGCCGAACCCAAGGATGTACGGCTAATCCTGGTCGATCCCAAGATGCTGGAAATGTCGGTTTACGAAGGCATCCCGCACCTGCTCGCACCGGTCGTCACCGACATGAAACACGCCGCCAACGCGCTCAACTGGTGCGTCGCGGAAATGGAAAAACGCTACAAGCTGATGTCGGCAATGGGGGTGCGCAACCTCGCCGGGTTCAACCAGAAAATCCGTGAAGCGGAAAAAGCCGGCGAGAAAATCGGCAACCCCTTCAGCCTCACCCCGGAAAGCCCGGAACCGCTGGAGGAGTTGCCCTTTATCGTGGTGCTGATCGACGAACTGGCCGACCTGATGATGGTGGCCGGCAAGAAGATCGAGGAACTCATCGCGCGTCTCGCCCAGAAAGCCCGCGCCTCGGGCATCCATCTGGTACTCGCCACGCAACGCCCGTCGGTGGACGTGATCACCGGGCTGATCAAGGCGAATATCCCGACCCGCGTGGCTTTCCAGGTCTCCAGCAAGATCGATTCGCGCACCATCCTCGACCAGCAGGGCGCGGAAGCGCTGCTCGGCCAGGGCGACATGCTCTACCTGCCGCCCGGCACCGGTTACCCGCAGCGCGTCCATGGCGCTTACGTCTCCGACCAGGAAGTGCACAAGGTCGTCGATTACTTGAAGTCGCTGGGCGCGCCGCAATACGTCGAAGGCGTATTGGAAGGCGCGGCGAGCGAAGAGGAAGGCGGCGAAGGTGGTGAAGCCCCGGCGGAAGCCGATCCGCTCTACGACGAAGCCGTCGCGCTGGTGCTCAAGACGCGCCGCGCCTCGATCAGCCAGGTGCAGCGCCAATTGCGCATCGGCTACAACCGCGCCGCCCGCCTCATCGAGGAAATGGAGCGCGCAGGAATGGTTTCCCCCATGCAAAGCAACGGCAACCGCGAAGTGCTGGTGCCGAACCGCGAGTAAATTACCCATGCGTATCTTATTGTTAGCCCTGTTGTTCCCCATTTCCGTCAGCGCCTCCGGCATCGACGCCCTGAAATCCTTCATCGAAAAAACCCAAACCGTGCGCGCCCAGTTCAAGCAGACGGTGCAGGACCGGAAAATAGCCGCCGTGCAGGAGTCCAGCGGCAATATGGAATTGCAGCGCCCCGGCAAATTCCGCTGGGTCTACGACAAGCCCTACCAGCAACTGATCGTCGGCGACGGGGTAAAACTGTGGCTGTACGACGCCGACTTGAAGCAGGTCACCGTGAAAAAGCTCGACCTCGCCATCGGCGGCTCGCCCGCCGCGCTGCTGGCGGGCAAAAACGAAATCGAAAAACATTTCCACCTCAAAGACCTCGGCAAACGCGGCGCGCTCGACTGGCTGGAAGCCACGCCCAAGGACAAGGACTCGACCTTCGAGAGCGTACGCATGGGCTTCAACGGCGACGTGCTGGAATCCATGGAATTACGCGACCACTTCGGCCAGACCACCCTGCTCAAGTTCACCAACCTGGAGCGCAACCCGCGTCTCGCCGCCGATGCGTTCCGCTTCACGCCGCCCAAGGGCGCGGACGTGATCGGTGAGTGATTTATTCGCCCCATACCAATGGCGTAGGATGGGTGATACCCAACGGCCTATCGGCCTGGGCACAAGAGCGATAGCGCACCCATCAGCGGTGTTTGATGGGTGCGCTAAGCTTCACCCATCCTACCGAATGATGGCGAGAGGCTTGAGATGAGTGATTTATTCACCCAGGAGCATGCGCCGCAAGCGCCGCTCGCCGAACAACTGCGCCCCAAGTCGCTCGACGAAGTCATCGGGCAAACCCATTTACTCGGCGCAGGCAAGCCGCTACGCCTCGCCTTCCAATCCGGCAAGCCGCATTCGATGATCCTGTGGGGGCCGCCGGGCGTGGGCAAAACCACCCTGGCGCGCCTCATGGCGGACGCTTTCGACGCCGAATTCATCGCCCTCTCGGCGGTTTTTTCGGGGGTCAAGGACATCCGCGAAGCCATCGAACGCGCGCAGATTTCCCTGCAACAATTTGGCCGCCACACCCTGCTCTTCGTCGACGAAGTCCACCGTTTCAACAAATCCCAGCAGGACGCCTTCCTGCCCTACGTCGAGCAGGGTCTGATCACCTTCATCGGCGCGACCACCGAAAATCCGTCCTTCGAAGTGAACAGCGCGTTGTTGAGCCGCGCCCAGGTCTACGTGCTCACCGCGCTCTCCGACGACGAACTCGGCGAACTCTTCGAACGCGCCTGCCACACCGCGCTGCCCGATTTGCGTTTCAGCGACGAGGCAAAAAACATGCTGGCTGGATTCGCCGACGGCGACGCCCGCCGCCTCCTGAATCTGCTGGAACAGACCCGCACCGCCGCGCACACCGCCACGGTCACGGAAATCGACGCCGATTTCCTGCAAAGCGCGCTGTCGCGCGCCGCACGGCGCTTCGACAAGGGCGGCGACAATTTTTACGACCAGATATCCGCGCTGCACAAATCGGTGCGCGGCTCGAATCCCGACGCCGCGCTGTATTGGCTGGTGCGGATGCTCGACGGCGGCGCGGACGCCCTCTACATGGGGCGGCGCATCGTGCGCATGGCCAGCGAAGACATTGGCCTCGCCGACCCGCGCGCGCTCCGGCTGGCGCTCGACGCAGTGGAAACCTATGAAAGACTGGGCAGCCCGGAAGGCGAACTGGCGCTCGCCGAAGCGGTGATCTACCTCGCCGCCGCGCCCAAGAGCAACGCCGTCTACATGGCCTACAACGCCGCCAAGGCTTTTATAAAAAACGACAAATCCCGCCCGGTTCCAGAGCACCTGCGCAACGCCCCCACCAAGCTGATGAAGGAACTCGGTTTTGGCCGCGAATACCGCTACGCCCACGACGAACCGGAAGCCTACGCAGCGGGCGAAGATTACTTCCCCGAGGGCATCCGCCCCAATTTCTACCAGCCTACCCCGCGCGGCCTGGAGGGCAAGATCGGGGAAAAACTCGCGCACCTGCGCGAGCTGGATAAAAAACACCGCCACTCGGGTTAAGTGACGCATTGTTTTATTTAACGAAGACATTCCCGTACCATTTATACCTACACGCCAGTTTGGCGTTCCCTAATCCTTTGTTCGGACAACCATCAGCGGCAACGGCAATTGACTGAAAAATTCAGAGACTTATCGATAAGGGTCAAGCTAATCATTCTGTTGGGCGCGAGTGCGGCCATCGCTTTGACAATTTCTTCCTTATTGATTCTGTATTACACGTTCAATACCTCCCGTGAGGATTCGTTGCAGCATCTGCGGCAAATATCGGCAATCGGGGGGGAGAATCTGCGGGCAGCTGTCGCTTTTCACGATAGTGTCAGCGCCACCAAAATGCTCGCTGCGTTAAAGATGGACCCGCATATCCTTGCCGTGGTGATTTTCGCCGAGGAAACCGGACGATTCAGCAGTTACGTCTCGCCCGCCGCCTCTCCGGAAAGGGTGGAAAGCGTCCTCAATGCGCTTGCGGCAATAGCGCGTCCCCACGCGGATAACCTTGCCCTGCTGAAGCAGGGGATGGAGGGAATCAAGTGGGATTACATGTATTCCATTGCGCCGATTACTTTTGAGGGAAAAATCATCGGCACGGTGGCGATTGTGTCCGACACCCACGAATTGAAAAGCAAGATGTTCGACTACCTGGTCATCCAGACGCTGATCTCACTGCTGACCCTGGGCGTTATCATCTTCATTTCGATCCGCCTGCAGCGGCTATTTACCACGCCGATCTTCGACATGATTTCAACGATACGGGAAATCGCCGCCACAAAAAATTTCTCGCTGACGCTCGACTCGCGTCAGAACGATGAATTCAGTGTGCTGCACGGGCATTTCAACGACATGATCGCGGAGATTCGGGAGCGTGACGAGAGATTGATCAGATTGGCCACCACCGACCCGTTGACGGGCATGGCAAATCGCCGCCATGCTATGGACATCATGAAAACCATGGTAACGCGATCTTGTAGACGTCATGAACCATTTGGTGTCATCGTCTTCGATGTCGATCATTTCAAGAACATCAACGACTCCTACGGCCATCCAGTGGGAGACATCGTGCTTAGGCAAATCGCCGATATTCTTGCCGGTGCAGCACGCGAATACGATCTGGTCGGGCGTATCGGGGGCGAAGAATTTCTGGTGCTTTGCGACAACGGCAACCAGGAAACAACCTATGCCATCGCCGAAAGAATGCGCGCCAGGATCGAGGAAGCATCGATCGAATACAATGACGGAAAGGAACTGCGGGTCACGGTCAGCGCCGGAGCCTATTCCGCCATTCCTGCAAACGAGGAGATTGAAGTATTCCTGAGGGTTGCCGACGATGAACTCTATCGTGCCAAACATGAAGGTAGAAACAGAGTGAAAATCAAGGAAATTCCAGCATGATGAAACGAATCGTTTTGCTCGCCACCCTCCTGGCGGTTCAGGCTTTTTCCCTGCCGACCTATGCCGGAGAGGAAGAAAATAAGCTCATGGCGGTATTTTTCAGTCGCTTCTCCAGCTACATCGAGTTGCCGGACCGTTCCGCGCGAAAATTCGTCATCACCCTCATTGACGAAAACCCTTTCGGGGATTTCCTGAACGATTTCTACCGAAACAAGACCATTTCCGGGAAACCAGTGGAAATTCACCTGGTTACCCAGCCGGAAGATATTGGCCAGACCGACATCCTCTTCGTTACCCTGGAAAACCCGCGCGCCCGTCAGGCCGTCATCGACTACGCCCAAAAGAACTCGATACTCACGATCAGCCAGGCAAAAGGGTTTGCCGAACGCGGCGGCATCATTCAACTGGATTTCCTCCAGCAGGGAACGCGGATCAAGATCAACCACGATGCAGCGCTTAAATCGAAACTTCGTATCGCCGCACCCTTGCTAGCCCTGGCAACGGTCGTCAAGGGAGAAACGCGATGAGACACCTTACCGCAGCGATTCTTCCCTTGCTGGTCAGCACCAGCCTGATGGCTCAGGACAAGGCCATGCGCGAAGCCAACGACTATTACGAAAAGTCGCTCGACCAATTGTTACGCATCGAGACGCCCCTAAAAGCCGAGGTGGGCTCCCGAAGCGGTGAGCGGGACGCGCTTGAGGCCGAAGTCCCCATCGACGTGATTACTGCGGCGCAACTGGAAACCAGCGGTTATACCGAACTGGGCAAGGCGCTCTCCAAGCTCATTCCCGGTTTCAACTTCCCGCGCCCCACCGTCACCGACGGCACCGATCACGCACTGCCATTCACCTTGCGTGGCATGAATCCCGACCAGGTGCTGGTGCTCATCAACGGCAAGCGCCTGCATCAGGGCTCGCTGCTGCACGTCAACGGCACGATCGGGCGAGGAACCTCCGGCGTCGATATCAACACCATCCCGCTGCGCTCCATCGACCGGATCGAGGTGCTGCGTGATGGCGCGGCTGCGCAATACGGTTCCGACGCCATCGCCGGCATCATCAACATCATCCTCAAGGGCTACGGCCACGATAACCAGGCCACGGTGAGCTACGGGCAAACCGCCAAGGGTGACGGCGCGGTACGGCAAACCGATGTCTTCTACTCACATGCCTTGCGCAACGATGGTTTCCTGAATATCAGCGCCGAGGGGCGGGATCGCGGCCGCACCAACCGGGCCGGCCCCGACTCGCGGGATCGCTACCGCATCAACCACATCCTCGGCGACACCGATGCCCAGGACGTGCTGCTGTCCTTCAACACCGAGATTCCCGGAGATTATTTCACCGTATACGGCCACGGACTGCTGGATCGCCGGAACAGTTCAGCCGGGGCGTTGAAACGCCTGAAGGACGATCCACGAAACAATCCGGCGATCTACCCGGACGGTTTTCTGCCCATGATAGAGCCGAAGATCAACGATTACTCGGTTAGCGCCGGGGTAAAGGGCGTTTCATCGGACAAACTGCATTGGGACGTGAGCCTCACCCACGGTTACAACGATTTTCATTTCTACGTGGCGAATTCCCAGAACGATTCGCTGGGCCGGGGCACCCCGACCTCCTTCGACAGCGGCGGCACCGCCTATACCCAGGACGTCATCAATCTGGATTTGTCGAAAAAGCTCGACAAGCTGAGTCTGGCGGGCGGCGTGGAATATCGCCGCGAGAACTATCGGATCTATCGCGGCGACGAGGCGTCCTATGTTCTGGGCAGCGCCAGCAGCTACGCCGGCACCCAGGGTTTTCCCGGCTTCCGCCCGGAAAACGAGGTGAATGCCGACCGCAACAACCACGCCGTGTACCTGGACGCCAAGTACGCCTTCTCACCGGCCCTGACGCTGGAAGGCGCAGCCCGTCAGGAGCATTACAGCGACTTCGGCGGCAATCTGGACATGAAGGCGGCTGCGGCCTACCGGCCTCACCAGGATATTCTGCTGCGCGCCAGTTCGAGCACCGGTTTCCGCGCCCCATCGTTATCCCAGGCCTATTACACCGCGACAGTCAGCGCCCAATATTTGGCGGATCGGATCATCCAGGCCGGCACGTTCGGCGTCTATCACCCAGTCTCCGTCGCGCTGGGCGCCACGCCGCTCAAGCCCGAAAAATCGCTCCATCATACCCTGGGCATCGTCTACCAGCCGTCGCGGGATTTCTCGGTGAGCGCCGATTATTTCAACACCGACATCGACGACCGCATCATGCTGACCGGCAACATCACCAGCACCATTTCCCCCGCCGTCGGCGCGATCCTCCAGCAATACGGCGTCCAATCCGCCCGTTATTTCACCAACGCCATCGCCACCCGAACCCAGGGCATAGACCTCCGCTTCAACTACCAACATGACTTCGCGGACACCCGCAAACTCAAGGTCGCGGCGGCCTACCACTACGACCGAACCAACATCACCGACATCTATCCCCTGGCTTCCCTCCTCGGCGCGCAAACCCAGGCGGCAGTCATCGACCCGGTTACCCGCGCCATGATCGAGGAATTGCAGCCCCATCATGGCGTCAAGATATTCACCCAGTACGATGTGGGCCGTTACCGTTCCGCCTTGAATCTGAATTACTTCGGCAGCCAAAGTTATCTGGGCAGGGTATCCGGCGGGAAATGGACCGTGGACCTGAATCTGACCTACCAGCCGATGAAGAATGTCGAGATTTCCATCGGCGGAGAAAATGTCTTCAATGTCATGCCGGACAAGCGCGAAGTGACTAACCAAGCCTACTCCAGCGGCAACGGCGTGTTGCAGTACCTGCTGACCAACCCCTTCGGCTTGAATGGCGCGTTTTATTACACCCGCGTGAATCTCAAGTTCTGATTTCCGCATCTGCCTGGCGTGGGGATCAGGACGCCGGCTACCCTCGCCTCGTCGTTACTGCGCGGCCAACCGCTTGAGCACGAACTTCCACGGAAACTCCAGCTTGCCGTCGATGCTCACGATATTGTCGGCCAGCCGCTCGTTGATCTCCGCCAGCGAGGCTTGGCGCTCTGCCCGATAGTCTTCCGTCAGCCAGGCGTAATCCTTCAGGTTAGCTTGCAGGCTCAGGCGATTGGCATAGGGCGTGGTGGCCGTCACGGTCAGAGGCAACATGGCATCGACCTCGCGCCGCGCCTGCTCGGGCGGCACGCCGATGGCGAGCAACTGCGCCAGCACCGCATCGGCAAAACGCTGCGGCAGGCTGGCGTAGGGCGCGGCTTCGAGCACCAGGCCCAGCCGGTCATGTTCGCTGATCGCCACCACCAGTTTCGGGCGGGTGTGCAGCAGGTTCAACATCCAATCGCCCAGGCGGTTCGCGCCCGGTTCGGGCGGCGGAGACGGTTTGACTTTCATTGCCGTCAGGAGCTTTTGAGTGCAGCGTAGCGCGGTCATGCTACGCAATCCTTGCAATGATCAGCGTTCATCGTGATAGCTCGCCGTTATTGGTTCGTGGGTTTACGATCAGGAAGAAATTCCGGGTGGGGCACTTTCATTTCTCCCCTATTTTCTTCCTGGCGGGCGGCAAATAATTCTCCGACACCACCACCCGCTTGCCGGTCTTGCCTTCCAGTTCCAACCGCGCTTTCCTGGCAATACCGCCGCCGGTTTTCGCCGCCGATTCATTCTCGTTCATGCCGGTGGCTTCCATGCTCTCGGCAATCTGGCGCGTAGACAATTCCGCCAAGGCGGTAAAAATCAGTTCCGCCTCGCTCATATGGTCGCGCAGGTTTTGCGACTTCAAGCCCTTCAGCGTCTTATGCGCCTTCACATCCACCTCAGCCCATTCCTGATGAACCTAAAAAAGGCAGGTTGAACCGCAAAGGCGCAAAGACGCAGAGGAAAAACAGAAGGTTAACTGTTTCTGATTGTTCACCCATAAGGAGAGCGCAGTATCCAGTCCAAGCTTTTGATTTCTTTGCGCCTTAGCGCCTTTGCGGTTTTAAACTGAGGTTTTTAGGATGAATGATATTGGTGAGGATTGCGTATTCCTCGCCCTCCTTGATGTCGTGGTTCGCCCAATAATCGGTCAATTTATTGCGCGTCTCCTGCCCGGTCATGCGCTGCTGTATCCACTTCTCGCTACGCCCGTGTTTTTGCCAGGTATCGCGGGCGCGCTCCAGTGAACGGGCCGGGTCAGCCATTTCCTGCATCCGCTCATAACCCACCTTCGCCAGCCATAGCTTGATCGGCTCGGCTTTTGGGCTGGGTATGGACTGAACCAGACGCAGCAGCGTTTCGGCGGTGGCGACGTCGGTCAGGTAATTTTTGCCGTCTGCGGCAGGCAATTTCAGTCGGTGACAATTTGTCACCGACTCACTACCTTCCTTGCCCAGCCGCTCTTTCAGCTTGTTCCAATACTTTCTGGCAGTCTGGTAATCCGGCTGCTGGGTAAGCACCTGCACAATATCCACCACCGAAAACCACCAGATTTCCGTCGCCTCGTCGTACACGCGGCGGATTTCATGAGCTTCAAAAATGGCTGGCTGGGGTTGCATGGTCAGGACTCCTTGTTCATGGACGCCAAGGGGATTATTTCAATGAGTGATTTGTGGCGCCGACTGGCTAACGGCAAACGCATCGTAAAGAAACGATCGTTCTATTGTCAACCGACCCAAGGAACATCAACCCGGAAAGGAATATCCGCCTGTTCGTTCAGCCTTGCGGAACCGTTTTTGTTTGGCATTCACCGAGCGTTACGGTACATTTCAGCGCATTCCCGAACACCCATTCGCCAATACACCATGATCCTCTCCGACATTTTCCAAGACGTAGCCATCCGTGACCGTCTTTCCGTATTTTCCGAAGCCGAGAAAGACGCCATCGAACAATCCCTGTTCGACAAAAACGGCAAGCCCTACATCAAATGCCTGGCGCGCGGCAAAGACGTGCAGGCCAAGAAGGAAGAGGTCGTGCGCCAATTATGGCTGCATCGTCTGCTCACCCACTACGGCTACCCCCGTGACCGCCTCACGGTGGAATATCCCATCACCTTCGGGCGCGACAGTTCCAAACGCGCCGACATCGTGGTGTTCGACGCCGACCGGCCCACCGTGCCTTATTTGATCGTCGAGGTGAAACAGACCAACATCAAGGGCGGCAAGGAACAACTGCGTTCCTACACCCACGCCACCGGTGCGCCGCTGGCGCTGTGGAGCGACGGCGGACTCGCCACCGTCTGGCACCGCAAGAACCCCAACTATTTCGTTGAAATTCCCGACCTGCCCACCAGCGGGCAAACCATCGACGACATCGCCGGCCAGCCCTGGACGGTGGAAACCCTGATCGACGAGGAAAAGAAACGCGAAGCCAAGGGCGAGAAGGCCCGCAACCTGCGCCAGTTGATCGAGGAAATGGAAGACGAAGTCCTCGCCAATGCCGGCGTGGACGTGTTCGAGGAAGTCTTCAAGCTCATCTTCACCAAGCTCTACGATGAAATGTTCTGCTACCAGGGGCGTTACAAATACCTGCGCTTTCGCAACACCAACACCGCCGCGCAGCTCAAGGCCAACATCCAGAGTCTGTTCGACGACGCCAAGAAGGAATGGGAAGGCGTCTTCGCCGACGACGAAAAAATCAAGCTCTCCGCCGACCACCTGCAAGTCTGCATCGGCTCGCTGGAAGAGTGGAAACTCTTCAACTCCAATCTAGACGTGGTGGACGAAGCCTTCGAGTACCTTGTCAACAAATCCGCCAAGGGTGAAAAAGGCCAATATTTTACGCCGCGCTGGGTCATCGACATGTGCGTCAAGATGATGAATCCCAAGGAAAACGAGACGGTCATCGACACCGCTTGCGGCAGCGCGGGCTTTACCGTCCACGCCATTTTCCATGTGTGGAAGCAAATCCTCGAAGCCGAAGGGCTGACCGCCTCGCATTTGTTCACCATGGAAGAAAAGCCCCAGCGCTGCAAGGACTACGTACGCGACAAGGTTTTCGCCATCGACTTCGACGAAAAAAGTGTGCGCGTCGCCCGCTGCCTGAACCTGATTGCCGGCGACGGCCAGACCAACGTTCTGCACATGAACACCCTGGACTGGAGCAAATGGGACGAAACCGCCAAACAGGACGACTGGCGCGACACCTACGGCGAAGGCTGGAAGAAAATCCGCAAGCTCCAGCAAGACAAAAAGAGCTACCGTAATTTCGGCTTCGATGTGCTGATGGCCAACCCGCCCTTCGCCGGGGACATCAAGCAAACCGACATGCTTTCCCCTTTCGAGCTGGCCCACAAGACCAATGGCAAGCTGGAAAGCGCCGTGGGGCGCGACCTGCTCTTCATCGAACGCAATCTCGATTTTCTCAAGCCCGGCGGGCGCATGGCGGTAGTGTTACCGCAAGGCCGCTTCAACAACTCCAGCGACAAACGGGTGCGCGAATTCATCGCCGAACGCTGCCGCATCCTCGCCGTGGTCGGCCTGCATCCGGCCACCTTCAAGCCCCACACCGGCACCAAGACCAGTGTGCTGTTCGTGCAGAAATGGAACGACGACCCGCAAGCCGGCCCGCTGTGTCCGAAAGTGGACGACTACAACATTTTCTTCGCCACCCAGCGCCTGCCCTCCAAGGACAACAGCGGCGAGAAAATCTACCTCAAGGACGACCAAGGCGCGCAACTGCGCGACACCCACGGCCATTGGGTGGTGCAGCACGACCTGTTCAACCACGATGGGCTGACCCAGGACGGCATCGCCGAAGCTTTCGAGGAATTCGCCGCCAAGGAAAACTTAAGTTTTTTTTGACTCGCCCCTTTGACGAAGCCCGTTATAAGGGCTTGTTGGAGGGGCTGGAAATAAGTGTTGTCAGATATTCTGAAGTTCAGGGGCCTTTGCGCACTGAGGCGGAGTATTACCAAAAACGTTATCTTGCACTTGAAAATCGACTGATAGCTTTACCCCATCAAGTGCTTGAAGACATCCGCGAGAAAATTACAGACGGTACGCATTTCACCCCAGAATATACCGAAACAGGTATTCCATTCCTTTCTGCGCTAAATGTCTTGGAAAATAGATTGGATTTTGATGTCGGCCACCGCTTCATTTCTTCGTTGGAGCACCAAGCACTTTATAGACGGTGCGACCCGGGTGCAGGGGATGTGCTCTTGCGAAAGGTCGGAGTTGGGCCGCGCTTGGCTGCCGTAGTTCCAGACAATTTATCCGAGTTCAGTATATTCGTTAGCGGAAATTGTCAAGCTAGTTGTCGCCTGAATGCTTGCGTTCATGCTGCCAT
>CAYVIN010000024.1:0-53421 GCA_964451375.1 uncultured Sulfuricella sp.
CCGCCAATACGGCCTTTCAGCAAGCAGCTCCCTCTTTTAACCGGACAGTAGTGAATTAAGTCGCGTCTGCAAAGCAGCACCTGGATAGCGTTTTGCGATGGTGGGGGTATAGACGATCAACAGATCAATGACAACATTCGTGGGCGCATCGGCAAACTGGTTGGATTGGGTAGTAGCTGATCCAACGGAGTGTTCCTCCGCGTTGTCGGGCAATACGGCATCATTTCCCATCGGTAGTGTTTTGATCCCAGCCCGCTTGCGGTCAATGAGGTGCTCGCCACCGTCTCCCGGCCGCAAGGAAAATTCGCCGTCCGGGGTGGCGATGCGCCCGAAACTGCCCGCTGCGCCGCGCGTGACGATGACGCGGTAGTCGTCGCCGTGATCCTTGAGGTGACCCACCCAGGTTTCGTCGCCGTTGGCGTGGCGTTCACTGCGGTCGAACACTGCGGTGTAAACGGCGCCGCCCAGCGTCAGGCGCACTTCGTCGCCGACGGCAAGCGTCAGGGCGCGGGCGTTGAATTTCACCGGGGTGATGCCCGGCGAGACTTCCGCGAAGCGCCCTGCGCCGTTGGGCAAGAGCAAATCGAGCGGCGCGGCGGCGGCCTGACCGGCAAGCAGCCAGCCGCCGAGCAGTAGGATTAAGAGGAGTTGGTGGCGGAATGCGGTGGCGAGCTGGAGTTCCATGGGCGAGTTCCTAAGTTGAAAGCGACTTCACAAAACCGAAATATAAACCACGCGGTTGTTTTGACGAACCTGTTTGTGTCCGCCGTTAATAGCCGAGATCGCAAACCCATCCGTTCAGCGCGCCATAAACCATCAGCGTTATTGCGCAACCCGCAACCGTTTTGCTCTAAACTGGGCATGTTCCACAATTCGGCCCATGCTTACCGCCGCCGAAAAACGCGCCTTCGCCGAACGCCTGAATCTCGCCCTCAAGCGCAGCAAGAAGAAAGTTGACGGCCCCGCCGCGCTGGCCCTGCAATTCAATCTGCGTTACCACAAAGAGCCAATTACGCCCCAATCGGCGTTCAAGTGGCTGCACGGCATCGCGCTGCCGGCCTCCGACAAGATCGAGACCCTGGCCGAATGGCTTGATGTGTCGCCGCACTGGCTGCGCTTCGGCCCGCCCGAGGCGGCGAAAACACGGGCCAAGCGGGTGGCGGAACCGGCGGCAGTCTATGAAAGCGCCACTGCGGAAACCCTGGACGAGGAAGAGCGGAAAATGCTCGCGCGACTGCGCGGGATGAGCGAACACCAGCGTTATCTGATCCGCGAACTGGTGGAGCAGTTGGCTTTGCAGGGCGAGGTGGGGTGAACGATAGAGGTGGCCCGGATGCAGCGCTAGCGGAATCCGGGGGCACTCGCCAGGGTGCAGGCAGTGCCGACAATCCCAATTACCGCCTGCGCCTCGCGGCGAGCGAAGCGTCCCGCCGGCGCTGCCCGGAAAGCCGCGTCCAGCCTCGTTCTTCAGGCATGTCGCCGTCCCACGGGCGTTACGGCGCAAGTAAACACTAACAATGCCGTGGCGGAGCTATCCTGGCGCGCCAGATTCCCTGAAACAAGAAAACGCAACTACTCGATTTTCCCGCCGCCATCTGCCGCGAATCTCAACCCTGCATCGCCGCCAGGCATTTATTGACTTTTTCCACCAGGCTGTCGGGGTGGAAGGGTTTGATCAGGTAATCCGATACGTCGGCGCGCAGGGCGCGGGAAATTTCGCTCCATTGCGATTCGGTGGTGACCAGGATGAAGGGCAGGGTTTTGAGTTTTTCGTCGCTGCGTACTGCCTGGAGCAGTTCGAGGCCGCTCAGGTTGGGCATGTTCCAGTCGCTGATGACGAAGTCGATTTTTTCTTCGCGGAGTTTTTTCAGAGCGATGGCGCCGTCTTCGGCTTCTTCGACATCGTGGTGTCCCATTTCGTTGAGTTGCGCGGTGAAGATGCGGCGCATGGTTTTGTAGTCGTCAACGACGAGAAATTTCATTTTGTGTATTCCCTGGTGCTGGTTTTACGGTGAACCGTTGGCGGAGGCGGACTCCCGGCTAACGTCTCCGGCCAGCAGGGCGTTGATGCGGGTGGCGACGGGCAGGAAGTCGCCGGCATTGACGGGGCGGGAGAAATAATAGCCTTGGATGTAGGCGCAACCCATGTCGCGTAGGATCGCCAGTTGTCCGGCTTCTTCGACGCCTTCGGCGACCACTTTGAGGCCGAGGCTGCGCGCCATGGTGACGATGGCGTCTACCAGGGCGCGGTCGCTGGCGTCGCCGTGCATGTCGCGGATGAAGGATTTGTCGATTTTGACGGTGTCCATCTGGAAACGCTTGAGATAGGACAACGAGGAATAACCCGTGCCGAAGTCGTCGAGATAAATGCGTAATCCGGCGGCGCGCATTTCGTCGATCCAGCGTTGCGCGACGGCGACATCGGTGAGCAGGACGCCTTCGGTGATTTCCAGCGCCAGCGCATTGGGGGTGAGGCCGTGGCGCGATAGCGCATCCTGGATGATGGCGAGGGTGAGTTTGTCGGGGATTTGCCGCACCGAGACGTTGATCGAGACGTACAGGTCAGGTATGCCGTTGCGCCGCCATTCGGCGACGTGGCGGCAGGTTTGTTCGAGCACCAGCAGCCCGAATTCGCTGACCAGGCCGATTTCTTCGGCGAGCGGGATGAATACGTCGGGCGGCGTAAAGCCGCGTTCGGGATGTTCCCAGCGCAGCAGCGCTTCGGCCCCAGCCAGACGCCCGGCGGCGAGATCGACGATGGGCTGGAATACCAGGTAAAGCTGGTTTTCCGCGAGCGCCAGGCGCAAATCGTCTTCGAGGCGGCGACGGTGTTCGACGGCGGCCAGTTGGGCCGGGTCAAAGAAACGGTAGGTGCGTCCACCGGCGTGGCGGGCGGTGTTCAGAGCCAGTTCGGCGTGGCGCAGGAGCATATTGAGTTCGAGGCCGTCGCCGGGGAAAAAAGCCACGCCGAGGCTGGCTCCCAGCAATGCGGTGGCGTGATCAAGCGGGTAGGGCTGATTGAGCAGGTTGACCAGTCCGGCGAGGTGTTGGGTGACCCGCTGGCGGCTTTCCGGCCTGCCGTCTTCGTCGGCCAGCAGAACGACGAAATCGTCGCCGCCGATACGCGCCGCGCGGTCGTCGTCGGCGAGGGTGTCGCGGATACGCGCCGCCATTTTGAGGAGAAGTTGGTTGCCGACCGGGAATCCCCAGGCGTCGTTGAATTGTTTGAAGCCGTCGAGATCAAGCAGCACCAGCGCGAATGGCGGGGACGTGGCGGGGTCGAGGTCGCCCAGTTTCTTGATCAGTCCGTCACGGTTGGCGAACCCGGTCAACGAATCGGTGACGGCCAGGCGGCGCGCCGAAAGTTCTTCGCGTTTGCGCAGGGTAACGTCGGTGACCGTGCCCTGGACGCTGTCGTCACCCAACGGCAACACAGCGATGTGCAACCAGCGTTCGTCGCCGCGCCGTCCGACCAGGAGGAAATCGTCTTCCACCTCGATGTGTCCGGCGAGGCTGGCGCGGATCAGTTCCAGCAAGGCCTGCGGTTCGCTCCAGCCGGTATCCTGGAGCGCATACGCGGTTTTGCCGGAACGCGGCAGCCAGGTGAGTTCGACGAAGGAACGGTTGAACGATTTCAGTGCGCCGCTGCTCTCCGCGACGAAAATGCCGGAGGCGGAATTGTCAAACAAATCCTGATACTTGCGTTGATCCACCGCCTGTTGTTTGCGTAACTGGCGTTCTTCATTGAGGGTCGCGACCAGCGCCCCGGAAAGGTCGTTGATGTCGCCCACCAGCCGCCCAATTTCGCTGCGCTCCTGGCCCGCCGGGACTCGCAGGCGTTGCCCCCCGGCGGCGTCGAGCCGGTGCAGGCCGTCGGAAACCGCAGTGATCGGTCTGACCACCAGATACACCAGCAACGCTGCGATGGCGGCGACGATCAGCGCCAGTTGCAGGGCCAGCAGAGAAACGATGTAGTCGGCGTTCTTTTTGACGCGCGCGTGGATGGCGGCCCAATCGCCATCGAGGCGGATTTCCCCGACTTTTTCCTGGCGGTTGAAGGGCGACAACACGGCGCGCACGATGCGCTGCGGATTATCCGCGCCATCCTTGGCGGGCGATTCGGCTTCGCGTTCGGCGCGCGCCAGTTCGACGCCGCCGCTACGGATCACCACCCGCAGCACATCGCTGTTACGCAGCAGCCCCTGCGCCACTTCCCGCGCCAACTGTTCGTCGCCGACGAAACAGGCGATGCTGGCGGTGTTCTCCACGGTATCGAGCAATTCCCCCAGCCCCACCACCGCCTGACGCTGGACACGCTCGCCGACGGTATGGCGAACCAGCAACAGCGAGAACCCGCCGAGCAGCACCGCCAGCACGATCACCGCGACCAGACTGCGGGCCAGGATGCCATGTCGCCAGTAGGAGAGATTGTTCATGGCGGCTACTCAATCACCCAGTTCATAAACAATGAGCACACGTTTGTCGGCCTTGGCGCGCTCCACATAAGCCAGCGCACCAGGGCGCGCCGCCACTTGCGCCAGGGCTTCATCGCTGCCCGCCACGGCAAGCGGCGGCAGGGTTTTCCCGGAAAACACCAGCCGCGCCCAATAGGCGTTGATTTCGGCGATGCTTTTGCCGACCAGTTGCCGGTAAAAACGCGCTTTCATTTCCGATTCGGGGGGCTGGTCGAGCGGTTCGGCGGTTAATCCCGAGGGCAGACGCCGGTAGCGGCCCAGATAAATGTTCACCACTTCGTCATGTTTGAGGTGTTCGACGCCGCTTTTGGGATTCGCCACCAGCACCATCTCGGCCAGCGCCGGGGGCGCAAGCAGAGTCAGGAAGAGGATGAAAAAAGCGGCGCGCATGGTCAGAAAACAAAGTCCATAGTGGCGGTCACCACGTTGGTGCGGCCATTCCAGCCCGGCAGGTCGCCCCGGAACGGGAATAACGACGTGGTGCTGCCGCGTATCGCGTCCCACTGCGCCTTGAGCGCGACATTGCGCCGCACATCCCAGCGTGCGCCCAGCGTATAAGTGCGCTGATCCGCCACGGAATCCCTCATTACCATTGCATAACCGCGATTGAGCGGGCCAAACGGAGCATCCGGTAAACCGGTGGCGGGCAGGTCAGTCCTGGTTTTCCACCAGGAAACCCCGGCGTAGGGAGTGATTGCGCCGACCCGGTAGCCGGCCAGCAGATAGCCGGAACGGGAGTCCTGCAACACGCCCGACTGATTGGTGATGGTGTTCAGCATTCCCTGCACCTGCAACCCGCCTTCGTCGTATACCGCGCCGAGCATATGAAAGCGGCTGGTCGTGCCGCCGATGGTCAGGCTGTCGGCGGCGGCCAGTGCGGCGGCAGCGCCGATGGCAGTACCGGCGGCGCGCAGGCTATCCGGCAAGACGCCGAAAAGCGCGATGTCGCGGGAGAAACGGATGGTCGCCAGACTGGCGCGGAACGTCCACGGGCCTTGCTGGAAATCCGTCACCACGCCGCGCACCAAGGAGCCGTCCACGTTCCAGACGACCCCGCCATTGGAATTTTTTTCGCGGGTGGTGCCGGCATACACCTTGCCGCGCAGCAGACCGTCGCCCACCGGCGCCGTCGCGCTGGCGTCCGCACCGTCGAAATAGGAAAAAAACAGCGGCCCGAAAAAGTCCACCGGCGGGCGCACCGGCAAATACGAATAACCCACCAGCCGCGAATCGGCCATCATCAAAAAATCCGCGCCGAGCCGTCCGCCGCGCAGGGTGACCCGCGAATCCGGCTCCCACTTGGCGAACGCCCAGGTTACCTCGGGAAGATTGCTGCTGTCGTAGCGGTAACGGGTGACGGCCTGGCCGACCAACGCGAATTCGGGATGCGGCTGCCAATTGGCCTGAACCCCCAAAACGCTATCGATGCGCGACGACCACTGACCGCTTTTGATCCCGGCGGGCTGGGAAAGGTCGCGGACAAATTCGACCTGATCCGCCGAAGAACGGGCGAAGCCGAGTGTGCCGAAACCATGCAGGGAGAAGTTTTCGCCAAGTTCATCGGCGCAAGCAGAAACGGACAATCCGCCGAACAACAGCGGAAGCCATTTGATAAAGGAAAAAGAACGCGCCGCCATGACTTGCCGCCAGACTGACAAAGATTTTGGATACCGGTATTTTGTCAGCAATTTTACCTTGTGCCGCTAGGGGTTTCCCCTATTTGGATTGCGGCAGCCGTAGGGGGAGGGCGATTCTCCCCGGAAATCCAACACACTGCAAAATATATGAAACCCTTTCCGCGTTTCTGTTACTCATGTGGGATGGCGCTGATCAGGCAATTGCCCGGAACGCCGCATCCTTGCTTGCCCGCAGGGTATGTCGCCGTCCCACGGGCTTCCCCGTGTAAGTGGTGACTAACATAAACGGGAGGTCGATATGAATACACTAGCCCCTTCCCATAAACTGGCGGCGCTGGCTGTGGCGGTTGTTCTGGCCCTGAGTGGCGCGTCTGCGTCGGCCACCTTGCATACCTTGACCCAGCCGGGCGGCGGAACCTTGGCGGCGCGCCAGTGGGGCGATGAATTCCTGTCCGGCTGGGAAACCCGCGACGGCTATAGCAACGTTTTCGATGCGCCGAGCAAAACCTGGTTTTATGCAGTGACGGGCTGCGATGGGCGACTGGTGTCTTCCGGCCAGCCCGCCGGGGTGGCGACGCCCCCCCCCCCCGCGCCACCGCACCTGCGCCCGACCCGGCAGCGCCAACGTCACCGTCATCGACGCCGCCAGCGCGCCCAACCTCAAACTCTGGTCGGGCGAAGCCAAAGGGTTGTCGATCAGCGCCATCGGCAGCAGCGGCAACAACATCATCGTCACCCTTGATCCGGGCAGCGCATCGGGCGGCGACGGCGAACGCCTGTTCCGCTGGGCCGAATTCAAGTACCCGCAGTTCTTTCCCGGCGGCGCGGCGAGCGCCAACGCACAGGGCTATACTTACTGCTACTATCCGGGCAGCGGCGTTTGTCTGTCCACCCGCAATGCCCGGGTGATCGTTCACAATGGCCGCGACTGGAACATGCTCGATGTCGGCGCACTGGCGGACTTCCTCGCCACAGCAGGCAGCGACGGATATTGACCCCGCCCATCACCACGGAAGAATTGCCATGAATCCCACTTCCATCCGCAACCTGCCCCGCGTCGTCGCGCTCCTTGCCCTGCTTGGCTTGGCCCCGGCGGGCTGGGCCGGCGACCCCGCCCCGGCTTTCTACGACGATGCCGAACGTTTCTTTTCCTGGGCCGAGCAAAGCTACGGGGCGCAACTGCTGGCCCCGCTCAACCCGGTGAGCAGCGCAGACGCCGGCTACTATTACCGCTGCTACGAATCCGGGTTGTGCCTGGGCGTGCGGGAAGACGACCGTAGCGCCTATTTCCACGACGGCAAGACCCTGCGCCGCCTGGACAGCCTGGATAGCTATCTGGACACCGCCGCGCGCCGCACCGTGCGTCTGCTCGGCGTATTGAGCGGTGTGCTGGGCGACGATGCGGCGGCATTCTTCGACCTGAGCGGCAACGCCCCCGGCCAACCCTTGTTGCTCGGCGTCGGCGCCTTCGCGCCCGACAACCTCGACACCATTCGCCAGACCATTGCCGCCGGCGTCCCGGTGGCGTTGTTCGAGGCCAGCCCCGCCGACATCGACACCTTGCGCGAACTGGCCGGACTACCGCCCTCCAGAGTATTGCCGGACGGCGAGGAAAAAGCGGAAATCTACGCCATCGACACCGACCGCGACGGCAATCTTTACGACTTCAACCTCCTGCCGGATCTCCCCGACAGCGCCGACAGTCCCGCCCAACAAGGCGCGCGACTGCGCCTGCTGGCCGACTGGCTAAACCAGGATACGCTGCGCAACCTGCCTGGTGGACGTTTCGCCAACGCGACGAACATCATCGACAACAACTTCGAGAATCTCGTCAAATTCAGAGAAATCCGCTCCATCCGGCGCTTTCGCAGCAATGTCCTGACCCTCGTCACCACCATATGGAGTCTGCACGACCGGAGCAGCGGTGAAGACCTGTTCCTGGTTCGCCAGCGCGGCGTTTACACGCTATTCAACAATCCCGACGCCGGTGCGCCCGAATTGATCCTGGTGCAGAACCATGTCGTAGGAATGGAGCACGACCCGGGGCTGGCCCTGCAAGCCTCCAGCCCGCAGACCGTCCTCCCGGCCAACGGACTGTTGCGTAGCGCCACCAGCAAGCTGGACTGGAAGCACTGCGGGCAACTGGTCGGCGCCGCACTGAAAGAGGCCACCGGCCAACCGTCGGCGGTGCAATTGCCCGACGCCTGTGTGCAGGAACGCAGCGTCTTCACCTTCGACTTCCCCAATGGCGCCAGCCTGACCAACCTCAATGGCTGGAGCGCGGAAAACGTCACCTCGCCATCCGCCAAATCGGTCAACAACGCCGCCTGGCGCTTCGCCTTCAACGACCCGCCACGCCCCACCGACGCCAGCGCCTGTAGCCTCGCACTGCCCCCCGGCGCCTTGCAGAGCTTTACCTTCAAGCCGGTCACGCAATGGATATGGCGGGTTGCCCCCGGCATCCGCGACAGAATGCCGGACGGCTTCCCGGTCAATATTTTCCTCCAGGCCAACGTAGCCTACCTGGAATCGGACTACAACCAATGCGAGTGGAAATCGCAGAGCAGCCCGCCCCGGAATACGCGGGTGATGCTCTCTTGGCCGCCGCAATAACGCCGGGATGCGGGGGCTGGTTGGAAACCCTCACCCCGTCTGCTTCTCCAGGCATATCGCCGTCCCGCCTGCGTTGTGGTGTAAGTGGTCGCTAACATCGTCGGAGCGGTCTCCCGACCGCGAGCAGTGGTGAGGGAAGTGGGTAAGGTGGAGATTTCCGCGCGACGGCAATGGAGAGCGTGGTCTGGACTCAACCACCGCATCGCGGTCAGGAGACCGCTCCAACGCGGTGTGGCGTCATGCCTCACTGAAAGCGCTCAACTGGAATCCAGCAGGCAGTCAAGCCGAAACTCAAGGATAGGGACAAAGGTGAAATCCTGGTGGGAGGCCCGCCCTCGGGGCGATGTATGGTGAAACGAAGCCGCCAGGGAATGCCATCCAATTCAAGGAACGCCCCAACCGTTATCGCTTCATTGGAAGGTGAATCTCACTCGCCCACTTTCAGTAAAACACCCCGGATCAAATCCGGCGAAATACGAAAATCCGTTTTCAGCAAATTCTCGAATAGCGCAGACGCCGAAGAAATCAAACCGCGTTTTTTCGCCATGCCGATAAGCCCGACAACACCGACCACAGGAAGCCCGTTCTCTTGTGCAACCGCTCTCCCAAGCCGCTCATCCAAGAGAAGAAGGCATCTCTCCGGGAGATTCAGCGCCGCCCTGATCGTGCTGGCTTCTCCTTCGTCCAGTTCGGGGAATAGCGGCTCCGGCCAGTCCCGCTCCAGAACCGCCAACCCACCGCCATCAATGGCCGCCAGTATGGCTTGCTCACCCGATTTCCCCCCAGGCAAAAGCTCGTCGCGGACAATTTCGGTAAGCCATACCTTGCCGAATAACGGCGTAAGCCAATCCAGGCCGCCGATTTGCGACAGGATAATGATAGGGCTGGCGTCGGCTATGACGATTTGAGCCATACTTCGAGGGTTTCCATATCTTTCCCCGCATCTTCCGCCGTGCCCTGAACAACGGCTATGCCCAATCTCGAAAGGTGTTGCATGAAGTCCACGGTGGGTATTCCTGCGACTTTGGAGGCGCGCCCCAAGGACAGACCGCCATCCCGAAAAAGCGCCGTGGCCAGCGCGACGGAAACCCCCGCCTTTTTCAACATAGCTTCATCGAAATGAAGCAAAAGCGCGGACGGGTGATCCCTATTCATCACCACGACCATCTCCTGCTCCGCTATGCGCAGCGCTTGCGAGGGATTGTTTTTCAGTTCTCGAACCTGAACGGCATGCATGGTGTATTTCTCCATAGAAGCAATGTAGGAACATTGTGCGGGAACAGTATACAGGGTCGCCACCCATGTCAATCGAGAGCGGACGCGCGTTGTTGGCGATACGCGACAGATGCGCCTCGTACCTCGGCACATCCTACGCTTGCTATTTTTTGACCTTGAAACGTCGGGATAGCGAAAATCGTAGGATGTGCTGACGATAGGAAGCGCATCGCTCGCGAGCATCATTGACGATACGCGACAGATGCGCCTCGTTCCTCGGCACATCCTACGCTTGCTGACCACATTTATTGACCCCATTGATTGTCATTGATTTTGATTCCCATTGATTTACATCTTTTTTTCGTGTGTTATTTTGCGCTTCCCTGGTGCGTGCCCAAATAGCTTGAATTTCCTGATTGTAGGCGTCCCAAGCGGCACTCTTTTTTGCGGCTCCACCGATCCAATCCAAAATTGCTTGCTTCTCTTTATAAAATGGGGAGTTTACTCCGCGTTGGAATACATTGATTATCCATCCTCCTTCAAGCACAAAGAATTCGAGCCATTCATCTCTGCAACTCGACAATTCCAGCCCGATTTCTCCCCCTTTTATCATTCCCGGGCCTCTGGGAATCACGCCCATCTGAGCGGAAAAAAAGACCAACCCAGTGACGGAATTGTGCAGCACACTCTGTCTATTGGATGTCATTTTGGATTTCTCGACTGCCAGATTTCTGGAGACTTTCTGGAAAATCTTTGAAACGTCATTAGGTTCAGCAGCGCTTAGCTCCGCCAACTTAAATGCGGCGTTACGGGATATATCCATTATTAATGATGTGGCACGAGCTATTGTCTTGATATTCTTGTCGTCATAAAACGCCACCAATAATCGAAGCTCATCCACGGTCAAATTTTTCTCCAAGAGAACCTCAATGTTGCCGCGAGATTGTTCTTCTTCAGCGAGTTGTTTTACCAGTTGGCGGTTTGCCTGCTGAACCTCCTTCAAAGCTTGACTATAGATCGGCTGCCAATTTGGATGCGCGGGACTCCATCGACCATCACTCATCATGAAGGACAAAGCCTGAACTTCAGCACCTCGTTCAAGGTAAGCCTTGATGTTGGCTGATTTCACCAGGGCGAGTATGGGGCTGGTGGAAACCAGCGTCTTTACAAGGGTGCGGGCGTCATTCGGAATATCTTGGCGTAACAGCGCCGGCACCTCTATATCTTGTCTCTGATGTTGCTCAAGCCATTTCTTTGCAAATTCGAGCCCAGCCTGTCGTTCATCTTTTGAGAGCTTACTTGCAATCTTTTTGTCGTCGTCGCCATCAGCCAGAAAGGAATAGGCAAATGCCCTCGCCATATCCGGAACCCCATCCATGCCCTTTTCATAGAAACGAGACAATCTTCCAAGAAAAGCGCCTAGGGCTATTTGCTTCTTTTCCGGGCTATGGTGCACGAGTTGTGAGGTTGTCCATTGTTGCTCTGCAAGCTGCAAATACTTATTCGACATTCTGTTATCCTTGGGTAGCTGTGCCTGCCCTGAGAGGTATGCGCCAGCCAATTCCAAGCTGGCAACACCATAACCGAGTGCGGAAGCCCCCTCCATCAAGTTTCTCCATTTTGTCGGGTTTTCTGGGAGCCCAAGCACGATGTACCTGCCATAAATCTCTGCCAAACGAGTCATTGCAGGTGGGTAATTCATGGATGCGGCCCGTTCGAGCAGCGCGATGCCACGCAACTTGCTTTCGTCCCCTGCATCCCGTTGTGCCAGCAACCATCCCAAACGGTACAGAACATCAGGGGCATCCTTGCGGCGAGAGGATTCCAGCAACCTTATCGCTTGGTCGTAATTGCCCAAAAACTCCTCGCGATCAACCTGCACAATTAACGGATCGGCAATTTCATTCGCCCACGAGGTTTGTCCCAGAAACAAACACAAGCTCGTGAATAACACGCTGAACAAACGACTAAATTCCGTACTGCATTCTTTACAACCAACGTTAGGCATCACTACCACCTTTTTTCAACCAGTTTTTGCCCGTGTAACGTCGAATGCTTTTGAACTCCAAGTAATGGTGTAACGTGCTGCACTTTTGCACACCACATGAATTCCACCGACGTTCCCTTCGTCTATCCGCTATTGCAGATTTCGCCGGGCAAGCCTAACAAATCCCAAACTTTCCGGTAACTGTGAAAAGTAACAGGTAGGGCGAGTATTTTTCACTTTCTTGCCCCTGCCTGGAAAGCCGCGTTCTGCCTTGTTTTCCAGAAATGTCCTTATCCCACCTGCCTTTCCGCATAAGTAAACACTAACATTTGGGAAAAGCACACGGCGCTGCGTGGCGGATGCCCCGCGTCGGATTGCTAGATGGACAGGTGTTTGCCGGCTTCGCGAACGCTCAGCGGGGAGAGTGTGGCGCGGTTGGCGCTAAGGAATGCGGCGACGCCTTCCGGGTTCCAGCGCGCGTAGTCGCGCAGCGCCCAGCCGATGGCTTTGCGGATGAAAAATTCCTGCTCTGCGGCGAGGCGGCTGGCGTAGGCGAACAGGCGGGTTTGGTCGGTGTCGAGACGCCAGCCGAGTTGGTGGAGCATGGCGATGCGTCTGATCCAGAAGACTGGGTGGGTCAGCCAGTCGTCCATGAGGGGTTGGGCGTCTTCGCCGTTGCGGCGGGCTTCATGCACTACGCGGGAGACTACGCCGCTCAGGCCATCCACCGTTTCCCACCACGGTTCGCGTAGCGCCAGGGCTTGCAGGGCGGGCAGGTCGGTTACTTCAAGCAGTTTGGCGTGGCGGGCGAGCAGGTCGATGGCGGTGTAGCGGTATTCGCGTTCCGCCTTGTTCCATAGCAGGTTGGCGATGTCGAGCAGGGCTGCGCCGTCGGCGGCGAGGCGCGGCAGGGTTTTGACGGCGTGGCGGCGGGCTGGCGTATTGACGCCGAGAAAGGGGAATTGATCGCGCAGGTAGGCGCGCATGGGCGTGGCCCGCGCCGGGTCGGCGAGGGGCTGGAGGCGGCTTTCGACGAGTTCGACGTAGTGTTGGGGCGTCATGCCGGCAAATTTGGTTCAGCGCCGCAGTTCGCGCAGGAAACGTTCCGCTGCGAGGTCGGAGGGCCAGGGTTCCCAGGGTTTGCAGCCGTAGACTTTGGCGAGGGGGTCTTCCTTGAGGGGCTGGCGGGTGATTTTGAGCACCTGGCGGACTTCATCGGGTGTCCAGCCGGCGATGTGGACGGCTTCGCTGGCGGCGGCGAGGATGTCGGCTTTTTTGTGGAGCTTCTTGTCTTCCTCCGTCCACCAGGGGATGCCGTAGCGCAGGAATACCACGCGTTGCAGGCGTTCCATGAGGTCGCGGAATTCCTGACCGAGAAAGGCTTTAAAAGGCGAGATGGGGTCGAAACATACCAGCCCTTCTTCGGCGTCGTGGAGTAATTCGCGTAATTCGAGGGGGTGCGGCATGGGCTTTTTTTCGGCTTTGCGGCGCAGCCACAAAACCAGCAGCGAATGTTGGGCGACCGACATCGGCAGCGGCCATTGGGAGTGCCCACCCCAGCGGAAGGTGCGCGACAGGCCGATGGCGAGGTCTTCGTCTTCCCAGTCGAAGGGGGTGGGGGTGATCAGGTCGAGGCGTCGCCCGGAAGGCAGACGCACCCAGGCGCGTTGATGGGGGAGGGCTGACATTCCCAAATTTTAACCGATCAGCCGGTGAAGGCTTGCTCGGAATTCAGATATTCAATTTCCGCCGGGCTGTTGTTCCGCCCGAGGATGGCGTTGCGGTGCGGAAATCTGCCGTAGCGGCGGATCAGTTCGCGGTGGTGTCTGGCCCAGTGCAGGTTGTGTTCGAGGCCGGCTTCTTCAAAGAGTTTGACGGACAAGTCCTGGTCGGAGAGGTTTTCGCTGTGCATCAGCGGCATCAGCAAAAAACCGAGGCGTTCGCCGGGGAGCTGGCGATGATAGCCGCTGGCTATGGCGTGATGGGTCGCGGCGACGGCCTGTTGTTCGCTGCTGAAGGCTTTGGCCTGGCCGCGAAACATGTTGAGGGGCAATTGGTCGAGGACGATGATCAGCGCGAGACAGCTCTCGGGGATGTTTTTCCACTCGTCGAGACGGCCTGCGACGGCGTCTTCCCAGAGGTTTTCGCATTCTGCGCGGATGGCGGCGTCGATTTGCGGGGTGGAGGAAAACCACGCCTGGCGCATAGCGGGGCTGAACCAGTAATCAAGCAGGGCGGCGGCGGTGGTCATGACGATTCTCCGGCGAGTGGGCAGGTGATGGTGAATTCTGCGCCATTGTCGATGTTGCGGGCGGCGATTTTGCCGCTCATGTTGTCCTCGATGATGAGCTTGGACATGTAAAGTCCGATGCCGGTGCCTTTTTCCTTGGTGGTGAAATAGGGGTCAAAGATTTTCGCCAGATGGTCTTCGGCAATCCCGCCGCCGTTGTCGCTCACCACCAGGCAGGCTTGTCCGTCGCGGTGGGTGATGTGAATCGAGATTGCGCCGTTTTCGATGTCGCGGTTGAGGATGGCTTCCTTGGCGTTGTTGAGCAGGTTGAGTAAAACCTGCGCATATTCGTTGGGGAATCCGTAGCCCACCACCTCTGCGTCGCCTTCCACTTTGACCTGAATATTGTGGTTGCGCAGGCTGGCGGCGAGGATTTCGAGAGTTTCGTCTACCGCCTGTTTCAGACTGAAAGCGGCTTTTTCCTTGTTGGGTTTGAAGAAGTTGCGGAAGTCGTCGATGGTTTCCGACATTTTGGAAACCAGGCGGCGACCGATTTCCACCTGACGATCCACTTCGGCGGCGGTCAATTCGCCGTATTCGTAGGAATCCTTGATGTTGGCGAGCAACAGGCCGATGGCGTTGATTGGCTGTCGCCATTGGTGGGCGATGTTGCCGATCATTTCACCCATGGCGGCGAGGCGCGATTGCTGGATGAGGAGGCGTTCCTGCTCCATGTTTTTGCTGACTTCGGCTTTGACGCGCAAATCCAGGGTGGCGTTGAGCTGGTGCAGGGCTTCCTCGGCGCGCCGCCGCGCGGTGATGTCGATGGCGAAAACCACTATCGCGGTGGCTTCGCCGTTGTGATCCGTTACCGGGTAGTAGAACTGCGAAAAGTGGCGGCCATTGCGGCTGTCTTCGATGTATTTGGCTTTGCCGGTGAGCATCACTTCTTCCATCACCGGGCGTCTGGCGGTTGCGACATCCGGCGGGAAAAATTCAAAGATACACTTGCCGAGCAATGCTTCCGGGGTGTGTCCGAGGCGTTGCGCCCCAGTGGGGTTCACCGCGAGGACGATGCCTGAGCCATCCACCAGGAAGATGCTTTCGGTGGTGGCGTTGAGAATCGCGTCGAATTGTTCCTTGCTGCGCCGCAGCATTTCTTCGGCGCGTTTGCGTTCGGTGATGTCGCGCGTCACCGCAAGCAGGGCGGTGACCTTGCCCTCGGCATCGCGCAGCGGCACGGCGTGGGTGTCAAGCCAGCGGCGGGTTCCCTTGAGTCCGCACAACTCGAATTCGAGATTGCCGCTTTCGCCTTTGAATACGCGCCGGGTCAACGCCATGAATTCATTGCGGAAAGCCGGGGCGATGACCGGTTGAATGAGCCGTCCAACCGCCTGATCCGGGCTGTCCGCCTCAATCATGTTCAGCCCGGCGCGGTTCATTTGCAAAAGGGTGCCGTCGCGCGCGAGCAGCTTTACACATTCCGGCTCGTTTTCGACGATGGTTTCAAGGAAGCGGCGGTTTTCCGCGAGCAACTGGGTGGCTTGCTCGCGTTCGAGGGCGGAGCCCGCCCAGCGCGCCAGCAGCGCGATGAATTCCTGATCCCCCTCATCGAAGGCGCGTGGGTACGGACGCAGCGAACTGAAGTTGACGGTGCCATAGGCCCGACCATTCACCATGATGGGCGCGCCGATGTAGGTTTCCAGCTTGAATTCCTGATAACAGGGATGCCCGAGGTAGGGCGAATGGCCCATATCGGGTATTGCCAGCACACTGCCCTTGTCGAGCGTGATGCTGCAATAGGTCAGGCCGTAGTTGAAGGTCATGCCATCGCGCAGGGTGTCCGGCGGAGACACTTGCGCCACCACTTCGTAAACGTCGTTTTCAATATGACTGACGATCCCCATCTCCAGTTTGAGGTGAGCAGCGCCTATCGCCAGAGCCTGATGAAATTGTTCATTCAGGGATAAATGGGTCAGCGCCGAAACTTCGCTGAGGTGGCGCAGGCTGGTGCGCAGGCGCGCTTCGCTTGCTTCGGAATTTTTGCGTTCGGTGATGTCGCGGTTGCTGGCGCGGCGTCCCAGCGTTTGCCCATCTGCGCCGAAAACAGCCTGGCAGCCGTGGGCCACCCAGCGAATTTGACCATCCTTGCGGACGATGCGGAAATCCAGGGTCGAATCGATTGTACCCGCGCAGTCCGCGCCGTGACCGTGCCACAGGTGCGCGTCGTCGGGGTGGATGATGCGGTCGATCAATCCGGGATCGGCGCTGAATTCGGCGACGCTGTAGCCGGTAATTCGTTCGCAGGAGGGCGTCATGTAACGAATCTCCTGGTTCGGCCCTTGCCAGTATTCCCAGTCGTAGGTGTTGTCGGCAACCGTGCGGAATTTCGCTTCCTGTTCCGCCAGCTTTTCGGCGGCGGCGAACTGGCGCCTCCAGTCGCGCCGGATCGTCCACGCCGCTATCCAGGTGATCAGCAGAAATACCCCGACCAGCAGCGCGACGCGGACGATGTCGGCGCGCCAGTCGGCGAGGTAATCCTCAGTGGAGATGCCGACGAAAATATAAAAAGGCTGGCCGGTAAAGCGGCGGAAAGAGATGATCCGCTCGATGTTGTCGATGCCGGCGCGGGCGAGATAGGTGCCGGTGGTTTGTCCCTTGGCGACGAGCTCGCGGATTTCGTTGGAGACTACCTTGCTGCCGACTGCTTCGGCAAAATTGGGTGGCAAGGGATGGCGGGTGATCAAACCCATTTCGGTGTCACGCAAGCCGATGAAACCCTGTTTGCCGATATCAATTCGGGAGAAGGTTTTGCTCAGGCTTTCCAGGGCGACATTGACGTACACCACCCCTTCAAAAACACCACCCTTGCCCTTGAGCGGACGCGCCAGAGTAATCGCCCATTTTTTGCTGATGCGGGCGAACAACGGTTTGGAGACGACCAGGCCGTCTTCCGCAACGTCGCGGGCGGCGATGAAATAATCGCGGTCGGCGTTATTGACCGGCGCGCCGGATTCGACGCCCGGCCCGTATTTCACCACCCCCTGCGCGTCGGCGATTCTCAGACTGAGTAATTCCGGTATATGCGCCAATTGTTTGGCGAGCAGGCGATTCATGGCGTCGCCGTCGATAGAGCCCGTCGCGGATTGACGGGCGTGTTCATCCACCACCGTCAGGAGCGCCAGATCCACCTTGTTGATTACCCCGTTGACGTGCTCTTCGAGCACGTGCGCCAAATTGCGGGTATTTGTTCTGGTGTGTTCCTGGCGCTGTTCACGATCCTGCGCCAGTCCGAGCATCGCCAGCGCAACCACGAACAAATCCACCACCAGGACGCCGATTAGCAACCACTTGGAAAAAAAGGCGGGGTTTGCAGCAAATTTTGAAACGCTGGTTGGTTGGGGCATGTCGGTTTGAATTGGATGTTGGTATGAACTGACACGTAAAACCGCACGGCGCGGCTTATTCAAATAAATTTGCGAGTTCTGGATTGAATGATAGAACGAATTCTAAGGGATGGCGAGTGATGTTATTCTGCTTTGTGGCTGGTGTCGCCATCGGGGAATCGCCTACCGCGTCACCCGTCCTACAGTTTTTGCTTTGGCTCGATCCAGTTACTTCAGCATGACTGACTACCGGGTGTTATTTCCCCGCGACATTGCCCCACAACACCTTGTGTAACTGCAACTGGAAACGCACCGGCAGGTTGTCGCGCAATATCCATTCCGCCAGCGCCACTGCGTCGAGGCGACCGAAAGCCGGGGAAAACGTCACCGGACAGCGCTGCGCCAGGGCGCGTTCGGCGAGGCAGGCGCGCGCCCACAGATAATCGGCTTCATCACAGAGCACGATCTTGATTTCGTCGTGGCCGGTCAGCAGATCAAGGTTTTCCCAGCGGTTTTTTTCCATTTCGCCGGAGGCCGGGGTCTTGATGTCAAGAATCCGCGCGACGCGCGGATCGATGCCGCCGATGTCCAGCGCACCGCCGGTTTCCAGGGATACCGAATAACCCGCGTCGCATAATGCGCCGAGCAGCGCCGGGCAGTTTTTCTGCGCCAGCGGTTCCCCGCCGGTAACACACACATAACGGGGTTGACTGGCTGCGGTCGCGGCCAGTATTTCGCCCAGGGTGAGAGTTGCGCCGCCGCTGAAGGCGTGGCTGGTGTCGCAGTAACTACAGCGCAGTGGGCAACCGGTCAGGCGGATGAACAAGGTGGGCAGCCCGATGCGGGTAGTTTCACCTTGCAGGGAATAAAAAATTTCGCTGACGCGCAGAGTGGGTTCGGGATTCATCGGGAGGAGTTTCAGCCCTCTCGATGGGAGAGGGCTGAAGAAAAGGCAACCTGCGCCAGGTCAGCGCATGTTGGCGAGGCGTTTTTTGGCGATGTCCGCCGCATTGCTGATCGGGTGTTTGGCGACCAACTCTTCCAGCGTCTTGCGCGCCGCGTTGGTGTCGCCCAACCCTTGCTGGCAACTTGCGACATTGAGCAGGGCGTCCGGCACCTTGGAACTGGTGGGATACTGGCTGATCAACTTTTGTTGGGCGGCGATGGCGCTTTTGTATTCGCGCAGGTTGAAATACGAATTGCCGACCCAGTATTGCGCGCTTGGGGCCAGGGTGCTGCCGGGATAACCGGCGATGAACTGCTGGAAACTGACGACTGCGCCCGAATAATTGCCGACCTTGAATTGATTGAGGGCGGCTTCGTAGGATTTGCTTTCGTCTCCTACCGGTGCGGCGGGCGGCGCGCCGGCGCTAGGCGGCGCAACGACCGGCGTTGCTGCGGGCGCTTCGCCGATGGCTGGCGGCGTCACCGGCTTGTCGGTTTCAACGGCGCTACGTTCCAGCTTGCGCAGGCGTCCGTCGAGATCGACGTAAAGATCGCGCTGACGCTTTTGGGTGCTTTCGATGTCGTGGGCGTAAACCTCGTTCTGGCCTTGCAGCTTGCCCAGTTCGGTTTTCAGCGCGTCGATCTGCGCCAGCAGATCCATCAGTCCCTTGGTTTGGGTCTGCGCCTGTCCTTCAGCGATGGACAAGCGGGTCTCCAGAGACTGGATCTGCTTTTGCTGATCGGCGATTTTTTTATGCGCCTCGTCGTCGGAAAACAAGCCAGCGGCGCTCCACTGGCTGATTCCCAACAACAGCACGGCAAGTGCTGTACGGCGCATGGCTTATTCGCCCGAGTAAACGATGTCGCTGCGGCGATTTTCCTTCCAGCAGGATTCGTCGTGGCAGGTGGCGCGCGGCTTTTCTTCGCCGAAGCTGACGGTTTCGATCTGCTTGTCGGACACGCCCAGCACGTTCAGGGTTTTACGGACGCTTTCAGCGCGGCGCTGGCCCAGGGCGATGTTGTATTCGCGGCTGCCTTGCTCGTCGCAATTGCCCTGCACGATGATGCTTGCGCCGGGGTTGGAGGAGAGGTACTTGGCGTGTGCCTGAAGCGTCGGCTTGAATTCATCCTTGATGTCGTATTTGTCGTAGTCGTAATACACGCTACGCTTGGACAGGATGTTGTTGGGGTCCTTGAGGGGGTTGAGGGCTGCGCCCGTCACGCCGGTGGTGGCCGTGCCCTGGGTTTGTGCGCCACTCTCCGCGCCGGATTGCTGACCGCTGACTACCGGGGCCTTTTCCTGCTCTTTCACATCGGTGCTGGAACAAGCGGCCAACAAACTCAACAGAATTGCGCTCAATACGATCTTTTTCACTGCTCTACTCCTTTTACTGGGTTTTCAATAATGGCCCCCACGCCGGATGACGCACTTCTCCGGTAGTGGTGGTTAAACGCTGCTTCACCCGCCCGTCGCTGGATATCGCGGCCAACGTGCCGCGCCCATTCACTTCGCTGGCGTAAATGATCATTTTGCCGTTGGGGGCGAACGACGGGGAATCGTCCCTGCCGCCATCGGTGATTACCTGAATCTGCCAGGTTGCCATGTCCTGCACGGCTACTCTGCCATTCATCTGGTGTACGAATACGAAACTCTTGCCGTCCGGCGCAAAACGCGCGTGGGTGTTGTAAGCGCCGTCGAAGGTCAGCCGCGCGGAGTCGCCGCCATCCGCGCCGATGCGGTAAATCTGCGGGCCGCCGCCCCGGTCGGAAGTGAAGATGATGGATTTTCCATCCGGCGAATAACTCGGGTTGGAATCGCTGCCGTTGCTATAGGTGAGACGTTTCACGCCGCTGCCGTCAACGTTGATGGTGTAGATTTGCAGGGAATTGGTGTCTTTGCTGAGCGCCACCGCGAGTTTCTGCCCGTCCGGCGACCAGGCGGGCTGGACATTGTTGCCCTTGAACTGCGCGACTGCGGCGCGTTTGCCGGTAAGTAGCGATTGCACGTAAACCACCGGCTTTTTGCTCTCGAACGAGGTGTAGGCGAGGCGCGAACCGTCGGGCGACCAGTTGGGGAAGGAAATCGGTTCGTTAGACCCCAGCACGGTCAGCGCGTTGAAGCCGTCCGCGTCGGACACCTGCAATTCGTAACGGCTGCCGACTTTCAGGACATAGGCGATTTTGGTGCTGAATACACCGATATCGCCGGTGAGTTTTTCGTAAACGATATCGGCGATTTTGTGGGCGGTCAGACGTAATTCGCTGGCCGAGACGGTATAGGTGAAACCCACCAGTTGGGTGTTTTTGACCACGTCGAGAAGATGAAAATACACGTCGAACTTGCCGTCGGCGCGCGGTGAAACACCGCCGATAACGATAGCTTCCGCGCCCCTGGCGCGCCACTCGGGATAAACCACTTCGGCGGGTTTGGCGGGTTGAGTCGGGGAAAGCGCCGGATCGATCATCTTGAACAACCCGCTACGCTGCAAATCCTTGCTGACGATGTCGCTGATCGACTGCGGCAGGGCTTTTTCAACCGCAAAAGGAACAATCGAGACGGGAATCTGGTTGGCCCCGCTGCCGACGATTTCAATGGTTAATGCGTACAACATCCCGGGGAAAGCCAGGAGAACCACAAAAAGTGCCTGAAAAATTCTTTTCATATATTGCAACAACTTGGTTTCGTTAAAAAAATTGTCCGAATCATAACACAATCCCCAGGCGCTTGGCTTACTCGCTGGGGCGTATCTTCAACTCGTTCTGACGGAATTGCTCAAACAGCCCTTTATCTGCGGGCGGCAATGGCAGCGGTGAAGACTTGCGAATGGCGCGCTCCACAGCCCCGTCGTAAGCGGCGTTTCCGCTGCTTTTGGTCAACCGGACGTTGATCACCTCGCCGGAAGGAATCACCGTAACTTCGAATACCGCTTGCGGATTGCCCAACAGATCCGGCGGCGCAACGATGTTGCTGCGTACTTTGTCGCGAATCAGGGCGGTGTATTTTCCGATTTCGCTGGATCGGGCGCTGGCAGCAGCGCGGCGGGCCGTTTCAGCGGCTTCGCGAGCCTGGATTTCGGAAGCAAGCTTGTTCTGAATATCCTTTTGTTCACGCTGAAAACTTTCCTGTACACGCTTGCGCTCTTCTTCCTCGACCAGTTTCTTTTTTTTCTCCTGGTCTTTCTTCTTTTCCTCTTCCTTGCGCTTGTCTTCCTTGAGTTTTTCTTCTTGTTTAGCCTTTTCTTCCTTGGCTTTTTTCAACGCAATATCGGCCTTGGATGGCGCAGGCGGCGGTTCGGGCTTGGGTTCCGGTTTCGGTATTGGTCGCGGCTCGGGTTTGGGCTCCGGCTCCGGTTCGGGGGCAACTTCCGGCGGCGGTGGCGGCGGCGGGGCCGTTACGCCCGGCAGACTGTTCCACAATTCCGCGACCATCGGCGCGGGTTCGTGGTTCTGCCAATCCACCCCAAATACCAGCACCGCAATGAAGGCGACGTGCACCAGCACCGCCAGGATAATCGCCGGGAGCCGGCCCGGTTGATGCCTTGCCTCAGCCATCAGCTTGTCCGGGGCTTGGCGAGCAGCCCGACTTTTTTAACCTGGTTTTGTTGCAGGACATCCATCACCTTGATGACTTCCTCGTAACGCACTGTCTTGTCGGCGGAAATCACCACCGGTTGCTCGGGGTTGCGGCTTTGCAGGGCTTTTACCTCGGACACCAGCTCCTGATGCGAAACCCGCCGCTCGGCAGCGCCCTTGGCGCGATCCCGCAGACGCAGGCTGTTGTCGTCGCGAATCTCGATTTCCAAAGGCATTTCCGGTTGTTTGAGAGATTGTCCCACCGAGGGCAATTCGATCTGGCCGGGATTGATCAGCGGCGCGGTAACCATGAAGATGATGAGCAGCACCAGCATCACGTCGATATAGGGCACGACGTTGATCTGGTTCATGAAACGGCGGGATTTGCGGAGACGCATGTCAGGCAGCCGGGCCGGACTGGCGTTGCAGGATGTTGGAAAATTCCTCGATGAAGCTCTCGAAGCGCGTCGCCAGGCGGTCGATGTCGTGGGCGTAGCGGTTATACGCAAGCACCGCCGGAATCGCCGCGAACAGGCCCATCGCCGTGGCGATCAGGGCTTCCGCGATACCCGGCGCGACGTGGGCGAGCGTCGCCTGCACCACGTTCGACAAGCCCCGGAACGCATTCATGATCCCCCATACCGTGCCGAACAGGCCGACGTAGGGACTCACCGAGCCCACCGAAGCGAGGAATGCCAGCCCCGCTTCCAGATAATCCAGCTCGCGCTGGTAGGCGGCTTTCATGGCGCGCCGGGTGCCTTCCATCACCGCCGTGTTGTCGAGGCGGTTCTGGCGCTTCAGTTTGAGGAACTCGCGGAAACCCGCTTCAAAAATTTTCTCCATGCCCATGATCGGGGCGCGGCCCGACGTGGTGCGCTGGTAAAGCGTGGCAAGGTCGGTGCCGCTCCAGAAATCCTCCTCGAAATTGTCGGTATGTTTCACCGCATGGCGTATCGCGAACATTTTCTGAAAAATCGTCCACCACGACATCAGCGAGGCGAACAACAGCATGGCCATGACCCCCTGCACCAGTACGCTGGCGTTGAGAATCAAACTGAGAAAAGACAAATCCTGGGTAACGTTCACTATTTATTTTCCATTTTTTCTTTTATTGCCGGGGGAATCCCCACCGGCTTGAAACTCTGACCGTTGACGCAGACGATCTTGACGCGCGCCGTGACCAGTACCTCCGCACCGCGCACCACCGTCTGATCCAACTCGATCCAACTGCGCCCGGCATTGTGCACCTGAACCGTGACGGAAAGCGCATCGTTAAACACCGCAGGCCGCAAATAGTCGATCTCGACACGGCGCACCACGAACAAGACATTATACCGGTCGAGGAGTTCCGTTTGCTCGAAACTCAAGTCACGCAACCACTCGGTACGCGCCCGTTCCAGGAATTTCAGGTAATTGGCGTAATACACCACCCCGCCGGAATCGGTGTCTTCGTAATAGATGCGGACGGGGTGGGTAAATGCGGAGGAGGGATTCAAATCGTTATTCATACTGAAAAATCAGGCCGCAAGTTGCAGGTAATTGGCGCAATCCCGGCCCGAGGTCGGATGCGGCAAGGGTTTGCCTTCGGCCTTATATAAGGCGACGGTTTCCTCGACCAGTTGGCGAAGTTCGATAAACACCTGTAATTCGTCGTCGCCATGGCAGCCCCCATAAAACAAGCCAGGGCAGCTTCCGACGTAACACTGGTCTTCATCCGACCATTCAACGATTTTTACATAGCGTACACTATCGTTCATTTGCGTGACTCCTCGATGGCTAATTGCACTGCCTTTTCCTGATAAACCTTGGCATCGTCGCTCTCCTTACCGGCTATGGTAATCGGCCTCACCACACGCGGGTGCACATAATTTCGGTGACTTCCCTTGCCCCCGCGATTGACGAAGCCTGCGGCCTCAAGCGCTTTTAACAACTCACTCACCTTTTTTGGCATAAATCGCCTCTACTGAGACCACAACTCCCCGTTGTTACTCCCGCTCGCCAGCCCGAAATGGCGGTAGGCCAGCTCGGTCGCCACCCGCCCGCGCGGGGTGCGCATCAGATAACCTTGCTGGATCAGATAGGGTTCCAGCACGTCCTCAATGGTGTCGCGTTCCTCGCCGATGGCGGCGGCGAGGTTTTCCACACCCACCGGGCCGCCGGCGAATTTTTGCAGCACGGTCAGCAGCAGTTTTCTATCCATCACGTCGAGGCCGATCTTGTCCACGTCGAGCATGGTCAACGCCGCATCGGCGACGGCGCTGGTGACTCTGCCGTCGGCTTTGACCTCGGCGTAGTCGCGCACCCGCCGCAGCAGACGATTGGCGATACGCGGGGTGCCGCGCGAACGGCGCGCCATTTCCATTGCCCCGTCGCTGTCGAGTTCCACGCCCAACAGGCGCGCCGAACGGGTGACGATGGTTCTCAATTCCTCGTGGGTGTAGAACTCCAGGCGCGCCACGATGCCGAAGCGGTCGCGCAGCGGGTTGGTCAACATCCCGGCGCGGGTGGTGGCCCCCACCAGCGTGAAGGGCGGCAGGTCGAGCTTCACCGAGCGCGCCGCCGGGCCTTCGCCGATCATGATGTCGAGCTGGTAGTCTTCCAGCGCCGGATAAAGGATTTCCTCAACTACCGGGGATAAGCGGTGTATCTCGTCGATAAACAGCACATCGTTGGGTTCGAGATTGGTCAACAACGCCGCCAGATCGCCGGGACGCTCCAGCACCGGGCCGGAAGTCGAACGTAAATTGACCCCCATTTCTCGGGCGATGATGTGCGCGAGTGTCGTCTTGCCCAAACCCGGCGGGCCGAACAGCAACACATGGTCGAGCGCCTCGGCGCGCTTGCGCGCCGCCTGGATGAAGATTTCGAGTTGGCCACGCGCCTTTTCCTGGCCGATATATTCGTCGAGCAGCTTGGGACGCAGCGCGCGTTCGGCTTCTTCCTCACGATGGGAAATCGGCGCGGCGGTGACCAGGCGCGGGGCGGTTTTCAGGGTGTCGGTTTCGATCATGCTTTGGACAGTAACTTCAACGCCTGCCGGATGCTATCCGAAACGCTCAGATCCGCCGGCAACTGTTTGATCGCCCAGCCCGCTTCGCGTTCGTTGTAGCCCAGCGCGAGCAGGGCGTTGAGCGCGTCGTCGCTGGGATTGTGAATATCCGGCTTGCCAAGCAGCGCCGCGCCGCTGGCGGGAATCGACAATTTGTCGCGCAGCTCAAGCAACAGGCGTTCGGCGGTTTTTTTGCCGACGCCGGGGATTTTGGTGAGGCGTCCGCTGTCCTGGCTGGCGACGGCGTGAGCGAGTTCGGAAACCGACAGGCCGCTCAAGATCGAGAGCGCCATCTTCGGGCCGACGCCACTGATTTTCAGCAAGCGGCGGAAGGTTTCGCGCTCGTCCAGGGTGGCGAAACCGTAGAGCAGATGGGCGTCTTCGCGGACGATGGTCTGGGTATGCAGGGTGACGCGCTCGCTTAAACCCGGCAGGTTGTAGAAAGTGCTCATCGGCACGTCCACCTCATAACCCACGCCGTTCACGTCGAGCAGCACCAGGGGTGGTTGTTTTTCCAGCAAAACGCCGGTCAGTCTGCCGATCATTTGATTAGTCTCCCATTTTTCATACGGTATCCGGTGGTAACCAGTTTGCCCAGCCCCTGCCCGGCATGGGCGTGGCAAATCGCGCAGGCCAGCGCATCGGCGGCATCGGCCTGGGGGTCGCCTTGCAGGGCGAGCAGGCGCTTGACCATGTCCTGCACCTGTTCCTTGTGGGCATGGCCGTTGCCGACCACCGCCTGTTTGACCTGCAAGGCGGTGTATTCCGCCACCGGCAGGTTTTTCAGCATTACCGCGCAAATCGCCGCGCCGCGCGCTTGTCCGAGGAGCAGGGTGGATTTCGGATTAACGTTGACGAACACCTGTTCGACGGCGGTTTGTTCCGGCTGGTAGGTGGCGATGACTTCGCCGAGTCCGTCGAGTATGCTTTTCAGGCGCTGCGCCAACTCCCCATCGGGAGAGCGGATGCAGCCGCTGGCGACGTATTCGAGGCGCTGCCCGACCGACTCGATGACGCCGAAGCCGGTAATCCGCAATCCTGGGTCTATCCCCAATATTCTCATGTTCAGCGCAAAAATTATGTTGGCGCTGATTATCCTATATTCCTCAGTTGAACGGGTTGGAGTGTGCGGTTTTCAGGGTGCAGGGCATACCCAAAGGGCACAAGAGGCGCGACGACGAGTAATGGCTATTCCATTGCGAGGAGGAGAAACGCAGCCATGCGCCCTGAAAACCGTGCAATCCGGCCCGTAGCGCTCTCACCATACGGGTGAATCGAAAATTTAAAAAAACGCCCCTTAGAACCAACAGCTTATCCTCACAGGAAAGCGGTCAACTGAGGAATATAGGATTATACCTGTGTCCGTACGGCCCACGGATACGGAAAACAACTCGTTGGAACAAAGCCGAAGAGCCATGAATCGGGCTTTCAGCGGGAATCTGGCGAGGTTTTGGCCGGAGTTAAGGCGCCGCGTCGGCGTTGTCGAGTTGGGCGATCAACCTTGCGGCGCTTGCTTTGGCGCCGGCGATGTCATAAACCGTCAGGTGTGCTTCAAACTGACGGAATTCATCGCCAATTTGGCCTGAAGTGAAATACGGACGAATTTCATCGCATAGTTGAACAGCCCGACCAACATCAACATCCAGCAGTGCAAAGAGATTGTTCAACACCTCGGTCATCGGCTTTTCCGGGCGTGTTTTTGGAAGGGATGGGAGATTGTCCTGCAGGACGGGAAGGCTGGTTCTGATACCTTGTACAACCTCGCCCAGCTGATTCTTGAAATCATCCAGCAGCACATCCCATGTTTCACGTTCCTGATTGGCGATGGCCTTCTCCAAAGCGGCAGCGGCGCGGGATACCCCCTCAGCGCCGATGGCGCCGCCCACTGATTTCATGGTGTGGGCGATGCGGCGCGCGTCATCGAGATGCTCCCTGGTCAATTCAGCCTGAATTTCTACCGCAGAAGCGGCTCGTGTTTGTATAAACTGGTTCAGCAACTTCAGGAAAAATGTGGGTTTTTGTCCATACAACGCGAATGCCGCCTGCAATGAAATCCCGGGGATATTCTGTTTGAATAATGTGGATTCCTCCGTGTGGGGCTTAGCGGGGAGCGTCTCAGGGTTTTCTCTGGGCGGCGCAACGGTTATCCATTTCGCCAGCATTTTCAGAAGCGCTTCGCGGCTGGTGGGCTTGGTAATGAAATCGTTCATGCCGGCGCGCAGGCAAACCTCGCGATCCTGACGCGAAGCATGGGCGGTCATCGCAAGAATCGGCAGGGATAACCGCCGAGCGTCGCGGCGGATCAATCGGGTAGCCTCATAACCATCCATAACCGGCATCTGAACGTCCATCAACACCGCATCGAAGTGCGCTATTTGAACCAGATCAAGTGCTTCCTGACCATTATCTGCAACCGTTACGATCACGCCGGCGTCGGAAAGCAGCTCATAGGCAATTTGCTGGTTGAGATCATTGTCTTCGACTACCAACACCCGGCAGCCGCGAATTTGGTTGATGGCATTTTCCAGAAGATCGTCGGCGGGAACGACTGTACCCGTCGCTGGTGTTGCGCCAAAAACCGAGGTGAGCGTCTCGATCAGGGACGAACGGGTCGCGGGTTTGCTCAAATACCCATCAAAACCCTCTCGCGAGGAATACAAGTCAACCTCGCAGTCACCATAGGCCATGACCATGACAATTTTGGGAGGTGAATTCAGCGGCAGCAGGCGGATCTTCCGGGCTGAGTCAAAACCCGCGCAAGCGGGCATCTGCGCCGTCAATACGACCAGAGCAAAGGGGTGTTTATTATCGGCGGGTAAGAGTTCCGCTTTGATTTTTGGCCAGGCATCCGTTATCGACGTGACTTCAAAGCCCAGCATATCCAACATCTCGCTCATGATGTTTCGACCGCTGGAACTGCCGTCAACAACCAGGGCTCGCGCTTTGTCATTTCCCCATGCCGGAGAAACAGACGAACTAAGCGACTCGGTATTCCCAATCGCGAAAGTCTCGACAAAACTGAATTCGCTGCCTGCTCCAGGCACACTCTCCACCCGGATCGCGCCGCCTTTCATCCCCACCAACTGCTTGCAGATAACCAGCCCCAAACCGGTGCCGCCATATTTTCGGGTGCTGGAGTCATCCACTTGTGAAAAAGGCTTGAACAAACCGGTCTGCTGTTCAGGAGACATGCCGATGCCGGTGTCGCGCACCGAAAAACGCAAGGTAGCCTGACCCGGAGTAATGTTATCCAGGCGACTGATCGAAACGACGATTTCACCTCGATGGGTAAATTTGACCGCGTTGGAACACAAGTTAAGCAGCACCTGATTCAGCCGTAGCGGATCATCCACCAGGTACTGGGGAACATCGCTCGCGACATTCAGCAAAAACTCGATATTTTTGCCCTTAAGGCGGATTCCCACGACATTCGCGACCCGACTGAGCACATCGTCCAGCTTGAATTCCGTATGAGCCAATTCATATTTTCCGGCCTCGATTTTGGAAAAGTCGAGAATGTCATTAATGACTTCGAGTAGTAATTCCGCAGCAAATTGCGCCTTGTTCAGGTAATCCCGCTGCTTCCGATCCAAATCGGTATTCAGCGCCAGATTGGTCATGCCGATCACGGCGTTTATCGGGGTGCGAATTTCGTGGCTCATATTGGCGAGAAACATGCTTTTCGCCCGGGTGGCCGCCTCGGCCTGGTTTCTCGCTTCGGTCAAGTCCGCCGTGCGCTGCGCCACGATTTCCTTCAGTTGATCCTGGTGTTGCTGTAGCGTCGCCTCAAATTGCTTGCGCTCGGTAATGTCCAGTTTCACCGCGATAAAGTGGCTGATCTCGCCGTTTTCGTCGCGCACCGGGGTAATGGTCTGGTATTCGTGGTATTGCGTCCCATCCTTGCGGCGGTTTATCAATTCACCTTGCCAGACTTGACCGGCGAGGATGGTGCGCCACAGATTTTGGTAGAACGCCTTATCCTGCATGCCTGACTTGACCAGTTCACACGGATTGTGGCCCATCACCTCTGCCGTAGCGTAACCGGTCAGAAGGGTAAACGCCGAGTTCGACCAGAGAATTGATCCGGCGAAATCCGTGATAACTATCGCGTTGGCGGTCGCTTCGAGCGCTTTATCGCGGAGCCGTAAGGCAAAGTTTGCCAAGCGGTGTTCGGTAATGTCCTTGACGATGCCATCGTTGACGACATCACCGTTATCCAGCCGGGTTGCGGTGGACTCGATACGCAACCAGCGCACCTGACCGCCAATCACAAAGCGGCCTTCCCATTCCAGCGCCTTCAGGTCGTGCCGGGTCGCGGCGATACGGCGCATGATTTCGCTCAGATCATCGGGATGCGCCTTGGAAAAAGCCGTGCCGGCGTCAGAAAGTCCGGCGTCTGGCGGCAATCCGAAGATTTCAAAAAAACGCGGACTGGCATAGTCGAAAACCATGCTCCCATCAGGCTGCACAACAAAGTGAAACACCCCGCTGGGAATCCGTTTGACCAAATCCTGATAACGCTGCTGTGAGGCCTTCAGTGCGGCATGTTCACGGCCCGCTTCGGCGCGATAAAAAGCGCCCTCCAGCGCCGCCGGCAACTGGTGCAGATAGAAGGGTTGTTTCGACAGAAAACCATCAATACCCAGGCGCATCACTTGCGAGACGATTCCCTCACTGCCCTTGCTGACCAAAAGCACTGCCGGGATGTCCACGCCATTCCGACTATGCAGCAACGAAAAAGTATCCAGCGCACTCAAGCCCGGCAGGGTATCGGCAAGCAACAGGATATCGTACAGCGTCGCCGCCTTGTCCTGACAGGACAGCAATTCAAGGACACTTTCGCCGTCGGATGCCGATTCCAGATGGATATGTGGGGCGAACCGTGCAAGATGAACGATAGTCAGGGTGACATCAACATTATCCGGTTCGACGTAAAGCACCCGCAGCGGCTGGGACTTGCGGATGGTTTCGTCGCGAAAGCTGCGCAGCACCGCGTCCAGGCGCGCCGCCAGCTGTTGCAGGTAATCGCCCTGCTTGACGACATAGTCGTCAGCGCCGGATTTTACCGCCAATGCCGCGTTTTCCAGGTCTTCCGCTCCGGTCAGGAAAACCACGGCGCAAGGGAGTTTATGTCTGCGAATGTAGGTGAGCACCTCCAAACCGTTGCCGTCCGGCAGGGACAGGTCAAGCAAAATCAGTTCAAATTGGGATGGCGTTTGCAGACGCTTTAAAGCCCTCGCTATATTAGGTGCGATTTCCACATCGTGCGGCGGCGTTGTACTGCTTAAACGACGACGCACCAAATCGGCGTCGAGAGGGTTGTCCTCGACATAGAGGATTTTCATGATGGGATCACTTTCAGCGGGTGTTTATATCTGGCCCCGCCCGGCTTATTGGTCTTGCCATTTTTCGGAAACCGTCTGGAAATCTTCCCGGAGGTCAATGAATGCCTGGAGCACCGCCGGATCAAAATGCTCCGGCAGGGTGCGCCCGTCCCCCTCTGTGATGATCTGGAAAGCCTTGTCGTGCGGAAATGTCGGCTTGTAAACCCGCTTGCTGGTCAGCGCGTCATAAATATCGGCAATCGCCATCAAGCGTCCGGAAACCGGGATTTCCTCACCCTTCATGCCGTGATAGCCCGTCCCGTTCCAGTATTCGTGATGGGTATAAGTGACTTCCTTGGCAAAGTGCAGAAAAGCCGAGGCCGTCTCGTCGTGTATACCCGCTTCGATCCGATCCACCACTCCGCGCCCGAACGTGGTGTGTTTCTTGATATGAGCAAACTCATCGGAACTCAGCGGGCCGGCCTTGCGCAGGATATTGTCAGGCACCCCCACCTTGCCGATGTCGTGTAAAGGTGCTGAATTGACCAGTAAACGGATGGTGTTTTCGTCAAAAAAGCCCCGGAATTTCGGATTGTCCTGCAACCGTCGGGCCAGCAACGCCACATAAGCCTGGGTGCGCTTGATGTGCATACCGGTTTCGGTATCGCGAAACTCGGCCAGAATCCCCAGTCCATAAATCGCGGCGTCCTGGGTCAGCGCCAATTCGCGGGTGCGCTCCCGCACCTGTTCTTCGAGGCTGTCGCGGTATCTCTTGAGTTCGAGATGAGTTTTGATGCGCGCCCTGACCAGCGCGGGATTAAAGGGCTTGGAAACATAATCCACCGCGCCCAACTCGAAGCCGTGGCTTTCTTCCTGAGCTGAGCCCAGAGAGGTGGTAAAAATAACCGGAATATCCCGCGTCAGGTCGCCGCCTTTCAGGCACGCGCAAACCCGGTAGCCATCCAGCACACCGGGCATGATAACGTCCAGCAAAATCAAATCGGGACGAGGTTCGCTATTGGCCAGACGCAACGCGTTTTCTCCATCCAGCGCCACCTTGATGGCGTACTTATCGTGCAGACACTCCACCAGAATATCGATGTATTCAGGCGTGTCCTCCACAATCAGGATGGTTTTCCGGTTCGTTGCAACAGTCATGATTTTCAGCTCAAAAAGCGGCAACCCAAAAACGCATCGGTGGGAAGCTCCATCAGCAGTGAAAAACGCCGCCAGTTGAATTCATCATTGGGGTGGCGGCAGCTATGCTTCAGTGCGCCGCACATCTGCTGAATCCTGTCCATGATGTCGCTTTTTACTTTTGCGGGCAGATCATCAAAGGCCGAATCGCAACAATCCAGCGCCATAAACCCGTCAAGCTCCGCCAGTCCCCCGCCACAAGATACCAGCAGCGCCGTTTGGGGCGCGGCGATCTGGTGGATGGTGAGATTGCGTCCCCCTCCTTCCGACGAAGAAAGGCATTGAAAAACATTCAACAACACGATGTTGGTCTGGGCAACCTTCAACGCATCAATTACATGACTGCCGGATTTGGCGAGGGAAATGTCGTGGCCCGCCATTTTCAGAACCCGCTCCAACATGCCCCGCCCGGTGACATCCTTCTCTGCAATGACGAGGTGCATTGGTTGTCTCCTTCCAAATTGCCGTAGCGAAATAACCGAACCAAGGCCCGGTTGCAAATCCGGGATAAGACCGTTGCCGATGCGAGAGGCGTTCGGCAACGCCACGCGTTGCGAAATGGATTCAGGTTGGTGATGAACCGGAGTGTTTCTCGATTTCCGCTTCGGCTTCAAACCAGTCGGCCAACTCGTCGCCCGGAGTAAAGCAACGTTTTTCGGCGCGGTAATAAGCGGCGGTGGCAATGATCAGTTGGCGCTGAGCGGCGGCATCCTGAACAATTTCATTACCCTCGGGATGACTGTTTGACTCCTTACCGATGGTGCTTTTTCTGCTTTTCATTTGGGCCTCCTGAAAAGTTGTTGATGGCTGCCCGCCGATGCCAGCGTAGAGTTGGCCGGGCCGAACACGCAGTACCCATCGTAGGGAACGGGGTGGGAAGCGGAAATACCCGGATCAGCGTATTTCCACTACCTGCATTCCGGTAGGCCGGACTCAAGGAGCCAGCATTGCCGCCAGACTCGCCGCCAAATCGGCGAAATCCTGAGCGCCCCGGCTACGCGGCGCATAGTGACGTACCGGCTTGCCGACCGCGAAGGCTTCGGCCAGACGAATGTCGCTGCGGATACCGGGCAACACCCGATGCGCGCCGAACTGGCGCGACACTTCAGCGCTCACCGCGCGGTGCTGACGGATGTGTTCAGCAGCGTGGGTGGGCAGAAAACCGAGAATCTTCAGCCCGGGATTGGCGACCGTCATCACCTTGAACAGCACCCGCATCAACTGGCGCACCCCCTCGAACGACAAGGGATGGGGAATATAGGGAACCAGCACCCAGTTGGCCGCCGTGAGCGCATTCAACAGCAGGATATCCAGCGACGGCGGAGTATCCACAATCACCACATCGAAACGCCCGGCAATCTCCTCCTCGGCCAGTGCGCGCGCCAACCGGCCCTCATCGCGCAGGCCGCTGCCGTGCTCGAACAACTGGTTGGCCGGAGCCAAGGAAAGATTGGTAAAAACGCTTTCCCGAACCGTTGCCGCGAGCCGCGCGGCGGGGTCGGTAAAAATGTCGTGCGTTACCGTATCGCCGCTTTGCACCTTGATTCCCAGCCCCACCCCGCAATGCCCCTGGGAATCCAGATCGACCAGCAACACGCGCCGCCCCAACGCCGCCAATTCGGCGGCAAGATTCACCGCTACCGTGGTCTTGCCGGCGCCGCCCTTGCGGTTGGAAATGGCGATGATGTGTGGAGTGGCGGGCATGACAGCTTCAGGAAAGCGCCTTTGCGATTTCCCTGCGCAAATCCTCTCTGGCGAAGGGCTTGGACAACGTACTTCTGACGCCGACCATGGAGGCGGCTTCGAGATTGAATTCAGCGCTGATAATCCGTCTTCCGCCGGAGATCGCGATGATCGGGATTTTGCTGCCGGCTTGGGACAATGCCATGATGGTCTCGATGCCATCCTTTTGCGGCATCAGAATATCGGTAATGATCAAATCCGGCTCGACCCGCCCGAGCAAGCGCAAGCCTTCTTCGCCGTCCCTGGCTTCGGTCACCCGATGGTTATCCTGAGTCAGCATCTGCGCCAGCATGGTGCGGAACTGCTCGTCATCGTCAATCAGCAGGATGTGTGCCATTTGTTTCTCCTTTTTGCTTCTCTGATTTTTCCGGTGGCAGGAACACCCGAAATTCGCTACCCGTGATACTGCCGCCCGCATGGCTCTGCACTTCAATGAGACCGCCCAAACCCGTGACGATGCCGTACACCACCGACAGCCCCAGGCCACTTCCCTTGCCGGGCGCCTTGGTGGTGAAAAACGGGTCGAATACCCGCTCCAGTACTTCCGGCGTCATCCCGCTGCCATTGTCGGCTACCGTCAGGCAGATGCCACCGAGATGCCCAGGCGGGGCGCCCTCGATCTTGCCTGCGTGATCAATGCTGATGCGGATGTTGCCGTGGTTATCCATGGCGTCAGCGGCATTGATGCACAGATTCATGACGATTTGCTGAATCTGGGTCGGCTCCGCCAGAACCAGGGCATTCGCCGCGTCCAGACTGCTCTGGAAAGACAGTTGCACCGATGGGCGCAGGGAAGCCCGCAGCAGGTCGAGCGCGAGTTTCGTCTCTGCCACGACATTCACTGCCTCCGGCTCGTTTGAACCCTGGCGGGCAAAAGCGAGGATGCGGGCAATCAGATCGCGGGCGCGAAAACCGGCGCGCAGTATCTGCGCGACATTGCGCTTTGCGACGGAATCATCAGGCAGTTCGTCCCCGGTCATTTCGGCGAAGCCGATGATGCTGCCCAGAATATTGTTGAAATCATGGGCGATGCCCGCCGCCAGCGTCCCCACCGCCTCCAGTTTGCGCGAGTGCATCCTGGCTTCGGCATCCAGACGGATACGCTCCTCGTTGGCGCGATGTTCCAGTGCGGCGTCGTCGTTGGCTTTTTGCAGTGCGAGGGTGCGGGCGGCCACCAATTCTTCAAGGCGAAAGCGCTGGTGGTTGAGTTCCGCATTGGCGAGGGCCAGTTCGCGGCTGACATTGTTAAGTTCATAGTTCAGTTCCAGCACTTCCCGCCCAAGGCGGGCTTGTTCAGCGGCATTCACTTCGCCAAACAGCCAGAAATCTTCGCCCGTCGGCTCGACTGTCATTTCCAGAGTTTGCGACAAGCCAAAGGTGGTGCGGTTATTCAGAAGCCTGGGCTGGACGGTTTCGGCCAACCAATCTGCGAAACTTGTTTTGCCATCGTAATTTTCCCATAGGGTATGCCACGGCTTTCCCACCAACGGCTCACCAATCAAGGTGACCGCATGGCGGTTCGCGGCGAGTATCTCGCCGGCCCGAGTCACGCGCAGCACCACCACGCTGGCGCTTTCTTTCAGAAAATCCCAACCCGAACCAACCGGGAAAGGGTCATCGCTCATAAGCCTGCATCCTTTCCTCCAGCGCATCTAACGACCCGATGTACGACACGTTGGGATAGCCTTCCAGGGCGTCCAGCGCACCCCAGCGGAACGCTTGTCCACCGACCAGGACAGGAAGCAGCGGAAACCCGCTGCCGAGCGCATCCAGCGCCTTCCATAGCGTGGGCAGGTTGGCAGCGACACTCACCGACAGTCCCAGCAAGGCGGGCCGGCAATCCGCGATCATTTGCAGCAAATCCGGCAAGGGCGTGTTGGCCCCCAGGAAATGGGCGCGCCACCCGAGCAATTCGCAAAAATCCGCATTCATGCGAGCGCCGATCTGATGATATTCACCCGCGACACAGGCGATGACGATGGTGTACTTCCGGGCCGGGCCGCTTAACACCTGCGTTTGAACGATACCCAACATGCGTTCGGTGATGGCGGTAGCCAGGTGTTCCACCGCCACCGAAATTTGCTGCTGCTCCCACAGTTCGCCAATCTGGTAAAGGGAACGCTGGAAAAGGCCGGTATACAACGTCTTGAGCGGTACGTCCTTAACCACGAGTTCCTGCACGATCCCGGCACAGCGCTCCCCGTCGCCGTCCAGCAACGCGACCAGGTAACGCCGGTAAACGGCTTCGTCAATGACTTCACTCATGATTCATGGCTCAAAACCCGGACTAAAACAACTCGAACTTCGGCAAGCCGCCGGACTGGCCAGAATCGCCGGCGGCAGGCGCATGGCGCGCCTCATTCGTCCGGTATTCCTCCAGCACACGAGCCAAATGGGCGGGAAGTTGCGTCAGGTCGGCGTGGGATTCACCCAGGCGGCGCGGCAACTCGCTGAGGATTTCGTTGCGCCGCGCCATCGCCGCTTCGATGCGCTCAATGCGCTGCCGCACCACATCCTGGTACTGGATATGGCCGAGCATTTCCGCAATCTCCGTCGCCAGGTTGGTGTTGTGCTCGGTTACCACGAGAAACAACGTCTTGTAATATTGGCGGATGTCATCGTAGTTTTCTTGCAGCTTGCGAATCGCGCCGACGATCTCCCCGGCTTCGGCAATCTGCTTGTCCATCGGACTCAGCTTCATCCCGTCCTGCATGGTCTGTTGTGCTCCCATCAGTCCCTGTTCGATCATGGTGGCGGCATTGGCCGAGTGTTCGGAAAGTTTGCGAACTTCATCGGCCACCACTGCGAATCCCCTTCCCGTTTCCCCGGCGCGCGCCGCTTCGATGGCGGCATTCAATGCCAACAGATTGGTTTGTTTGCTGATATCCTTGATGACGTTGATGAAACTCACCAGACCTTTGATCTCGTTGATGGCAGTGTCCTGGATGATTTTGACATCACTCCGAATCATCTCAGGCAAGGCTTTGATAAAGTCGCTGATTTGGCCGATGGAGACCACGCTGCCTTCAATCTCTTTTTCCATATTGAATGCCGACAGGTTGGACTTGCCGAGATATTTCAGCAGGTCGGCGGCATGATCGTTGAGGTTGCGGGTCTGCTGGATCAAGGCCATCGCCGACTCATCGGTATCGCCGACCACCACTTTCAACTGGCCTTCAATGGCTTCGTCCAGATGTAGATGGGTATCCATCAGCTTGCTGGTTTGTTCACTGGTCTGGCGCCTGCACTCGTCAGAGCCGCCCCACTGTCCTTTCGCGATTACGGCCCTCAGCCAGACCAGTTCCCGATACAGAAACGGCCAGGCTATCAGCACGGTCAATGGCGCGAAGGTCAGCATCGACAGCAAGGCGGTAATGGCGATTTCCCCGGCATAACTCACGCCTGCCGGCAGCAGGATGCTGGTGTGCAGCCACGGCGAGAAAAACCAGGCAATCAGACCGGAAACGATAATCGCCGCCAGTGCGGCCCCGGCGAGCTTGGGAATGGAACCCGCCCGAGGGAATTGGGAGTCAAGGGGGGTCATGGTGTTTCTCCTATGCCCCAGGCAGAACCTGTTTGATGATTTTTAACAAATCCGCTCCGCCGATCGGCTTCACCAGCCACCCGGTGGCGCCCAGCTTTTTGCCTTCATCGCGTTTATCGGCCTGGCTTTCGGTGGTCAGGGTGAGAATCGGCGTGAAGCGAAAGCCCGGCAGCGCCCGCACGTTTTTGATCAACTCCATACCGCCCATATTGGGCATATTGATGTCGGTGATGATCAGATCCGGTTTGACGCCTCCCTTGAGTTTTGCCAATGCCTTCACCCCGTCGTCAGCGGTTTCGACCTTGAAACCGGCGATTTCCAGATTGTTCTTGACGCTCATTACCATCGTGGCGGAGTCATCGACGATCAGGATGGTTTTTGTCATGTTTGTTCTCCTTGGTTCAATATTTCAATGACCGTAACTACTCATGGTGGCGGTGTTTTGCTCCTTCCTTCTTGCAGGGGGAAGGCGGGGATGGGGGTAGAGGGGTGGCATAACCCGAATATTTCGGTATTTTTGCCTTTCGACCCCCATCCTAACCTTCCCCCTGCCAAGGGGAAGGGACTGGTGCGGTGGTAAGCCACCACCTCCTGAGTCGTTACGTTAAATCAGGCTTTGCGCCAACCCACGCCTGGGAGCGCCGGCGTCTCGCCGGCCTGCCGGCAGGATGCCGGCGCTCCTGCCTTGCTATCTGCCAGCATCGAACCTACACGGGGTTTAGCGCCGATTTCAACCAGGTCGCCAACCCCGCGTCCGTCGGCCAGCTTTTGATGACCGGCTTCGCCGCCATCAGCACCTGCAAATTGGCGGGATGCAAATGAGTGCAGGCGCTCAAATCGATGCGCGCCGCCATTTTCTTTTGCAGCCACTCCAGCAGCGCCTCTGCTTCTTCCACGCTGACCACTTCGCTGAATGTGGCAAGGTTGTTTTTGTACTCGATAGCCATCACAGCATCTCCTTGATATTCAACACCATTAACACCGAACCATCACCCATCAGGGCCGAGCCGGAATAGGCGGAAAGCGCGGCCAGCACACCAGCCATGGGTTTCAGGATGATATCCACCGTCTCGCGGAAATCATCAACCAACAAGCCCACGAATTCATCTCCCAAACGCACCACCAGAACCGCCAGCTCATCTTCGGCATTGGCCAGGGGCGGAGCATCGATTGCCAGCAGGTCATTGATGGATTTGAGCGGCACAATGCGCCCCCGCAACACCGTCGCCTGGCTCTGCTTGATGGTGCGGACGGCGCTGCGCGGCACCCGTACCGTCTCTACCACGCTGTCCATGGGCACCCCGAAAATCTGCCCGTCGGACTCGACGATCATCACATTGGTGACCGCCATGGATAGCGGCAAAGACAGTCGAAGCCGGGTGCCCTTGCCTTTTTCGCTCTCCAGAACTACGCTGCCGTTGACCTTTTCGACGGCGGTTCTCACCACGTCCATACCGACCCCGCGCCCGGAAAGATCGGATACCACTTCCATGGTCGAAAAGCCGGAGGCGAACACCAAATTCACCGCCTCCTGATCGCTGAGACGCTCCAGCGCCGCCTCGTCGATAATGCCTTTCTCGTAGGCCTTTTTCTTGATGACTTCGGGGTCGATGCCCTTGCCGTCGTCGCTGATTTCGATCACCACCCGGTCGGATTCCTGGGTGGCGCGAATGGTCAGCGTGCCGGCAGCCGGCTTGCCCGCCGCGCGCCGCACTTCGGGCAGCTCGAAGCCATGATCGAGGCAGTTGCGGACGATATGCACCAGCGGATCGCCCAACGACTCGATAATGTTTTTGTCGGCCTCGGTATCCTCACCTTCCAGCACCAGGTTGACTTCCTTGCCGAGTTTGCGTGAGGTGTCGCGCACCAGGCGCGGAAAACGTTGAAAGACGAATGACACAGGCATCATCCGCACCTGCATGATGGCATCCTGCATTTCTTCTGCGATACGGTTGATTACCGCATACAGCGCCTTGATTTCCCGCGACAGTTCGCGCACCCCGTAAGTGGTTTCGGCGCGTCCTGCAAGATAGGGCAGGGCGTTTTTTGACACCACCATTTCGCCGATCAAATTCATCAGACGGTCGATCTTGGCCTGATCGACCCTGAGGCTGGTCGGCCCGGCGACGGCGTCTTCGGCGCGGCGCCCAAATTTCGTGACGTTTTCGCCTCCCGGTGCATCGCGTGTGGTCTCCGGTGCGATGAGCGGCGTTCCTTGAGCTGCGACAGGCTCGGGCGGATTCGTCTCAGTGATGGGCGTATCGGCTTGCGGCACAGCCTGGAAATGTTCATCCAGCCAGGCCAGCAGCGGCGTCGCTGTGGCCTCATCCAAAGCGGTTGCGGTTGCGGCTTCCAACCCGGATAACGCAGCCGGATTGCCGCTCGCCTTGAGGCAACCGGCAAGCGTCACGGCGACCGCCTTGATCCGCCCCAACTGCCAGTTTTCTTCAATCGGCAGAGTGAGAATTTCCCGCTGCACGGCAAGCAGCGCCGTCATGGCTGCGGTTTCCTGCGGCGTCAGGAGCGCTTCCGGCGCAGTTGTTTCAGGTTCCGATGAACGCGCCAAATCCGGTGCCGGCTCGGCCCATTGGGGCGGCTGGAGATGGCGCAAGGATTCGATCAGGACGCCAAACGCCCGCTGGTTGTCCGGTTCCAGTTCCATCACCAGCAGCAGCCAGCGCAGGGCCGAGGAAAGCCATAAATCGGGGCTGGAAAGCTCAATCAGAGTGCGCGCGGCGCGCCCCAAATCGTCGAGGCGACCGGTTTCCAGCAGCCCCAGCGCCTCAACCACGAAGTCTTCATACACCGGCCCGCCATTCGGGTCGCCCTGCGGCAGGGCGAGCGACAGCGGCGCTACGGCAAGGATCGCCACCTGATCAGGGACATAGCGGTAATACTCGTCGAGTTCTTGGCGCGGCGCGCAACTCAGCACCTGAAAATCCAGTACACAACGATAGGCATCCAGCTCCGCCGGCTTTGGCCAGGGCTGACGGCTGACGATGCGTCCCCAAATCTGGCCGGGCGTTCCCCGCGCCTGGAAAAACGGGTCATCCCCCTGGAAAAAGCAGTCTTCCGCCGGGGAATAGTCCAGCCAGTGCAACACTGCTCCGCCGCACGCCCGACGGTAGGCATCCATACGCGCTGCTTCTGGAATGTCGGCGAGACGCGCGGCCCGGTTTTTTCCAGCACCGACCTGTTCCGGCGCGGCGGTTTCCGCAGCAACCTCGACGACGCAGGGAATCAGCTGCCGCAAGGACTCCGCCAGGCGCCCCGAATCGGCGGCATGAGCCGCGCCAACGTTGCCTTCCGCTTCGATCTCGTCGCACAACATACCGACGAAATCCATGGCATCCAGCAAACGGTCGGCCAGTTCCCGGGAATATCCCACCCGCCCGTGGCGCACCGCGTCCATCAAGTCTTCGCCGGCGTGTAACACCCGCGTCATCTCGGGGAATTCAAACAGCCCGCTATTACCCTTGAGGGTATGCACGAAGCGGAACAACTCGCTCATCAACCCGGTATCGTCGGGGGCCTTTTCCAGCGCCATCAGCTTTTCGCCGATGCCTTGCAGGAAATCCCGCGCCTCGGAAAGAAATTGTTCGAGTAAGGGGGTCATGGCGTGACCTCCCCGGCGCGGTCAAAATTCGGATCGCCATCCGTTCGTCCCGTGCTTGTCAAAGGAGGAGCTGAGGGCGGCGAGGCCGAATCCACCACCCCAATCAGCAACTTGACGTGGATCAGCAATTGCTCGGGTTTCACCGGCTTGACCAGGTAAGCATTTGCGCCCGATGCGTAAGCCTGCTGATGGTCGTGTCCCTCCGCCTCGGTGGAAATCATGATGGCCGGCGCCTGGGGAATATCCTGATCGCGGAGTTCGCGCAGAAAACCATAGCCATCCAGCTTGGGCATGTTGATGTCCACCACGTATAAATCAAACGGGGTTTGCAGGGTTTTTTCCAGGGCCTCGATGCCGTTGACCGCTTCGTCCGCCACGTAACCGGCGGCTTCGAGAATGTTGCGGTGATATAGGCGCACGGTGGCCGCGTCATCGACAATCAGGATGCGTTTCATCTTGCCTCCAGCGGTTTTTGATACACGATGGCTTCGGGAAACTTGCGCACCTTGTAAAGGGATGAAAAACGGCTCATTGATTCCGAGTGCCCGAGGCAGACATAACCGCCCGGCTTCAATGCGTCATAAAAAGTTTCCGCTGCCGTCTTGCGTGAAACATCATCAAAATAAATCAGCAGGTTGCGGCAGAAAATCACGTCGAAGTCCCGGTAAGCGCGGGTGTCGGCCCGCTCGGAAAGATTGACCCGAGTGAATTCCACCGCACTGCGCAGGTCGTCGCTAAGCTGATACTCCAAGCCGTTGCGCTTGAAATACTTGCGCAGCAGCAACTCCGGCAAATTTTGTATCGAGCGCTGCGAATACAGCCCCTGGCGCGCCATGCCAAGGACTTTGGTATCGATGTCGGAAGAAATGATCTCGATGTTCCAGTCATTGATCCCGGCCCAATACTCCAGCAGATAGATGGCAATCGAATAAGGCTCTTCGCCCGACGACGAGGGAATCACCCAAATGCGGATGGTGCTGTTGTCGCGCTTGCGGCTGGTGACGTCCGGCAGCAGGGAATCGACCAGACACTTGAACTGGTACTCCTCGCGAAAAAAATAGGTTTCATTGACCGTCATCAGATTGGTCAAATGCTGCAATTCCTCGCCCGACGCTTCGAAACGCAGCATGGTGAAATAAGTGCGGAAGGTTTCGCTATCCGTTTCCTCAATACGTTCGATCAGGCGTTTGTCCACGAAATAGCGCTTCGACGAATCGAACTGAATGCCGGTCTTGCGATAAAAGAACTCGCGGAATTTTTCGAAATCCGACTCGCTGATCAGGGTTTCGGCCATTTTGTTATCAGCCTTCGGTAATACGTTTCAGGGCCAGATCGGTGGCAAACTGGATATACGGCTCCTCGGCGTAACGCGCCTTGAGACGCAGCAGCGGCTCGCGCGCGGCAATTGTGCCGACTTCGCCGAGCAGATCCACTGCGGTGGCGCATACGTTCAACTGGGCATCCTGTTCGATCACTTCGATCAACCAGTGCTCGACCTCCGGGTGGCGCAGCGATTCGAGAATATTGACCGCGAAGATACGCACGTCCGGGCTGGGATCGGCCAAGAGGCCGCGCATAATCGGCGCCACTTCGTCGGGGAGCTGTTTCATCGCCTCTATCGCCTCGTTGCGTAGCGCCGCGCCCTCGCTTCTGAGACACTCGACCAGTCCCGCCACCGCCACCTCGTCGCCCAATGATGTCAGCGTAGTGAGGATCACCTCGCGCACCGAAACATCGTCTTCGCGCTGAAGACGCGAAACCAGCGCGGCGGAAGCATCGCGGCAATCGCCCAGATCGCGGGCCGCCCAGCGTCGCGCGGTGGGGTTGGCGTTTTCCAGTTCGGCGATCAGAGCTGGGCAATCCCGCCCCTGTTTGCGCTCGTCGGCGGCGACTGGTTGGGTGGTTTGGGTTTTGACTAGCGCCATGATGTTTTTCCTAAACTGGAGATGGGTAATGGGTAATGTGGGATGGGTGATGGCGTCGCGTCGCGACGCCCCCGCTTTTCCCCATCACCCATTACTCATTCCCCATCACCGTCCCGCCCAGACATTGATCTGAGCAGCGATTTTTTCCGCGTGCAGCACCAGGCTTGCGCCGCCGCGTTCGATGAGCTCCGCCGGCATCCCGAAGACCACTGCGGACTCTTGCGATTCGGCAATGGTGCGGCCCCCACGCTTTTTGATCTCGGCAAAAGCATCGGCGCCGTCGTAACCCATGCCGGTCAGCATCACCCCTACCACCCGCGACGGATCACAATGTTCAAGCGCCGAGCGCCCCATCAATTCCACCGAGGGATGCCAGAGAAAATCGCGGTTTTCCGGCTTGGCGATGACCGTCAGCTTTCCACCGCGCTGCACCAGCACTATGTCCGCCCCGCCCTTGCCGACATAAATGGTGCCAGCCTCGATAGGCATGGGATGGTCGGCTTCCACCACCGACAACTGGCAAATGCTGTCGAGACGGTCGGCAAAAGGGCGGGTAAAAGAGGCAGGCATGTGCTGGGCCACCAACACCGGCCAGGGGAAATCCGCCGGGAGTTGCGGCAGGATGTCTTCCAGGGTACGCGGCCCGCCGGTGGACACCCCGATCAACACCAGCCCCTCGCCGGCAATCCCGCGCCGTACCGCCACCGGGCGCGGCGCAGGTTTTTCCCGTTCCTCCCGCAGGCGCTGGGCCAACCCCCGTACACTTGATCCCTTGCCCTTGATACGCGCACGCGCGGCGGCGCGCACCTTGCTCACCAGTTCGGCCTTGATTTCGCCGATGGATAACGAAATCGTCCCGCCGGGTTTGCCGATATAGTCCACCGCCCCCAGATTCAGGGCCTCGAAAGTCGCCAGCGCGCCTTTTTCGGTAAGTGAAGAAACCATCACCACCGCCACCGGGCGTTCCGCCATCATCAGCGACAGCGCGGTGATGCCATCCATCTCCGGCATGTTGATGTCGAGGGTGACCACGTCGGGCTGGAACTCGCGGTTTTCGTCCACCGCCTCCAGCCCATTCCGCGCCTGACGAATCAGGAAATCGCCCTCGGCCTCGAACAAGGTCGCCAACTGACGGCGCATCAGCGCGGAGTCATCGACGATGAGCAACTTGATCATGGAACAGTCCTTTAACTTTCTTGGTGGTCACTGAAAGGCAAAAACAGTGTTGAATGTTTAGTGTTGAGTGTTGAGTTGATGTCGCCGCGCCATGCGCGTCGCTATTGGATCAGGCGCGAAGCGCACACCACCACTCAACACTCAACACTAAACACTCAAAACTAAAAACTGCCTTTACTTACTACGCCGCCATCTCCTCCAAATCGGCGCGTTCGTTGTCCGCCACCAGATGCGCGGGGGCGATCAGTTGCACCATGCGTTTCTGTTTTTCCAGGTTGGCCATGCGCGCCAGGAGTTTTCCCTGCTCGCTGGACAGGCGCGGTGCGGCTTCGATGGCGGATTTGTGAATTTTCAGCACTTCGGCAACCGAATCGACAATAAAGCCGGTGCGCATCCCCGCAATCAGGAACACCATCACGCGCTGGCGATCCGAGCGCTCGACGGTGGGCAAGCCCAGACGGCGGCGCAGATCGATGACCGGCAGCACCGCGCCGCGCAGGTTGATGACGCCTTCGACGAAAGGCGGCGCCTTGGGCACATGGGTCAACTCATCTGGGACGCGCACGATCTCCTGCACACTGTCTATGGGCACCCCGAACTCTTCCTTGTCGAGACGGAACACCACCACCTGCTCGTCGTCGTCGCTCGACTCGTCTTCCGCAGCGATATCGTCACGGGTCTTGTTTTCATCCTGGCTTTCCACGGTTTTCAATGCCTCCTTGACGGCGCCATGGCTGAACAGGTTGGCGGCGGAAATAATCGATACCAGGCGCTTGCCGCCGTCCAGCCGGCAGATTTCGGAAATATCGTTCAGCCCACCCTCGCGGGCCAGCAGGCCGGGCATGGCGTCCACATCCGTCTTGGCGACGCGCAGTACTTCGTTGACGTTATCCATGACGATGCCCACCGAAGCCGCGCCCAGCGACACCACCACGATGCGGCTGTGTTCGTCGGCTGCCTGCGCCGGCAAGGCAAACATACAGCGCAGGCTGACCAGCGGCAGCAAACGGTTGCGCAGGGTCATCACCCCCAGCACATGGGATTCCGCATGGGGGACATGCACGATGTTTTCCGGTATCTGGACGATTTCCTGCACATCTTCGATGGTGATGGCGTATTCCTGCCCGGCGACATCGAAGCTCACCAGTTGTAGTTCATCGCTGGTTTCGTCTTCCTCGGACTCGGCGGCGGCGTAAATCCCGCCGGCCATGGCGGCGCTACGGGCCACGGCGGCGATTTCCGTGAATTCCTGGGCAATCAGCCTGGCGAAATCGAGCACCATGATCATCGCGTGACCACCGACATCCTTGATGATGCCCGAGAGCAACTCGGTATTCACCGTGCCCTGGATGGAACCCACCCCTTCGATTTTGCCCGGCTCCACGCCGACCACGCTGGCGACCTTGTCCACCACGAAGCCCAGCGGCTGCCCGGTATCGATGACCAGGGCGCGGGTCGCGTCGTCGTGGGCCAGTTCGGCAAAGCCGAAAATCCGCCGCAGGCTGATGATGGGCAACACCTTGCCGCGCAGATTGGCCAAGCCATCCAGCGTCGGCGGCGCGAGCGGCACCCGCACCACCTCGGGCACCCGGATGATCTCCTGCACCGGGGCCATGTCCACCGCGAAAGCTTCATCCCCGGCGATGAAAATCACAAACTGGCGGATGTCGGAAACCGCGCCTTCGACATGGCTTTCGTCACTGCGCTGTGCAACCGTCGCAACTTCCGGTTGTTCCTGAATTTCATTGGTCATCGTTGTTCTCCTTAGACATGTAGGCGCCATGCCGTCAAATTCTGCGTGTCGGCCAGCCCACGCCTGGGAGCGCCGGCGTCTCGCCGGCCTGCCGGCAGGATGCCGGCGCTCCAGTTTCGTAACTCCATCCGGTATCTACAAGACCGGCGGAATCAGGCGCTCTGCAACTCATCCGCCAGCGAAGCGATTTCCTCGATGGCGGCGGCCAGTTCTTCGGCCCCCTGGGATTGCTGTTTGGCGGCAGAGGCGGCTTCGGTAGAGGCTTTGTCGGCTTCCTGAGCGGCGGCGGCAATCTGCTCCACACCTTTCTTGACCTGGGCGGTGGCGGCGGCGATTTCGTTGGAGGCTGTCAAAATCTCCTGAGTGCCTTTTTCCACATCGGCGATGTCCGTTTCGATGGAGATCAGGTTGGCCGTACTGACCTTGGCCTTTTCCACCTCGCTCAGTGCGGCGGCGACGATTTCATCCAGATCGCGCCCGACCACGCCGATCTGATCCTGCACTGCTTTCACCAGATCCTTGATGCGGTCGGCATTTTCGGCGGAGTCGTGGGCGAGGTTGCGAATATCGGTGGCCACCACCACGAAACCCTTGCCGAACTCACCGGCGCGGGCTGCTTCGATGGAGCCGTTGACGGCCAGCATATTGGTCTGGATAGAGACGGTAGTGATCGCATCAACGATCTTGTCGATACGCCGCGATACCAGTTCGAGATCCTTGATCTGCTTGATGCTGACCTTGGACGAATCCGCCGATGCGGAAATGCCGGTAATCAGTGCATCGATGGAGGTTTTGTTGACTCCCAGCAGCTTCTTGATCGCCGCCACTTTCTCGCCACCGGCGGTAGCGCGGCTTTGCGCCAGCTCCAGGCCTTTTTCGATCTGGTTGATGGCCGCCGAGGCTTCCGCCGTGCCGGCGGATTGCACCTCCGCGCCTTTGCGGATTTGCTCGATGGCAGCCATGATCTGGGCGCCGGAACGATTGATCTCGGAAACTGCGGACGAGAGTTCCTCGGCGGCGGACGCGACTTCCTCGGCGCTTTTGGCGACATCGGTGGAGGTCTTCAGGTCTTCCGCCAGTTCCGACAGGCTCTGCGCCGCCTGCTCGCATTGCGCCAGCGCCTGCGACTGCTCAGCCACCGTCTTGGCTGATTCCTCGGCGGCGGCGGATTGTTCCTCGGCAGCGGCGGCGATGTCTTCCGACCCTTTCAGGGCCTGCTGCGCGGCCACCTTGGATTGCTGGGCGCCGGTGGCGATTTCACGCACACCCCTGACAATTTCCACCGTGTCGATGCGGATTTGCTCCAGTTGCAGCGTAATGGTCTTGCCGTTCTCCACTTCACCTTCGACGGTCTTGGCGGATGTGGTGATGCCCTCGGCGATATTTTTGACTTCCTGCTGAATCTGCCCGACCAGATCCTGAATCTGTTTGGCGCTTTTCTCGGAGGTCTCGGCCAGCGTTCGCACTTCGTCGGCGACCACCGCAAAACCCTTGCCGTGTTTGCCGGCGCGGGCTGCCTCGATAGCGGCGTTGAGCGCCAGCAGATTGGTCTGGTCGGCGATACGCGCCACCGCCTTGACGATATCGCCGATGTTGGCCGCCTGCTGCTCCAATTGCGCGACCATTGCGACCGACGCATTCTGGCGCTGCGCGGCGACCGACACGTTAGTCACCATGGCCGCCACATCGGCGCTGGTCTTGGCCACCAGAGCCTGAGTGGCTTCGCCCTTGGCCTGGCTGATGTCGGCGTTCTGCAACTGGCGCAGGATGGAAACTTCGACCTGCTTGAAGGCCGCCAGGGATTCCTGGGCGGCGCCCGAGGCTTCCTCGGCGCCGGTGGCGATCTGATCTGACGAACGCTTCAATTCCTCGGCGGCGGAAGCCGCTTCGTTGATCCCGGAAGACAATTGTCCGGTCGCGGCGGCAATCCGTTCCGCCGCCTGCTGCTGCTTGGCAAGGGTGCGCGCTTTCTTGCGTTGGTCTTCGGCCTCGCGAGCGGCGACGGCTGAAGTTTTGGCCCCGGTCGGAGCGGCAGTATTGGTAGGGGGTGCGGACTTCCTGACGAGGGCCATGGTGTGTCTCCTTTTATGCGGGCGAATGCGAGTTGGGCGAATTGATCGAGTTGCCGGGAATACGCGAGGGCAATTCTGATGGTTATCGTAGAGAGATGGGGAGAGGCGGGTAATACCCGGATCAGCGTAAATTTGCTACCGGGATTCAGGTAGTCGGGGAAGGCAGTCAGTAGGGTGGGCACGCCTTTGTGCCCACGCGGTCAATGGAGATTGTTTCCGCGTGGGCACGATAGGGCTGTGCCCACCCTACCCGACTAAACACTGCCTTCCCCTAGCTGCTTACCAATCCATTACCGATGGCGTAGCGGGTAAGGTCGGCGACGTTATGCAAATTGAGTTTGCGCATGATGTTGCGCCGATGCACATCGACGGTGGCCTGGGCAATATTCAAACGGTCGGCAATCATCGGCGAGGTGAGCCCTTCGGCAACCAGTTGCAGCACCTGGCGTTCGCGATTGCCGAGCTGGACGGGCATGGCGCGGGGAAATTGTCTGGACATCGCTCCGGCCACCGCTTCGGCGATGCTCGGGCACAAATATTTGCGGTTATAGCGAACTGCGCTGATGGCCCGCAGCAACTCATCGGCCGCCTCGACCTTGGTGATGTAGGCCGAGGCGCCGGCGTTCATCATGTCTGTGACATAGCGCTGATCCGCGTAAGTCGAAAGCGCAATGACCTTGACCGACGGGCAGGCATCAATGAGATGACGGGTGGTTTCTATGCCGTTCATGCCGGGCATACCGATATCCATGCACACGATATCGGCGGCGGTTTTGCGCACCAGCGCAATCACCTCAAAGGCATCGCCGGTCTCCCCGACTACATCAAAACCCGGCGTTTTGTTCAGCAGGCTGCGTAGCGCGTCACGAAACATTTGGTGGTCATCGACAAGCAGGATGCGGATGCTTTCCATGGTTATCTTTCCGTGTCGTTCGCTGTGGGCAAATGGAGCAGGGCAATCGCACCATGGGGTTTCCCTCTTTGGAAAAAGGAGGTAGCGGGGATTTTGCCCAAGGTGGAATTGCCGCCACCGCTGAAATCCCCCTCAATCCCCCTTTTCCAAAGGGGGAGGCGGCTTGGTCGAGACATGAAATTCGCCTTTCTTCCATATGGTGTGAGTAACTACTCAGGATGTGGTGGCATACCACCGCGCCAGTCCCTTCCCCCTGGCAGGGGGAAGGTTAGGATGGGGGGCGAAAGGTGGATAAACCGAAATATCCGGGTTATCCCGCCACTCTACCCCCATCCCAGCCTTCCCCTTGCAAGGGGGAAGGAGCAAAACACCGCCACCCTGAGTAGTTACTGGCGGCGGGTGCAATTGCCTTGGGAAATGGAGGTTTACCGAGTGACGCGGTTTTTTTCACCACAGCTGCGGCACAGAATCGATTGGGCCATCTTAATATGGAACATGTGGTACCCCGCTATAACGGGGTCAGGGTATTTTGACTACCGCCTTTCCGGTAGCGCGCCCTGGGAAATTTCCACCGCGATGCGGGTTCCCTCTCCGGGCGCCGATTCGATGGTGAACCGCCCCCCGGCGACTTCGGCCATTTCGCGCATGTTCAGCATTCCCAGGCCAATCGCGCCCACCTTTCCCAATTCCGTCAGGTCAAAGCCGATACCGTTGTCGGCGATGCTCAGAACAATGGGGGTATCGACATTTTTCAGCGTTACCGTCACCGCCGTGGCTCTGGCATGTTTGGCGCAATTGGTCAGGGCCTCCTGAAAAACTCGAAACAACAGCGACTCCAATTCCTCCGTGTAGCGTACCTCGTGATTGGCGCAGTTCAACTGAACCTTGATCCCGGTTCGCTTGCTGTACTGCTGGACATACCCCTCCAGCGCCGCCGGCAGGCCCGCGTAATCGAGCAACGGCGGGCGTAAATCAGCGCAGATTTCACGGATGCTGGCGGCGGTGTCGGCAATCAGCGCGCGGGTATCCTCCAAGCGTTGGGTGAGGGCAAGTGAATGTACCTGTGGGAGTTCGGAGGCGAGGATGTCGAGATTGATGTCAATGGCGGCGAGGTTGGGGCTGGTGCGGTCATGCAATTCTGCGGAGAACCGGCGGCGGGCGTCTTCCTGCACGACAACCAGATGGCGCGAGGCTTCCTCCTGGCGTTTCAGGTAACCGATACGTTCTTGTTCGTGCTTTTTTCGTTCGCTAATGTCGTGGTGCGTCACTACCACAGCGCCCGCCTCATCGCCCAACGGCATTACGGATAGGGTGAACCAGCGTTGCGCGTCGGGCGAATGACAGGGGTATTCGAGCGTGAAGTAGGGAATTCGGGCTTCCAGTACCGCCTTGATTCCCTCGTGGGCTTGCTGGGCGCCTTCCGAGTGGGGGCCGAAGGCGGTTTTACATATAGTCAGATAATTCACGCCGACCTCGGTATGACGGGCCGATTGCCCTGGTTCAGGGTTGTTGTTCAGGGCAAAGCGTCGCCATGCCTGGTTAACCGCGACGATGACGCCATCGTGATTCAACACGGCAATCTGGTCGGTAACGGAGTCGAGGATGGTCTGTTTGAATTTCTCGCTTTCCTTGAGCGCGGTGATGTCGAGACAATGACCGATATAACCGATGAAAACGCCGTGGCTGTCGTGGCGTGGACAGCCTTTGTCCTGAATCCAGCGATACTCGCCGCTGTGGTGACGCAACCGGTAGTCGATGCTGAATTTCTCGCGCCGCTTGAAGGCCGCCGCATAATTTTTCAGGCAAGCGGAATAGTCGTCCGGGTGGATGCCGGCGGCCCAGCCGTCGCCGAGTTCCTGTTCAAGCGAACGTCCGGTGAAGTCCAGCCAGGTCCGGTTGAAGTAGTCGCAGCGCATGTCAATTCCTGCCGACCAGATCAATGCCTGACCGGAATCCGCCAGGGTGCGGTATTGCAGTTCGCTTTCAATCAGGCGCTGTTCAGCGACCTTGTTTTCGGTGATGTCCCGCACACTGGAAATAAACGCCGCTTTGCCGTTTACATCCTGAATCCTGGTAATTTCAGCACTGGCGGGAAAGGTGCCGCCGTCCTTGCGTAGACGCACACATTCAAATTTCCAGTGGTCGGCCCTGCTGAAGATAACTGCATGACGGGCCAAGGTGGCGCGGCTTTCCGGCGCATATAACTCATCCGCTTTCATGCCGTGTAATTCGCTCACACTGTAGCCGTGTAACGCGGCATAAGCTGAATTTACCTGGCGGATCATACGGGTTTCCCCATCCCAGATGGCCATTCCCCAGGAGGCTTCTGCGGTGAACTTCCGCCATTCGCGCAATTCGCTTTCATAGGCAACCCGCCGGGTGATGTCACTGATTGCGATGCGCACCCGCTCGCCTTCTAGCTGCGCAGACAGGCTGAAACCGTCCAGGAATGCGTCAAAATGTGTGCCGTTGGCGCGCAACAGTTTCAGCTCGCATTCCTGATTCCCGACATGCTGTAACAAACGCTGAAAATAGATATGCCAACGGTCACTGTCCGCCGGGCTGACGAAACAGGAAAAAAGCCGGTTGCGCAATCTTTCCGGCCCTATCCCGAACAGGCTGGTGGCGAGAAGATTGGATTCGTCAATCAGGCCGTCCTTGTTCAAGGTGAGGTAACCGACCGGGGCGAATTCAAAAAGGTCTTCGTAGCGACGTAATGCGTGCTCCAGTTCATATTGGGTGCGCAGCAATTCCTCGTTCTGCATCTCCAGTTCGGCCTTATGCACCTGGAGTTCGTGGACAAGGCGTTCAGGGGAGGAACCCCCCGTGGATTCCACTTGCGCAACGGCAAGCGGCGCTCCGGCAATTTTTCGCGGATCGGATGGGGAGTTTTTTTTCACCGGGTTTTTCCTTTCCGGCGGCCTTGGTCTGAAGAACCGGCACCGTGTGTGGCGCATGGTATCCCAACGCACGGGACTTCAGAAGATGAATATATTGCTGGTGAAAACGCCGTGATGAGTATGAGGGGCGGCGCAACGCGCCCCCTGTCTTTTTCAGGGCAATTGCACTATATGGAAGAAAGACGGATTTCATGCTTAGACCGACCCGCCTCCCCCTTTGGAAAAGGGGGATTGAGGGGGATTTCAGCGGTGGTGGCAATTCCACCTTGGGCGAAATCCCCCCTAACCCTCATGGCACTAATTTAAGCTTTGGGCCGATCCGGGCTGGAGCGCCGGCATCCTGCCGGCAGGCCGGCGAGACGCCGGCGCACCCAGGAAAAGTCTCGCCGACACGCTTAACTAAGCGACATGGCCCCCTAACCCCTTTTTCCAAAGGGGGGAACCACATAGTGCGATTGCCCTGCTGTCTTTTCCCTTATCCAACCGCCTCCCCCGAGGATGTGGCAAAATCCGTTTTTCCCGAAAAATCCCGATCATGACCCCCATCCACAACATCACCTTTGCCTTCAACGAGGCCGAAGACCGCATCATCCTGTCGTGTACGCTGGTTGACCGGACCAGCCTGTCGATGCAGCTTACCCGGCGTATGGCGGGGCTGATTCTGGGGAGATTGGCGGAAATCCTGCTGCAAACCAGCAACAGCGTCGCGGCGCTGCCCAGCGAAATGCGCGATGAAGTGATGATGATCGAACACGCCCGCGCCCTGGCGAAAGTCGCGGATCAGGTCAGCAGCGGCGAGCCGCCGCCCCCGCCGGATGTCAACACCGCGCCGCTGAGCGGCAATCTGATCACCCGCATCGACATCCACCCGGATGGAGAGCGTTGCTCGCTGCTGTTTTTTTGCGATCACCAGGACAGTTCCCTTACCGGATTGACGCTGAATCGCGCCCAATTACATTGGTTCACCGACACCACGGATCGGTTTGCCCAGCGCGGCAACTGGGATTTGCCGCCTTTGCAGCGTAATTGGCTGGTGCAAAAAGATGCGGAAGCGAATGTTGCGCCACAGTCGGCTGTGCTTCACTGAAATTCCGGCGGGCGGGGAAAACAGCTTGGGGTAACGAAGCTCGCCGTCGGCAAACCCCGTTTTTTGGATTGTTTCCTGATATAAAACTCGAATACGCCAGGCTCGGCTTCCCGGTTGGCGAGCAGAGTGTACCCGGTGTTTTCCGCCCAGGTGCGGGTGTCGTCAATCGCCGCGCTGCATGCGCTTCGCGCGGCGACCTCAACTAAACACTAAACGGCAATACCACTACTTTTGCCGGACATCAAGACCGCGATTCCCGGTAAAATCGCCGCCCCAACCATTACACGAAATAAGCGCCTTATGAAAGTTTCATTCTGGAATATCCGTAGCGCCCTCATCGCATTGTTATTCGCCGCGCCGCTCGCTCACGCCGAAATCATCAACATCGGCAACGCCGAATTGGCCGACCTCATCACGCAAGGCGTCCCCATCGTTGATTTGCGCACCGCCGGAGAATGGCAACAGACCGGCGTCGTCAAGGGCAGCCAGATGATTACCCTGTTCGACGAACAAGGCCGCGCCGATCCCCAGGAATGGACGCGCCAGCTCGACAAAGTGGCCGCGCCCGACAAGCCGGTGATCCTGATCTGCCGCACCGGCAACCGCACCAACAGCGCTGCGCAATATCTGACCGGCAAACTCGGGCGCAAAGGCGCGGTGTACAACGTCAAGGCAGGGATCACGGCATGGCTGCGCGAAGGGCAGCCGGTGGTCAGTGTTCAGGAAAATTTGAAGCAGGCCGGGGTGTCGTGCTCGCCGAAGTGCTAGCAGTCAGTCACTTCGATTTAGCGGGATAGAAAAATGTAGGATGGGTGATACCCAAAGGGCACAAGAGCGAAAGCGCACCCATCAGATTGAAAATCCACATTGTTTCGGTTCTATGGGTGCGCTGCGCTTCACCCTCCTACATCAAGGCGTTTCACCTTGACTGACTATTAGTCCAAACCTCCTGTTTTACCCCGGTATGCCAGAAACTCCCCGAACATCTCTTTGGCCCACTGAATATCCCCCCCGGTGTCAAGCTAGTTGTCGCCTCAAAAATTCAACTTTGAGGTGTGGAG
>CAYVIN010000025.1:0-52086 GCA_964451375.1 uncultured Sulfuricella sp.
TCCACAACGGTTCGATCAGGGTATTGGCGAAGCGGAACACCAGCAGGTTCTGCACGGTTTCCTTGCCCAGGTAGTGGTCGATGCGGAATATCTGCTCTTCATCGAAATGATCGTGCATCAGCTTGTTCAGCAGCTGTGCGCTTTCGATATCCTGACCAAAAGGTTTCTCGACCACCACCCGGTGCAGGCCACGCGGGCGGTTCAGGCCGACTTCGCTGAGATTCTTGATCACCGAGGCGAAATCCGCCGGTTTGATGGCGAGATAAAAGACGATATTGGAACACGCGCCGCTCTTCGGTTTGCCCAATTCCTCGATAAGCCGCCGGTAGGCATCAATATCGTGTAATTCACCGCGCAAATAGCTGAAGCGGGTAGCAAAACGCGCAAACAACTCGGCGTCAAATTTTTCCTTGAGCTTGTCCTTGAGGGCTTTCTCCATGAAGGCGCGCCATTCGTCCTGGCCCCATTCCCTGCGGGCGAAAGCGATGAAAGTCAGACTTTGCGGCAAGCGTTTGGCTTCCTCAAGGTGATACAGCGCAGGCAGCAGCTTGATGGTGGACAGATTTCCGGTCGCCCCGAAAATCACCATATTGCAGGGATATAGCTGATTCTCGTCGCTCATGACCCGCCTTCCCCTTCGACGCCGCTCAGGGCAGGTTTCACGGCGTGGCCGCCGAAACCCTTGCGCATCATGGCGAGCAGCTTGGCGGGATAATCATTGTTGCCTTGCGACGCAAAACGCATCATCAAGGCCAGCGACATCACCGGCGCGGGCAGCCCCTGTTCGATGGATTCCAGCGCCGTCCAGCGCCCTTCGCCGGAGTCCGAAACGAAGGGTTCGATATTTTCCAGGGATTGATCGGATTGCAGGAATTCGGCGGTCAAATCGAGCAGCCAGGAACGCACCACGCTGCCATGCCGCCACAGTTCGCTGATCGCCGCCAGATCCAGGCCGAACTCTTCCTTGCCCTTCATCAGTGCAAAACCTTCGGCAAAGGCTTGCATCATTCCGTACTCGATGCCGTTATGAACCATTTTCACGAAATGCCCGGAACCGACCGGCCCGCAATGCAGCCAGCCCTTATCGGGGGAAGGGGCAAGCACTTTGAAAAAGGGTTCGACATGTTTCACGGCCTCGGGTTTGCCCCCCACCATCAGGGCATAACCGTTTTCCAATCCCCAGATACCCCCCGACACCCCGGCGTCGATAAAATGAATGCCGCTTTTTTCGAGTAATTCGCCGCGCTTCATGGAGTCCTTGTAAAAAGCATTGGCCCCATCCACCACCACATCGCCCTCGGCGAGCAGCGGCACCAGTTGTTCGAGCATCTGTTTGGTGGCTTCGCCTGCCGGCAACATCAGCCACACCACGCGCGGCTTGGCGAGACCGGCCAGCAGTTCGGGAACCGTAGCGCAGGCTTTCAGGCCGGTTTCGTGAGCCAGTTTGTCGGTCACCTCGAAGCTGCGATTGAAGGCCGCCACTTTCACCCCACCGCGCGCCAGACGCCGCGCCATATTGGCGCCCATGCGCCCGAGTCCGATGATGCCGATGTCCATGTCCGCTCCTTGGGTTGTTTGATAGGGCCAGTATAGGCCAGCCCGGTTGAATCAACCAGCTACGCCGACAGGCTGTTTTCCGGCGCTTTTTGATATACTTCAGGGCTATCTCATTTTCCCTCCCACCATAACAATGCCTGCCATCGCCGAATTGCCGATCCTTTTTGCCACTCCCGAAATTCGTCCCCTCATCAAAACCGGCGGACTCGCCGACATCAGCGCCTCCCTGCCCGCCGCCTTGCGCCATCTTGGCGCGGACGTTCGGGTGCTGGTTCCCGGTTATCCGGCAGTGATGGATGGCGCACTCAACATTCAGTCGTTGTATTGGTTCGGCGAATTTTTTGGCTTCGGCGAAGTACACCTGTTATCCGCCACGCTGCCCGGCACAGATGTTCCTTTGCTGATCATCGAAGCGCCACATTTTTACACGCGGGGCGGCGGCCCTTACCAGGATCACCTCAAACAGGATTGGCCCGACAACGCCCGGCGTTTCGCGCTGCTTTCGCGAATGGCCGCGTTTCTTTGCACCTCCGCCAGTCCGTTGGACTTTCACCCCGCAGTACTGCACTGCAACGACTGGCAAACCGGTCTGGCGCCCGCCTATCTGTATTTCGAGGAAGGCGTCAAACCGCCGGTGGTGACGACCATCCACAATCTGGCTTTCCAGGGCATTTTCGCGCCCAAAACTATTGCCGAAGTTGATCTCCCGCCGGCAAGTTTTGCGGTTGAAGGCGTCGAGTATTACGGCAATCTTTCCTTCCTCAAGGCCGGTTTGTATTACACCGACCACATCACCACGGTCAGCCCCAACTATGCCGAAGAAATCCAGCGCGAGCCGCTCGGCTTCGGGATGCAGGGATTGCTGCACCGGCGCACTGCGGATATCAGCGGAATCGTCAACGGCATCGACACCGACGAATGGAATCCCGGCGCCGACCCGGCCATTGCGCAACCATACAGCGCCGGGAATCTCGACCAAAAAGCCGCCAACAAGGCCGCATTGCAAAAGAAACTGGGGCTTAGTGTCGATCCCGCCATACCGCTGCTCGGCGCGGTCAGCCGCATTTCCTACCAAAAAGGCTTGGACATGTTGCTTGAAATCGCCCCGTTGCTGCTGGAAGAACCGGTGCAACTGGTCATCCTCGGCACCGGCGAAGCCAATCTTGAACAACAGCTGACCCTCCTCGCTCAAAGTCATCCGAACCAGGTTGCCGCCTTTATCGGTTTCGACGAAAAACTCTCGCACCTGATCGAAGCCGGCCTCGACATGTTCCTGATGCCGTCGCGTTTCGAGCCGTGCGGATTGAACCAGATGTACAGCCAGCGTTACGGTACGCCGCCGCTTGTCCACGCCACCGGAGGGCTGGTCGATACGGTAGTGGACACCACCCCGGAAACCCTGGAAAACCAGACGGCCAGTGGTTTCCTGTTCGCGGAAAGCAGCGCCGCCGCACTGCTCGACACCATCCGCCGCGCGTTGGGCTGTTACCGCGAGCCGGAAACCTGGCGGCAAATCCAGCTTGCTGGAATGCAGCGGGACTTCTCCTGGGATAACAGTGCCCGCCGCTATCTGGCGCTGTACCAGACGCTACTGGAAAAAAATAAGTAACACCGCCATTTACAGCAGTTTAAGAAACCCCCTAAGATACTTTCCCCACAACTCAACGGAGAACTTCCACATGAAAAAAGCATGGCTTCCCCTCGCCCTCGCACTGGCCTTCAATCTCAACCCGGCGGTCGCCGGCGACGATGATCTGGCGAAATACCAGGAAGAAGGCCGCAAAATCGCCAAGGAAATGATGACCAACCTGGGCGGCAAACTTCAGAGCGAACTCAAGGCCAACGGCACTGCCGGCGCCATCAAGGTTTGCAAGGACATCGCCCCGGCGGCGTTTTCCGACGTTTCGCGCAAAACCGGGCAGCGTGTCACCCGCGTTTCTCTGAAGGTGCGCAACCCCTTGATGGGCACACCGGACGCCTGGGAACAAAAGGTTCTGGCCGACTTTGACAAGCGCCTGGAAAAGGAAAAGCCCGGCATGATCGAATACGCAGAAATCGTCAGCGAACCGCAAGGCAAATACCTGCGTTTCATGAAGGCCATCCCCGTACAGGGCGTTTGCCTGGAATGCCACGGCGGGCCGGACATGGTTGAAGCCCCCGCCAGGGAAGCCCTCAAGGCCGACTATCCGCACGACAAGGCAACCGGCTACACCCTCGACCAGATTCGCGGCGCGGTGTCTTTCAAGAAGGCCCTGTAAAGCAGATTCAGGAACTGGCGGAAAACAAAACGGCGAACCGAAGGTTCGCCGTTTTGTTTTATGGCAGTTAAAAAAGTAGGGGATACCCCTCAATCATCCCGCCCACCCGCCGGTTTCTCGCGTAATTCGGGCGAGGGGTCATCCGAGGGATAGGGAAAACGCGTGTGTCCGTATCGGATCACCAGCACCGCCAGGGCCAGCACCAGGATGGAACCGGTGATGGCGAGCATCCGCCATTCGTTCATTTCCTTCACGTCGAGTATCAGGTAGCGGGCCAACGCCACCATGCCGATGTAAATCGGGTAACGCACCGGCATCTTGCCCGAGCCGTAGTAGTGCCCGACCATCGCCAGCACTTCCAGGTAAAGGAACAACAGCAGCAGATCGGCCAGCGTCACCCGACCCTCGCGGATCATGAAGCCGACTTCGCTGGCCGCCGCAATCACGGTGGCGATAGCGATGACCAGCAGCCCGACATTTTCGACAAAGGCCAGCGCCAGACGGTTGAATTGTGGCAGTCTCATGGTCGTTTTTTTCCTCACAACCACACCATCAGCCCCATTTCCAGGGGGTGGGTGAGCAGAGCGTGATAGGGATAGACGCGGATCTTGTAATCCAGCCGCCCACACAATTCCGGCGAAAGATCAAGGGTGTAGCGGCATTCCCCGGTTTCCGCGAGCTTGCCCTGGCAGGTGAAAGGGAAATGCAGATAGTCGCTCATGTCCTTCTTGGTGGGCCGACGCAACAGCAATTCAACCACCACGTCATTGGGCGTCAACCCGTCGAGTTGCACGGCCACCTCCAGCTTCAGCGCATCGCCAAAATGAATATGTTTTTTGGGCGTATCCAGGCGACGTAGCGCGATGTCCCGCCAGGCTGCCCGAATCCGCGCCTTCCAGGCGGCGATCTGGCGGGCGTTGGCATACCCTTCGTCAGCATAACGTTTGCCTTGCTCGCAGGCCGGCAAATAAAAACGCGACACATATTCCCCCACCATTCGTCCGGCGTTGTACTGCGGCAATACGGTAGCGATGGAACGTTTGGCCTTTTTCACCCAATCCACCGAATAGCCCATGCTGCCCCGGTCGTAATACAGCGGGAAAACCCGGTTGCGCAGGATATCGTAAAGCCCCAGGCTGTCCTCGCGATTGCGCCGCATGTCGTCCAGATAGGTCGGAGCCGGTTTGATCGCCCAGCCGTTGGTGCCGTCGTAACCTTCCCCCCACCAGCCGTCGAGCACCGAGAGGTTGATTGCGCCGTTGATGCCGGCCTTCATCCCCGACGTGCCGCTGGCTTCGAGCGGGTAAATGGGATTGTTGAGCCATACGTCCACACCCGCCACCAGACGCCGCGCCAGCCCCAGGTCATAACCTTCGACGAGCAGCACCTTGCCCTCGAATTCGGACATGTGGGCCAGCGAATGAATGCGCCGGATCAAGTCCTGACCGGGATTGTCGGCGGGATGCGCCTTGCCGGCAAAGATGAACAACACCGGACGGTCGGCGTCGGAGAGCAGCTTACGCAAGGTGTCCGGGTCTTCAAACAGCAATGCGGCTCGTTTGTAGGTAGCGAAACGCCGCGCAAAACCGATGGTCAACACGTTCGGGTCGTAACGATCGACATGTTTCAGGAGGCGGTCAAGATGCGCCTCGCTGCCGTGGTTGCGGAAATGTTGTTGGGACAGGCGATAACGCACCAGTTGCAGCATTTGCGACTTGAGCGACTGGCGCACACTCCAGAACAGATGGTCGGGAATTTCGTCGATGCGTCGCGTCCAGTATTCCTCGTCGGACATGCGATGACGCCATTCGTAGCCGAAATAGTTGTCGAACAGGTCTATCCATTCCTGGGCCAGGAAAGTCGGTACGTGTACGCCATTGGTGACATAGCTCAGGGGATTTTCCTCCGGCGCCAACTGCGTCCAGAGGTTGCTGCAAATTTGCGAGGACACGCTGCCGTGGATGCGCGACACGCCGTTCTGGCGGCGCGAGCCGCGTATCGCCAGATTGGTCATGTTGAAATCGGGGCCGTCGGGCGTTCGCCCCAGCGCCAGAAATTCGTCGCGGTTGAGTCCCAGATCGTTGGCGCAATGCTCGAAATAATGCCACATCATGTCTTCGGCAAAATGGTCATGTCCCGCCGGCACCGGGGTATGGGTGGTAAAGCAGGTATTTACCGCCACCGCCTCCAGCGCGCTGGCGAAATCCAGGCCTTCCTCCGTCACCAGATGGCGGATGCGGGCGAGGATCAGGAACGCCGCGTGGCCCTCGTTGATATGCCAGACCGTGGGTTTCAGCCCCAAGGCGCGCAGGGCCATGACGCCGCCCACGCCGAGAATGATTTCCTGGGTGATGCGCATGTTGCGGTCGCCGCCGTAAAGCTGGTGGGCGATATCGCGATCCTGCGGGGAGTTTTCCTCGATATCGGTGTCGAGCAGGCATAACGACACGTGCCCGACCCGCGAATGCCACACCTTGACCACCACAGTGCGTCCGGGAAATTCAACATTGACACGGATTTCCCGGCCTTCGGCGTCAAGCGCGGGCGTCACCGGCAGGTCGTCGAAATCGGAATCGTTGTGGGTGGCGATCTGGTTGCCTTCGCCGTCGATCATCTGGGAAAAATAGCCCTGCCGATACAGCAGCCCCACCCCAATGAAGGGCAGGCTCAAATCGCTGGCGGCCTTGCAGTGGTCGCCGGCAAGAATCCCCAATCCGCCCGAATAAATCGGGAAACTTTCGTGAAAGCCGAATTCCGCGCAGAAATAGGCGATCAGATCGCCCGGCTTGAACTGCTCGTGCAGACCGCCGCGCCGCATCGGCTCGTTGTGATAGGTATCGTAGGCCGACAAGACGCGGTTGTAGGTCGCCAGAAACACCTGGTCGTCGCTGGCGTCGAGCAACCGCTGCTCATCGACGCGGCGCAGGAACACCTTGGGATTATGCCCAACCGCATCCCACAAACCGGGATGGAGGCGGGCAAACAGGGTGCGCGTGGGTTTGTCCCAGCTATACCAGAGATTGTTCGCCAATTCCTGCAAACGCAGGAGTTTACGGGGCAAGCGGGGATTAACCTCAATCGAGAAAGTGGTGCCTGGATTCATGCTGGATAGTCCTGTTGTCAAATTTCGCGGAACAGGGTAGCGCGGTAATATTTCAACTCTTCTATGGATTCGTAGATGTCGGCCAAGGCTTCGTGTTTATTGGCCTTCTTGAAACCGTCGTAGACTTTCGGATACCAGCGCTTGGCCAGTTCCTTGGGAGTGCTCACGTCGAGGTTGCGGTAGTGGAAGTAACCTTCCAGCTTGGGCATGTAATTGTAGAGAAACCGCCGATCCTGGCAGATCGAGTTGCCGCACATCGGCGATTTGCCGGAGGGAACATACTGGCTGATGAACTCGATCATGCGTTTTTCCACTTCCGCCTCATCCAGGGTGGATTCGCGCACCTTGGCGGTCAGCCCCGATTTACCGTGGGTGGAAGTATTCCAGGCGTCCATGCCGGCCAGCACTTCATCGCTCTGATGCACGACCAGCACCGGGCTTTCCGCCAGCACGTTTAGTTGGGCGTCGGTGACCACCATCGCGACCTCGATAATCCGGTCGCGCTCGGGGAACAATCCGGTCATTTCCAGATCCAGCCAGATAAGGTTGTTGCTGTCTTGTGCCATAATGTTCACTTGATATTTAGCGTTGATGGCGCATTTTGTCATAACCCGCCATCCGACGTAAGCTCACTGCCGAAAAACCCATGCAAACATTCACCCTGATATTCCTTGCTGCGCTGACCCTCTCGCTTGCCCTGCGGCTATGGCTGGCAGGCCGTCATATCCGCCACATCGCCGCCCATCGCGGCGCGGTTCCCGGCGAATTTGCGGAACGCATCACCCTGGCTGCACACCAGAAAGCCGCCGATTACAGCATCGCCAAAACCCGCCTCGGACGAATCCACGCCCTGCTCGACGCCGCGCTGCTGCTCGGTTTCACCCTCGGCGGCGGAATCGAAACCCTTAACCGGCTGCTCGGCGGCGCGCTGGCCGATCCCGTGTGGCAAGGCGTCGCGCTGATTCTCGGGATATTCCTGATCAGCGGAATCATCGAACTGCCGCTCGGCATCTATCGCACTTTCGTCATCGACGCACGATTCGGCTTCAACAAAACCACCCCCGCCCTGTACGCCGCCGACCTCGCCAAACAATTCGCCCTCGGGCTGATCATCGGTGCGCCGCTGTTATTCGGCGTCCTGTGGTTGATGGCGCGGATGGGAGAAAACTGGTGGCTGTACGTATGGCTGGCGTGGATGGGCTTCAACCTGCTGATGCTGGCGATTTACCCCATCTTCATTGCGCCGATTTTCAACAAATTCGAACCGCTGGAAGACGCCGACCTCAAGAACCATGTCGAAAAACTCCTTGGTCAATGCGAATTCGCCGCACAAGGCTTCTTCGTCATGGACGGCTCGCGCCGCTCCACCCAGGGCAACGCCTATTTCACCGGGTTTGGCAAAGCGCGCCGGATCGTCTTTTTCGACACCCTGCTGGAACGCCTCGGGCACCACGAAGTCGTCGCCGTACTCGCCCACGAACTCGGTCATTTCAAACACCGCCACATCGTCAAACGCATCGTCCTGATCTTCGCCATGAGTCTGGCCGGATTATGGCTGCTCGGGCAACTCATGCTGGCTCCGTGGTTTTTCAGCGGACTGGGTGTAACCACCCCCGGCACTGCGGTGGGACTCGCCCTGTTCCTGCTGGTCAGCCCGGTATTCACCTTCCTCTTCCAGCCGCTGATGAGCTTTTATTCGCGCAAACACGAATTCGAGGCGGATTATTACGCCACCCGCCACGCCCCCGCCGCCGATCTGGTCAGCGCGCTGGTCAAGCTCTATAACGACAACGCCGCCACCCTCACCCCCGATCCGCTGCATTCGGCGTTTTACGATTCGCATCCGCCGGCGGCGGTGCGCATCGCGCAATTGCAGAAAAATGCCTAGCCCAACCCCAATTTAACGCTGAGGAAATCCCATGCGCATCCTGTTCGTTCTCCCCATCCTCCTGTTGCTCGGCAGCCCCGCCCACGGCGCAGACATCTTTGCCAAAGGGGACGCCAAAACCGGCAAAACCCTCCACGACAAATCCTGCGTCTCCTGCCACACCTCAATGGTCGGCGGAGACGGCTCGGCGCTGTACAGCCGCATGGAGCGCAAGGTTAAGACCCCACAAAAGCTCCAGGCGCAAATCAGCGGCTGCAACGCCAATACCGGCGCAGGCTGGTTCCCCGAAGACGAACTCAACGTCGGCGCGTATCTCAACAAACAGTTCTACAAATTTAAATAGGTCGCCAGGATTGCCTGAAGGTCAAGTTGTCGCCGCATTTGGCCGCCAGTTCCTCGTCGAACTCGCGGATCGTTCCACGCTCCCCTGCGTCACGCGCGGCAAAAAAGGCGGGGTCGCGTGTGGCGACCTGGTCACGGTGGAAAGCACCAGCGCCAGTCAGGGCATCATCACACAGGTCGCCCCGCGCAAAACCCTGCTCTACCGTTCCGACGCGTTTCGCGAAAAAATCATCGCCGCCAACGTCACCCAGATCGTCGTAGTGCTCGCCGCCGAACCGGCGTTTTACGAAGAATTGCTCAACCGCTGCCTGATCGCCGCCGAAGCGGCGGACATCAAGGCGCTCATCGTGCTCAACAAATGTGACCTGGAAAGCGCCAGCCAGGAAGCCCTGAAGCAACTCGCCCAATACGCCGAACTCGGTTATTCGCTCCTGCCGCTCTCCGCCCATACCGACATTGCCCCGTTGCGCCCCCATCTGCACGGCCATACCAGCGTTCTGGTCGGACAATCGGGGATGGGCAAATCTAGCATCGTCAACGCCCTGCTACCGGACATCCAGGCGCGTACCCGCGAAATCTCGCAGGCACTCAATTCCGGCAAACACACCACCACCCACGCCCAGCTTTATCACCTCGATGCACAGAGCCACATCATCGACTCGCCGGGCTTGCAGGAATTCGGTCTGCATCACCTGTCGCGCGACGAAATCACCCACGCCTTCGTGGAATTCCGCCCCTACATCGGCGACTGCCGCTTCGCCAACTGCAAACACCTGGTGGAGCCGGACTGCGCGATACGCAAAGCCGTGGAACAGGGAAAAATCAGCAGAAAAAGAATGGATTGCTACAGAAGTATGGTGGGAACCGCCTGATCTGGACGGTTGGTGGATCAGGCGCTCGTCAAAGCCAGTTCGTTGGCGATCATCTCCGCCTGTTTCAATACCGTTTCCGTGGCGAGCAATTGCATGTCGGGCGGGTAGCCGAATTGGCGCAGAGTGCGCTTCACGATCACTTTCAGCTTGGCTTTCACGCTTTCCTTGATCGTCCAGTCTATCGAGGCATTCTCGCGCACCCGTTGCGTCAGAACCACGGCCAGTTCGCGCAATTGGTCGTGCTGCATCAGTTCGCGGGCGCTTTGGTTGTTGGCGACCGCCGTGTAGAACGCATACTCAAAATCGCTCAGCCCCATGTGCCGGGCCTCAACATCGGAAGCCACGATTTCCTTGCTGATGCGGATCAGTTCATCCATGACCTCGGCAGCAGTCAAAACCTTGTTGTGGTATTTTTTGATGGCGATTTCCAGCATTTCCATCAATGAGCGGCTTTGCACCAGATTTTTTCCGGCGCGCGCTTTCAGTTCGTCGTTGAGCAGTTTTTTCAGCACTTCCAGCGCCACGTTCTTGTGCTCATGGCCTTTCAGTTCGGCCAGAAACTCGTCGGACAGAATGGAAATATCCGGCTTCTTGATACCTGCCGCGTCAAAAATATCGATTACTTGCTCCGACACCAGCGCCTTGTCGATCACTTGGCGGATAGTGGTTTCAAGCTCTTCGTTGCTGCGCCCTTCGCCCGTACCGTCGAACTTGGCCAGCCGGGCTTTCACCGCCTGGAAGAAGCCCACTTCATCGCGGGCATCCATCGCCTGCTCGTGGGGTACGGCGATGGCGAAAGCCTGGGATAGCGCCGTTACCTGGTCGATGAAACGCTTTCTGCCATTCTCCAGACCGAGGATGTGTTCTTCCGCCGCCAGGATCAGCGACAGCTTTTGGGCGGTATCCGCCGCGAAATAGTTTTCGTAGGCAAAGCCGTGGAACAGGGCGGACACCACTTCGAGCTTTTCCAGCATCAGGCTGACCGCCTGTTCCTGCATCAGCGTCGGATCGCCCTTGCCGCCCGCGTCCGAATAAAACGAGAGCGCTTCCTTGAGGTCGGCGGCGATGCCCAGATAATCCACCACCAGGCCGCCGGGTTTGTCCCCGTGTACCCGGTTCACCCGTGCAATCGCCTGCATCAGGTTGTGGCCCTTCATCGGTTTGTCGATGTAGAGCGTGTGCATACTCGGCGCATCGAAACCGGTCAGCCACATATCGCGCACAATCACCAGCTTGAGCGGGTCGTCGTCGTCCTTCATGCGCTCGGCCAAAAGCCTGCGTTGCTCTTTGGTGGTGTGGTGCTTTGCCAGCAGCGGGCCATCGCTGCTTGACGCCGTCATCACCACCTTGATGACGCCTTTGGTCAGTTCATCCGAATGCCATTCAGGCTTTAACTTGACGATTTCCCCATACAGTTCGGCGGCAATGCGCCGGGACATGCTCACCACCATGCCCTTGCCGGCAAATACCTCCTGCCGCGCCTCGAAGTGGCTGACAATATCCTGTGCAATATTGCGGATGCGCTGTTCACTGCCGATCAGCGCTTCCATCTTCGTCCACTTGACCTTGGCTTTCTGGGTTTCGCTCAGTTCGTCCTGATCCAGTTCCTCATCCAGTTCGGCAATCAGCTTTTTGCCTTCCTCGCTCAGCCCCACCTTGGCCAGGCGGCTTTCGTAGAAAATCCGCACCGTCGCGCCGTCTTCCACCGCCTGGGCGATGTCGTAGATGTCCACGTAATTGCCGAATACCACCGGGGTATTCACATCGGTTTTTTCAATCGGGGTGCCGGTAAAGCCCAGATAGGTGGCGTTGGGCAAGGCGTCGCGCAAATATTTGGCAAAGCCGTACACCACCCGTTTGCCGATCACCTCGCCGCCGGCGCTTTTCTCGTCCACGGTCTTGGCGCTGAAACCGTACTGGGTGCGGTGCGCTTCGTCGGCGATCACCACGATATTGCGGCGGCTGGAAAGCGCCTCGTAGACATTGCCCGTCTCGGGCTGGAATTTCTGGATGGTGGAGAAAACCACCCCGCCGGAAGCAACCTTCAGCAACGCCTTCAACTGCTCCCGGTTTTCCGCCTGCACCGGCTCCTGGCGCAGCAACTGGCGGGAAGCGGCGAAGGTATCGAACAACTGGTCGTCCAGGTCGTTGCGGTCGGTAATCACCAGCACCGTGGGGTTGTTCATGGCCAGCACGATTTTGCCGGTGTAAAACACCATGGAAAGCGACTTGCCCGAGCCCTGGGTATGCCACACCACCCCGGCCTTGCGGTCGCCTTTGGGCTGCTCTTCCGCGCCGGGCAGGCCGTAGCTCGCCGGGGTTTGTTTCACCCCCAGCGGCTCGCTCATGTCCGCCGCCCGCAAGGTGGAAGCCACCGCCGCATTCACTGCGTAATACTGGTGATAGGCGGCCAGCTTTTTCACCGTAACGATACTGACGATGCCGGTCTTGGCATCTTCCTTGCGGCTCTTTTCAAAGACGATAAAATGGCGCAGCAAATCCAACAGCGTCGCCTTGTTGAGCATCCCGACGATCAGCGTTTCCAACTGGCTGACCAGGTGCGAGGCTTCCCCCTTGCCGTCCGCGCTTTTCCAGGCCATGAAACGCGACAGCCCCGAGGACAGCGTACCCGCCCGAGCTTCCAGGCCATCGGAAATCACTGTAAAGGCATTCGCCGCAAACAGGCTGGGAATGGCCTGTTTATAGGTTTCCAGTTGCCGGTATGCGGCCTGGATGGTGGCGTTCTCGTCGGTAGCGTTTTTTAGCTCGATCACCACCAGCGGGATGCCGTTGACGAACAGCACCAGGTCGGGTCGCTTGTTCTGGTGCCCCCCGTTATCAGAATGGCCGATCACCGTGAACTGGTTGGCCACCAGAAACTCATTATTTTCCGGGTTGGCGAAGTCGATCAGCCACACCAGGTCGCCGCGATCAAAGCCGTCCTGCTGACGGCTCACCTTCACCCCCTCGGTGAGCAGGCGGTGGAAAGCCTCGTTGTTCGCCAACAGGTCGGGCGAGTGGATGCGCTGCACCTCCTTGAGCGCAGTTTGCAGCACTGCCGGAGACAGCCGGGGATTGATGCGCCGGATGGCCTGCTCCATCCGCCCGGCCAGAAACACCTCGCCGTAATGGCTGCGCTCGGGCTTCTCGCCATCGTGGGCGATGTCCGGCGCGTAAACATAATCGTAGCCCAAACGCTCGAACAGTTTGATGGCGAAGTCTTCGATGGCGGATTCGGTTAGTTTGTCCAAATCATTTTTCTTTCTTGCTAGATTTTTTCAGCGCTTTTACGGCCTTGTCAAAGTCAGAAATATATTCCCGATCTTGCTGCACCCTGAACTTCTCATATTCTTTCTCTGCCTTGAGCCGCGCCATTTCCGCGCTGACTTTTCCAGCGTCCTGCAAAATCGGGTAGTTTGAGAGTTCCAAAAAGCTGTTCAGAAATGTGATCCAATCCGCCATTTTCATCAGGATTTGCCGCTCGGCGCGGTTCTCCGCCAAATCCAGATAGGCGGAAACGATGCGCTCCAGCTCCCTGATATGCTGTTCCGACAAGTAATTCTTGGCAACCGCAATATCGCTTTTGAGCACCTTGCCGTCAGGCGCATTTTTGAACGTCATCAAGCCCATATTCGGTTTGTCTGCATCGGCGGATTGACAAATGATCTCAGCCGAAGTCTTGCCGGTAATCGCCCAATGCAGCTTGTTTTGCACAGTGGCAAAAAACTCCTTGGTCAGCGGTGCATTTTTATCGTAATCGGCAGACAGTGCATAAATATCCGTGATTTTCTGGTAGAAGCGCCGCTCGCTGGCACGTATTTCGCGGATACGTTCCAGCAATTCGTCGAAATAATCCTTGCCGAATACCTGGCTCCCCTGTTTAAGTCTGGCATCATCCAGCACGAAGCCCTTGATGATGAACTCTTTCAATGTGCGCGTCGCCCAGACGCGGAATTGGGTGGCCTCGTAGGAATTTACGCGATAGCCGACAGAGATAATCGCATCGAGATTGTAGTATTCGAGGTGTCTGGCAACCTCGCGCCCACCTTCCGTTTGAACTGTTCGGAAATTCCGAACAGTTGCATCGCGCTGCAATTCGCCGCTTGCGTATATATTGCTCAAATGCTCGCTCAAGGTCGATTTGGCAACATTGAAGAGCGACTCCATAGCGCGTTGCGTGAGCCAAAGCGTCTCATCCTGCAACACCACATTCAGGCTCACGTCGCCGCTAGCCGTAGTGTAGAGAATAAAGTTAGGGACTTGCGGCATACTTTTTTCTGTCATGTCAACTTCCTGCTTTTCGATTTACGAGAGTACCCAGCGGCTTTTGCCGTCTTCGGCAGTATGTGCAAAATTTGCACATGCTGAATCCGCCTCCCGTTCACCCTCGGCAAAGATATTGCGCAAATGCTTGGTGATGACCGAGCGCTCCCGGCCAAACAACTCGCTCATCTACTCCTGCCGCAACCAGACCGTATCATGGGCGGCATCCAGCCGCACCTTAATCCCGGTGCCGTCTTGCTGACAATCGACGATATTATTCATGTTGCCACCCTGACTTCGCCGCTCATCAGCTTGGGGAGCAGGGTGTCGCGGAGAGTTTCTAGGGTGCGGATTTGAGCAGCGTTCGAATGCAATTTAGGAACGATAGATTCGGCTATAGCATTAAATTCACGAATAATATCCTCAGCTGGCATCTTGATCGGATAGCTCGTCAAATGGCTTGTTTCGACGCGCTGCCGCCCACTTGAGCCAGCCAAACATCCTTCTGCGAATTCCCTGAAATCGCCATTTCGCGCCAATGTGTATGCAAAGAATGGGTGCAATTTAGTCTTGGGACGCATGACGATGAACTCGGTAGACCCCCAGCCGACTTGGTTTTTATCCAAGATAGTCACGAAAGCTGTTTTTCCATTTTCCAAGCACGGTGTGATACGGGCTAACAATGTGTCACCGTTCATAAACTTGGTGCCGGATGAAAATTCGCGGTTATACCATCCCTCTGGATTGAATGTGGTTGTGCTTAGCGACGCCATATCCAGGTAAGGCGCGATGGTTCCTTTGACCAATTTTCTTTGAGGGTTGAATTCGATCAAATCCGAGATTACGCCGGCCTCCCAATCCTCCCCCGCCCCTTCCACGAACCACTGGCGGAACAGGGTTTCAGCCATGGCTTCTAGGGTTTGGTTCTGGCGGTGCAGCAGGTCGATTTTGTCGTCGAGGCTGCTGAGGACGGCGGCGATGGCTTTTTGTTCATGCAGATCAGGAAGACTGATCGGAAACCCCGACATCGCCTTCAATGGAATTCGATCAACGGTGCTTCCATGAATCGTACGTTCGTGAATTGTTTTCTGAAACGCTGGGGCTAAATACGCATGTAGCAGGAATCTGGGGTCAACGTTTTCCTTTGGTCGCAACAGTCCCATTCGTCGCCCAAGACAGCACTCAAAGTCTTTAGGAATGATTGCCGCAACCCCAAGTTTGGTTTCATACGAAAACACAATATCGTTCACATGAGGCTTAATGCGTCTCGTCCACTGCCTGAAAGACTCCTCGGATACGAACTCTAAATGAGCCGGATCAATCCGACCGTCAAATCCTAAACTGGAGATACCAAGAAACACATAGCCACGTTCCAATTTGGGCGGTGTAGCATGCGGGCCGTCGTAAATATCACAAACATCTCCTAAAGAGATTTCTCGCCACTCACTCATACCTTCACCCTCGCCAGATTCTCGGCAATGGCCCTGTTCGGTTTCGCCTCTTCCAGTAGCTGATCGATAAATGCAAACGCCGTGCGTATCGATATGCCGCCGCAGCGCCTCGTTGGTAAGCGTGTCATAGGCAACGAAATCGAAGAAGTAGGGGATGGTGGTTTCGTCTTCCAGGCGGCTTTTGAGGCTGCCGCAGGTAAAAATGTCCAATCCTTCGCCCTTGAGGGCGATGTCGATGTCGGAGGCTTCCTTGAAGGTACCCAGGGCGCGCGAGCCGAACAGCACCGCCTGGCGGATGCCGGGCTGCCGGGCCAGATAGGCGCGGATGGTGTCCAGCTCTTCGCCGCTCAATCCGTATTTCACGGGCGTTTTTTCATCGCAAAAAAGAAGTCGCGCACCAGCGGGTAAAACTCGTCGTCGATAAAGGCGACGATGCGCGCCAGCACTTGGGCATCGTAGGCGTGGCTGGTGATGTTGCGGTTCTCCAGCGCCTTTAGCCAGGTTTCGCCGGCGGTGATGAGCTCGTTCTGGAATGCCTGGCGTATGGCTTGTTTGCCGGTCTGAATGTCGTAGCCGTCGTTTTCGAGATAGTCTTTCAGCACTTTCCAGGCCAATTCGATCACGATTTCATATCCCTGCACCAAGGCCATCTGGTAGGCCTCTTCGGCGGGGTGCAGGCGGTAGTCGTCAATCCGCCGCTGAAATACGGCGTAGGCTTTCGCAAAATTGGCAAAACGTTGCTGCCAGCGTAATTCGTTATTCATGATTTATCCCTTCCATTTTCCCGGATTGAATTTTATGGCTCTTCACGGAATTCATACGGTAGTTGTCTCGTTTTTGGCGATGTCTTCGCTTTTTTCTTTGGCTTTTTTAGCCCGCGTAGGGCGCAATAACCAACGGGCATTGCGCCGTATGTCATTCGGTGCAATGCGCTACGCTTATTGCACCCTACGAACTCTGATAGCGAAGATACGCTTTGTTTGGTAAAGGCAAACGGCTTGGCGCCGCCCAATTGCTTTTTGGAAGGTATCACAGACTGTGATACCAAAGCCTCGACCTCATCCTCTGTCAACTCGAACATGAAATTAGCCGGAAATCGGGCGAGATTTCTTTTTACCGCCTGCTTGAGGGCACGGTTTTCCACCTCATACAATGCCGCCAAATCACGATCCAACATGACCTGTACGCCCCGCATAGTGTAGATGCGTTGCTCAATGTTGGATATTTGCACCAGACTGCTCATACCTTCACCCTCGCCAAATCTTCCCCCTCCCTAACCACCACATACCCCCTCAATATCTCCCGATGAAAGACCTCCGGCAACCTTGCCCAGTCGCGCGCTTCGATCAGGATGGGGATGTTGGATTCGCGCAGGGCTTCCAGAAAGTTGTCGAGCGGCTCGAACGGTATCGGACTCAAGTCCGGCGAGCGCAGCACCAGGTCGAGGTCGCTGGCTTCGTGGGCGCCGCCGTTTACCCGCGAACCGTAGGCCCAGGCGGTGACGCCGGGCAGGTGGGTGGACAGCAGTTCCACCAGCCGTTTGCGGTCTTGTTCGCGCAGGTAAAGCCGGGTCATGGTTGTTGCCTTATCACCTCGTTGATACGGGCGGCATCCAGGATGAATTGGGGCAACAACGCCAGGGTTTGGTTGGCGAATCCTTCGCCGTAATCATGGGCGGTGTCGTTGCGGTTGTCGCGATAGGTCATCCAGCGTTCGGCTTCTTCGATGCCGATAAGACCATGCTTGGCGGCGAGGCGAAAAACATCCTTGAAAATGAGTTGATCGACCTGCTTGCTGGAAGCGAGGTAGGGCTGTAAACATTTTTTCAGCAGCTTGCCGGTTTGTTCCAGAATGATCTCGAATTCCTTGACGCACGCGGCGCGGTAAATGTCGTAAGCCACGCTGTCCTGCGGCTGCTGGTTCAGGCTGTCGAATGCCTGGCTCAAGGTGGCGATGCAGCGGGCAAAATAATCCGTGTTGAGTTTGCTCATGACTTGATCCTTGCAAGATTTTCCGTGATGGCCTGATTCAGCTTCGCCTCTTCCCGCAACTGCGCCTCGAACTCCGCTTTCAGCGCGGCGAAGCGCTCAGCGAAGTTGAAATTGTCCTCTTCATCCGGCAGGCCGACGTAGCGTCCCGGCGTGAGCACGTAATCCAGTTCCTTGACCCGTTGCAGCGGCACGGAGGCGCAAAAACCCTTCACGTCTTGATACGCCCCCTCACCCCCGCCCTCTCCCGCGAGGGGAGACGGGGTTGATGTGGTGGTGCGCCAGGCGTGGTAGGTGTCGGCGATCTGCTGGATGTCCTTGTGCGACAGTTCGCGGGTGCGGCGGTTGATGAGGTGGCCGAGGTTGCGGGCGTCGATGAAGAGGATTTCACCCTTGCGCGGGTGGCCGCCCCCATTAGTTGAATTGGCTCGAGCGCGGTTGAGAAACCACAGCGCCGCCGGTATCTGGGTGTTGAGGAACAGTTTGGCGGGCAGGTTGACGATGCAGTCGATGAGGTTGCCGTTCTCTATCATCGCCTTGCGGATGTCGCCTTCACCGCTGGTTTTGCTGGTGAGCGCGCCCTTGGCGAGCACCACCCCGGCTTTGCCACTGGGGGAAAGGTGGTAGGCGAAGTGCTGCAACCAGGCGAAGTTGGCGTTGCCGGTCGGCGGGGTGCCGTATTGCCAGCGTCCGTCCTTGCGCAGCAGGTCGCCGCTCCAGTCGCTGTCGTTGAAGGGCGGGTTGGCGATGATGAAATCGGCTTTCAGGTCTTTGTGGGCATCGTTGAGGAAGGAGCCTTCGTGGTTCCATTTCACCTGTGAGCTGTCGATGCCGCGTATCGCCAGGTTCATCCTGGCCAGCCGCCAAGTGGTCTGGTTGCTTTCCTGGCCGTAGATGGAGATGTCGTTCACGCGCCCCTGATGTTCCGCGATGAATTTTTCGGATTGCACGAACATCCCGCCCGATCCGCAACAGGGGTCGAGCACCCGCCCCTTGTAGGGTTCGAGCATCATCACCAGCAGTTCGACGATGCTGCGCGGGGTATAGAACTGCCCGCCCTGTTTGCCTTCGGCGAGGGCGAATTCGCCGAGGAAATATTCGAAAACATGCCCCAGCACGTCGGCGCTGCGGGATTTGGCATCGCCCAAGGCGATGTTGCCTACCAGGTCGATCAGGCCGCCCAGGCTGGCGGGGTCGAGATTTTGCCGGGCGAACACCTTGGGCAACACGCCCTTGAGCGAGGGATTTTCCTTTTCGATGGCGTCCATCGCGGCATCGACGAAGCCGCCGATGTCGGGTTGCTTGGCTTTGGCGAGCAGGAACGACCAGCGCGCTTCCGGCGGGACGAAGAAGATGTTTTCGGCCTTGTATTCGTCCTTGTCCTCGGGGTCGGCACCGGCATATTCGCCTTCGCCCGCCTGGAGTTTGGCGAACATTTCCTCGAAGGAATCGGAGATGTATTTGAGGAAGATCAGCCCCAGCACCACATGCTTGTATTCGGCGGCGTCGATGTTTTTACGCAGCTTGTCAGCGGTTTTCCAGAGCTGTTTTTCGAGGGGTTCGTCCTTGTTTTCCTTTACGGCTTTTGCCATGTTGATTTTGAACTTTCCTGAATATGGATTGGCGCCAGTTTGGCGGTACGCACGGGCAAGGGTCAAGCGGCGCACAGAAAAAAGGCAGCCGCGAAGGCTGCCCCGTACATCAAAAAAAACGTCGTCCGCCTAACGCAGCAAATCCAGTTCGGTACGCGATGCGGCGGCGTATTCGACGAGGGTGGAGACCACCCCGCGCACCACCAGGACGATGGCGAGACTGACCGAAAAACCGCCGATTACGTCAGCGGGAAAGTGCGCGCCGACGCTGATTCGCGACAGCCCCACCCAGCACAGAAACAGCAGGCCGGCAACGCGCCACCAGCGGCTCAACGGCCATACCGAGGCGCACACCAGCATGGCGAAGGTGGAATGCCCGCTGGGAAAACTGTGGTGCAATTTGAGTTCGCCGACCACGTGGACGTGGGCTTGGCCGAAGACCAGAGCGGGACGGGGAAAATCCAGATAGGGTTTGAGCCAGCCCAACACCAGACCATCGACCAAGTAGGCAATCGCGAAGACGGCGATTGCGCTCAGCCACAGGCGGGTGGTTTTTTCCGCTTCGCCGGGTAATCCGGCAAAGGCGCGCGGGACAGCGATAAGTGCTGCGCAGAACAGCACTGCGAGCACTGCCGGGAAGCTGCTATGGTCGCCGAGTTGGGTGCCGAACAGCATGAATTGGTCGAGCCAATCGGCGCGGATGTCATTGATGGCATGGAACAGCCAGGCATTCAGGCCGCCCCAATCGTAAAACAGTTCCTTCATAGGTCGATCACATCATCAGCGCGGAAATCCACAAGCCGACGCCGACCGCAGCGGAAACGCCGGCGGCGGCGAACAACCAGCGTTTGCGCGTCAGAACGGTGATGGAAGCCAGCGAAATGGAAATCTGGATCAGGGTCATCGCTTCGGCCAAACGATGATGCGGGTGCATCATGTGTTCGCTTTTGTGGTTGGCTTCGTCGGATTTTTTGTCGAATTCTTCGGCCTGCTTTTTGATTTCGGCCTTTTCCTGAGCGTATTTCTCGATTTGTTTCTTGTAATAGTCCTGCTTGTCAGGCGGCGCGATGTTGGCGGCAAGCTCCATCAGGTGGCCTTTGGTGCTTTTTGCCTGGTAATAATTCCACATATCCGACGCGTGGGATTTTTGCAGAACCGCATCGTTTTTAAACAACATTGCTTCATTCTGGGTTGCCCCGCCCTGATAGCTGACGATGGCCCCGATGGTGGACAGAATCGCCGTAAAAATGGCGATTTGCTGCGCCAATCCGGGGCCGTGCTGCGCCTGGTGCTCGACCTCGTGGTCGTGTGCGCCGTGTACGTGAAATCCGCCGCCTGACATGGTATTCCCCTCGACTTAGTGACGATGCGCTTGTTTGCGGGCGCGCAACGGCTTTTTGGCTTTTTTCGCGGCTTTCAGTTTCTTGGCCTTTTTCGCCTTTTTAACCTTTTCCGTTTTGGTGGCCGGCACAATGGCCATGCTGTCATCGGCAGCCACGGCGGTAACCGGCGCGGCGGCGGCGATACTGAAGAAAGCGGCGATCAGGAGAGCAGTCAATTTTTTCATTTTTTACCTCATTGGGTTGTTAAGGGTCAATTTAAACCAGCGGCATTTTACCACCATGAGTGTGGAAAACCGCCGGTCAGATTTTTTCCCAGCCGCTCAGCGCCCGATAACGCACCCAGTCGAAATGGGGGCCGGGATCGGTTTTGCGCACCGGGGCGATGTCGGCGTGGCCGACAATGTCCTGGATGGCGTAAACGGCGCGGATGGCTTGGGTCAGTTCGGCAAGTTTTTCATATTGCACGTCGGTAAACGGTTCTTCATCGCTGCCTTCGAGTTCGATGCCCAGCGAATAGTCGTTACAACGTTGGCGATCCTGCCAGCTTGAAACGCCGGCGTGCCAGGCGCGGCGGTTGCACGAGACGAACTGGATGACTTCGCCGTCACGGCGGATCAGGAAATGCGCGGACACCCGCAAGTCGGCGATCAGTCCGAAATACGGATGTTTATTGACATCCAGCTGGTTGGTAAAAAAATCGAGAATATCGTCGCTGCCGTATTCGCGCGGCGGCAGGCTGATATTGTGGATGACCAGCAGGGAAACTTCGAGGTCAAGTTCGGGTGGGCGGTCGTCGCAATTGGGCGTTGGCACAAAGCGCACCCCCTGGAGAAATCCGGATCGGTCGATATTCATTTATTTCGGCGAATTGGCAAAAACGCGGATTTTACCCGAGATTACCTTATGGCTTGGTGAAATCCAGATCGGTGAGCGCCCCGTGTTCTTCGGCGTATTTTTCCTTGATCCGCAGGATTTCCGGCAGCACCTGTTTAAACGGCTCGATCAGGTCGGGGTCGAAATGGCTGCCAGCACCTTCCTCGATCAGGCGCACCGCCTCGTCCACCGGCCAGGCCTTTTTATAGGGGCGCTCCGAGGTCAACGCATCGAATACGTCGGCGATGGCGACGATCCGCCCGGCCAGCGGAATCGCCTCGCCCCTGAGACCGTTGGGATAACCGCTGCCGTCCCATTTTTCATGGTGGGAAAGCGCCACCACGCGCGCCGTCAGGAGCAGGTCGTCGGCGTGGTTGCCGATGATTTCCGCGCCCATCTGCGGGTGTTTGCGCATGATTTCCCATTCGCCGTCGTCGAGTTTGGCGGGCTTGAGCAACACGCTGTCGGGTATGCCGATTTTGCCGACATCGTGCATCGGCGCGGCGCTGAAAAGGATGTCCACGGATTCCTCGCCCATCCCGGCGGCCTGGGCGATGAGGCGCGAATAATGGCTCATACGGATCACATGATTGCCGGTTTCGTTATCCTTGAATTCGGCGGCGCGCCCCAGGCGGCGGATGATCTGGCGGCGGGTGCGTTCCAGTTCGGCGGTGCGCATGTCCACCATCCGCTCCAGTTCGCGGGTCTGGTCGTACAGCGCAAGATGGGTTTTTACCCGCGCCAGCACGATGGACGGGCTGATCGGCTTGGTGATGTAATCCACCGCGCCCAGTTCCAGGCCCTTGCGTTCGTCTTCGACCTCGTTCATGGCGGTGACGAAAATCACCGGAATGCCGCGCCGGTCGGGGTTGGCCTTGAGACTTTTGCAGACATCGTAACCACTCATGCCGGGCATCATGATGTCGAGCAGGATGAGATCGGGCGGGGAATCGGAAAAGGCGATTTTCAGGGCTTTTTCGCCGCTGGTGGCAACCTTGGTGCGATACAGGGGATCGAGCACTTCGGTGAGTAATTCGATGTTTTCCGGGATGTCGTCCACCACCAGGATGGTTTCCTTTTCGAGCAGGGGGTGCATGGGGTCTCCTGAATTTGCGGTTATTGGATGGGGATGCCCAGCGCCTGGGCGGTTGCGCCGAGCAGCGTCAGGGCGCTTTCGTATTCGTATTGGGCGACCTGTTTGGCGAGTTGGCGGGCGGCGTCGGGCTGGCCGAGGGCGCGCCATTGCGTCGCGACGCCCTCAACCACCTTGGCGGCGCGCGAATCGTCGCTGCTCAGCAGCGCCGCCAGTTTACGCATGTCGTCTTGCAGCGCGGCGTTATCCAGGAGCGCAGGCGATTCGTCGGGCGCTACCTGCGCAGCGGCGGCGATGCTCGCGGTCAGCCTGGCGAGACGCGCGGCGAGGTCTTGCAGGGCGGCGTCGAGACCGGCGCTTTCACCACGTTTGAGGACGTATTCGACCATCGCGGCGCGCGTCGCCAGTTCGGCGGCCCCGATGTTGCCGGCCAGCCCCTTGAGGGTATGAACTTCGCGTTGCGCGCCGTCGAGGTCGTTTTGTTGTAACGCAGCCTGGACACGTTGCACCGCGTCCGCCTGGGTTTCGGCAAAACGCGCCAGTTGTTTGTGCAACAGCGCGACGTTGCCGCCCATCCGCGTCAGCGCGGCGTCCCAATCCACGCCGGGGATATCCGGCGGCTCCTCGGCTTCCGGCGCGGCGGCGGGGAGCGTCAGCGTTTCCGCTGAAGCGCGCGGCTTGATCCATTGCCCCAGAGTAAGAAACAGTTGGCCTACGTCGATGGGTTTGGGGATGTGGTCGGTCATCCCGCATTCCAGGCATTTTTCCTTGTCGCCAGCCATCGCGTTGGCGGTCATGGCGATCACCGGCAGCGCCGCGTAACGCGGCTCGGCGCGCAGTCGGCGGGTCGCCTCGAAGCCATCCATCACCGGCATCTGGCAATCCATCAATACGCCGTCGTATTCCCCGGCGGCGAGTTTTTCCAGCGCCGCCGCGCCGTTTTCCGCGACATCCACACATATGCCGGCTTCCTGGAGGATTTCCAGCGCCAGTTCCTGATTCAGGAGATTGTCTTCCACCAGCAGCAGGCGCGCGCCGCGCAAACCCGCCTGGGCTTCCTTCCAGCTTTCTTCGCGGTGGCGGCTGGGGCGTTGCGCCACCGTTTTGCCGAACGCGCCGAGAATGCCGTCGAGCAAACTGGAGGGGCTGACCGGTTTGACCAGCAGCCCGTCGATGACCAGCCCGGCGGCTTCCTGAAGCAGTTCGTCGCGGCTGTAGGCGGTGACCATCACGAACGCCGGGGTGGCGGTCAGCGCGGCGTCGCTGCGGATGCGCCGGATCGCTTCGACGCCGTCCATACCCGGCATTTTCCAATCCATCAACACCAATCCATAGGGCAACCCGGCGCGCTGGGCGCGTTCCAGTTCGCTGAGCGCTTGCGCGCCGCCGCTCACCGCCAAAGCGGGGAACCCCAGCGAGGTCAGCATGGCGCTAAGAATTTCCCGCGCCGCGCCGTTGTCGTCCACCACCAGCACCCGCAGACCCGCCACGTCGGGAGGGGCGGCCGGGGTGGGCAAGGCGGCGTCTGCCACGCCGAAACAGGCGCTGAAATGGAAAGTGCTGCCCTGCCCTGCCACGCTATCTACGCCGATTTCGCCGTCCATCATTTCCACCAGGCGTTTGCTGATACTCAACCCCAGCCCGGTGCCGCCGTATTTGCGGGTGGTCGATGTGTCCGCCTGGGTGAACGCCTGGAATAATTTGGCGCGCTGGGCTTCGCTAAGCCCCACCCCGCTGTCCTGCACTTCGAAGCGCAGCCGCACCCCGTCCGGCGTCGCGCCGAGTTTGCGCACACGCAGGGTGATTTCGCCGCGTTCGGTAAACTTGATGGCGTTGTTGACCAGATTCACCAGCACCTGGCCCAGCCGCAACGCGTCGCCCAGCAGCGCGCGGGGCGTCTCGGGGGCGATGTCGAACAACAATTCCAATCCTTTGTCCTGGGCCTTGATGACGGACAAATCCGCGAGTTGCTCAAGGACTTCGTCGAGGTAAAAAGCGCTGCGTTCGAACTGCATCTTGCCCGCTTCGATTTTGGAAAAATCGAGGATGTCGTTGATGATGCCCAGCAGGTTGCGTGCCGCGCCGTCGAGTTTTTCGATGTAGTTGCGCTGCTTCGCATCAAGGCCGCTTTGCAGGGCGAGGTGGGCCATGCCGAGGATGGCGTTCATCGGGGTGCGGATTTCATGACTCATGTTGGCGAGAAAATCGCTTTTCGCCTGGGTGGCCGCTTCGGCAGCCTGTTTGGCCAACTCCAGCTCTTCGCGCTGGGCCAGCAACGAGGCTTTTTGCGCTTCCAGTTGATCCGCCTGTTCGGCGAGACGGATGTTGTTTTCCTCCAGTTCACTCTTGCGCACCCGCAACTGCTGCTCGGACACCGCCAACGCCTGCGCCTGGGCCTGGGTGGTTTCGAGCAATTCGCGGGTTTCCAGATTGGCGGAGAGGATTTCCAGATTCAGCGCCGCCACCGGTAACAAGGCGTCGAGCAGGGCCAGCGCGGCACCATCGAACTCATCCGCCGCGCCGAGTTCCACCACCGCCAGCACTTCGTCGCGCAGCACCAGCGGCATCACCAGCACCTGCCCCAGCCTGATTTTCCCCGCGCCGATACGCACTTCCCTATCCGCTGATTGCAGCGTCACCCGGCATTTATCGCGCGCCGCCTGCCCGACCAGGCCCTGTCCCCACGCCAAAACCGCTGCGTCGTCTTCCCCGGCGCAGGCGAAACCGCCGCAGCGGTGTAATTGCTGCTGCGCTTTTTCGACCCGGTAAAAAGCCCCATAACCGAGTTTCAGCAACGGCCCCAGCGCGGCGCACAGGGTATTCCCGAAAACCTCGAAGGAGGTCGCGGTTTGCAATTCGCGGGCAATCTCTGCGACATGGCTCTTGATGCGCGTCTGGATGCTCTGCTCCACCGACACCTGGCGCAGCACTTCCAGCGCGCGCCCCATTTCACCCTGCTCGTTGTGCATGTCCTGGTAGGGGATAGGCTGTTCCAGCCGGCCTTTCGCCAAACCGACAATGCTGTCGCGCAAGGTCAGCAGGTGAACGGTGATGGAGCGCGCAAAAACCAGCGAAATCAGCCCCAGCAGAAGGCTCCCGAAAATCAGGTAGATCACGGTTTCGCGGACTTCCTGGCGATAGGCGAGGCGCGCTTCCTGGTACATTCGGGTGGCGCTGTCTTCGGAAAAATCGTCGATCCGTTCGAGCGCCGCCGTCAGCGCAGTGTTGGGGTTGCCGGGATAGGCGTCTGCGGTGCGTTGCCAGGCGGCTTCGGTCTTGCCGGCAAGGGCCAGCGCCAGGGTGGTGTCATGAAAGGTCATCAAATCGCGAAAGCGGGTTTCCGCTTCGCCGATGTCGCGGGGGTCGCCACGATAGGATTTATGCAGCGTTTCGACGCCTTCCGCAAAGCGGCTTTTGTAGGTCTCCAGACGCCCCGCCAGCAGGATGCGCCGCGCGCTGTCGGGCTCGTGGATGGTTTCGCGAAGGATGCCGCGATAGTCGATGGCGACGTATTTGAGGTCGCGGATCACCTTGGTGGTGACGTGGGGCTGCTGATAAAAGGTCTCGCTGATTTCCGCGAGGCGCGCCAAGGGTGGTAAGTTCGCCAGCCCCATAACCAGCAGCGCCAGCATCGCCAAAGCGGCAAACGCCGCCATGCGCCGGGATATCGGCCAGCGTTGGGGAATCTGGAAGAGGCTGGAAATTTTCATGATCCTATATTCCTCAGTTGAACGGGCTGGAGTGCGCGGTTTTTGGGGCGCAGGGCAAGGCGCGACGACGAGTAATGGTCGCTCCATTGCGAGGAGAAGCAACGCAGCCATGCGCCCCACAAACCGTGCAATCCGGCCCGTAGCGCTCTCACCATACGGGTGAATCGTAAATATGAAACAAAGCAATTTAGAACCAACGGCCTACTCCCTTTGGCAAGCGGTCAACTGAGGAATATAGGATGATTGCGGCTCGCAAATTTGTTCCGCATTATCGGTGCGCTCGCCGCACCGGCGCAAGCAACTAAATAAAGTCAGCGCGGCGAACCGTCGGCGCGGGAGAGCAGCCCTTCGAGCATTATTGCGCCGAGAAATTTGCGGTTGAGCGCCAGCCAGATCACCACCGGGGCCAGCGGCGGGAATATCAGCGCCCCGAACTGGTAGCCGAGCGCCACGGCGTCGCGCTGCCACCCGCTGAATCCGGCCTGCGCCACGATTTCCGGGCCGCCGGTGATGGCGACGTTTTGCAGGAAGGTGAAACAAATCCCCCATACCTGGGGAATCAGTAAAAGTAGCGCACCGAACGCCAGCTTGAGCGGACGACGCCCGCCTGCCGTGGATAAAGACAGGGCAAGAAACAGCGGCAGGCCATAGGCGGAAATCAGGGAGTTCACTTCCAGTTCCAGCGCGGCCCACTGACCGGCGGAATGGAAGGGAATGGTGACGGTGAGCAAAGCGCCGTTGATCGAGGTTGCCTGGATCAAGGCCGGGAACACACGCTGGAGCACTTCACCGGCCAGCCGGTTGGCCGGCCACACAAACCAGGCTGCACCCACATACCACCCGGCAAAACACGGCGGCAGCCACAACGCGGCGCGTAACAAAAACCCGTATAGGGGGTTAAACCGCATAAGCCGGTTGGCGCACCGGCAACGCCCGCACCCAGATCAGCCACACCACCAGAACATCGAGCATGATGAGCGCCTGCCACAGGTACAGATGCGCCCAGTCGAACAAGGTGTGATCCCATTGCGCGAGGTAGAACAGCGAAATCACCCGCACCACGTTGAGCCCCTGAATCGCGGCCAGTCCGGCGGCCAGTCCCGCCAGTTTGTATTTCCACGGGGCGGGAAACGCCAGAACCGCAGCGACCAGCACGATGGCCGCTTCGATACCGTTACAACCGGCCTGCACTTCCACGCCGATACCGGTGGCGGGGTTGAGGATGGTAATCCCCTGCGCCACCACCTGGTTATCCAGCACCTGCACGAGTCCAACACATAGGGCGGCTAACATTTCCGTCCACGGTTCGACCACCCACTGTTGCGCGGCAGGTGTCAATTCCCAGGTAAACAGAATGCCGACCACCCCCAGAAAAACGATCAGGAATCGTCCCATAGGATCACCCGATCCGGCGTCGGCTTTGCCACAGCCCCAAGCCGCCCATCAGCAGCACCAGCAGCGCCAGCCCCGCCGGAGACAGCGCCGGTACCGGAGAGGTATTTACCTCGGGGTTGCTGATTGCCGTGGAAGAACCATTCGCCACCGCTTCCACGTTGTCGGTAATGGTGCCGTCGCCATTGGTGTCCCAGGTGGCGCGGGCCGGGCTGTCGGAACAGTTTGCCCCGGAACGGTAAGTGGATTTGAAGGTGATGCTCACCCCGTTGGCCGCTGCGGAGATGCTTTTGCCGGTATCGGGGGCGATTTTCCCTTCAAACACCACGCTCTTCGAGGCCGAATCGTAAGTGCATTTGCTAACCGTCGAAGCGCCGCTCACCGTGCAGTTTGCGCTGCCCGGGATATACGTCGTACCGGTCGGGATGGGATCCTTGATACGCACGTTGAGGGTCTTGTTGTTGGTATTGTTGGCCCATTCGGTGCCGCACTGGATTTCCGTGGGGCTGGTTTGCTTGGTGGTGGTCGATCCGCTGGGCGCTTTGTTGACCAGCGCATTCCCCTTGATCGCCGTGCTGCCGTTGGCGGAATCCGCTGCGGCGTTGGCCCCCTGGCAGGTTTTGGTGGCGATGCTCGAAGTCACGTTGATGGTTCCCGCAGTCGGCGCGGTATACGTCAAGGTGAAACCGGCGGTCTGTCCCGCCGCCAGGGTGGTCGGCAAGCCGCTGATAATCAGCGAGCCGGTGGACTTATTGAAGTCGCAGGTCGCCCCGCTGCACACAAAACCGCTGATCGTCGAAACACTGCCGGCGTAGGTCACGTCGGTTGCGGGGATATTGCCCTTGTTGGAAAAACTGAACGAAACACTGACCGCCACGCCCGCTTCAACCTGGGCAGGCATTCCCACCGAGGTGGTGACATCCGCATAACTCTTGGTGCAATCGCTGCTGACCGGCGGTTTCGGATCAGTGGGTTTGGGGGTCGGCGTCACCACCGGCGGGGTTTTCACCGTCAGCGTCGCGGTGGCCGGATCGACGTTGCAGCCTACCGTGGTATTCAGGGCGCAGGCCGGAATGGTGTTGGTATAACTTCCCGCTGCGGCGACGGTGACGTTCAGGGAAACCGTACACCCCCCCGCCGGAATCACCGCACCACCGCTGTAACTGAGGGTGTTACCGCCCGCCGCCGCGTTTACCGCACTCGGGCAATTGGTGGAAAGCCCGTTCGGCGTGGCGACCAGCATCCCCGCCGGGAAACTGTCGGTAAAGGTGCTGGACAGCGCAATCGAGGTGCCGTTGGCATTCCCGAAAGTGAGAACCAGCAGCGAGGTTCCGCCCGGCTCGATTTCGGCAGGATTGAATATCTTGCTGATCGTCGGTTTGGAGTAGGTGCGCGGCTTGTCATCCACCGGGATTTTGACGGTCAACACGGAAGTCCCCGGATTGGGGTTGTTGCCGCGATCCGTCTGCAAGCCACCCGTCGGAACGGTATTGGTATAGGTTCCCTGGTTTGCCGCAGTGACGTTGACCTTGATGGTGCAGCCGCCTGCCGGAACCGTCGCGCCATTCGCGTAGACCACGGTGAAACCGCCTGCCGCCACCGAGACGCTGCCCAGGGTGCAGGTGCCCGACAGTCCGACCGGGTTGGCGATGATCACGCCCGCCGGCAGGGTGTCGGTGAGTTGCGCCGTGAGGGTGGCTGCAACGGTGTTCGGATTACCCAGCGTCAGGGTCAACACCGATACGCCGTTGGGCTGAATTTCAGTGGGCGTGAACGTTTTCGCGAGGGTCACGTTGGAAGACACCGTCAGCGTCGAAGAGGTCGCCACCGCGTTGTTACCCACCGAGGTCTGCAATGCGCCTGCGGCGATGGTGTTGGTGTAGACGGCGGTGGTTGACGATGTCACGTCCACCGAGAAGGTACAGCCGCTGCTGGCGGGAATCGTGCCGCCGCTCTGGTAGGTGACGGTGGTGTCGCCGGGAGTCGGCGTCACCACTTTGGCGGCGGTACACCCGCCGCCTATCGCCAGATTGGGCGGTGTCGCCACGGTCAGGCCAGCCGGCAGGGTATCGACCAGATCCGCCGTCAGCGTCGCCGGCGTCGCATTGTTGTTGGCCAGCGAAATGCTCAGTTTGGAGGTTCCCGCCACCGGGATGGATACCGGTGAAAACACCTTGCTGATGCTGGGCGGTTGCAGCGGGTTGACGAACAGGGTTGCGGTTGCGCCCGCCGTGTTGCTGCACGCACCTGAAGTCGCCAGATCGCCGATGGCGACCGGATTGGCGTAGGTGCCGGGGGTGCCTGAGGTGACATCCACCATGATGGTGCAGCCGCCTGCCGGAATGGCTGCGCCGTTGGCGTAGGTGATGGTGTTGCCGGCGGCGGCGGCGGTGACGCTCCCGGTAACGCAGGTGCCGCCGATGTTGGGGGTATTCGCCACCACCACGTTGGCCGGCAGGGTGTCGGTGAAAGTCGATGTCAGGTTAATGGTCGAGGCGTTGGGATTGCCGAGGGTGTAGGTAATCCGCGCCGTTCCGCCGGGATTGATGGTGTTCGGCGAAATCGATTCCTGGATGGTCGGCGGCTGGGGCGCATTCACCAGCAGCGTAGCGCTGGTCGAGGTCGGATTGCTGCCGGCGGTGGTCGTCGCCAGCGCCCCGGCGTTGATGGTGTTGGTATAGCTGCCGCCGGAAGTCCCACACGCGCCGCCTGGGTTGGAAGTCACATCCACCGTAATGGTGCAGCCGCCCGCCGGAATGGTCGCGGTATTGGCATAGGTGACGGTGCTCCCGCCGGCAACGGCAGTAACACTGCCGGTGGTGCAGGTGCCGCCGATGTTGGGATTGGCGGCAATCACCACATTGGCCGGCAAGGTATCGATCAAATCGCCGTTAACCGTGAGCGCCCCGGTATTCGGGTTGCCGAGGGTCAGGGTCAACGTGGAAGTCCCGCCCACGCTGATCGACGACGGGGTGAACGACTTGCTCAGGGTCGGCGCGGCGGGGACACACACGCCAAGGGTGGCGACCGCCGGTTGCTGGTTCGCGCCGGCGGAGGTGGACAACTGCCCGGCGGCGATGGTGTTGGTGTAATTGCCGCAAGTTGCGGTAGTCACATCGACGGTGATGGTACAGCCACCTGCAGGAATGCTCGCACCGCTGGCGTAGGTGATGCTGGAAGCGCCGGCGGTAGCGGTAACGCTGCCGGTGGTGCAGGTGCCGCCGATATTGGGCGCTGCGGCCACCACCAGCGCGCCGGTTGCGGCGGTGTTGCCGGGCAGCGCATCGACGAATGCGGAACTCAGGGTAATCGGGCTGGCGGTGCTGTTGCCCAGGGTAATGATCAACGTCGATGTCCCAGCCGCCGCAATCGACGCCGGGTTAAAACTCTTGCTCACGCTTGACGGCGGTTTCACCGTCAGCGGGGTACACACCTGGCCGGGATTGGTCAAATTCTGGTCGTTCGCCAACTGGCTGATGTTGATACAGTTGGTATAGGTCGCCGGCGTATTGGCCATCACTCGCGCCTGGAAGGTACATGACAACCCCGCGCCCAGCGATGCGCCGCTTAACGCCAGCGTATTGCTGCCCGCCACCGCAGTCACCACGCCGTTGCTGCAAGTGGTGCTGGCGGTCGGGGTGGAGTCGATGGCCAGGCCGCTCGGCAGAGTATCGGTCAAGCGGATCCCGGTCAGGGTGGAAGTGGAGTTGTTCGTCACCGTCACCGTCAGGGTGCTGTAGACGCCGGCATTCACCGAAGTCGGGCTGAAGGCTTTGTTGATGGTGGGCTGATTCACCACGTTCAGGGTGGAAGTGGCCGACGAGGGATTACACACCCCCTGATTGGTCGTCACGGAACACGCCCCGATGGTGTTGTTATAGGCGCCCAGCGCCGCCGCCGTGACATCCACCTGGACGTTACAGGTGGAGCCGGGACTGATCGACACACCGGAGAGCGTCACCAGATTGGACGCCGCGTTCGCCGTCACCGTGCCGCCGGTACAGTCGGTGCTGCCGTTGGGCACATTCGCCACGACCAGCCCCGCCGGAAGCGTATCGGTAAAACTCACCCCGGTCAGGATCAGAGGATTAACCGCATTCGGGTCATACGTGCTGACCAGCTTGAATTTCAGCGTGGTGGTCTGACCCGGCCCGATATAGGCAGGCGAAAAACCTTTCATGACGCCCAGCCCCTGAAGGGTGGACAACGACGCCGTGGTCGCCAGCGGGTTGGTATACCCTTCCGTACTGGAAATCGCGTTGGCCGGAATGTAGTTGGTCAGATTAAGGAACTTCACCGAAGTGGTTTGCAAATAGACATGGCAGGTTCCGTTGGCCGCCAGCGTAGCGCCTGACAAACTGACCTTGTTGTCGCCGGGCACTACCGAAACCGTGCCGCCCGCGCAATCGGTGCTGGCGTTGGGCACCAGATACACTTCGATGCCGGTCGGGAAAGTATCGGTAAAACCGGCGTTATGGATGGCGACGCTGGAGTTGTTGATCACGTCGATTTGCAGCGTCGAAGGAACACCGCCGGTCACCAGCACCGGGCTGAAGGATTTGTTGATACCGATCGACGCGGCGGCGGCGGTCAGCGTTCCCGTCACGGCGGCGGTGCTCACCGGCCCTTCGGCGCTGGTGATGCTGCCGGCGGGGACGGTATTCACCCACGGCCCCGCGCCGCTCGTCACCACGTCAAACGAGAAGTCGCAACTTGCCCCGGCGTTTAACGTCGCGCCCTGCAAACGCGCCTGTTGCTGACCGGGGTTGACGATCATCGTCGGCGAACCCGCGCAATTGGTGGTGGCGTTGGCTGGGTTGGCGATTTTCAGCGTACCGGTCGTCCCGGTGGTGAAATCGCTGTCGTTCAGGGAAACGTTGGTCAATTGGGCGTTAAAGCCGTTGGTCACGGTAATTTTGACCCGCGACACGCCGCCGGAAGTTACCGAAGTCGGCGAGAAGGTTTTGGTTCCCGACAACCCGGTGCCGATCACCAGATTGGCCGTCACGTTGGCCGGAATGGTGCCGGCGCTGCTGCTGAAATTGGCCGGGGTGATGGTATTGGTATGAGTCCCCACGGTAGTGCCGGTAACTTTCACGGTGATCGTACATTCCGTGTATTCCGAAGCATTGGGGCGAGTCGCCACCGTGCCGCCGGTCAGGATCACCTGATTGCCGCCCGGGAAGGCTTGCAGCGCACCGCCGCAATTGTTGGTCGCCGCCGGGTTGGCGGCCAGGGTCAGTGCTGCAGGAAGGGTGTCGGTCAGGTTGACGGCGGTCAGCGACGCCAGGGTACGGTTGCGTATCTTGATGGTCAGCGTCGATGTTGCACCCTGGGCGATACTGCTGGCGCTGAAGCTTTTGGTCACGGCAACGGCGGCGACCGACGCCACGTTAAGCGCGACCGGCGTGGGGCTGGCGGCGGTATTCCTGACCACCCCGCCCGGCCCGGTGCCGGCGCCCCAAACCCCGATGGTCGCGGCATCGGAAGCGGGAATCTGGTTGGTAAACGTTAATCCGGTGGCTGCGGTTCCGGGAAGCAACGCCTTGAACGTCACCGTACAGGTGCCGGGCGTGGTTCCCGTTCCCGCTGCAACGGTACCGGCGCTCCACATCAAACCGGCGTCCGTGCCGCCAACCGGGGCTGCCCCGGTGGATGTGCCGGCAGCATTAGTGCCTGTCCAGGTTCCGCCGGTACACCCGGCGGAAAGCGTAGGATCGCCGCTATCCTGCAACAACATTTGAGTGCCGCCGGCGTTCGGCAACACGTCCAGAAAACTGACGTTGGTCACTTGTGCGCCCGACCAGTTGCTGATGGTCACGGCAAACTGCGTCCATTGTCCGGGCGCGACGTTTTGTACCGTCACCGTTTTGCTCAGCGTCAGTTGCGCATTCACCGCCAGATTGGCGCTCGCGCTGGGGCTGTTGTGGCCGGTGGGATTCACCACTGCATTGCCCGCTACGGTATTGGTATGGGTGCCGTCGGTGCTCGATGTGACATAGGCGGTAATCGTACATTTGCCGTTAGCGCCGGATTTCGGCCCGGCAGTCGCCCCGGCCAGCTTGATGCTGGTGCTGCCGTTGCTCAGGGCGACATCGGACGCATCGCTTAACGTTCCGTTGACCGCGCCGGTTCCATCGCAGGTTACGCTGGGATTGGCGGCGGCGCCATTGGCCATATCGATAATGGTGACGCTGGCCGGGAAATTATCAACCATGCTGGTGATCGGCAGGGTATTGGTGGTGCTGTTATTGGTGACGGTAATCGTCATCAGCGACGGCTGCCCCGCCGGAATCGGGCTGGTGGCGATACTTTTGGCAACCCCGATGGGAGAATTCACCGTCAGCGCCTGATTAAATGACGGACTGGTCAAGCCGCGTGTATTGCCGATAGCGCCGGCTCCCAGCGTATTGGTAAAGGCTTGCGAAGTACCGGTAACCGTCGGGACAACAACCTTGGCGGTGAAGGTACAGGAACCGCCTGCCGGAATCGTGCCGCCGCTCAGGGTAATCGTGTTCGCTCCCGCCGTTGCGGTTACCGCGCCGCCGCTACAGGTCGTGCCGGCGGTTGGCGTAGCCGCCACCACCATAGTTCCCGGCAGGGTGTCCACCACGGTGGTCAGGGGGATGGTCGCCCCGGCGTTGGGGTTGGTCAGGGTAATGGTCAGCGTGACCGGGTCGCCGGCAATCGCAGGCGACGGCGCAAAACTCTTGGAACCGGTCGGGTTTTGCAGGGTATTCACCGACAGGGTGGCGTTGGCGGAAGTATTGTTGAATACGTCAACGCCATTTTCCTTGGCGGTATAGCCGCTGGTGACGCCATTCGGGGTGGTCGTCGCGGGAATGGTGGCGATGTGGTTGCCGGCGGTGGTCGAAGTGACGTTCACCTTGAAGGTACACGAGCCATCCACCGTCCCGTTGCCGGCGGGGATGGTTCCGCCGGTCAGCACCACCGACGAGGTGCCGGAAGTCGCCGTCACGCCGCTAAAGCCGCAGCCGTTAGTGATCGCGGGAGTGCCGGCAATCGTGATCTGGGCGGGAAAAACCACCGTCGCCTTGGCGCTGGTCAGCGTCACCAGAGAGGTATTGGCGATAGTGATAGTGTATTGGGAAACATCGCCTGGATTGATGGTAGCCGCATTGAATTGTTGGTTGATGGTGGTCGTTGCCTGCGCCGCCATCGCCACCCCGAGCAGCGCCAGCGCCGCCCCCTGCTTCAACAAAGAACGGATTCCAAGCGCTCCCACCCAATATTTCACTTTAATTTCAATGCCGGCAATCACTTTTGACCTCCCGAGTACCTGCTGACGCGCCTGATATTTTTAGCTTGAACAAATTATTCCGGTCGCATGGTACCCATTGCCAAAAACATTATCTATATTATTTTCACTCATATTTTTTCACCAATTCTCACCAAGCCTCACAATTTCATACACACTCACATTAACTCACCAAATATCACAATAGAAGTTATCAAACTATTTTGCAACAATTGCCGATAATTCTAACTTATCAATCATTATCCAATATATTATTTATGTGAATCAGTATGTCATCACATACTGCATACATAACTTTATAAAATTAATACGACGATACAGCACCTGTTTAATCAAATTGTAATATTTTTTTGCGGGCTATTTTTTCGGATTCAATAAATAACCCCCTTTGATAAACAATTACCAAATTTTTACAATACCCTGAATTACGGATATATTCATTTCATATGCAGAAAACAATTCCCTGCATCGTGAAAGCCTTGCGTGATCACCACGGCATGACGCCACCCTCCCGCAAATAGGGAAATAGCGGTTTTTCGGGCAAGGATATCTGGCATAATCCCGTTTACTCAAAAGGGAAGTCGACCCGCCTCCTCACCGGAGGCCGGATGACCGGGACACCGGCCTTTCGGAAGTAGCGGCGACACAAAAAACCGTGACCGATATGAACACTACGCCTGCAACGGAAGAAGCCGGAGCGCCGCCCGGCAACCGCACCGCCAGCCACATCGCCCGCCTGCTTAATCGCCTCAACTGGCTGGCCCCGCTTATCGTGCTGCTCGCTTCATTAACCGTTGCGGTCAGCCTGTATTTGCTTCAGGCCCGTCCGCTCGCCGATGCGGTAGCCCTGACCCGCCAGCACAACGCCGCCGAGCAGGTGGTCGCCAAAACAGAAAACATGGTCGGGCAAGTCGAGCGCATCCTCCTCACTTTCCACGAGTGGAGCCGCGACGGACTCACCAACCTCGACGATCCCGGCGCATTCAACCGCTTGATGATTCCGGTCATTCAGCAGCGCAGCATCGTCAGCAGCATTCATCTGGCCGATGATTCCGGGCGGGAAATCCTGCTCCTCAAAGTCCCCGACGGGTGGAAAAACCGTATCACCGATGTGCCCAAAAAAGGTAAGCAGCAACATTGGCTGCTGTGGCATGAAGACCGTTCCGCCAAAGGCGACGAATGGAAGGAGCAGGACTACGATCCGCGCAAACGGCCCTGGTTCAGCGGCGCGATGGCGACCCCGGAAAGCCAGGTGTACTGGACTGCGCCGTATATTTTCCAATCCACCAAAGACCCCGGCATCACCGCCTCGCTGCGCTGGACGGACAAAAAAACCGGCCGGCAATTGGTGGTGGCCTTTGATGTGATGTTGACCGATCTGTCGCGCTTCACCACCCGCCTCACTTTCGGCAATCACGGTCAGGTCGCGTTGCTGACCGCCGACAACAAATTGCTGGGTTTGCCGCATCACGAAAATTTCAACAACGATGAAGCGCTGAAAAAAGCCCTCCTTCAGGAACCCGGCGAACTCGGCCTGACGGCGCTGGCCGGCGCTTTACGGTTGAACGCTGAAGCGCCCAGCGGTCCCCGCGATACGCTGCGTATCCCGGCTCAGGTCGGCGGCGGCGAGGAAGACTGGATCGCCAGCGTTTTCACCCTGCCGGTGCGCAACCAGACCTTCCGCATCGCCACACTGGCCCCCGAAAGCGATTTCGATGCGGTATCCGGCAAACTCGCCTCTATCCTCAGCGGCTTGATGATCCTCATCTCAATCGCCGCACTGATCGCGGCGCGCGGCATGGTAGGCGCAGTGCGCAGACCAATCACCGCGCTGATCGACAAAATGCAGGCGGATACCGCGCAAATCGAAAATCAGGCGGCGCGCCGCACCGTGTTGCGCGACATCACCCAACATTTGCAGCAGGCGTTGACCCCGCGTGAACTCGCCCAAACCCTGCTCTCGGAACTGGCGCCGCGCCTCCATCTGGGGCAAGCGCTGTTCTGCCTGTGGGACGAAGAGGCCGGGAAATTGCGCGCTACGGTGCGCTACGGCGGCCCCGGCGCAACCCCGGAAACAATACTGGCGGCGGATGTCTGCCAGGGCAACCTGCTTGCCCAATGCGCCGCCGACCGCCAACCGATACTCATCGACTCCCCCGGCCCGGCTTATTTCCGCGTTCAATCCGGTTTGGGCGACTGTCCCCCGGCGGCGATTCTGATTCTGCCGCTGTGTTATGCCGGACGCCTCTTCGCGGTGCTGGAAGTTGCGGGACTCCACGGTTTCAGCGACGACCACCGGCAATTGCTGGCGGAACTCGAACCCACCGTGGCGATGAGTCTGGATATCCTGCTGCGCGCCGAAAGCACCGCTGAACTGCTGGCGTCAACCGCCCTCGCCGAAGAACGCAGCCGCTTGATTCTCAGCTCGGTGGGCGACGGCATCTGGGGCATGGACAGCCACGGCGTAACGACTTTCGTCAACAAGGCTGCGCTGGAAATGCTGGGCTTCGACGAAACCGACGTAATCGGCAAAAGAATGCACGACCTGGTACACCAGCGTTATCCCGACGGCAGGACATTCCCGCTGGAGCGCTGCGCGATGTTCCGCACCGGACAGGACGGTCAGCCCCGCACGGTGGACGACGAAGTGTTGTGGCGCAAGGACGGCGTGGCGCTGCCGGTCGAATATTCGACCACCGCCATTCATCGTCAGAACGAAGTCATCGGGGTGGTGGTGGTATTCCGCGACATCACCGAACGCCGTTCCCGGGAACGCGCCAGGCGCGATGAACCGGCGCACCACGCCGGCCCGTCGCTCTAATACGGGGAAGCCAAAACATGTACATCAAACAGGCAAACCGGATCGTTGTTGGCGTCTATCTACTCATGAGCGCGCTCAATTGCGCGAGTTTTCTGGTATTCGATCACTTTCGCGAGCAGCAGCGGCATACCATCGAGCGCCGCCAAAACGCCGCCAACCAGGCCGACCGCCTGATTGCCGGCTCGAAAAGCCTGACCAACAGCGTGAGGATTTTTGCGGCGACCGGCGACGCGCAATTCGAAAAAGCCTACTGGGACGAAGTCAAGGTTCTCAAAAGCCGCGACAAGGCCGAACTGGCGTTACGCGAAATGGGGCTGACCGCCGAGGAAATCGGCCTCATCGAAAAAGCCAAGGGCAATTCGGACAAACTCATCGAACTCGAAGAGCAGGCTTTCAAGGAAGGCGCGCAAGGCAATCGCGCCAAGGCCATCAGTCTGGTATTCGGCGAGGACTACCAAAAAGCCCTGAAAAACATCTACACCCCGGTGGACGATTTCCGCGAGCGGCTCAACAAACGTCTGGACAAGGAAGTCGGCGAGGCGGCGCACATTGTGGCGCGCAGTTGGCAAATCAGTCTGGTTCTGGCCGGCGTCAACGTTTTGCTGGTCATCGGCATCCTCGGCTTTTTCTACCGGCGGCGCGTGATTAAACCGCTGACCCGGATGAACGAGGAAGTCCAGCATCTGCTGAGCGGGCAAAGCGCCGGCCATCTGGCGCTGATTGCGGAAAACTCGGAAATCGGCGAACTGGCGCGTTCCTTCGACGCCTACCGGGAAATGGCCTTGCAGGTGGTAAACGAACAATGGGTGAAAACCCACCAAGCGCAAATCGCCGCCGAATTGCAAAGCGCCGACAGTTTCAGCGAACTGGCGCAGCGCCTTCTGTCGAATGCCGCCCCGTTACTGCAAATCGGCCACGGCGTCTTTTACATCCACGACGAAGAACGCCGTTGCCTGCGCCTCCTCACCCATTACGCCTACCGCGAACGCAAGAGTCTGGCGCAATCGTTCGCCTACGGTGAAGGCCTGGTCGGCCAGTGTGCGCTGGAAAAAGCCCCGATCATCATCACCCGCCCGCCCCAGGATTACGTGCGTATCGGCGGCAGCCTCGGCGAGGCGACACCCGCCGCCATCATGGTATTGCCGGTGTTAAGCGCCGGACGGGTGCTGGCGGTGCTCGAAGTCGCCAGCCTGCGCGCCTTCGGGGCGCGGGAACAGGCGCTGCTGGAAGGGCTGTTGACAGTCGCGGCGCTGACCATGGAAATCCTCGAACGCAACGTCAAAACCCGGCGGCTCCTCGAAGCCACCCAGGAACAGGCGCAGCGCCTGGAAGAACAGGCGTCCCAACTGGAGATGCAAACCGAAGAACTGGAGGCCCAGCAACAGGCCATTGCGGAAACCGAAGAATGGTTCCGGGGGATCGTCGCGTCAGCCCCGGACGGACTGCTGGTAAGCGACGAATGGGGCACTATCACTCTCGCCAACCCACGCGCTGAAGATTTGTTCGGTTATGGGCGCGGCGAACTGGCCGGCTTGAAGATCGAAGCGTTGGTGCCCTCCTCGGCGCGCGCCGGGCATCCCGCCCAGCGCAGCCGCTTCATCGCAGAAGGTGTCCCGCGCCGTGAAATGGGCGCCACCGACGCCCAGCTTTTCGGGCTGCGCAAGGACGGCTCGACCTTCCCCGTGGAAGTCGGGCTGGCGCGCCTGGCAGCCACCACCAACCGGGGCCTGGGCATTTGCGTATCGGTGCTCGACATCACCGAACGCAAAGCCATGGAGCAAGCCCTGCGCGACCAGGCCAACTTCCAGCAGGCCTTGGTCAACACCATTCCCTACCCGATTTTCTACAAGGGCGCGGACAGCCGTTTCCTCGGTTTCAACAGCGCCTACGAGGAAACTTTCGGGATATCCCGCACCACCCTAATCGGCAAACGGGTGATGGATCTCGACTACCTGCCGGAAGCCGACCGCATCGCCTATCAGCAGGAAGACGAGGAAATCATCGCGAGCGGCGGCACACTGCGCAAGGAAATGCCGATTCCCTTCGCCGACGGGGCGATTCACCAGACGCTTTATTTCATTTCCGGATTCCGCATGGCGGACGGCTCGCCGGGCGGGCTGGTCGGCACCTTCGTTGACATCAGCGAACAAAAGGAAGCCGAAAAAGCCCTGCAACAGGCCAAACAACTGGCCGAAGACGCCGCGAAAACCAAAAGCGACTTCCTCGCCAACATGAGCCACGAAATCCGCACCCCGATGAACGCTGTGATCGGCATGTCGCACCTTGCGCTCAAAACCGACCTCAATCCCCGCCAGCGCGACTATTTGCGCAAGATTCAGCAATCCGGCCAGCACCTGCTGGGGATCATCAACGACATTCTGGATTTCTCGAAAATCGAAGCGGGCAAACTCAGCGTCGAACGCACCGACTTCGACCTGGAAAAAGTGCTGGAAAACGTATCCAACCTGATCGGCGAAAAAACCGGCGCAAAAGGTCTGGAACTGATTTTCAACGTCGCACCCGACGTGCCCGGCGCGTTGATCGGCGACCCGTTGCGGCTCGGCCAGATCCTCGTCAACTACAGCAACAATGCGGTGAAGTTCACCGATTCCGGGGAAATCTGCATCAACGTCACCAAGCAGGAGGACAACGACACGGAAGTCCTGCTGCGCTTCGGGGTGCGCGACACCGGAATCGGGCTTACCGAAGAACAGATGGGCCGCCTGTTCCAGAGTTTTTCCCAGGCCGACGCCTCGACCACCCGCAAATACGGCGGCACCGGGCTGGGACTGGCGATTTCCAAGAATCTCGCCGAACTGATGGGCGGCGCGGTGGGCGTCGAATCGGAAGTCGGCAAAGGCTCCACCTTCTGGTTCACCGCCCGTCTCGGCAAGGGTGCGCAACGGGCGCGCCGCCTCGTTCCCAGCCCCGACCTGCGGGGACGCCGTATGTTGGTGGTGGATGACAACGAAAACGCCCGCGTGGTGCTCGCCGACATGCTGGAAAGCATGAGTTTCCGCGTCGATTCGGTAGACAACGGTAAAGCCGCCGTCGCAGCCGTGCGCCGCGCCATCGAGGAAAGCTGCGCGTATTCGGTGGTATTCCTCGACTGGCAGATGCCGGAAATGGACGGCGCCGAAACCGCGCGCCACATCGCCCAACTCGGCCTCGCCGAGCAACCCCACCTGCTCATGGTGACCGCCTACGGGCGCGAGGAAATCATCAAAAGCGCGGAAGCGGTGGGTATCGAAGATGTGCTCATCAAGCCGGTAAACCCCTCCATTTTGTTCGATTGCCTGATGCGCGCACTGGGCGGCGCAAACGACGACGGCGTAAGTTATCGCGACACCGAGCGCACCGCCGAAGTGGATTTGTCGGCGCTCGCAGGCGCACGTATCCTGCTGGTGGAAGACAACGAACTCAATCAGGAAGTCGCCGCCGAATTGCTCAAGGACGCCGGCTTCGTGGTGGATATCGCCGACAACGGTCAGATCGCCCTAGATAGGGTGGGAAAAAGTCCTTACGACATCGTCCTCATGGACATGCAGATGCCGGTTATGGACGGCCTCACCGCCACTCAGGAAATCCGCAAGCTGCCGCAATTCGCCGCACTACCCATCGTCGCGATGACCGCCAACGCCATGCAGCAGGATCGCGAGCGCTGCATCGCCGCCGGAATGAACGGGCATCTGCCCAAACCCATCGAACCCGAGGAACTCTGGGCAACGCTGCGCAAATGGATCAAACCCCAATCCAGCGTCGCCCCGCGCCCGCTTCCCGCACCGGCAGCGAAACCCGCCGGCGACGACGAACTGCCGCGCGCCATCGCCGGACTGAATGTTGATCTCGGCCTGCGCCGGGTGATCGGCAAAAAGCCGCTGTATCTTTCCATGTTGCGCAAATTCGTGGCCGGACAAAAATCCGCGATTCGCCAGATTCAGGCCGCCCTCGACGGCAGCGACCGGAATACCGCCGAACGTCTCGCCCACACGCTCAAGGGCACCGCCGGCAACATCGGGGCGGAGGAACTCCAAATCGCGGCGGGCAAGCTGGAAGCGGCGATCCACGACGATCTGCCGCGCGCCGCCGTGGATGCCCTGCTGACTTCACCCGCCACGCTGCTGGAGGCGCTCGTCAACGCTCTCGAAGCGGCGCTGCCGCCTGATCCGCAAGTCGCCGCCCAGACGGCGGATCTGGAAAAACTCCCGGCGGTGCTGACCAAGCTGACCGCCCTGCTGGCCGATGATGATTCGGAGGCTGGCGACCTGTGGGATGAAAACGTCGATTTGTTCAAGACCGCTTTCCCGGCGCATTGGCAAAAAATCGAAGCGGAACTGCGCAGCTTCGATTTCGAGGCGACCCTGGCCGTTCTGCGTGAAGCGGCGTCAGCGCGTGGACTGGAGGCTTGAAATGACCCGAAAAACATGGCTGTTGCAGCATACTCGGCGCGCCCACCTGTTGATCCTGCTTATTGCGCTGACATCCGGCCTGGCTGCGGCACTCTATTACCGACACGTCCAGGAAACCGCGCTGCGCCACCAACTGCTTGACGAAACGCGCTGGTACACCTCGGGCCTGCGCAATCAAACGGCGGGCGGCAAGGCGATGGGCGCGGTTCTGGTCGCCGGTCAGATGGACATGGTGATTCGCAACGCCGCCCGTGCCGAAGACGCCGCCGGGGCGGCAAAAACCAGAGATATCGAATCCGTGCTGGAAGCCCTCGGCAAAGGGATAGGCGGCGACGGGGCCTTTGTCGTCAACCGGGAAGGCGTCATCGTGGTTTCCTGGGACGCCAAGGGGCGCTCCCGTAGCGGCAACAGCATTAAAACCCGCCCCTATTTTCAGGCCGCGCTGAGTGGCAAGGAAAACGTTTATGCCGCCGTCGGCTCGTCCACCGGGGAGCGGGCGTTGTATATCGCCGCGCCGATTTTCGCCAACCCCGGCAATCAAAGCGAAATCATCGGCGTACTCGCGGCGCGGCTGAATATGCACACGGTGGACAACCAGTTGAGTACAGCGTCGGGGATCGGGCTGCTGCTCTCGCCGCAAGGCGTGGTGTTCGCGAGCAGCGAGGAAGGCTGGCTGTTCCGCCTGGATGGCCCGGCAACACCGCAACGTATTCAGGAAATCGGCGCGCTCAAACAATTCGGCAAACACTTCGAGAAAGACGCAAAACCCGCGTCATTGCCTTTCGATTCCACTGACGCGGTTGTTCCGCTTGGCGGCAAACGTTACGCCACCGCACAAGCGGCCTTGCGCTGGAACGACCCGAGCGGCGACTGGTCGGTGGTGATGCTCGGCGACCTCGCACCGGCGGCCCCACCCGCCCGGCTCGCCGGGGTTGGGCTGGCGGTAGCGTTGATTGTGGTCATCCTGCTGTGGCTGGCGTTGCGCGCCACGCGCGACGCGTTTGCGCGTAACGAAGCACTGGCGGAAAGCCAGCGCGCCGCCGCCCAACTCGCCGCCGAAGCGGCGCTCAAGGCGCGCAAGGCGGATTTCGGCGCGCAGCTTCAGCAGGCCCGCGATGTCGGCGACCTGAGCCGGATATTTTTTGCCACACTGGCCCAGCACCTGCCGCTGCACCAGGCCGGCCTCTACACCGCCGCAAGCGATGGTCTGCATCTGGCCGGCATATACGGCAGCCACGCCGCGCCCGCCGGCATCGCGCCCGGCGAAGGTCTGCTGGGTCAATGTGCAACCGAGCGCCGGACGTTGCACTTCGATCTGCCCGAACTGTGCTTCGGAAATATCGCCTCGGGACTGGGAGAAGCGCCGCCCCGAGGCCTGCTGATATTTCCGGTAATCAGCAACGGCCATCTGCTGGGGGTGGTCGAACTTGCCTCGCTCAACGCCGATTTCGCCGCCGCCCGGACAATAATCGAAGAACTCCTGCCGGTGTTGTCGATGAACCTCGATATTCTGCTGGCCGCCCGCCGCACCGCCGAGGCGCTTGCCGAAGCGCGCCGCCAGACTCTGGCCTTGCAGGCCCAGCAGGACGCGGGCAAGGAAGCGACCGGCTGGCTTCACGCGGTGCTCGACAAATCGCCGGATGGGCGGCTGTTTCTTGACGAAAGCGGGCGCATCCTGCTCGCCAACCCCACTACCCTGAAGAGGCTGGGTTACAGCGAGAACGACCTCATCGGCCAAAATTTCTTGCACCTGTTTCCGCAACATCTGCACGAGGAAATCACCGAACTCACCACGGCGGCGCGCTCCGGCAATCATGCGGCAGCCGCAGCAGCGGCTTTTTTACGCGGCGACGGGGGGAGTTTCAACGGCAGTCTCACGCTGGACGCCCTGCCGGTTTCGCCGCTGCGCGGGCATTGTTTATCGGTTCGGATCAAGCCGGATAGCGCCTGAATTCCGCAAGCCAAATAAATACGGATAAATCAAGCCATGACCATCACTCTCGACGTTGTTGAAAAAGCCACCATCCTGGTGGTGGACGACACCCCCGACAATCTCTCGCTGATGAGCGGGCTGCTCAAGGACGACTACAAGGTGAAGGTCGCCAACGGCGGAGAAAAAGCGTTGCGCATCGCCGCGTCGGCCCCTTCCCCGGATTTGATCTTGCTCGACATCATGATGCCGGAAATGGACGGTTACGAGGTGTGCCGACGGCTCAAGAACAATCCCGCGACACGCGATATCCCGGTGATTTTTCTCACCGCCAAGGCGGAAGTTGAAGACGAAAAAAAAGGCCTCGAACTCGGCGCAGTGGATTACCTGACCAAGCCGATCAGCCCGCCCATCGTGATGGCGCGGGTGAAGAACCATCTGGCGCTCAAGGCCAGCGCCGATTTCCTGCGCGACAAGGCGGATTTTCTGGAGCAGGAAGTGGCGCGGCGCACCTGCGAAGTGATGGCGATTCAGGATGTCACCATCCTCGCCCTGGCGTCGCTCGCCGAAACCCGCGATTCGGACACCGGCAATCATATCCGCCGCACCCAGTTTTACGTGCGCCTGCTCGCCGAAAATCTGCGCGACCACCCGCGTTTCGCCGCCATTCTCACCGACCACTACATCACCATGCTGTTCAAATCCGCGCCGTTGCACGACATCGGCAAAGTCGGCATTCCCGACCGGATATTGTTAAAACCGGGGCGTTTCGAGCCGGAAGAATTCGAAATCATGAAAACCCACACCACGCTGGGACGTGACGCCCTCGAACACGCCGAACAACAATTGGGGATGAAAGTCGATTTCCTCACCATGTCCAAGGAAATCGCCCTTTACCATCAGGAGAAATGGGACGGCTCGGGCTACCCCGAACAACTCGCCGGAGAAGCCATTCCCCTTTCCGCACGACTGATGGCGGTGGCCGACGTGTACGACGCCTTGACCAGCAAACGGGTCTACAAGGACGGCATGCCCCATGAAAAAGCGGCGAAAATCATTGTGGAGGGAAAAGGCAGCCATTTCGATCCCGACATCGTTGACGCCTTTCTCGCCGTCGAAGGCGAAATTCTCCGGGTTGCGGCCCGCTTCGCCGACTCCGCCGAAGCACTGGCAACCAAGAAGGAACAGCTCGACCGCATTGGCGGAGCCTGAGAGCCTGTGAACCGCTACACTTCATGACCGGACATTTATGCCTGAATCAACCGACAAATTCGCCAAACCAACCATATTGGTGGTGGACGACACGCCCGACAATCTCACCCTGCTGAGCGGATTGCTGAAAGACCAATACAAGGTCAAGGTCGCCGGCAGCGGTGAAAAGGCGCTCCGCATCGCCGACTCGGAAACGCCGCCGGACTTGGTTCTGCTCGACATCATGATGCCCGTGATGGACGGCTACGATGTGTTGGCGCAACTCCAGTCCAAGCCGGCAACGCAATCGATTCCGGTGATATTCATTACCGCCCTGTCCGACATGGAAAGCGAAATCCGCGGGCTTTCCGGCGGCGCGGTGGATTACATCACCAAACCTTTCAACCCGCCGGTGGTGCTCGCCAGGGTGGCGACCCATCTCGCCTTGCGCAAAGCCCGAGCTGAACTGGAAATCCGCAACAGCGAACTGGCCAACGAACGCACCATGGTGGAAAACATCATCATCAGGATGCGCACCCACCAGCAGTTCGACGAGCGGAATCTGCGTTACCTGATTTCGCCGGTCGAACGCTGCAACGGCGACATCCTGTTATCCGCCTGCACCCCGGACGGGCGGCAATGGGTGCTGGTCGGCGACTTCACCGGACACGGCCTGCCCGCCGCCGTCGCCGCGCCGCTGGTGACCCAGGTGTTTTATTCGAGCGCCGCCGCCAGTGCAGACTGCCGGGCCACCCTAGCGACCCTCAACAACGTGTTGTACACGCAACTTCCCGCTGAAATGTTCATGGTGGCGTGTTTCGTGGAAATCAGCGCCGCCCGCGACCGGCTTTATCTGTGGTGTGCCGGTATTCCCACCTGCCTGCTGTTTGGCGCGAGTGGAGAAGAAAAGCGCCTGCCGTCCACCGGCACCCTGCCTTTCGGGATCATTCCCGATCTCGATATCGCCGCCGCCTGCGTTGCCCTGGATGTCGCCGAAAATGACCGGCTGTACGTCTACACCGACGGAATCAGCGAAACCGAAAATCCCGCCGGGGAAATGTTCGGCGCAAAACGCCTCGCCGCGCTGGTCGCGCCACTTGGCTTGCAAGGATCACTGGATGAAGTATTGGCGGAATTGGAGAAATTCCACGGCGGCAACGATTTCCACGACGACATCACCCTGGTGGAAATTCGCCTCTGAACAGTGCGGCTTTATTGAAACACGCCCGGCAAACGTGAAGAAAAGCGCCGGAAAAACAAGCCTGGATTGATCGCCCCGCGACCAGCCCAGGCGCTCCTGATTTACATTTCCCCGTCCGGCGTTGCGGAAATCTTGTGGATGGACAGATCCGCGCCGTTGAATTCATCTTCGGGATCAAGGCGTATCCCCACGAATTTCTTGATTGCGCCGTAAACCGCAAAGCCGCCCGCCAGGGCGATGGCAATCCCCAGCGCGGTGCCGATGAATTGGGAAGCCAGACTTACCCCGCCGATGCCGCCCAGCGCCTTCGCGCCGAAAATACCTGCGGCAACACCGCCCCACGCGCCACATAAGCCGTGCAGCGGCCACACCCCGAGTACGTCATCGATTTTCCATTTGTTCTGGGTCTGGGTGAACATCCAGACGAACAACGCGCCGGCAATCGCGCCGGTCACCAACGCACCAAGCGGGTGCATCAGATCGGAACCGGCGCACACCGCCACCAGACCGGCCAACGGGCCGTTATGCACGAAACCCGGGTCGTTCCTGCCAGCCAGCAGCGCCGCCAGGGTTCCGCCGACCATCGCCATCAGTGAATTCACCGCCACCAGGCCGCTGATCTTGCCGATTTCCTGCGCCGACATGACGTTGAAGCCAAACCAGCCGACCGTCAAAATCCACGCGCCCAGCGCAAGGAAGGGAATGTTCGAAGGAGGATGCGCCGCGACCATGCCGTCCTTGGTATAACGCCCGCGCCGCGCGCCAAGCAGGATCACCGCCGGCAGGGCAATCCAGCCGCCCATCGCATGAACCACCACGGAACCGGCAAAATCGTGGAATTCTTCGCCGAAAGCGGCTTTCAGCCAGTCCTGCACACCCAGGTGATGGTTCCAGGCAATCCCTTCAAAAAACGGATAGACGAATCCGACCAATATAAAAGTGGCGGCAAGCTGGGGATTAAAACGCGCCCGTTCGGCAATTCCGCCGGAGATAATCGCGGGAATCGCCGCCGCAAAGGTCAGCAGGAAGAAAAACTTGACCAGTTCGTAGCCGCCTTTTTCCGCAAGTGTCTCGGCACTGACAAAAAAATCCACGCCATAGGCGACGCCATAACCGATGAAAAAATAGGCGATGGTCGAAACGGCAAAATCCGTCAATATCTTGACCAGCGCATTCACCTGATTTTTGCGGCGCACCGTGCCCAGTTCAAGAAATGCAAATCCCGCGTGCATCGCAAGCACCATAATTGCGCCGAGCAGGATGAACAGTACGTCGTTCCCCACTTTCAAACTTTCCATGCAACTCTCCCGGTATGATTACAAAGCCGACAATCCATACAAGAATTGTTCCATAAACGACAAGGTTTTGTTTTGATTAAGGCGCGACATTCCGGCAACTCAAAAATGCGCCCAACTTCGGTGCACCAAAATAAACGGCGCACAATTTTGACGCACGGCGGTTAACTTGCATGAAGTCCATCGCTCATTGATAATCAACCCTTTCCTGAAAAAGGCTACCCTGCTCGAAAGACGGGGACGCAAATTTCCGATCTACGGGCCGTGTATTACGCGTCTATGATTGTGGGACTGCCAGGTGCAAACTTGAATTTAAGGTGCCTTTCATGAACGCACTCAAGTCCCTCCACCCCCACGAAGCGGCTGACATCCTTAATCAGCTTTCGCTCGCCTTGGGCAATTTCAACGCCTGGCTAAAAGACTGGCACGGAACGCTGGTATGCAATCTGCCGTTCCGCGAAGACGATGCTTCCAAAAACGCCCATTGCCGCTGCGAATTGGGCGTCTGGCTATACAACCAATCCCACCCTTTGCTGCGTGAACATCCCCTGTTTCACCGGGTGGTGGAAAGACACCACCAAATACACGATGTCGGGCGGCATCTGCGCCAGACAGTTGCTGAAGGCCATCCGGTTTCGTCCGCCGAATATGGCGAGTTCTTCGACATCGGGATCGACCTGCAAAACTTGTTCATCGAACTCCAGTTTGAAATTCGCGACTCGTTGTGCACCATTGATCCCCTGACCGGAGTATGCAACCGCCAGGGAATGATTCCCTCGCTGGAGGAAGAACGGCAGCGGGCAACCCGCACCAAACAGCCTTGCAGCCTGGTAATGCTGGATTTTGACTACTTCAAGCGCATTAACGACACCCACGGACACCGCGCCGGCGATCTCGTATTACGTACTGCGGTAAAGTTTTTCGTGGAAACCCTGCGCCCCTACGACACGCTCTACCGCTACGGAGGGGAGGAGTTTCTGATGTGCCTGCCGAATATCGAAGGCCAGCAAGCCGTGGTAATCCTTGAGCGGCTGCGCGCCGGCCTGGAAAAACTGGATATTCAGCTCGACGACGGCAACACGGTTCGCATTACCGCCTCATTTGGCGTTACCATGCTGAAATCCGACCTGACGGTCGAAGAATGTATCGCCATCGCAGACTACGCGCTTTACCAGGCCAAACACGAGGGTCGGAATTGCGTAAGGCTACGCGAAGAGGAAATTGCCCATGCTTAAAATTGTCCTGCTGCTCGCTTGCGTATTTTTTATCTACCTGCTGCTCACCAGGAACAGCCGTAAAGCGGCGCGCGCTCAGGCCGGTCAGCCCAAGCGCGTTGAGGATATGGTGCGCTGCGCCTACTGCGCGGTGTATTTACCGAAAAACGAAAGTGTGCCGAACGGCGAGCAATTTTTCTGCTGCAAGGATCACCTCCGCCTCGCCCAATCCCGCCAAACCACCCGCTAAACGAACACCTCCGCCGGACAAGCGCCCCCGGCAAAAAAAACCTTAAGCCAGGTTTATTATTCCGGGGTGGCGTCTTACCAAAAATGTTAGTGCAGGGAAGAAAAGCTGCTGTCCGCCGGACGCCCGGAGGCAATTTCATCGGGATCGGCGGCGCGGATGGACTGAATGGACACGTCGAATACGACGGTTTTGCCGGCCATGGGATGATTGCCGTCGATGGTCAGCTTGCCGTCGGCAATGTGGGTAACCTTGAACATCATGGTTTCGCCGCTATCGTTGGAAAACTCCACTTCAGCGCCGACGTAACGAAATTCCGGGGGAACGTTGTCGATGTCGTCGGTAAACGCCAAATCCGGCTGATGTTCGCCGAAACCTTCTTCAGGAGGCAGCGTAACCTGAACCTGATCCCCCTCGCCCAGCCCTTCCAGCGCATTCTCCACCCGCTCGAAAATTCCGCTGCCGGCGCGATGAACATAACCTATCGGCATATCCATCTGTTCAAGCACATTGCCATCCTGATCCTTGATCGTGTACATGATGTACACCGCCTTGTTCTTGCCGACTTTTTCCTGAGACATCGGGTTTCCTGAAACTGGTTAAAAGGCCGCACAGAATAACATTTCCCGTGCAATCCGTCGTTAGCGCGCCCCGCGCCGCTCCCCGAATCGAGTCGCATGGCGCTCGGGGGACACGGTGCTAAAGTCGGGTTTGTGGGGTTGTTCGAATTTCACCAGGATATCGTAATAGGTTCGGGTGCTTTCCACGAAAATCACCGCTTCGCCGCCGCGCGCATAACCATGCTTGGCTTTTTTGGAGAATGCCGGCTTGGTAAGCAGCGGCAAGGTCTTTTTGAGATCGGCCCAGGAATCCGGATTAAGCTTCATCTGTTGCGCCAACACCCGCGCATCCTCGACATGCCCCTGCCCGGTGTTGTAGCAGGCTAGAGCTATCCAGGTGCGATCCGGCTCACTGATGCGCACCGGCAAAGCATCCTTGAGACTACGCAGGTAACGCGCCCCGGCGGGAATGTTCTCGTTCGGGTCAAGGCGGTTGCTGACCCCCAGATAATCAGCCGTGTCAGCAGTCAACATCATCAGGCCGCGCACCCCGGTGGGGGAAGTCGCCAACGGATCCCAATGGGATTCCTGATAACCCAGCGCGGCAATCAACCGCCAATCGATATCCGTCACCTCCTGCGCCTGTTGAAACAACGCACGGTATTCCGGCAAAACAGTATTCATGTTCTCCAGAAAGGACTCCACATCGGCCCCGGCAAGACGCTCCAGATGGCCGTAATAACGATCAATGAGCCGCCGCAGGGTGCCGTCGCCGGAAATCCGCTCAAAAAATATCTGCGCTTTTTCCAGCAACTCCTCGCTCCCTACCGCCGGAAACGCCCAGGCCAGCTTTTCTGGCTCGCCAAGGTTGAACGCCACCTCCAGGTTGGGATGATAGTTTTCGGCAATCGAAATCACGTGGGAATCGGCAACCACGAAATCGGTCAACCCGTCCGCAACCCGCCCCAGCAACTCTTCACTTTCCTGCTGGTATTTTTCTTCCCAATTCAGCCAGGGAAAATCCTGCTTGAGCGCTTGCAGACGAGCGGCGTAGCTGCTCCCGGCCATCACCTCGATGCGTTTTCCCAGCAGACTCTTGATACCCGCCGGACGTAGCGAAAAAGTGTTGTAGGCAACCTGTTGCTGAACGGTTTGATAAGGCGGGCCAAAGCGCGCCACCTTTTCGCGTTCCGCTGTAGGAGTCAAACCCGCCGCAGCGAAATGCCCCTGGCGGCCTTCCAGCATCGGCAGGATATGACTGAAATCCGGCGCAACGACAAACCGCACCCGCACCCCCAGGTCTTTGGCAAACAACATCGCAAGATCATGCTCGATGCCCGCAAAATGGCCTTCGGCATCCTCGTAATAAGTCGTGGGGCTATTGCGGGTAATAACCACCAATTCGCCGCTTTCCCGGAAAGGAGGAACCGGTTTGCCGCTGTTGTCACAGCCAAAAAGCAGCAACACAGTCACAAGAATGGGGAATAATGCCTTCATATTTAATAGTTTCGGCGCATTCGCAAAATTTGTCCACGCCCGACCTCAACAAATGCTTGCGAAGCTGGTAGAATGCGCGACTTGCCGGAGAGGTGCCAGAGTGGTCGAATGGGCCGGACTCGAAATCCGGTGTGGCGCTTGCGTCACCGTGGGTTCGAATCCCACCCTCTCCGCCAATACCACAATAAACACGCGCCTTCCGGCGCGTTTTTATTTTATACCCCTCAAAAATTAACAAAGATTCCGGCAACTGACTTGCACCAGTCCGTCAAGCACCACCTATCCCATTCTAACGGCGCCAGATTCTCAAACCTCGAGTTCCGGGATTACCCAACGCACCCTTCCGGCGTTGCACCTGGGCATCAATTTCCGGCCAGAAAGCGCGTTGTGCCTGACGCAATTCATAATCACTCTGCAAGTCCAGCCAGATTTCCGGCGACACGCTGAAATATTTCCCCAGCCGCAGGGCGGTATCGGCGGTGATAGCGCGTTTGCCATTGACGATTTCGCTAATCCGATTGGGTGGCACGGCAATATCGCGAGCCAATCCGTTGATGCTGATTCCCAGCGGCTTCATGAAGTCCTCCAGCAGGATTTCACCGGGCGGTATCGGCTCGAGTAGTTCTTGGCTCATTTCTATTCCTTTCAGTGGTAATCGACGATTGGCTCTTCTGGGAAAAGATACGGAAGTTGAGGGATAGCATCGGCCCTGAACAC
>CAYVIN010000026.1:0-48515 GCA_964451375.1 uncultured Sulfuricella sp.
GGAGCGCCGGCATCCTGCCGGCAGGCCGGCGAGACGCCGGCGCTCCCAGGCGTGGACTCGCCGACGCGGGGAAAGACAAAACATGATGTGGATTAACGAGGAGATATCACCATGAAAGAAATCAAAGCCATCGTCCAGCCCAACCGGGTCGGCAAAATCCGTGATGCTTTCCGCGATCTGCCGGGTTTCCCCGGCATGAACGTCACCCGCGTCCAGGGGTGCAGCCAACATACCGGCGCGGAGCGCCATGCCTCGATCCGCGAGGAATTGACGGATTTTTCCGACAAGATTCGCCTGGAAATTGTCGCCCCCGACGAAATCGTCGCCGACATCGTGCGCCTCATTCACGAAAATGCTTTTTCCGGTCAGGTCGGCGACGGGGTGTTATGGGTGACAGCGGTGGAAGAGTTTCACCGCTTGTGCCGCATGGATAAAAAATAGCCGGAAATTTACTATGGGTATCAAGCTATTTGAGCGATAATTGCGCCCCGCGCCATACCCCTATTCTGAAAAATTTGCAATGAACAACGACAAAACCCGAATGCCCTGCGTGGACGCCTTCAAGGCGTTCGCCTGCCTGCTTATTGTTCTGCACCATCTCGCCGTTTACGGCCCCATGTCCGATGTCGCCCAGCCGCTGATTTCCGGCCTGCTTGACTGGTTCTACGAATACGGACGTATCGCCGTACAGGTGTTTCTGGTTATCGCCGGTTTCCTCTCGGCAAAAAACCTCGCCCCCTACGGCGAACCGGGAGTAACCGATCCGCTGGCGGCGATATGGCGGCGATATGAGCGGCTGATTGTTCCCTATCTCGCGGCAATCACCCTGGCGGTGCTGTGCGCGGCGCTGGCGCGGCGCTGGCTGGACAACGATTACATTCCGGGACTGCCGGAGCTTACCCAATTACTCGCCCATGCCTTGTTGCTCCAGGACTTGCTCGACCAGGACGCGCTTTCCGCCGGGGTGTGGTACGTTGCCATCGATTTCCAGCTTTTTGCAGTGATCTCCGCCGCGTTGTGGGCGTCCCGCAAAATGGGTGCGCGCTGGGCGGGGCTGGTTGCGCCGCTGTTGATCGGTCTGTTGACCGTGTCTTCGCTGTTCGTTTTCAACCGCAACGCCTGGTGGGATGAAAGCGCCTTGTATTTCTTCGGCTCCTACGGTCTGGGCGCACTGAGCTATTGGGCGGCGACCCGCCGCGATGCGTTGTTCTGGCTGACCGGACTGGCTGCCCTGGTGGCGCTGGCCCTGCTCACCGAATATCGCCTGCGTATCGCCGTAGCCGGCGCCACCATGCTGATGCTCGGGCTGGCGCGCCATTACGCGTTGTTCGAGAACCGTTCCGGGCTGGCCCCGGTCAATTATCTGGGGCAGGTTTCGTATTCGGTGTTTCTGGTGCATTTCCCGCTCTGCATGATGATCAACGCGTTGTTCTGGCGCTTCGCACCGCACCAGCCGGGATATGCGCTAGTCGGACTGGTGACGGCGCTGGGCGTCAGCGTGGCGGGGGGCATCCTGTTTTATCGCCAGGTGGAGAGCCGTATCCGCTGCAACCGTCGGCGCTTGCCCATCCTTGCGGGATTTCTGGCATCGCCGCTGCTCGCCACGGTAGGCGGGGGCGCCTGATGATTTCAAATTTAACCGTGGAGTACCCTCGATGACCTCGCAAACCTCGTATTTTCGCGGCTCCTACATTTTCTGCGCAGTGGCGGTTATCGCCGCCTATTTCATCGGCGGCATCAAGGGCGCGGTCACAGTGGCCTTCCTGACGGTGCTGGAAACCTCGCTGTCCTTCGACAATGCGGTGGTCAACGCCGCCGTTCTCGACAAGTGGGATCACGTATGGCGGCGGCGTTTCCTGACTTGGGGGATCATCGTGGCGGTATTCGGCATGCGCCTGGTGTTCCCCCTGCTGATCGTCGGCATCGCCGGCAGCCTCGGCCCCATTGAGGCTCTCGATCTGGCAATCAACCGGCCCGATGATTATGCGCGGATACTGTCATCCGCTCATCACCAGATCGCCGCATTCGGCGGGGCGTTCCTGATGATGGTGTTCCTCAAGTTTTTCGTTGACCGGCACAAGACCGACCACTGGTTCAGCCTCGTGGAAGCGCCATTGACCCGCCTCGGCAAGCTGGAAGCCATCGAAGCGGCGCTCACCCTGATCCTGGTGGTCTCCATCGCCGGGTTGCTGGATCCGGCCAAACAGGGTGAATTCGTGGTCGCCGGGGTGTGGGGCGTGGTCGTCTACATCTTTGCCAAAGGCCTGGCTGCCCTGATGGGCGGTGAGGACGACGGCCACCAGCAGGTTGTCAAACAGGGCGCAGCGGGCTTTCTCTATCTGGAATTACTCGACGCGAGTTTTTCCTTCGACGGCGTGGTGGGGGCCTTTGCGATGACCAACAATCTCTTCATCATCACTCTGGGGCTGGGCGCCGGCGCGATGTTCGTGCGCAGTTTCACCCTCCTGCTGGTGGAACGCGGCACCCTGAACACTTACCGCTATCTGGAACACGGCGCGTTCTGGGCAATTGGCGCACTCGCCGCGATCATGCTGGTGGGCGCGAAATACCATATTCCCGAAGCCGTCACCGGGCTGCTGGGCGCGGCGTTAATCGGTCTGTCGCTGGGCAGTTCGATCCTGTCAAACCGCAAGGATGCGGCGGCGAAAATATCCGCCGAGGAATGAACTCGACACGGATGCCGCAGACCGTCGGGACGACTTGAAAATTACAATAACTGCAACAACATTGTTTTAGTCTGACTCAATTCTGTTTATTTGGAGGTTCGCAATGAAACGCATCGTTCTCTTTCTGGTTACCAACCTCGCCGTCATGCTGGTGCTGGGCGTCGTCGCCAGCCTGCTGGGCGTCAATAAATATCTCACGTCCAACGGCCTGAATCTCGGTATGTTGCTGGGCTTCGCCGCCGTGATGGGCTTCGGTGGTTCGTTCATTTCGCTGATGATGTCCAAGATGATGGCGAAGTGGAGCACCGGCGCAACGGTCATTGAAAATCCGCAAACCCAGACCGAGCGCTGGCTGGTCGATACCGTCGCCCGCCTCGCCCGCGAAGCCGGCCTGCCGATGCCCGAAGTCGCCTATTACGAAGGTGAACCGAATGCCTTCGCCACCGGCCCGAGCAAGAACAACGCGCTGGTCGCAGTCTCCAGCGGGCTTATGCAAACCATGAACGAACGCGAAGTGGAAGCGGTGCTGGCCCACGAAATCGCCCACATCGCCAACGGCGACATGGTAACCCTGACCCTCATCCAGGGCGTGGTGAACACCTTCGTGATCTTCATCTCGCGGATCGTCGGCTATTTTGTCGATCAAATGCTGCGCAAGAACGACGAGGAAAACAGCGGCCCCGGCATCGGTTACACCATCACCGTGATCGTCTGCGACATCGTGTTCGGCATCCTCGCCAGCATGATCGTCATGTATTTCTCGCGCCAGCGTGAATTCCGCGCCGACGCCGGAGCCGCCAAACTGCTCGGCACCCCCTTCCCGATGATCGCCGCGCTGCAACGCCTGGGTGGTCAGGAAGCCGGCGAACTGCCAAAAAGCGTCGCCACCGCCGGCATCGCCGGACGCCCCGGCTGGATGGCGGCGTTCGCCACCCATCCCAGCATCGAGGAACGGATTGCCGCGTTGCGGGGTTGATGAGTAATGGGGCGGTGATCACCGCCCCATTACTTTTTCCGAAAAAAGCAAAGGCGGGGCTTTCGAGATTTGAACAAGCCAGACCATGGCAACCTGTATCGCACTCCTACGCGGCATCAATGTCGGGAAGGCCAAGCGCATCGCGATGGCCGATCTGCGTTCCCTTTTCGAAAAGCTGGGTTATACCCGCATCGCCACGCTGCTTAATAGCGGTAACGTGGTTTTCGATGCTCCCCACGCCGACATAGACCAACTCACGTCAGCAATTGAGGCCGCGATTGAAGGCGCTTTCGGTTTTCCGGCGCCGGTCGTCACGATCAGCACAACCGACCTGAACGCCATAATTCAGGCCAATCCCTTGCGGGATACCGCCACTGATCCGGCCAAACATCTGGTTGCCTTCGTTTCCCGCCCCGCCGTCCTGACCGATTGCCAGATGCTGTCGGCAGCCTCCTGGCAGCCGGAAGCCATCGCGCTGGGTAACCAGGCCGCCTATTTGTGGTGTCCCGGCGGCATCCATGAATCCAGACTCATGCAGGCGTTTTCCCGGCTCACCGGCGACGCCGCCACGACGCGCAACTGGGCTACCGTCCTCAAGTTGCAAGCGCTGGCCGAGTTGCAGGAGACCGCCCCTGAATTTAAACGTCCCGCACAACAGGAGTCCCCGTGAACGACCCCAGCCCACTGGACAAACATCCCATGGCCGGTTTTCCGCAGGTATGTTTCATCAAGAATACCGTGACCAACCCCAACATCGTGATTGGCGACTACACCTATTACGACGACCCGGAAGACTCGGAGAACTTTGAACGTAACGTGTTATATCACTATCCATTCATTGGCGACCGCCTGGTGATCGGGAAGTTTTGCGCCCTGGCGCGCGGGGTCAAGTTCATCATGAACGGGGCCAATCACAAGATTTCCGGCCTTTCCACCTATCCCTTCGGGATTTTCGCCAATGGCTGGGAAAATGCCATACCGCAGCCCGGTGAGTTGCCCTACAAGGGCGACACGCTCATCGGCAACGATGTGTGGATAGGCTACGATTCGCTCATCATGCCGGGTGTCAAAATCGGTAACGGCGCGATTGTTTCCTCCCGCTCGGTAGTGGTTGGTGATGTTCCCCCCTACACGATAGTCGGGGGTAATCCGGCAAAACCCATCCGAGAACGTTTTGCACCCGAGACCGTCGCGACCCTTGAAGCGATTGCCTGGTGGAACTGGCCGATTGAGAAGATAACCCGGCATTTGACGGTGATTGTGGCTGCCGACATTGACGCTTTAAAGCGGTGCGCCGATGCCTGACTATCTCATCAGAACCATGACCCGCGCTGAACTGAATATCGCCGTCGATTGGGCGGCGGCGGAGGGATGGAATCCCGGCCAACACGATGCCGATTGTTTCTACGCTGCCGACCCTAACGGCTTTCTTATCGGCTTGCTCGACAATGTACCGGTGGCGGTGATTTCCGCCGTGAAATACGGCGAGTCCTTTGGTTTCATCGGGTTTTACATCGTCAAACCGGAATATCGCGGCAAGGGCTACGGTATTCAAATCTGGAATGCCGCGCTGGCTTACCTGGGGCAGCGCACGGTGGGGCTGGATGGGGTAGTCGCGCAGCAGGACAACTACCGCAAATCCGGATTTGCGCTCGCTTATCGAAACATTCGTTATTGCGGAAGCGGGAGTGGAACGATGCCGGCAGACGCCGGAATTATCCCCGCAGCAACGCTGCCATTTGCCGATATCAGCGCCTATGACCGGGCATTTTTCCCGGACGAGCGCAGCCGCTTCCTCCAGTGCTGGCTGACTCAACCGCATAGCAACGCCCTGGCGATTCTGGATGGAACCGGCAAACCGGCCGGGTACAGCATGGTGCGGACTTGTCGCGCCGGATACAAAATCGGCCCGCTGTTTGCCGACACGCCGCAACTCGCCGAGCGGTTGTTCCTCGCACTTGAGGCGTCCGTCCCGCAAGGCGCGGCGCTTTTCCTGGACGTACCGGAAGGGAATCCCGCTGCACTCGATCTGGTCAAACGCCACGCCATGACCCCGGCTTTCGAAACGGCGCGCATGTACATCGGGCAATTCCCCGCGTTGCCGGTGGATCGCCTGTTCGGCGTGACGACTTTTGAACTGGGATAAGGGCTTTAACTTGACATCCCTTGCCCGAACTCCAAGAATTGCGCCATCGCAACAACCCTAGGCGCTCTTCTTGGACGACATTCCCTTATCCGGCCTGCTGATCGCGCTGGCCGTTCTGCTGGTGGTTTCCGGTTTCTTTTCCGCAGCGGAAACCAGCATGATGTCCCTCAACCGCTATCGTCTCAAACATCTGGCCAAACGTGGCCATCGCGGTGCGCGCCTGACCGCTTACCTGCTCGACAACACCGATAAGCTGCTGGGTGTACTGCTACTCGGCAACAATCTGCTCAACGCCGCGTCCGCCGCGCTGGTCACGGTAATCGCCATCCGCCTGTTCGGGGACAGTGAATGGATGTTAACCGCCGCCACGCTGGTTGTGACCTTCCTCATTCTGGTTTTCAGTGAAGTCACGCCCAAGGTGCTGGGTGCGGCTTATCCGGAACGTATTGCCTTTCCCGCCGGTTATATCCTGACGCCGCTGCTCAAGGTGGTTTACCCGATCATCTGGTTCGTCAATCTGTTCGTTAATGCACTGTTGTGGATGTTGCGCCTCAAGCCGTCGATGCACGGCGCGAGCGCCGCGCTGAGCATGGAAGAACTGCGCACCCTGGTGCTGGAAGGCGGGCATTACATCGCCCCCAAACATCACAGCATCCTGGTCAATTTGTTCGATCTGGAAAAAACCACCGTCGGCGACGTGATGACCCCGCGCAACCAGCTTGAAGCCATCGACCTCGATGCGCCGCCGGATACCATCCGCGAGCAGATCGTCACCTGCCACCATTCGCGCCTGCTGGTGTATCGCGGCAAACTCGACAACGTGCTGGGGCTGGTAATGGTGCGCAAGCTGCTGCGCCATGTGCAGAACGACGAAATCACCCCGGAAACCCTCGTCGAATCAATGCGCGAGCCATATTTTGTCCCCGCCGGCACGTCGTTGCTGACCCAGATGCAGCTTTTCCAGGAAAACCAGCGCCGTACCGGGCTGGTGGTGGATGAATACGGCGAATTGCTGGGGCTGGTGACGCTCGATGATCTGCTGGAGGAGATCGTCGGCGAATTCACCACCATCGCCCCCGGACAAACCGGCAGCTACCGCAAGCAGCACGACGGCAGCTGGCTGGTGGATGGGGCCAGCCCGTTGCGCGATCTGAATCGCAAGCTGAAGCTGGATTTTCCGCTGGACGGCCCGAAAACCCTGAACGGCCTGATACTCGAACATTTTGAGGATATCCCGGAAGCCGGCACCAGCTTCAAGCTCGACGGCCATACCCTGGAAATCCTGCAAACCCAGGACAGGCTGGTCAAAGTGGTGCGGATATTCCCCGCCGGGACGCCTTCCGGCTGATTGTGCCTGTCAACGCCAAATAGAAATGTCCCCTTGTCTGCGAAGTAGAAATGACCCATTTCACCTGCGCGCTCGCGGTTATGGGGTTGCGATATATCCGTCGGTGGCGGGCTTGCCGACCGGGAATTTTCTCCAGGGATGATCCGGTGCGGGTTTATGCGCCTTGGTACTTGTCACATCCTGCTTTGCCAGCGCCTTGTCCACCCGTGCGTTGACCATTTTGCTATCCGCTTCCTGCGCCTGTCTGTTCGCTTTGCTCAACACCGTATAGACGAGCTTGCGTTTGCGCCAGCGCAGTTCCTGAGCGCCGTTAAAGTGCTTGTACAGCGTGACCTTGGCACCCCGCATCCCGACGCCTGTCCCGCTGGTTTTGACCTGCATCAGCTGGCCCTCGTACTGGCAAGAGAGGTTCTTCGAGAGCGTTCTTTCCACCTGCACCGACAAGATATCAGTCAGGTCTTCCCGCGTACCCCGATAGGCCCGATGCGCATCTTGATCGTCTCTGGGGGCTACCGCAAAGCGCCGGTTGAAATCCGCCATGAAACCAGGCAGCCAGGCATTGGCGCTTTCCATGCCGGATATCCCCGCCAGCCGCATTTCCTTGACCAGCCGATCCTGCAAGGTCTGGTTGGCGCGTTCCACCCGCCCCTTGGCTTGCGGGCTGTGCGCGTGGATGCATTCGATGCCCAGTTCCCGCGCCGCCCGGGCAAACTGGGTTTCCGCCTCCGAATCCGGGTCTTTGGCATTGACGCGGAAGATGCTGTGTTTGTCGCTATAGAGCGCCACCGGCAGACCGTGGGTGAGAATGTGCTCATGCAGGACGCGCATATATCCCAGCGTGGTTTCCGTGGCGGCAAAGCACAGTTGCATCAGCCGACCGCTGGCGTCGTCAATGAATACCAGTAGCGTACAACGTTCGGCTCGCCCCTCGAACCAGTCATGCGGCGAGCCGTCGATCTGGATCAATTCACCTTGTCGTGCGCGCCGCTCACGCATCGGGTGGACGCACACCTTGGCACCTTTCCGGGGCTGCCAATACTCCGCTGCAATCATCAACTGGCGGGTGCTTTCGACCGACAGGCTCAGACCATGCCGCTCAACAAGTTTCTCGCAGGCCAGCGTCGGCCCAAAGTCGCGGTAGTGCGCGCCAATCAGGTCAACAGCCTGCCCTTTCGTTTCCTCGCTCAGCCGCCGGTTTGACGGCGCGCCGCGCTTCTTGCTGACCAACCCAGGCAATCCTTCAGTACGGTAACGTTTGACGATACGCTTTATCTGACGCTCGCTTAACCCAAGCAGTTTACCGGCCTGTTTCCGGTCAATTTGACCTGCCGTCAATTGCGCCATCACCTGTGCCCGTTTCACTTCCTTCTGACTCATCATCTTGCCCATTCAAAAAATGCCCGCCTCTCGTTTTTACAGGCGCTGAGTTTAGCCTCTCAGGGAACATCTCTACTTGGCACAAAGGGGACATTACTACTTGGCGCTAACATTCCGGCTGATTGTGCCTTTACTTTCGGGGCTGCCGTTGGCATCATCGTGGAGTCCCGAATACAACCTGTCTCCTGAATGTCATCCACCCTTTCCCCGTCCAAACTGAGCGGCCTGGCGCGCGCGCTGGTGCAGCACAGCCGCCTGCCCGAGGAAGAGGTTCAGGTTATTCAGGATCAAGCCAACAGCGACGGAAAAAACTTCGCGACGGCGCTGCTCGACAGCAAAAAAATGGAAGCGCTGGAACTAGCGGAATTCGCTTCCCAGACGTTCGCTTATCCGCTGTTTGATCTGGGCGCTTTCGACTACGACCAGCTCCCGGCGGATGTCATCGACATCCGCACCATGCAAATCCGCCGGGTTCTGCCCCTGATAAAACGCGGCAACCGCCTTTTCGTCGCGCTGTCCGACCCCGCCGACCTGCAATTACTCGACGAAATCAAGTTCCAGACCGGTCTCGCGGTAGAGCCGGTGGTGGTCGAAGACACCAAGCTGGGCGCATTGATCGAAAAACGTTTTGCGTCCAGCGCGGAAGCCATCAAGGAACTGGCAAGCGACGATATTGAACTCGATTTCGCCGACGAGGAAGCCGCCGCCGCCGCCGTCACCGCCAGCGAAGAAGGGGCGCTGGCCGACATCGACGAAGCCCCGGTGGTCAAATACATTCAGAAAATCCTGCTCGACGCGATCAATGGCGGCGCTTCCGACATTCATATCGAACCGTATGAAAAAATGTACCGGATACGTTACCGCACCGACGGCATCCTCTACGAAGTCGCCCAGCCGCCGCTCGCCATCAAGGAAAAAATTGCCTCGCGCATCAAGGTGATATCCAAACTCGACATTTCCGAAAAACGCATCCCCCAGGATGGCCGGATGAAACTGGTGTTGTCGCCGACTCGCGCCATCGACTTCCGCGTAAGCACCCTGCCGACCCTGTTCGGTGAAAAAATCGTGATGCGGATTCTCGACCCTTCCAGCGCCACATTGGGCATTGAGGCGCTGGGTTACGAAGACGACCAGAAGGAGCACCTCCTCAAGGCGATTAAACGCCCTTACGGCATGGTGCTGGTCACCGGGCCAACCGGCAGCGGTAAAACGGTGTCGTTGTACACCTGTTTGAACATCCTCAACGAACCGTCGATCAATATATCCACCGCCGAAGACCCGGCGGAAATCAACCTGCCAGGGATCAACCAGGTGAACGTCAGCGACAAGGCCGGACTGACCTTTGCCGCCGCGCTGAAATCCTTCCTGCGCCAGGATCCCGACATCATCATGGTGGGCGAAATCCGCGATCTGGAAACCGCCGACATCGCCATCAAGGCCGCGCAAACCGGCCACATGGTGCTCTCCACCCTGCACACCAACGACGCGCCGGGCACCCTGACGCGCCTGATGAACATGGGCGTCGCGCCTTTCAACATCGCCTCGGCAGTGATCCTCATCACCGCCCAGCGGCTGGCCCGGCGTCTGTGCAAATGTAAGCAGCCCGAAGACATTCCCCGCGAAGCCCTGCTGCGCGCCGGCTATAAGGAAGAAGACCTGGACGGCTCCTGGCAACCCTACGGCCCGGTCGGCTGCGATTTATGCAAAAATACCGGCTACAAGGGACGGGTCGGCATCTATCAGGTCATGCCGATCAGCGATGAAATCAGCCGCATCATCATGAAAAACGGCACTGCCCACGACATCGCCGACCAGGCCAAACGCGAGGGAGTACGCGACCTGCGCCAATCCGGCCTGCGCAAAGTAAAAAAGGGACTGACCTCGCTGGAAGAAATCGAAGCGGTAACGAATGAGTAATGGGTGATGAGGGATGGGTGATGAGTGATGGTTTTTCCCATTACCCATCACTCATCACTCATCACCCCCGACAGGGGAAAACAAAATGGCAACCGACAAGGGCAACACCACCAAGGAATTCATCTATTCCTGGGAAGGCAGCGACAAAAAAGGGCGCAAGATCAAGGGTGATATTCGCGCCGCCAGCGATTCCGTCGCCAGGGTTCAACTGCGCCGCCAGGGCGTCAACGTCACCAAGCTCAAGCGTCAGAGCGGTATGGCAAAAGGCGGCAAGATCACTGACAAGGACATCACCCTGTTTGTCCGCCAGCTTGCCACCATGATGAAATCCGGCGTACCGCTACTGCAGGCCTTCGACATCGTCGGCAAGGGCCACAGCAACCCGGCGGTCGCCAAACTCCTGATGGACGTTAAAACCGACATCGAAACCGGCTCGTCGTTAAGCAACGCTTTCAAGAAATACCCTCTGTATTTCGACGACCTGTTCGTCAATCTGGTCACTGCGGGCGAGCAGGCCGGTATTCTCGATACCGTTCTGGATCGCCTCGCCACTTACAAGGAAAAAATCGTCGCCATCAAGGGCAAGATCAAATCCGCGTTGTTCTACCCGATTTCCATCCTGGTGGTCGCCTTCGTCATCACCGCGTTAATCATGTTGTTCGTGGTGCCGGCGTTCAAGGAACTGTTCTCCAGCTTCGGCGCGAACCTGCCCGGCCCAACGGTATTCGTGATGAATCTCTCGGATATTTTCGTCACCTACTGGTACCTGATCTTCGGCAGTATCGGGGGCTTTTTCTACGGTTTTTTCTACACCTGGAAACGCTCCAAAAAAATGCAGGAGACGATGGATCGCATCATGCTAAAACTGCCGATTTTCGGCGCGGTGATCGAAAAAGCCACCATTGCCCGCTGGACGCGCACCCTCTCCACGATGTTCGCCGCCGGCGTACCGCTGGTCGAAGCGCTGGGTTCGGTGGGTGGCGCCGCCGGCAACGTGATTTATCTCAACGCCACAAAAAAAATCCAGGCGGAAGTCAGCACCGGCACCAGCCTCACCGTCGCCATGCAAAACGTCGAACTGTTCCCCCCGATGGTGCTGCAAATGGCGGCGATTGGTGAAGAATCAGGCTCGCTCGACGCGATGCTCGGCAAAATCGCCGACTTCTACGAAGCGGAAGTGGATGACGCTGTGGAAGCGCTCTCCAGCCTCATGGAACCGCTGATCATGGTGGTGCTCGGCACACTCATCGGCGGCCTGGTAGTCGCCATGTACCTGCCGATTTTCAAGATGGGCGACGTGGTGCATTAACCATCAGGGGGCGACGCCACGCCGCCCCTCTTACCAAGGATTTCCCCGACATGCCGTTTTTTGAAATGCTGCAATATTCGCCGCTGGCGTTCACCGTGATGTGCGGGCTGCTTGGCCTGATCGTCGGAAGTTTCCTCAACGTGGTCATCCATCGCCTTCCCAAAATGATGGAGCGTGAATGGGCCGAACAATGCGCCGCCCTGAATTACCAGGAAGGCGACCCCGAGCCACCTGCCGCTTCCGCCTACAATCTGGTGATCCCGCGCTCCGCCTGCCCGTCCTGCGGACACCGGATCAGCGCCGCCGAAAACATCCCGGTGCTGAGTTGGTTGTGGTTGCGCGGGCGCTGCTCGCAATGCAAGACGCCGATATCGTCGCGTTACCCCATCGTCGAAGCGCTTACCGGCCTGTTGAGCGCCTTCGCCGCCGTGCATTTCGGTTATGGCATGGCCGCCTTTGCCGCGCTGCTGATGATCTGGGCGCTGGTTGCGCTGACCTTCATCGACTTCGACACGCAGCTGCTGCCCGATGACATCACCCTGCCCCTGCTGTGGCTGGGACTGCTGTTCAACATGGGCGATACCTTCACCGACCTGAAAAGCGCGGTGATCGGCGCTGCCGCCGGTTATCTGTCGCTGTGGAGCGTGTATTGGTTATTCAAGCTGATCATGAAAAAGGAAGGCATGGGCTACGGGGACTTCAAGCTGCTCGCCGCCATCGGCGCGTGGTTCGGCTGGATCATGTTGCCCCTGGTGATTCTGCTCTCCTCGCTGGTCGGCGCAGTGGTCGGCATTTTCCTCATGATCCTCGCCAAACGTGGACGCAACGTCCCCATGCCCTTCGGCCCCTACCTCGCCGGCGGCGCACTGGTGGCGCTGTTCTGGGGCGAACCTATCGTGCGGGTCTATCTCAGCCTTTAGTCCGGCATGTCTCTGATTATCGGCCTCACCGGCGGTATCGGCAGCGGCAAAAGCGCCGCTGCCGAAATTTTCGCCTCACTCGGCGCAGAGGTGATCGACACCGACCTGATTGCCCGCGAACTCACTCGGCCCGGCGCACCCGCACTGGCGGAAATCGCCGCGAAGCTCGGTGCGGAATTCATTCTTCCTGATGGCAGTCTCGACCGGGCTGCGCTGCGCCGCCGGGTGTTCTCCGATAGCACGGCAAAACAGACGCTGGAAACTATCCTCCACCCACGCATCCGCCATCGCGCTGCTGAATTACTGGCGCGAAGCCACACTCCCTACGTCTTGCTGGTCGTTCCCCTGCTCATTGAAACCGGCGCTTACCGGGACATCGCTCAACGCATTCTGGTGGTCGATTGCCCCGAGGAAATCCAGATAAGCCGCACCATGGCGCGCAGCGGCTTGAGCGCAGCGGAAACCCGCGCCATCCTCGCCAACCAGGTGAGCCGCGCGGAACGCCTGAGTCGCGCCGACGATGTCATCGATAATGGCGGCGACCGGGAAACGCTATACACCCAGGTTGCCACTCTCGACTCTATGTACCGGAGCATTTCATGAGCAAGTCATCACCCCCACTGGAAAGCAATTTTTATGGCGCTATCTGGGGGCAGACCGATGAAGTGGCCCAACACATCTACTCCGGCATATTTCAGACCCTGCACCATGTCGCACCGCAGGAAGGCATTTTTTTCTCCGATAACCTTCTGGCATGGCGACGCAACCTGAGTTTTCTCCATAACCGGGACTTCATGGCGGCAGTTGAAAAAAACAGTGAAACCCTGGAAGAAAAAGGCATCATATGGCGTCACTATTTCCTAGCCTGGTGTGCCGAGCAGGCGTTGCGGCGCAAGGGGGACTTCGTCGAATGCGGCTGCTACCGGGGTACTTCGGCGCGTATTGTGTGCGATTACGTAAATTTCGGCGCAACCAACAAAACCTACTGGCTCTACGATCTCTTCGAGCATCCTGAAGACGCCGCCTGGCACGCCATGCAGGCGCATGGCAAGAAACTCCACAAAGCGGTACGCAAACGTTTCGACGATCTGCCCAACGTCAAGATTGTCAAAGGCCGAATACCGGAATCCCTGGAAAACAAGGCCCCCCGCAAAATCGCTTTTCTGCACCTCGACCTGAACAACGCCCAGAGCGAAATCGCCGCTTTGGAAATCCTTTTCGACCGCGTCGTTAGCGGTGGACTAATCGTTCTCGACGACTATGGCTGGCTTTATTATCGCAACCAGAAAAAAGCCCATGACGAATTTTTTGCAGCGCACGGTTTGAGCGTCATGGAACTGCCGACCGGTCAGGGATTGGTGCTGAAATAGGCGGATTCGCGCCTGCTCCCGGCGGCCACAACCTTTAAACTAACCGTCTGTTTGAAGAACCACCTGCAAAGCGCAATGGGCGAGATGGCGTCGTAATACGCACAACGTACAAAAAAGCCGGTTAAAACTCCGGCCTTTTTTCGGCAAGATCAAATATGCGCTTCCTGATAATCGAGAATTTCTTCGAGGTGGTGCATCACCTCGTCACTGATTTCGTTGTCGCGCCACAGGCGGATCAATTCGCGACGTTCCGCCTTGATGGCCGCGTGACGCAAACGCATCAACAGTTCTGTTTTCGGCGTTAAATCAACGCCTTCCGGGGCAGCCAGGATAATCCGGTCAGTGATTTCCGCACGAAGCTGGTCGGCCCATTTGGCGGGCGCTTTTTCGACCGCCAGAATGGCGTCTATCGCCGCAATCGCGGCGCCGCTCATCGCCGCGCGCACCCGCTGCTGTTCCTTGTGGAGGCTCCAGTCGGAACCGACCTTGAGACGGCGGATCAAACCGGGCAACGTTAATCCCTGCCCGACCAGCGTTACCGCAATCACGAAAAAAGTCAGGAATATTACCAGGTCGCGGTAGGGAAACACTTCTCCGTTGGGCAGCGTGACCGGCAACGCCAGCGCCGCCGCCAATGAAACAATGCCGCGCATCCCACACCAACTGACGATAACCAGCTCACCTTGCGGCGGCGCAGCCTCGGCGTCGCGGATGCGGTTACTGAGCCAGCGCGGCAGATAAGCCGCCGGATACACCCAGGCAAAACGCACTAATATCGCCACAAAGCTGATAAACAGCCCCCACCAAAGCAACTGAGCAAGGGAATACATGGTGAGTTTTTCCACGGCATCCGACATTTGGATACCGATCAGCATAAATATCAGGCTGTTGAGCATGAACACCAGAATATTCCACACCGAACGGGCCAGGATGCGCATTTCGGCGGAAACGATTTCCGGCGCATAACGCCCGCGCACCAGCCCTGCCGCAACCACCGCCAGAACACCCGAGACATGCAGTGATTCGGCAAGGATGTAGGTTGTATAAGGCACGGTCAGAGAGGTCAACACCTCGATGAAAGGGTCGCCAAGACGCCGGTGAATGGCGATGAATACATGGGCAATCAGAATTCCCGCGACGACCCCGCCGACCGATACGGTAAAAAATTGCAGACTCGCGTCCGCCAGCGAAAACGCGCCGGTCAACACTGCTGCAACGGCGAATTTGTAGAGAACCAGGCCGGATGCGTCGTTCACCAGACTCTCGCCTTCCAGCACCGTGACAATGCGGCGGGGAATGTTCAGCCGCGACAGGATGGCGGTTGCCGCCACCGCATCCGGCGGGGAAACGATGGCCCCCAGCACAAACGCCACCGCCCACGGCACGTCAGGCACAACCAGCTTGAGCGCCGCCCCCACCGCCAGTGTTGTGGCGATGACCAGCCCGATGGCAAGCAGCCCGATGGGCCGGAGATTGGCCTTGAAATCGCTCCAGGAAGTCAGTAGCGCCGCCTGATACAAGATGGGCGGCAATACCAGCACCAGAATAAGCTGCGGATCGAAAGGAAACTGCGGCAATTTCGGAATGAATCCGAGCAGCGCGCCGCCGAACACCAGAGCGATCGGATAGGGAAAGTGGAAATGCCGGGCGATCCAGCCCAGCCCCACGGCGCACAGCAACAACATCAAAACCAGTTCGAGTAACAACATGAGTGGACTTAACTTACCGTCAAAACGATTTTTGCTTAGGTTTCTTCACCTTTGGCGGGCAACCGGACTTCACGCCATCCGTTTCGACAAAATCAGAAAAAGAACTTGGTAAACCGCACAATCCAGCGGCTGTCTTCGATATAACCGCTTTCAGTTTTGATATCCCCACCGTATTGCAGGGTAATCCTGCCAAAGGAATAGTTGGCTAGCGCCGACAATTGGTAACGCTGAAGGCGCGTTGCGTCGTCGCGGTTCACGCCGTTGAGGCTGGTTTCACCGCCGCTGGTGTAGAAATAACTTGCCCCCAACACATAACGCGGATTGATTTCATAGCGCAACCCGACCTGGCCGGAGTACAACACTTTCTGCGCGAGAGTGTCGCGGCGGATGCCGGACTCGTTGTTATCACTCGACCACACCGCATCCACGGCAGCCATCCACGACAAATCCGCCATTAGCGGCGCGGTGTAGCCGGTCTGCAAAGCCCAGCGGTAGCGGTTCTCGCCCATGTTGAAGGAGCGTGTAGGGGCGTAACGTCCCGACGGCACAGTCAGATAAGCGCCCACCCCGAAATATTCATGGCGGGCGTAATCGGCATACGGCCACAGCGCCAGCAAAAAAGCGGTGTCGCCCGCCCCGGCATCCCCCTCGACACGCGCCAGGGAGCCTTTGGGATGAATGTAGCCGATGGGCGTTTGGGCGTAAAAATAGGCGGGTTTTCCGACCGCCTCGAACGAGTGTCCGACCCTGACCAACATCTGTCCGGCGTTGATTTCCGGGTTGCCCGGCTGACGTACGCCATGCACGTAGCGATCTCCCCGTTCGCTGTATTGATAGGAAAGCTGCATCATGCCCACGCCCGGAATCGGGGCGCGTCCCTCGCCGGGTTGCAGGTCGATGGCCAACACCTGAGTTGCCGAGGCCACCACCAGCGCCAGCAACAGCGTCACCTTGATTGGATTTTTCATGTTTTTAATTACCGGAAATTTGCGGACGGACTTTTTTGAGTCATTTGAGATTGGCGGAAAGCCCTTATCGCCCTAGCCCGGATATTTCATACCCAAAGGGCACAAGTAAATTCGCGTGATGATCGCGTAGGATTTTGTTTCATAGGCGAATTTTGCGAAGGAGCGGCGTAGTTATTCATACGCCCGACTGAGCGAAATTTGCATATGAAACAAAAGACAAGCGAGGGCGCGCGCAATTTATGAAATATCCGGGCTAGGGAGGCGTAGGTTACCCGAAGGTGCGCGGCGCGTCACCACGTTACGGTTTTGCGCCGCTCAAACCGACAACCTCCGGTACGCCGCTTCCAGACGTTCCGCATAAGATTCGACGCGAACGTCGGAACAATGCACCAGCGTCACCGTCCATTGGCGGCGGTCGAAACCGATCAGGTCGTTGAACTCCACCGGATCACCCGGCGCTCCTTCGCCCGGTTCGCGTTTGATGCCCATGTCGTCGAGAAACATGGCGACTTTTTCGATACGCAGGTGTTGTTCGGGGTGCAGGAATATCGTTTCAAAATCCTCCAGATAATTCCCCAGATCAAGCGAGGCAACCAGGTTTTGTGTGCGTTTCAGGAGTTGCGCCATCTCCTCGGCGAGCGCCCCCCGCTTATCCTCGGTCGCCTCGTGCATCCGCGCCGTCAGCCAGTCCTTCTCGCGCAGCAAATCGGCTTTTTCCTGCTTGCGCGCCTCGATGCGTTTCGCCACCAGGCCGGTCAATTTATCGAAAAAACTCCAGGAAGCTTTTTCCCGCGTTTCATCCGGGCTGGTGGAGGGGTTTTCGACCGTATGGCTGGTGAAATAAATCACGTTTTGCAGGACATCCTTTTGCACCATTTGCCCGAGCAATTCCATGCCCAGTGTGCTTTTTTCCCAGCGCCGCATCCCCATCAGCGCGTAGATTTCCCGGGTGGCGGGATTCTCGCCGTGAAACTCGCGCATCGCCTGACTGCTGCATAACGCTTCCTGGATAAAATCCACCGAGGGAAACAGGGCGTGGACGAAGTGATCCTGAACGTAAGCCGCGCGGTTGATCTCTACCGGGCCGGGGATGGTGGCGGCAATCTCGCGAGAATACGCCAGCGCCCGCGCGACCGGCTTGCGAAAAGCCTTGGGATACGCGCTGATTTGTTTGAGGTGGGGTTCAACCCGGCTGACCGCCCGTTCGACCGCTTCCGCGAGGCCCGGAATTTCAGGCTCGTGATCGAGGCCCAGCAAATGACTTAACAAGCCCATGTTATGTTCTCCCTTTCCCGCAGTTTCGCTCGATCAAACCATAGCGCCGCTATCCTGATTGGTAACTACTCAGGAGGTTTTCTCCCCTCTCCCATGTGAGTGCACCCTGAAGGGCATAAAGGAGAGGGGGCGGGGAAGAGGGTGGCGCGGCTTCGACCAACCGCACCGATATGCCACCGCCCTCTCCCCAACCCCTCTCCCGCCTGCGGGAGAGGGGCTTGTATGCAGTAGTTACCCTGATTGTAGGAAAAGCGGGGCGAGTGTGCAGCAACCACCTTACTTCAACGCCGCGCCAATTTCCTTGCCCACCTTTACCAGCGCCCGTCCGTGGGCGGCGGCCAAAGCGGCTGGATCGCTCCCCAGCATGATCTCGCGCACCACGGAACGCCCGGTCAGCGGCTGCGCCGCGCCTTTGCGACGCACCGTCCACAACACTTCCAGAGTGGCCGCCACGCCCGGTTCAGCGTCAAAACGCTGGATATCCACCGTCACCCGATAATCCGCCTCACCACTGAACCCCTGACCGTGCAGAAACACTTTCGCGGTTCCCGCCGCAGCGCCCAAACTGGCCGCCAGCACCCGCGCCGCCTCACTTTTGAGGGGCTGCGCCCAGCGGCTGGAGTCGAGAATTTCAACCCGGTTGTCGCCGCTGCGCACCACCATTTGCGGTCGATCCACCAGCTCCGGCAGCGTCAGCGAGGATATCAGGATGCTTGGCCCTTGCGCGTCCAAAACCGCAGTGCGGCTTGCCGCAGGCGCTTCAAGAACGTAATAGGCGATTTTCGGCGTGGCCGCACAAGCGCCCAGCAAAACCGTGAACGACAAAATGAGTAATGCAAGCTTCATGACTATTCTTCCTTCTTGCCGCGAATCAGGGCCTCGGGTTGACGCTCCAGCGTATCGGAAAGGGTGCGGAACGACTGCGCAGCGCGCTCCACTTCACGCATCGCGTTATGCACATCCTGGCGCAACGGTGAATCCGCCGCCAGGGTTTGATCCAGCGTTTTCAACACCTGGCGCAGGTCGCGCAGGGCCGCCGCGCCTTCCGGCAAGGTTTCCGTATCGACGCGCTGCACCAGTTTTTCGACACTTCGGATCGACTGGTCGAGCATCCCCAGAGTCCCGCGCAAATCCCCGACCAGTTCGCTGAAAGGAATTTTTTCCACTGTTTTGAGTATCTTGGATAACGACACCTGCAACTCCTCCAGATTGCCGCGCATGGTGGGCAATTCCAGCGGCGGCCTGTCCCAGGCCAGGCGGACTTTCGGCGCATCCCTGAAGAAATCCAGCGCCACGTAGAGCTGTCCGGTAAGCAGATTGCCGGTGCGCAACTGGGCGCGAAAGCCGCGTTCATTGATCGCTTTCAACAAGCCGTTTTTGACCCGCTTGGTAATATCGTCGTATTTCTCCCCGGCCAGCAAACGCAGACGGATACGTTCGGGATAAATGGCAATCCGAACCGGAAAATGAAACCACTCGCGCGGCTGTTCGTATTCCACTCCCAGCGACAACACTTCCCCCACCACGATGCCGCGAAAATCCACCGGCGCACCGACCGACAAACCGCGCAAGCTGTCCTCGAAATACAGGGTCAGCACCAGCGGCGCGCCGTCCGGCGCTTTCATCGCCTGGGCGCGGTCGCCGTAGAGGATAAACGCGCTGTCGGCGGGCGCCGGTTTAAGGTCGGCCTCGTCATCCTCGGGGGACTCGAAGGCAATGCCGCCCAGCAACAACGACGCCAGCGATTGCGACTGGACGCGAAATCCGTTGGCGTCGAGAGATACGTCCACCCCGCTGGCGTTCCAGAAATGGGCGTGTCCGGTCACGTAACGATCATAAGGCGCATGAACGAATACCTTGATGGTCACTTTTGCGCCATCCCCGTCCAGTTCGCGGGCAATCACCTCACCCACCTGAATACGCCGGAAATAGATCGGCGACCCGACATCCACCGACCCCGCCTCGCGGGCGTGCAGCACAAAACGCCGTCCCGCCAGGCCATCGGTGAGGATAGGCGCGACTTCCAGGCCGGTGAATTCATTTTTCGACTCCTGCGACTTACCCACGTCCATGCCGATATACGCCCCGGACAACAGGGTGCCGAAACCCGACACCTTGCCCCCGGAAACCTGCGGACGCACCACCCAGAAGCGGGTGTCGGCGACCAGAAAACTTTCCGCCTGCTTCGCCAGCTGCGCAGTCACCAGCACCCGGCTGCGATCCGCCGAAAACGCCACGCTTTTGACTTCACCCACATCCACATCCTTGTAGCGAATCCGCGTCTTGCCCGGCTCCAGCCCTTCGGCGGTCAGGAAACTGATCACCAGCGTCGGCCCTTGCTGGGAAATGGTATGCACCGCCAGCCACACGCCAATCAGCGCGGCCAGCAGCGGAACAATCCACACCAGTTGCGGTAAACGACTGCGCCGCGCCGTCACGCGGGCTTCGGGAAGATCGCCGAGAGACGGCGGAAGAACAGGTTCAGGCATGGTTTTCCTTGAATACCAGAGGCTCGCGGCGCGAGCCTTTATCCCCCTCACGCGGGAGCGCATCCCAGATCAGGCGCGGATCGAAGGCCATCGAGGCCAGCATGGTCAACACCACCACCGCCCCGAACGCCATCGCCCCCGGCCCGGCCTGGATGGTCGCCAGCGATTGCAGACGCACCAGCGCGGCCAACAGGGTCACAACATAAATATCCAGCATCGACCAGCGCCCCACAAACTCAATCATCCGGTACAGCCGGGCGCGGGCGCGCGGCTGCCAGCCCCAGCGCAACTGCACCGACAACGCCAGCAAACCGAGAAACAGCAGTTTGAACAAGGGCACCACGATACTCGCAAAAAACACCAGCGCCGCCAGCGGCCAGGAACCACTCGTCCACAAATACACCACCCCGCTCATAATCGTGTCCTGCTGAGTGCCGAACAACGACCCGGTCTGCATCACCGGCAACAGATTGGCCGGAAAAAACAAAATCAACGCCGCAATCAGCAACGCCCAGGTACGCGCAATACTCGCCGGTTTGCGGACATGCAGCGCCGCCCCGCAACGGGGACAAAATCCGCCCCCGCCCCGCAGACGCGACACCAGCCCGCAAGTATGGCAAGCACACAAACCAAGCGCCGCCGCACTGCGCTCAAACGCCGCCATAGCGGCCTCCCTCCGGCACAGTACGCCACAACTCGCGCGGATTAAAAACTGCCGTCAGCGCCGCAAACAGCAGCATCAACGCCCCGAACGACCACAACGCCACCCCCGGCTCAATGGTCGCGAGATGGGCGAGTTTCGCCACCGACACCAGCAAACCCAGCATGAACACTTCCACCATCGCCCAGGGCCGCACCGCCAGGCTAAACCGCAACAACCCCGGCTGCGGACGCGGCGCCGCCAGCAGCAAGGCCAGGTTCAGCAACTCCAGCGCAGGGAATAACAAGGTGGTCACGAACACCAGCACCGCAACCGGCGCGGAATGATCATTCCACAAGGTCAGCACCGCCCCGAACAAGGTCGTTGCATTGCGGTTGCCCTGGGACTCAATCCCCACAATTGGAAACAGATTGGAAATCACAAACAGAATCGCCGCCGCCACCGTCAGCGCCAGCGCCGCCTGCCGTCCCCCCGGCGAATTGCGGTACAACACCGCCCCGCAGCGCGGACAAGTCGCCACCCCGCCGCGCGGCAATTCCACCTCGCGTTGCAGCAAATCGCAGTCATGGCAAGCAATAATCCCGGAAACCGGCATCGGAAAACGTCATTGTTCAAGGGGTTGCCAGTATAACCGAGGACAGCCGGAGAGAAATGCCGGAGAAGGTCTTGAATAAAACAGCGCGGGCGAATCAGGCAATCGAGTTGATGTGACGGAGGGCATAAACTACACTCCGAAGCCGCAAGCGGCCCGCCGAATTCGAGCCAAACTTACACCGCCGGACTAAGCCATTTTTCCCAAGGAGCACAACATGCAACACTCCCCCCGCGCCATCCTTATCGCCCTTTCCAGTTCACTCCTGCTGGCAGCCTGCGCCAGTGTGCCGGGTTCTTCGCCAAATGCGACAGCCAAGCTGGAAGCCCGCTCCGGCAGCGCCGTCGCTGGAACCGTCAGCTTTACCCAGGTCGGCGCAAAAGTGCGCGTCGCCGCCGAAGTCAGCGGACTGACCCCCGGTGAACACGGATTCCACATCCACGAATCGGGCGATTGCAGCGCTCCCGACGCTGCCAGCGCAAAAGGCCACTTCAACCCGGCAGGCCGACAACACGGCTATCACAGCGCCGCCGAGCGGCATGTCGGCGACTTGCCCAACCTGATTGCCGACGCATCGGGCAACGCCAAAATGGGAGTCGAATTATCCCAACTCGAACTGGCGCAAAGCCCAACCGGCATCTACGCGCGCAGCGTCGTCATTCACGCCGATCCCGACGACTACAAATCGCAGCCCGCCGGCAATTCCGGCAAACGCATCGCCTGCGGAACCATCGTCGCACATTGATCCCGAATGCGCCGGTTGCGCGCCGGGCCGGCGCGATTTAAGGATCGGGGAAGGAGATAGCGGGGAAGATTGCGCAGTGAATCATGGGCGACATGATTCCCACGCAGTATCTGAATTTCGTGAACCGCGACAACCTATACGGGCGTTCCCGGTTTTCTGCCGGGGGCCTTTTGCGGGATTGTCCCGGCGATCCGACACAACATCCCTTCCACCGGTACGCCATTGGCGAAAGTGGTAATGCTGCATAGAGATATTTCCCCCTTTGCCGACAGTGCGGATAGGGTGGCTCGAATTTCGGGCAGTGAAATCCCTGTTGCGGCAGCAATCTCCGTGTCGATTTGCTGACCATGCTTCTTCAGGTATTCCAGAATCGGGGTAACGTGCAGCGCTGTGGTGTGCATTTCTACCTTTCTGAAAATATCGATGGAATATTCGGTAATGCGGGTATGCCGGGGTGCAATTCCCGGGAAGTTCAAGCATAGCGCCTATCGGTACTTCCCGAAAACGATTTTTGCATCCTTGTGCGCCCTATCCATCGTACAAATGGATGGATCATCGTCGTGACCGCTGAAAAAATCATCCGCTTGCGCCCGCATGACCATTTGAATAGCCGGTTCATCAGCGAGGTCGTATTTCTCGGTAATGAGGGTAGTGACCTCATCGAGGAATTCTTCATAGGTCATGCGGTTTCAAGTCCTCGTTATTCCATGCGCCACAAGATGAAATCCTGGCGCAACTGATTCTTGAGCGCCTTCCCCGATGGAAGAGGAAGAGGCGGGAGGAAAGCAGGATATTTTCCCTGCCCCACCCCGGAAAGCAAAAAGGCCACTCTGAAGAGTGGCCTTTTTATTATCTGGCTCCCCGACCTGGACTCGAACCAGGGACCTGCGGATTAACAGTCCGTCGCTCTACCGACTGAGCTATCAGGGAATGAAGAAGGTGCATATAATACTGGCTTCGCCAGCCCTCGTCAACATTTTTAACCATTTTTCTTGCTTACCGCAATAGAAACTATTTTGGATTAGCGACTTATGATTTTCGCCCGGTTTCGGTTTTTTTCTGGTTTTTTCCTCGTTTTGCTTATTTCGATTTCTTCTGCAGCGGTTTTTGCGGAGACGGACACCTTTTTCGATAATTTTTTGGTGGCGGTGCGCAACGGCAATACCCGCGATGTTTCGGCCTGGCTGAAACGCGGGGCCGATCCGAATCTGCTTGATGAACGCGGCGAAACACCTTTGATGCAAGCGGTGCGCGCCGATGACAATCACGAGGTGGTCACACTGCTGCTGGATAGCCGCGCCAAGTCCTATTTGCGTAACCCGCTGGGGGAGACGGCGCTGATGCTGGCGGCTTTTTTCGGGCGCAGCCGATGTGTCGAAGTCTTGCTGAATCGCGGCACCGATATCGGGGAAGCCAACCGCCAGGGCTGGACACCGCTGACTTACGCGGCCTTCAATGGGCATGGCGAGATTGTCGCGCTGTTGCTGAAAAACGGCGCAGCGGTAAACGGAGTGACTTCCAACGGACTCACGCCGTTGATGCTGGCGGCGCGCAATGGTCATTATGAAGCCGTCACCAAGCTGCTCGCAGCGGGGGCGGATCGCACGCTCAAGGGCGGTGCGGGTTTCACGGCTGAAGAATTGGCGATCCGTGCCGGCAATACCGAAATCGCCAAATTGGTGAAGCCGTGACGGCGCGCATCGAGTTGCCCGTTGAGGGCATGACCTGCGCGGCTTGCTCGTCGCGCCTGGAAAGAATGCTCAACCGCCTGCCGGGCGTGGCGGCGGGGGTCAATCTGGCCGCCGAAAAAGCCCAGATCGATTTCGACGCTGCGCAAGCCAGCCCCGCGCTGCTGATCCAGACGATCCAGAAGGCCGGTTTCCGGGTGCCGCCCAAACAACTGGAACTGGAGTTGGAAGGCATGACCTGCGCGGCCTGTGCGACGCGCATCGAAAAAGTTCTGAACAAGCTCGACGGGGTCGAAGCACTGGTGAATTTCGCCGCTGAAAAGGCGCGCGTCACCATCGCGCCCGGCAGCAGTAGCGTTGAACAGGTTATCGAAGCGGTCGGCAAGGCCGGTTATCGCGCCCATGAAGCGGTCGCTGCCGGGCGCGAGGAAGAAAAGCGCCGTCGCGCGGCAGCGTATCGCCAGGAGTTGAGACGATTCTGGATATCCGCCGCACTGACTTTTCCGCTGGTGGCGCAAATGGTCGGAATGGCATTTGGCAGGCACGACTGGATGTTGCCGTTGTGGTTGCAAATGACGCTCGCGACTCCCGTGCAATTGTGGGCCGGCAAACGCTTCTACGTCGGCGCCTGGCACGCCTTGCGCGGCGGCGGGGCGAACATGGATGTGCTGGTGGCGCTGGGCACCACCATGGCTTATGGTTTGAGCGCGGTGGTCACGCTGTTCGCCCTCGACCAACATGTCTACTTCGAAGGTGCAGCGGCGGTGATTACCCTGGTGCTGATGGGTAAACTCCTGGAAGCGCGCGCCAAGGCGCGGACTTCGGCAGCCATCGAGGAACTGATCAAGTTGCAGCCGAAAACCGCCTGGGTCGAGCGCGACGGGTTGACCAGCGAAATTGCCGTGGAAGAAATGCGTGTCGGCGATATTTTCCTGGTACGCGCCGGTGAAGCCGTGCCGGTGGACGGCGAGGTGATCGAAGGTTATTCCAGCATCGACGAATCCCTGCTTACCGGGGAAAGCCTGCCGGTGGGCAAGGAGGTTGGCGCGAAGGTCTACGCCGCCACCCACAACAGCCAGGGGATGCTCAAATGCCGCGCGACCGGGGTGGGGAGCCATACCGCGCTGGCCGGGATCATCCGCCTGGTGGAACAGGCGCAAGGCTCGAAAGCGCCGATCCAGCGCCTCGCCGACCGGATTTCCGGGGTGTTCGTGCCAGTGGTGGTTTCCATCAGTGCCGTGACATTCATCCTGTGGTGGTGGCTGGGTGGCGGTTTCACGGTCGCGCTGATCAATGCGGTGGCGGTGCTGGTGATCGCCTGCCCGTGCGCACTGGGGCTGGCGACGCCCACCGCGATCATGGTCGGGGTGGGTCGCGGCGCGTTTTTCGGCATACTGGTAAAAAATGCCGCTGCGCTGGAGCGCGCCGGCAAACTGCATACCCTAATCGTCGATAAAACCGGCACCCTCACCGAGGGAAAACCTACCGTTACCGATATTCTCCCCTCTGCCGACAGCGACGAAGCCGCGCTGCTGCAACTCGCCGCCACCCTCGAACAAGGCTCGCAACATCCGCTGGCGCTGGCTGTGCTGGCGTGTGCAAAACAAGCCGGGATTACCCCGGCGGCGGTCGAGTGCTTCGCCAATACTGCCGGCAAGGGGGTGACCGGCGAAGTCGGCGGGCTGCCGTGCTTGCTCGGTTCCCCGGCGTTTCTGGCGGAACAGGGCATCGACGTGACAGCGCTGCAAATCGCCGCATGGCAAGAGCAAGGCAGAACGGTCGTGGGTGTGGCGCAAGGCGAACGCCTGCTGGGCTGGCTGGCGATTGCCGACACCTTGCGCCCGACCTCCAGGCAGGCCATCGCGGCACTCCGCGCAATGGGCATAGAAGTGGTGATGCTGACCGGCGACAACGCCGCCACCGCCGGGGCTATCGCCAGGCAAGCCGGCGTCACCCGGCATCTCGCCGAAGTCTTGCCGCAGGACAAGGCCGCGCAGGTGGAAAAACTCAAGGCACAGGGGCACATCGTCGGCATGGCAGGTGACGGAATCAACGACGCCCCGGCGCTGGCCGCCGCGGACATCGGCTTTGCGGTGGGCAGCGGCTCGGATGTCGCCATCGAGGCGGCGGACATCACCCTGATGCGCAACGATATGCTAAGTGTGGTTCACGCCGTGCAACTGTCGCGCGCCACCCTGTCCAAGATTCGTCAGAACTTGTTTTTCGCATTCATCTATAATGTGCTGGGCATTCCGCTGGCGGCCTTAGGACTCCTGAATCCGGTGATCGCCGGGGCGGCGATGGCGATGAGTTCGGTCTCGGTGGTCAGCAATTCGCTGTTGCTGCGGCGTTGGAAGCCGAAATGACCAGATAGTCACCCCTCCCCCGAAGTCGGGGGAGAGGGAAGTACGGCGTTGCGCGGCAATGCAGCCACCCTCTCCCCAACCCTCTCCCGCCTGCGGGAGAGGGAGCCAGACCGGCGGCGTCCGCGCCGCTACCCGATTACCCTGTTTCGAGACAAAACATTCATACGGAGAAAATATGGAAACCCTCAACCTCACGGTCAAAGGCATGAGCTGCATGGGCTGCGTGGGCAGCGTGAAAAACGTGCTGGAACCCATGGACGGCGTTGCCAAGGTAGACATCACCCTGGAAGGCGGTAAAGTCGTCATCGACTTCGACGCCGCAAAGGTGCAGCCCGATCAACTGAAAGCGGCCATCGACGATGCCGGCTACGAGGTCGTCGCATGAGCGAAGATAATCTCAGCAAGGAGCAGCGCATCCTGCGCGTGATGCGCAAGGTGTTGTCCAACATCGTCAAGGACACCACGCCCAAGCCGGGGATGCTGCATCCCCTCTCCGATCAGACTATCGAAGACATCAAGGCCTGTTTCGCGCTGATCTCCGCGCGGGAGGGCGAGCTATACCACGAAAGTCCTCTCAGACCGGTATTCACTGACGAACCACGCACTGCCACGGTGATCCCGCTGGGTCAGACCGGCTTGAAAAAGAAGCGCCCCGCACCCAGCGACGACGACGGCGACGACGCCGCGTAATTATGCGGAACGCCAGGAGAAGCGCAGCACGTGCCCTTCTCCCTGTGTGCTATTCCACCTCTTCCCACCCGGTGATCATCGCCTTGATGTGCGAGGTTGGGGTGTGTCCTGCGGTGGTCAAATAGACGTGGGCGATCAGGAACATCAGCATCATGAATGCGCCGGCGGTGTGGAAAAATGCCACCCATTCCAGTGACACGTATTTGTCCACGCCCCATTCCTGCCAGCTGCCGAAGAACAGGTAGAACCAGCCGGAGAACCACAACAGCGGCCCGATGAACAGCAGTACGCCGAGGTAGGCGAGGCGTTGCAGCGGGTTGTGCTTCTTTAGCGTGGTGGCGCGGAACGGGTGCGGGGCGTGGACGAATATCCCCACCGAATAGAATTTGACCATCGCCACCACTTTGTCCAGGGTCGGGATGTACTGTTTCCATTCGCCGGTAGTGAAGTGCCAGAAGATCGCGAACACCCACAGGCCGATCAGCATCCATGCAGCGATGGTGTGCAACGCCACCGCCTTGGCGAAACCAAAGACATGGTAAGAGCCATGCACCTCGAAGCCGCTGAACAGCATGAAGATGATCAGCGAGGCCTGCGACCAGTGCCAGAATCGCTCGAACTTCTTAAAGACGTAGATTCTTTCAGTCATGATGATTTCCTCTCTTGCTCATGTAGATACGGCCTGCGCCATGGGCGAGTACGCCGAGCAGGGTCAGCAGGGACAGCACCCAGCCGCCGATATCGAGCCACTTGTTCTGGTCGCCGCGACCCGGCATGTAGATGCCTTTGATGTCCTTGAGACGTCCGCCCTCGCTATGGCATGACTGGCAATCGAGCGCCTTTTCCTTGGGGGCAACCATGTGGGTGAGTGGCCAGAACATCTCGGTCTTGATGAAATCGACCTTGCCGGAAAACGGCGCCCCCATGTTTTGCATGCCGTCGGCAATCGCGTTTTCCCAGCCGAAATTCTTCCAGTAGGCTTTATCGTCGTTGCCGGCGGTATGCGGCATGACCAAGGTTTGATTGACCGGGTCGAAGGGCTGCGTGCCGCGCATCACTTTCATCGGCCAGATCATCGACTTGCCATCATCGGCGCTGCCGCCGATGCGGTTTATCGGTGTCGGGGCAGCGCCCTTGGCGACCTTGTCGCCGAGCAGGGTGTAGGTGACTTGGCCATTGAACCAGTAATATTCCGGGACGGCGTTTTCGGCGAGGATGAAATCGCCCTTCTTGGAATCATAGGTGACACGGCCTTTCGCATCCTTCTTGGTCATGGGCTTGCCATCCGGCCCCATTTTCCCGGCGGTGGACCAGTCCCAGCCCATCTTGGTGGGGACGCCGCCGCGCGCAAAGGTGGGGATATGGCAAGTCTGGCAGGCGATCTTGCCGGTGTGCTGATTCAGCCGGTTACCGTTATTGTCGAACTTGGTCAGGCTGACCGGATGCGGCTGGCTGCCGTGACAGGATTGGCAAGTCGCCGGATTGCTGGCATCGGGCTTGCCGCGCATGTGGGCGGCGCCCTTGTCTTTCGCGGTCGGCGTGAAACGGCTGCCCGGCACGTCGTGGCTGGATGTCTGATGGCAGGTGCCGCAGGTAAAGTCCGTGCCGGAGGCGTCCATGTGGACATCGACTTCCTTGTCGGGCGCGGCCAGCGAGCTATCCATGTCGCCGTGTTTCACGCCGTCGCCGCCGCCACCGAAGAAGTGGCAGGCACCGCAGTTGTCACGGCTGGTCTTGCCGACTTTCTGCGCCACTTTGGCGAGATCGATGGGTTTAACGATCTTGCCGGAGCCGGGGGGGAATTCCATTTCCCTGGTCACCGGGTGACCGGCCAGGCCGGGCAATTTCCGGTAATTGCCGGTGGTGTCGTGGCAAACCAGACAATCGACGTTGTTTTCCGCACCAAAGTCGAAGTCCTTGTCCTTCCAGCCGTAGCCGATATGGCACGAGGTACAGAAGGGATAATTCTGCGAAATGGAAATGCAGAAATTATTCATCACGTTCTTTTTGCCCAGGCGCTGCTTATTCTCGGGATTGAGGAATTCCCAGGTCCAGTGCTTGGTCTTGTGAACCTGTTTGGCGGCTTCGGTGTGGCAGGAAAGGCACGCTTTGGTGACTTCCGGGCCGGACTGGAAGACCTGTTGCAACTCTTTGAACTTGCTGTGATCCGCTGTCGATTTGCCTGCCGCGACAGCCAGGCCGTTCAGGATGAACAAGCATGAAAATGCAAGCCAGCCGGCAACCGCAATTGCCGCTGGTCGTTGAAAGCGTCTGGGAAACATGATGGATGTTCCTTCTGGAAAATGATGCCAAAGAATCCGGGGCATGAAACCCCGGATTCTCGAAGATTACTTGGCGCGTTCCTTGATGCTGAAGGTGCCGTCGGGGTTGAACTTCATCTCTGCATCGATGAAGTAAACCGGCAAGTCGCTACGCAACAACTTTACCGTGTCGTAGGCCTCCCCGGAACGCGCGCCGGTTCCGCACAGGAATACGCTGGGCTTGTCCTTGGGCAGGGTGTCGATTTTCTTCTCCAGGTCGTTGATGGGAATGTTGATCGCGCCCTTGATGGCACCCGCCTTGAATTCCTTGGCGTCACGCACGTCCACCAGCAGCAGGGAATCCGGGTTCTCCTTCATGATGCGCTCGAAGGATGCTGGCGTAATCGTGCCTTTCTCCTTGCCGGTTTCGATGCTGGGCGCGGCCTTGGCGGAAGGCGCGGCGGCTTCGCCATACAGCTTGACCCATTCAGGATAACCTTCGACAAAGGTTTTGACGTTGCTGTAACCCAGCTTGCGGGCTTTTTCGGCGGATTTGTTGCTCAGCACACATTCCAGGCCGCCGCAGTAATAAATCAGCGGCGTCGCCTTGTCAGCCGGGAGTTTGTCGATGTGCTTGTCGAACTCCGTATCGGAAATATTCAGCGCGCCGGGAATGGCCCCCTTGTCGAACACTCGCTTGGGCCGCGCGTCGATCAGCATGAAATTGGTTTTTTCATCCAGCAGTTTCTTGATATAGGCCGCCGAAACCGATTGCCCGCTACCCTTGGCCGCCCAATCCGGGAAGCCGTCGGCGTAAACGCGAATGTTGGCGTAGCCGATTTTTTCCGCCTTGAATGCCGAATTGTGGCTGAGCATGCAATCGACGCCGCCGCAGTAGAAAATCAGCAGGGTGTTCTTGTCTTGCGGCAGGCTGCCGGCCATCGAGTCGAATTTGCTATCGGGAATGTTGATTGCGCCGGGAATGTGGCCGGGATCGTATTGGCGCGCCGCAGGGCGGGAGTCGATCACGACCACGTCTTTCCTGGGGGGAATATCAACGTTCTGTTTGACAAATTCGACATCCACCAGCTTGCCGTACCAGCCTTCCTTGGCTTGTACTTGCTGCGCTTGAGCCGGCGCCACCCAGGCCAGGGGCGCCAGCGCTACAGGCAGCGACAAGACCAGGGCAAGTCCCAGATTGTGAAGGTTCTTATTCATTTTGCGGTCTCCTTGAGAGTCAAACGACGGTAAATTTTTCAGTCGATTCGTTGTAGCGCACCAGCGCGTACCAGATCAGCAACAGAGCGCCGCTGATCACAAAGGTCCAGCCCCAGCCGCCGGTCATGTCGGGAAGATAAGCCTGGAAGCCGACAGCGGTTTTTTCGAAAGTTTCCAGATTGCTTTCGTCGATGGAGGTGATCCCGGCTTTCCTTAACAAGGCGCTGGCGATGGAGCTTACCCAGGAAAAGAAGAAGATCGCCACCCACAGCTTGAGATGCCCCTCGCCCATGCGCCACAGCGAGCCGGACGCACAGCCGCCCGCGAAGATCATGCCGATGCCGAAGATCACCCCGCCGAGCAGGGAACCGATCCAGAAAGTCGCTGGAATGGCGATGTAGGGATCGATGACGTTTTTCTGGAAGATCAACGGTGAAATCGCCATGCCGACCGCCAGCGCCAAAATAACGGCCTTGGTCATGTCACCCTCGGCGGTCATGAATGGCTCGCGAAAAGCACGGGCGAAACACAGGCGTGAACGATGCATGATGAAGCCGATTGCAAAACCGGCCAGTACGATCACGGCGCGCGCCACCCATTTCTCGTTGCTGGAACCATACCACTGGGTCGCCCAGACAAGGACGCCGACGATGACCGTCAACCCGAACCAGGGGTAGATGCGCAAAACACCTTGCGGAACCTGAAGGGCCGGGGGCGCGGCCATGCCCCACTGGATGTTTTCCAGCGTCCACAACAACAGTTTGAGACCGATGGCAGCGCCCGCCAGCAGGCCAGCCCACATCGCCCACCCTGCCGGAGAAGCATGCAGTATCGGGTTGAAGAACCCACCCGAGGTACAACCGCCGGCCAACGTCGCGCCGATCCCCATCAGGCACCCGCCCAAAGCCGCCCAGACATATTCGAGCCTGGGCGGACGACGGGGAAGGAACTGGCGAGACAGCAGCGCCGCGCAGAACGCCCCCAGCACCAGCATGATGTTCATCAGGGACAAACGATGCATGAGAAACCCGTCGAGCTCCCGTGGAATACCGAGCAGCGGCCCCAGGCCGATCAGGTTGTTGAATTGGTCGCCCCAGAACTTGACACCGCCGAACACGCCCCAGAACAGGCCGTTGAGCATCAAGCCAAAAATCACCACGACCAGCAGGATGGCGCCCAGAAAGGGCGACCACTCTTCGACAAAGAGTTTTTCATAGTCCGCCTTGAAGCCGGCGAACCAGGTGGAGCTGCTTTCAGCGCTCATTGCAATCCCCAGGAATCAAATTCACGAGAGCATGGGGCGCTCCCGCTTGTTATTTTGCATTCAAACGCCTACTTCGGATCAACTGCAACTGGCCGGGCTATCGCCGTCTTTCGCGCCCTTGGTCACGAAAGCCTTGATGTCTTCCATGAGATCCTGATCGGGAACATCGGCGAATTTTTCGGCAGCCTTGTTGGTAGCTTTGATGCTGGCGCGGTATTGCTGGCTGATGTACTGCTTGAAGCTGTCCTTGCCCTTGGCGTGCTTGTCGGCCTGGATATAGCTTGCCCACTCAGCCTTGGTTTTGGTGGACGGCGCAATCGAATTTTCGGTTTTCGCCACATGGCAAGTGGTACACACCTGACGATAATAAATGCGCCCACGTTTCCAATCGCCGTCGTAAGCTTGGGCTGAAGTGACGACCGAAGCGCCTAATGCGGCGAAAGTAGCGAGAAATAAAAGCTTCGTTTTCATAGATGTTCTCCCTGGAAAATTTATTGAAAAATTGGCGTTCGTTGGAGAAAGAGTAGATCAACCGGATAAAAACATCCAGTTCGAGCGCAGAATAACTCAAAAGGGATTTTCTATACAGGATCAGGCCGGGGCGGCATCACCTGGTGATAGCCGTTAAATTTTCTTTGAGGAAATCCATGAAGAGGGACTTAAAACGGAGGGATAGAACCATTTGAGGTGCATTGTGTTGTTGCAGGCAGCTTATTTGGAATGACCAAACCTGCGAAGCCCGCGCCTCGCACTGCACCCCAAAACGGCTCCGGCACCGGGCGTCAAACCTACTGATTAACCGTCCAACAAGGTTTTAACCAGTTCGTCGCGGCGCGAGATGCCGATGCGGTTGTATAACGAGCGGATGTGATATACCGCCCCGTTAGGGGAAATAGCCATGCGGCGGGCGATTTCGGTGGAGGAATGGCCTTGCGCGAGCATCAGGCAGGCTTGTTGTTCGCGGCGCGGGAGGGCGCGTACTTTGGCGGTTTGCAGGAGTTTCAGGGTGAGCGGCAGTTGTCTTTGAATCTGGATGGCGATGCTGCCGCCACTGTCCGGGGTGGCGGCGTCGAGCCAGTAGGCGCGCAGCCGGAAGACCCCCGATTGATTGTTGAAATACCGTACCGGGACGGCTTCACCGCGATTTTCTCCAGCGGCGAGGAGGGTTAACACGACGCTGCGTATGAGGGGACGCGCCCAATTCATGCGGATGTCGGCGAGGGTGTCGAGGTTGAGCGGTTTTCCGGCGGCGTGGTGGAGCAGCACACGGGCGCCTTGTGAGAGATAGAGGATTTCCCCATCCCGGGCGGCGATGACCATCCCGCTTTCCCCTTCGACCATTTCCTCGGGCGGCGCTACGCTGGGCGGCGCAGCCAGGGCGTGGGCAATCCACGGCAGGACACGGATGATTTGCTGTTCTTCCTTGCGGGTGAAGTCGGGCGAGGAAAACTGCCGGTAAAAGTGGAATACCCCGATGGGGGCGACGCCGTCGCGCACCGATAGGCGCAGGTAGGAGCGATAACCGGAGGGACGAAATATCTCGTCGAAAAACTCGGTGTTTTCAAATCCTTCCACCACGGCGCTGCGATCCACCAGCAATTCGTGCATGTGGCGGCGGTGCGAGGGGACAAACAAGGCGTCGCGGCGGTTGAAATAATGTTCCTGGCAGAGGCGCACCACCGGCTCGGGCGCGATGTTGAAATTGTGCATATCAGTCGCGTTGCAGTCTTCGTCCATCCAGATGAAATTGGCGTTGTCAAACGGAACGATGTCCTGCACCGCTTTCAGGATCGAGGGCATCAGGGTGCGCGCCGGATATCCCAGGGTGGCGAGGTGACGCAGTGTCGCCAGCGCGGCGGACGGTTTTACCGATGAGGGGAACATGATTTTCCGGTGTGAAGCGGCGGTCAAAATTCTGCAAGGGGCGGACACTTTCGTCATGGTAGGCGGGACGGCCCGGCGCATCCGTGATACGCATCACAGAAATTGCGAAATATTCTAAATGAGCGGGAATATCCCGCCGGCTCAATGAAACAGTTCAGATACCGGCGCGGCGCGTTTTCTCGGGCTGTCGCTCCGCGAACGCGAAATCTGCCTGCATCTGCTTGCCGGACGTTCGCAGACGGAAGCCGCGCTGCGCATGGGCGTCGCCCCCTCCACAGCGATATATTTCACCCGCCAGGTATTCCAGCGCCATGCCATCAACCGGCAATCCGCGTTGGCGGCGATGCTGTTACCCAATAACCAGGGACACTCCAACAATGGCTGAAGCACTGAAAAACCGCTACGGGCCGGATGTCCCGCAATGTCTCGCCGAACAAATCGGCGCGGTTTATGGCAATTTTGATAGCCGGGGTTTTCTCGCCGAGGTGCTGGAAAACTACGCCGACCTTGACCTGATGGCGCGTGGCCGGCGCATGGCAAAAGTGCTGCGGCGTTTTTTGCCGGACAGTTATCCGCAGGCGCTGGAGATTCTGATGGCGTCGCTGGGGGAACCGCCGGACGACACAGCCAGCCCCGGTTTGGCCCCATTTTTTTACCTGCCCCATGTGTTGTTCGTCGGCGAATATGGCCTGGAACATTTCGCCGAATCGATGGCCGCGCAATACCGCTTGACCCAGCGCTTTACCGCCGAATTCAGCATTCGCCCATTCCTTGAGCGGCATCCCGAAGCGACTTTGGCAGTACTGGAGAAATGGGCCGCCGACCCGAATGTGCACGTGCGCCGTCTGGTTTCCGAAGGCACGCGCTCGCGTCTGCCCTGGGCCTCGCGTCTACGCGCCTTCCAGCGTGACCCGCGCCCGGTGCTGGTTTTGCTGGAGTTGCTCAAGGACGACCCGGAACTCTACGTGCGCCGCTCGGTAGCCAACAATCTCAACGATATCGGTAAGGATCACCCGGATTTGCTGGCCGCCACGGCGCGCGCCTGGCTGGAGGACGCCCCCCCGCAGCGGCGCTGGCTGGTTCGCCACGCTCTGCGCTCGGCGGTAAAACGCGGTGAACCGGGAGCGCTGGCAGCGCTGGGTTATGCCGGGGTTACCCCAGTCACGCTGGGTTCGCTGGAAATCGCGCCGCCTCAGGCCAGGCAGGGCGGCGCTGTGCGTATCGCTTTCACTCTGGAAAATCACTCGGATAAGACGGTGCGGATACTCGTGGATTTACGGATTTTTTTTGTCAAGGCGGACGGCAAAAGCCGCCCCAAGGTATTCAAGCTGAAAGCGCTGGAGCTGGCTCCGCAGCAGATTGCGGCATTCGCCAAAACGGTGTCGCTCGCGGAACTGACCACCCGCAAACATTATCCCGGCGTCCACCGGGTCGAGGCGCTGCTTAATGGACGCCCCGAACCGCTGGGCGACTTCGAGGTCGTGGCATAGATTTACTCGCGTAGCGCGTCTATTAGCCCTTAAACCACCCGCTCGCTCAATTCCTTGCCGGGACGAAAGCGCACCGCCTTGCGCGCCGGTATCCGCATCGGTTGCCCGCTGACCGGGTCGCGCCCGGCGCGGGCAGCGCGTTTTACCACTTCCAGTGTGCCGAACCCGACCAGACGTATCGCCTCCTCGCGGGCCAAGGTGTTGTGGAGGGTCTCCAGAGACGCGTCCAGCATTTCCCTGGCCTGCGCCTTGGTGGATTTGGTTTTCACGGCAAGGATGTCGATCAAGGTGGTTTTGTTCATGGTCTGCTGCTCCGCAAAAGATAAAAATAGACGTTGCGAAATATCGCATGACCACCACGGAAAAACCCTACCCGACCGGGTAGGGTTTTTTGTTTCCGGTTTGACTAACATGCCCGGCAGGTTTCGGCGAACTTTCCCACATCCCGTCGAGTCCGCCGAAAAAGCCTTCCCGCCTAGGCGGGAAGGCTTTTTCAAACAACCCAACAACATGATTGTTAAACGCTTTTTGCGTTACCTGTGAAACTGTTCACAGCTCCATGCGAGGATTGCCTCTAACATGGAAATAGTTCCTTGACAGCAACAATCCCGAAGATCAAGCGAAAAGTTTTGGCAGAAAAAAAGGTCATATCGCCGCATTCCGGGGTTGTCCCGGAAACGCACTGGGTAGTTCCCCTGAACACATTAAGAATAAAGATATCCAGCGGCCTGGAAACAGGCCACATTTTGGGAGAGAAACGCCATGTTTTTTTCGGTTCGCAGCAACTGCGGAACATTCATTGAATTTTGTTCAACCTTATTCTTGAAGCCATGGGACGCTTTTTTCGGTAGCAAACCGCCGCTGCAATATTCATCCCGCCGGATATTCCTGACCCGCTCCGATGGCTTCACGCTGCGCAGGGCGATGCTGTTCCTGATATTGCTGGCGCTTTCCGGTAGCGCCGAGGCGGCAGTGAGTTTTTCCGCCGGAACCTCTTATCAGGACAACGGCCACGTCGGCCAGTTTCCCTATGCCGCGATCAGCGGCGATTTCAACGCCGACACCCACCCTGATCTGGCGGTGGTGTACAACACCGGTTCCTACGTTTCGATCTTCACCAACTACAGCATCGCTCCGGGTACGTTCAACACCGCCGGCAGCGACAACTACGGGGTGTGGAACGCCAACTACAACACCCCCTACAGCGGCGTGACGGCGGATTTCGACGGCGACGGCAAGCTCGATCTGGCGATTACCGAGCAGACGGGAACCGGAAGCTACCGGATCGTCGTCCTGCGCGGCAACGGCGACGGCACATTTAATGCGGCGCAACCTTTCGTGGTCGGCGGTACACCGTCCGGCAGCGGCCCGACCGGCATCGCCAGCGGTGATTTCAACGGCGACGGCAAACCCGACCTGGCAATTACCTTACAAAACGCCGGCAAGGTCTCCGTGCTCATCAATAATGGCAGCAGTGGTACGGTCAGCTTTCTCTCATCCGTCGAATACACCACGGCAGCATTCCCTTCCTCGATTGGCGTTGCCGACCTCAATAAGGATGGGAAAAAGGATTTGATCGTGCAATGTGCGCCGGGCAGCACCGGCTCCGGCCTGGTATCGATATTTCGCGGTAACGGCGACGGGACTTTCCAGGCCAAGGAGGATTACCCCGCCGGCACCCAGATCGGCACATCGCTGGCTATCGGCGATTTCAATGGTGACGGCTATCTCGACATCGCCACCGTGGATGGCGTCGGCGCGGCCACCGTGCGGGTGGCGCTGCACACCGGCAATACCGGCAGCGGTCAGATGTATCCCACCACTCAGGGCAACCTGCCCAGCTACGCCACCGGAAACGCCCCTTACGGCGTAGTGGCCGCCGACATCGACGGCGACGGCAAACTCGACCTGGCGGTGGCCAACAACAGTTCGTCGAGCTTCTCGGTGCTCATCAACAATGGTTTTGGCGTCTTTCTCGCAAAATCGGATACCTCGACGCCGACCAATCCCTATGGCATCACCGCCGCCGACTTCGACAAGGACGGCAAGATCGATATCGTTACTGTAGCGCGCGGCGGCGGGGCCATGTGGGATCCCACCACCATCCACCTCAACACCAGCACTGCTGGCGTTCCCTCGGCCCCGACCGGGGTTTCGGCCAGCGCCGGGAATACTGAAGCGACGGTCAGTTTCACGCCTTCCTTCCCCAACGGCAGCGCGGTGACAAATTTTACCGTCACCTCCACCCCTGGCGGTCTTAGCGCCAATGGCAGCAGCAGTCCGATCACCGTCAACGGACTGACCAACGGGGTGGCTTACACCTTCAAGGTCACCGCGACCAACGGCAACGGCACCAGCGCGCTGTCCTCGGCTTCCGGCAGCGTCACGCCCAATACCACCGTACCGGGCGCACCCACCGGGGTCAGCGGTGCGGCAGGCAACGGGCAGATCACCGTGAGTTTCACCGCGCCTGCCAACAATGGCGGCAGCGCCATCGACAGCTACAACGTCATTTGCACCGACGGCAACGTCAACCCCGCCAACAGCGGCGCGGCCTCGCCGATCACGGTGACCGGGCTGGCCAATGGCACCGGCTACACATGCAGCGTCACCGCCCACAACACCAACGGTACCGGTACGGCGTCTTCCTCGACCGCCAGCATCACGCCAGCCGCCCAGCAACCCAGCGCCACCACCGGCGCAGTGAGCGGCGTCACCACTTCCGGCGCGACTTTCAGCGGCACGGTATCGTCCAACGGCGCGAGCACCACGGTATTGTTCCAGTACGACCTCAGCAACGATTTCACCAACAACTGGACGGTCACCGCCAGCCAAAGTCCACTCGCCGCCAACGCATCCGGCTCAGCGGTCAGCGCCACGGCCAGCGGTTTGAGCTGCAACACCACCTATCTGGTGCGGGTCAAGGCAACCAACAGCGCCGGAACAACCAACCCGGCCTATGTGACTTTCACCACCTCGACCTGTCCGTCCTCGGGCAACGCGAATACCGCGTCGAATAACAGCGGCTGGAATCCGCCGCCCCCGCCCCCGCCCACTCCGGTAGACACCGCCGGCGGCGCATCCACCCCGCTGACCACCACCACGCAGGTGGTCGCCAACCCGGATCGCAACATTTCGGTAAATGAAAAATCCGGCGCGGCGACCATCAGTTCATCCCCCGATGCGCCGTATGTAATCAGCCCGGCAGCGCCCAACAATGCGCTCATCGTTCTGCCGCCGGTACAACCGGTTGGCATTACCACCGGGGCCACCACGCTGTTTTACACCGATCTCTCCGGCGACGCGCAACTGCTGGTGAAGAACGTCGATGGTTCGCCCAAGCTCGAAGTGGTCAAAGGGGTGGTGCAAATCGTTTCCAAAGAAGCCGGCAACACCATTCCCATCGTTTCCGCAGATAACAAGCTGGTCGGCGTGGTGGTCACCACTACGCCGTCCGACAACATTACGGTGGTGCGCAAGGACGAAGACGCCAAGGTGTTCGTGAACAACGGCAAGGTTGATTACCAGGGCAAACAAGGTGGCGATGCACCGGTTCCGGTTTACCAGGGTGAAAATGCACAACTCGACAAGGACGGCAATCTGTCCCAGGTAGCGCTGGGTTCCGCTTTTGGACTCAAAGGCTTGCCCGGTGATCCTTTGCCGCCGACGACCTGGAAAAAAACCGAAACCAAGGTGATCAAACTCGACGGCAAACTCGCCCGTTTCGCCAATAAATTATCCTTGCTCGACATCCTGCGCGACGCACTGGCGCAGGTCAGCGGGCGACCCGACGGGGAACTGTTCTACGACAAGGACAGCGGCATCGTCACCTACCTGGTGGGGAATGTCGGTTACCGCCTGATAGCGATGGGTGAGGTGCTGGTGCAACTCAACCAGCTCTCCGCCGCCAATGTTGCAGCCAACGCCAATGGCGCATTCAGCCTGGCGAGCCAAGGCATCCAGATCACTCTGGCGGGAACCGTGGGGTATTTCGGCGATCTTCAGAAAGCCATCAGAGGCATCGACCCCAACGGCACAATCAGCCTGATGCCCAGCGGCATACTCGACCTGCGTATTGACGGAAAACGTTACGCCGCCTTGCCCGGCATCACCGCAGTCCTACCCGACAATCCGACGCCCGTTCCGGGTTTCGAGAATCGTGGCGGGGTTGCCATATTCCGCGATCATCTGGGTGCGGAGCAGGCCCTGTACCCGGCCTTCGCGGATGCCGACAAACTGCTGGAGATCATCCGCAAAGCCGACCCCGCCGCCAGTCTGGGCGGCGACGGCAACGGCGCTTATACCCTCAGAATGGAAGGGCGAACCTATACGGTTATTCCGGATTTCGGGCTGCGCGAGCTACGGGGCGGACATATCGCCGATGCCTGGTGGAAGGAAGGCGATATTTTCTATCTGCACAACAGCGACCACACCATGCAAGGTTTCCAGGTGCGCTGATGGAGGCTCCCGACGCAGTGGTATTCATCACTCAAAGTGTCTGCGCCAACTGCCGTTTCTGGCTCGGGCAACGCCAACATCTGGGCATGGGGATGTTACATGTGGATAGGCGCAACAAAGGCAATTGCACTGCATTCAAGGGTTCAACCCCCACCCTGCCCCTCGACCGTTGCGGCGGTTGGGCGGTCAGTGAGGCGCTACGTTGAGTAACGAACACGCCAACGAGTCGCATCACGCCTATAGTATGAGCTTAGCGAAATTTTTATGTTGCCGGACTGCATCAGCTAAGGGAACCGGCCCCGTTGCTGGGAAACGAGGGCGCATCTAAACTTGATCGTTTGATAATCCCGACTATTTCTCTGGAAAAACACTATGAAATATCGAATCTCAAGGTCTGCCGTCATCGGTGCGCGCTCAATACTTCAGGGTGGCGCATTCCTGTTTGCACTGTTGACATTATCGAACGAAAGCCTCGGCGCAAACCCGCAAGTCGCAGCTTCGCGCGGCAACGGGAACGCCTGTTTCGCTGCCCCGTGTTTATCGCCAACGTTACGCAAGGACGATGACAACAAAAATAGTGAGGACAACAAACATAGCGAAGACAACACCACCAAACCGTCGAACGATAAGCATATCTCAGTTGACAACCCCAATAAGGTGGTAAGCGACCCCGACGACAACATCACGGTCGATATGGACGGCTCGCTGGTCATTTCGGGGAAAACAGCCAAGCCTTACCATATTGATAAAAACGCCACGGAAAACGCCGGAATCCGTCTTCCCAAGGATAAAGAAGTCGAGATCAGCGACGATAGCGGCACACTGAAATACGTGGATCGCAAGGGAAACTCCCAATTACTGGTAAAAACACTGGGGGGGAAGAAGCAACTCGAGATTGCCGACGGCGATGTGGAAATTCATTCCTCCGCATCCGGCAACACCATTCCGCTACTCAGCGCCAACGGCATTCCACTCGGACAAATCGCTACCCAAACCAATCAGGATACGGTCCGAATAAACCGCTCACCGACTCAAGTCAAGTTTCATGTTGACGCCGGCAAGGTGACATATCAGGACGCCGGGCCAACCCCCGCAACAAGCCTGTTCCGTGGAGAAAATATCAGGATCGGCAATAACGCAAGCATCGAGAAAATCACCTTTGGATCAGCAGATGGCGCGCAAAAAGCCAGCGGCGATCCTTTACCGCAACGCCCGGAATATGCGCCGAACACTTTCATCCCTTACCTCAATGGCAAGCTGGCGCGTTTTTCCGATCAACTCTCTCTGCTCGATATCGTTGAGGCGGCAGTACAGGAATTCACCGGACTAAACAGCGGCCAGCTATCCTACGATATGCAAAGCGGGGTGGTTTCCTTTGTTGCAGGACGGCGTGGTTACCGCCTAATCCCATTAGGAGAAGTCCGGGTTTTGTTGAACCAACTGGCTGCAGCGAGCGTTGCCACCACTGCCAGCGGTGCTTTCACCCTGGCAAGCCAAGGTATCCAGATTACCCTGGCGGGAGCGGTGGGGTATTTTGACGACCTTCAACAGGCTGTAAAAGCCATCGACGGCGCTGGACAAGTTACGCTCCGGCCCAATGGCGCTTTGGAGTTCCGGTTGAACAATGCCCGCTTTGCTGCCCAACCGGGAATTGAAGCCAACCTCCCGGAAACGCCCCTTCCAGCCCCGGGGTTCGAGATGAGCAACGGCGGATTGGCAATGTTCCGCGACCGGCTGGGCGCCATACAAACGCTTTACCCGGCTTTCGCCGACACGGATCAACTCGCCATCACCATCAATCAAGCCATCCCCGGCGCGGGATTAACCGCTAAGGGCGACGGCTTGTATACCGTGAGCGGAGCAGGGCATAACTACACTGTGATGCCGGAATACGCGCTCTCCAACGCCCCCGCCAATCACGCTGCGGATCGCTGGTGGATGGACAACGGAACGGTTTATCTACGCAACAGTGACAATACTGTGCAGGGACTGAGAATACGTTAGCACTATCAAAGTACGGAAAAATTTCCTGCCAGCCCGGATATTTCATACCCAAACGGGCTCAAGAAAATTCGCGCGAAGATCACGCGGGATTTCGCGAAGAAGCGGCATAGTGATTCATTCGCCCCACTATCGCACCCTTCACGGGGAGGTGAAATTCGCATATGGAACAAAAGGCCAACGAGGGTGAGTACAATTTATGAAATATCCGGACTAGGATTCCGGGGAAGATGGGGATGGAGGAACTACTGCAGCGTTCTTCTTGTTCAAATCCGCTTTCAACTCGGCGATTTCCTGACGCAGTAATTTGATATCGTGGTGCATTTCGCGGCGCAGGCGCTTTTCGTCCTCACCGATGAAAAATGCCGCAATGCTCGCCGTCACCATCGACATGATGGCGTAACCCAACAGCACCATGGCCATCGCAAACAAACGCGAGGGGGTGGTGGTCGGATAAAAATCCCCATAACCCACGGTAGTAGCGCTGGTAAATGCCAGCCACAGGCCATCCCCATAGGTGTCAATAGTGGGTTCGAGAAAATAGAATCCCACCCCGGCGAGCGCCATCGTCACCATTCCCAGCCCAAGCAGATAAGGCATCGCGGTCGGGGAAAACAGATTGCGCAGTGAGCCGAGAATACGCAACAAAATCAGCACGACAACGGTGACCCGCAACAACCGCGCCAGCGTGATCCACTCCTCGTGCCAGCCGGCCATACTCACCGCCGCACCAATCACGATCAGTACGCTCAACCAGTTGCGCGTCAGATAGTGCATTCGCTGCCGGGTAACGTGGAGCATCCACGCCAGCTCAGCGGAAAACGCGATAAGGATGAATAAATCCAGCGACAGGCCGAACTTCCTGAACATCTCGTCGGTGGCGGCGGTTTCGAACAGGAAAGCCGGAATCGACAACAGCGCCACACCGATCATTATCCGGTGCAGGCGTTTTTCCCACTGGTAAGCGCGTTGCGTATCGTGAGGCGGTACGCCACCCATGCCGAACCAGCGATGGATGTCGATGGCCATTTAGTTACCTGCCACCTTCATGCCCTCAATCAGGATCGAACCGCACTGCTTGGAACCCTGGATTTCCACGTCACTGCCTACCGCCACGATATTGTGGTACATCTGCGCAAGATTGCCGGCTATCGTGACTTCTTCCACCGGATAGCGGATTTCGCCGTTTTCCACCCAGAACCCCGCCGCCCCCCGCGAATAATCGCCGGTCACCGAATTGACGCCATGCCCCAGCAGTTCCGTGACCAACAGGCCGGTACCCAGCATCTTGAGCAAAGCGCTGAAATCCTGACCGGTACTCTGGACTATCAGGTTGTGGTTGCCACCGGCGTTGCCGGTGGAAGTCATGCCCAGTTTGCGGGCCGAATAACTGCCCAACATATAACCCTGCAATATCCCGTCCTTGACCAGATCACGATCCCGGGTCGCCACGCCTTCGTGGTCAAAGGGACTGCTCGCCAGCCCCTTGGGAATATGCGGCAGTTCGCGGATATTCAACAACGGAGCAAATACCTGCTTGCCCAGGCTATCCAGCAGAAAGGAAGATTTGCGGTACAAGCTGCCGCCGCTGACGGCACCCACGAAATGGCCGATCAGTCCGGCGGCCAGTGGCGCTTCAAACAACACCGGACATTCGGTGGTGTCGATCTTGCGCGCATCGAGACGACGCACCGTGCGTTCCCCGGCGCGCCGTCCGACTTCCTCGATGCTGCGCAGGTCGTCGGCGGAACGCCGCGAGTCGTACCAGTAGTCGCGCTGCATCCCGTCATCGCTTTCGGCGATCACCACGCAACTCACACTCTGCCGTGAAGACGGATAACCGGCCAGGAACCCCAGACTGTTGCCGTAGATAAACAGCGATTCCTGGGTGGAAACACTCGCGCCTTCGGAATTGTTGATGCGCGGATCCACTTTCATCGCTGCTTCTTCGCCGCGTTGCGCCATTTCAATCGCCTCTTCGACCGACAAATCCCACGGGTGATAAAGACTCAGATCGGGAATATCCTTAGCGAGCAGCGCCTCGTCCGGCAAGCCGGCAAATTCGTCGCTGGCGGTATAACGGGCAATCGAAATCGCCGCTTCGACTGTGTCGCTCACCGCCTTCGGAGAAAAATCGGAAGTGCTGGCATGGCCACGTTGTTTGCCGAAATACACCGTTACACCCAAACCTTTATCACGGTTGTATTCGATGGTTTCCACCTCGCCGCGCCGCACCGTCACATCCTGCCCGAAGCCTTGCGACACTTCGGCCTCGCAGGCAGTAGCGCCGGCCTTGCGGGCGTGATTGAGTATGTCCTGGGTAATCTCCTTGAGAGAGTCAAGGGTATAGGTAAAACGAGTATCCTGCGCTGCCATGGGATTATCATCTGTATCGGAAAGACGGTTATCATAGCATTTTGCATTCCCCCGGCGAACCATGCACGCAGACGACACCCAGCACAATCCCGACGAAGAATTCGACGATCGACCCAGCAAGTCCCAACGCAAAAGGGATATGCACGCCTTGCAGGATATGGGCGAACAACTGGTGGAACTCAACAACGACCGGCTACGCCAGCTCAATCTTCCCGACAACCTCCACGACGCCGTGGTCGAAGCACGCCGCATCCATGCCCACGGCGCGCGGAAGCGGCAACTGCAATATATCGGCAAACTGATGCGCACAATCGAGCCGGCCCCGATCCAGGCCAAGCTTGACGAATGGAACGGCGTCACCCACGAGCAGAACGCCAAATTCCACATGCTGGAACGCTGGCGCGACCGCCTGCTCGCCGAGGACGACGCCTTGAGCGAACTGGCCCGCGAATGCGCCGCCGCCGATATTCAGAAAATCCGCACCCTGATCCGCAATGCCCGCAAGGAAAGCGCCGCAGGCAAACCGCCCAAGAGCGCCCGCGCCCTGTTCGTCGAACTGCGCGCGGCAATATTGGGGGAATAGAATAAGCAACGAAGATAACTTGCCAAACAAGGCGTCAATCTGTATGATTGCGCGTTTCGCAAATCGTCCAACCGAATTCTCAAGGAGCTTCACATGGCAAATAGCGCACAAGCCAGAAAACGCGCAAGGCAGTCGGAAAAACAGCGTCAACACAACACCAGCCTGCGTTCTGAGTTTCGCACCGCCGTGAAAAAGATCATCAAGGCTGTTGAAGCCGGCGACAAAGCCGCTGCTCAAACGGTTTACCAACAGTCCGTCAGCGTGATCGACAGCATCGCCGACAAGAAGATCGTGCACAAGAACAAGGCCGCTCGCCACAAGAGCCGCCTGTCTGCCGCGATCAAGGCGATGGCTGCCTAAGCTCGACAGCAGAAATAGAAAAAGCGCAGCCGGTGAAAACCGGCTGCGCTTTTTTGTTTCAGGAAATATCCGTTCAGGGAAGTGGTGCGGGGTTGTTTTCCAGCACCTGCAACTCGTTGTCCCGAGCAAACCCCATCAGAAACCGGAAGGCGCGGGGATCAAGCTCTTCCAGCTTGCGATCCACCACCACGCAGCGTACACCGTTGATGGAGGTTGGTTTGACGTAAGGTGAATAGTTGAGACGGTTATCCCGCCCCAGTACGGAGAACACGCCCGACAGGCGTTCCGCCCAGTCGCTCGGCCTGAACTGCCTGCCGGCGAGGGTCACCCCCTGAATGATGACATGTGCGGAAGCCTCAGCCATGATTACCCCCAGTCATATATAAGACTCATCATACCAAACTTTTACACCGGGTAACTCGCTATTTTCGGCGACGCCTAAGCCGCAAATTTTTCTTGCATCCCATACAGGTTTCGGATAAATATAACGTTTTGCTTCACGGCATTTTCACAATCCGTTGATATCATGACCACCCGAAAGCACAGCTTCCCGCGACAGCGACGATGACATAACGTTGGCAGGATACCCCCGAACACACGGCGGCATCAGCCGCCGTGTGCGTTTTCAGACACTTGATAATTTAATACAGGCAAGAACATGTCACATCTGATGAATACCTACGCCAGACTGCCGGTCGCATTTGATCACGGTAAAGGTGTCTGGTTATGGGATACCGAAGGCAAGCGCTACCTCGACGCGGTTTCCGGCGTCGCCGTCAACGCGCTGGGCCATGCCCATCCCAATCTGGTCAAGGCGATTGCCGAACAAGCCGGCAAGTTGATGCACACCTCCAACCTTTACCAGGTTGCCCTCCAGGAAAAACTCGCTGACCGACTGGCTCAATTGTCTGGTATGGACAAGGTTTTTTTCTGCAATTCCGGCGCCGAAGCCAACGAAGCCGCGATCAAGCTGGCGCGCCTCTATGGTCATGGCAAAGGCATCGACGCCCCTGCCATCATCGTCATGGAAAAGAGTTTCCACGGACGCACCATGGCAACCCTGACCGCCACCGGCAATCGCAAGGTACAGGCCGGTTTCGAGCCGCTGGTCAGCGGCTTCGTGCGGGTGCCGTACAACGACGTGGCTTCCGTCGCCCAAATCGCCGAACACAACCGCAACGTGGTGGCGGTATTGGTCGAGCCGGTGCAGGGTGAAGGCGGCGTCAACATCCCAGCCCCCACCTACCTCAGGGAATTACGCGAACTGTGCGACAGACACGGCTGGCTGTTGATGCTCGATGAAGTACAAACCGGCATTGGCCGCACGGGCGCATGGTTCGGTCACCAGCTCGTCGATGTAATGCCTGATGTCATGGCGCTGGCCAAAGGCCTGGGCGCAGGTTTCCCGGTTGGCGCGTGTCTCGCCAGGGGCGCAGCGGCGGAACTCTTCAAGCCCGGCAACCACGGCTCCACGTTTGGCGGCAACCCGCTCGCCTGCGCCACCGCGCTCGCCGTACTCGACACTATCGAAGCGGAAAAGCTGTGCGACAACGCCACCCGGATGGGCGCCTTGATCCGCGACGGACTGTCCGCTGCGTTATCCGGGGTAAAGGGGTTCGTCACTGCGCGCAATCAAGGCCTGCTGATCGGCATCGAAGTGGATCGCCCATGCGGCGAGCTGGTCAAACTGGCGCTTGCCGAAGGCCTGCTGATCAACGTTACTGCCGACAGCGTAGTGCGCCTGCTGCCGCCGCTCATTATCAATGAAGCTGAAGCAGGTCAACTGGTGGAGACCCTGAGCCGCCTCATCAAGGATTTTCTTGCCACAAGCGGTTCCTGAAATCATGCCGATCAAGCATTTTCTGCAATTCAAAGACCTTGACGCGAGTGAGCTCGAACATCTGTTCGAGCGCACCCGCTGGATCAAGGAAAAATTCAAGCAATACATCCCCTACCAGCCGCTGGGCGACCGCACCCTGGTGATGATTTTCGAGAAAGCCAGCACCCGCACCCGCCTGTCCTTCGAAGCCGGGATGCAACAACTCGGGGGCGCTGCGATCTACCTCAACACCCGCGATTCGCAACTGGGTCGCGGCGAACCGGTGGAAGACGCCGCCGAGGTGATCTCGCGGATGAGCGATCTGGTGATGATCCGCACCTTCGAGCAAAGCATCATCGAGCGCTTTGCCAGCCGCTCGCGGGTGCCGGTGATCAATGGCCTGACCAACGAATACCACCCCTGCCAGATTCTTGCCGACATCTACACCTACATCGAGCATAGAGGCTCAATCAAGGGCAAGACCGTGGCGTGGATCGGCGACTCCAATAACGTCTGCAACACCTGGTTGCAAGCCGCCGAAATCCTCGACTTCAATGTCCACGTCTCGACCCCGCCCGGCTATGAAGTTGAACCGGAACGCGCCGGGCTGTATGGCACCGACCATTACGAAGAATTCGCCGATCCCATGGAAGCCTGCAAGGGCGCACACCTGGTCACCACCGACGTGTGGACGAGCATGGGCTTCGAAGCGGAAAACGAGGAACGCCTGAAAGACTTCGCCGACTGGCAAGTGGACGCCGACATGATGCGCGTCGCGGCCCCGGACGCCCTCTTCATGCACTGCCTGCCCGCTCATCGCGGTGAGGAAGTCTCCGCCGAAGTCATCGACGGCCCGCAGAGCGTGGTATGGGACGAGGCGGAAAACCGCTTGCATGTACAAAAAGCCCTGATGGAATTCCTGCTGCATGAGAGGAATTAAGCAGCAAGTCTTCGGCTTTCTTGCGGCGCTGCTGTTGCTGATTGCGCCCGCCGCGTGGGGCGGCGCAACCCCCGACCCCGTCACCCCGTTGCTGGAACTGATGAATAGCCGCCTCGCGGTCGCCTCCGATGTTGCGAAAGCCAAATGGAACAGCGGCGCGCCCATCGAAGACCCGCTCCGCGAGGCGCAAATCCTCGACCGTGTCGCCGCCGATGCGCCCACTCACGGACTTCCCCCTGCTGCCGCAAGGGAATTCTTCCGCGCCCAGATCGAAGCCGGCAAAATGGTGCAAAACGAGTTACACCGCCGCTGGAAAGCCGCCGGACAGCCGCCTTTCGCCACCCCACCGGATTTGGCGCACGACATCCGCCCGCGCCTCGACCAACTCGCTCCAGCGCTCCTTGCCGCCCTGAGCGCCGCCCAGCTTGCCCTCGCTACCCCTGCTATCCGTACCCGCCTGCCTTCCAACGCCGCCATATTGCTAGTCGCAGAAGGCGTCACGGAACCGGCGCGATGTACCGCCATTTCATTTTTAACCGGTTTATAAGCCTTAGCCAAAGAAAGACAGAACCATGAGCAAAATCAAAAAAGTCGTCCTCGCCTATTCCGGCGGTCTGGATACCTCGGT
>CAYVIN010000027.1:0-47418 GCA_964451375.1 uncultured Sulfuricella sp.
TAATCATTAATAAACAATATGTTATAGAATTGCCGCACTTAAGTCAACAACATTGGGTCTTTAACGCAGGATGCGCGGGACAATTGGCACAGGAATTCGCGCCTTCAATTTTTGATCAGGAACCTATCATTCCCGCTCGTTTTTTGTTTCAAACCGTGCGAAAAAATTTCGGAAATATCCAGAATATTTCAAACCATAATTCGGGCTGATTTTTCACGCTCGCCTTATCTGGCGCGGCTTTCCGGGGTTTTCTCCCCTCTGATTGAATCCTTCAAATGATATGTCACCCCTCAGCAATCTTCATCATTCTAAAAAAATTGCGCGATGTTGCTTCGCTAACCTCTTCTAATGAAATTGATTTAATTTCGGCAATTTTTTCTGCGACGTGTTTCACGAATGCTGGCTGGTTGGTTTTTCCACGATGTGGGACTGGGGCCAAATAGGGAGCGTCGGTTTCAATCAGAATACGTTCCAGAGGCGTCATCCGTACAACCTCCCTAACTTGTTCCGCGCTTTTGAAAGTAACAATACCCGAGAATGAGATATGAAACCCCAGGTCGAGGGCCTTTTTCGCTGTCTCGGTATTTTCGGTAAAGCAGTGCATGATTCCACCGACTTCGTCCGCGCACTCTTCGGCGAGAATGCGTAAGGTATCATCTGCGGCCTCCCGGGTATGGACAACGAGTGGTTTGGAAACTTTCCTGGCGGCGCGAATGTGTGTCCGAAAACGCTCTCTTTGCCATTCCAGATCACCTTTCAGGCGGTAATAGTCAAGGCCGGTTTCCCCGATCGCCAATATTTTGGGGTGAGCAGCCAGTTCAACCAGTTCATTGATTGTCGGTTCGTGGACATCCTCGTAATCGGGATGAACACCAACTGTGGCGTAGAGATTTGAATGGGCTTCCGCTAAGGCAAGTACGCCGTGAAAATTCTCGATATCAACACCGATACACATCGCATGGGTGACACCGTTTTGAACCATGTTTTCAAGAATTGAGGACAGGTTTTCTGATAGGCCGGGAAAATCGAGATGACAGTGGGAATCGACAAGCATCGTTCAGATTTAGAGAGTATGGGTGGGACGGGTGGATTTCATGGTGCCGCCCAATAGGGCTTCGATCTTGTTGCGCACTGTGATGCCGTTTTCGTTTTCACTAAACTGAACCCCAATGCCCTGGGTTTTGTTGTTTTGCGAGCCGGTCGGGGTAATCCACACGACATGCCCGTCCACATGTAATTTGGAAGGCTCATCAAGGAGGGTCAACAACATCAGGACTTCGTCGCCGATACGATACGGTTTTGGGGTAGGAATAAATATCCCTCCCCCCTTAAGAAAGGGCATGTATGCAGCGTAAAGCGCCGAACGCTCCTTGATGGTGAGCGACAAAACACCGGTGCGCAAGGAGGGATTGAGGTTTTCAGCCATGTTGGGGTCTGCGCTTCATCGTTTGCCAGTAGGATAACAGCAATTGTTCAAGCACTAGTCGCAGATTCAGGGGGTGATTTACCGCCCGCTGAGCTTTCGTCAGCTCCTGTTGATATTCAAGCAATTTGTGGATTTCGAGATCGTTTGCCAATCGACTAATTATGTTCATGTAATCGACGTGATAGCGGATTCTTCCCGCCAATTTGGCCCCCCCCAAATCATGCACCCAGGTTTGCAGCCAGTTAAGTATCCAGGCCAGCTCGGTTTTTTCCTTTTCCACCTTTTCAGCCAGGGTTAGAGGATCATTATGTTGGGTATCCGCAATTTGACTCAGAAACGCGTGTCGCTTTTCGCGGTAATCCGGTTCATTCAACTCCAACGCGCGTAAGGGGGCAAACCCCGCGAGCGCCAGGCATACCGCCGGTTCAGGTACACCCTGCCCTTGCAACCAACAAACGGCTTGTTCGCGGCTTGGCATGGGCATCGCAATTTTCAGGCAACGGCTGCGCACGGTCGCCGGGAGTTTCTGAAGTTGATGGGAAATCAGGATAAACAAGGTTCCGGGGGCGGGTTCCTCCAAAGTCTTGAGGAGTGCATTGGCGGCGTTAACATTCATCACCTCGGCAGGATGAATCACAACCACCCGCATCCCACCTCGCCCGGCGCTGAGCGTCACTGATTCGATCAGCTCGCGAATCTGCCCTATCGTAATATTTTTCTGCTTCTTTTCCTTTTCATCGGCAGGCGTACCGGATTCGCCCGCAGGTGTTTCCATCTCTTCGGTCTTGGGTCGAACCAGATGAAAGTCCGGGTGTGAACCACTGTTCATCCAGCCACAGGCCAGGCATTTTCCACACGCATTTCCTGTTTCTGCAGGCGATTCGCAGAGCAACGTTTTTGCCAGATATTCCGCAAAAGCGACTTTTCCGGTTCCTGCCTGGCCATGTAGAAGAAGAGCATGAGGCAAACTCTCGCGTCTTGTTGAGATGTCTTGCCAAAGCGACTCATGCCACGGAAGTATCATTATTGTCAGTATATTGGGAATAGGAGTTCAAGTGATTTCTGTATTTCGAATAGCGTTCTCGTGGCGTCGATAACGTGGAATCTGGAGGAAAACTGTTGGGCGCGCCGCAAGTATTGCTCGCGCACCCGCTGAAAGAACTCGGCCTTTTCCTGCTCGAAACGATCCAGGGTGGCGTTGTTGGCAAGCCGCTGGCGGCTGACTTCAACCGGCACGTCGAACAGCAAGGTGATATCCGGTTGCAGGTCGCCTTGCACCCATGCTTCTAGAGACTCCAGCTTATCCAGCGCCAGTCCCCTCCCCCCGCCTTGGTAGGCAAAACTCGCATCGGTGAAACGATCTGAAATGACCCAAATACCTTGTGCCAAGGCGGGCAGGATGACTTTGTCGAGATGTTCGCGGCGTGCAGCGAACATCAACAGGGCCTCGGTTTCGAGGTGCATGGCCTGATTCAGCAGCATTTCACGGAGCTTTTCCCCTAGCGGCGTACCTCCGGGTTCGCGGGTTACCAGGATTTCATGACCGGATTGCTTTAGCCTTTTTGCCAGCCAGTCGAGATGGGTACTTTTGCCTGCCCCGTCTATGCCTTCCAGGGTGATGAATTTGCCGTTCATTATCGATTCAATTGATAGCGGGCCACTGCCCGATTATGTTCTGCCAGGGACGCGGAAAACTGGTGCGTCCCGTTTCCCTTGGCTACGAAATATAACGCCGATGATTTCGCCGGATGCAACGCCGCGTAGATCGATTCCCCCCCTGGCAAAGCAATCGGGGTGGGCGGCAATCCGCCGCGCGTGTAGGTATTATAAGGCGTATCGTCAAGCAAATCGCGCTTGCGCAGATTGCCGTCAAAACTGGCGCCCAAGCCGTAGATCACCGTTGGGTCGGTCTGCAATCTCATGCCGATACGCATCCGGTTGACGAATACCGCCGCAATCAGGGGACGTTCGCTGGCCTGCCCGGTTTCCTTTTCGATAATCGAGGCCATGACGAGGGCTTCATACTGTGAGGCATAGGGCAAGCCGGAATCGCGGTTTTGCCATGCCTCGTCAAGACGGCTATGCAGGATGCGGTAGGCGCGCTTGAGAATCGCGATATCGCTCATGCCGCTACCAAAATTATAGGTGTCGGGAAAAAACAGCCCTTCGGGATGTGCTTCGCGCGCCTCGACGCGGCTGAGTACGTCCATATCGCTTAATCCCAGGGTGTCGTGCCGGATGGATGGATTGTCGTCCAGCGCTTTGCGCATTTGCCGGAAAGTCCATCCCTCGATGAAAGTGACTTGGCTTTGCGTGACATCTCCACGAGTAATCATGAGAAACAGCCGGTAGGGTGTCACGTCATTTTCCAGCAAATAATTACCTGCCTTGATTTCATTTGCTTTGCCAAAAGCTTTTACCAGAGCGACAAAACTCCATGGCTCGACAATCAGTTTTTCTTCGGCAAACTGGCGCGCTACGGCACGCAGGCTGCTGCCATGCCGGATTGTGAATTCAAGGGGTTTTTGCTCCAATTGTTGCGGTGTCGTGGCGAAATAGGCCATCCAGCCCCCTGCCGCCAAAACGGCGAGCACCCCCAGGAGAAAAATATTCTTTATCAGCTTAATCATGATGTCTTGCAAGTAGCTCGCGGATTATGGGGGTGATTGTGGGGGCTGCCCATTTTCGGCTTTCCAGTTCACGTATCTGCCAGACCCCGATGAGACTGTTACACACCAAACATTCATCGGCGTTCAGCAATTCCTCCGGGGTGATTTTTCTTATTTCCGTTGCCATACCGGTTTGATCGGCACACTCCAGGATACGTTGGCGGGTCACGCCGGCCACCCCACAACGCGATAAATCCGGCGTTGTCAGGACATTCCCGTTCCGCATAAACAGATTGCTCATGACGCCCTCTATCAGGTTACCGCCAGCGTCCAGCAATAACCCTTCCGCAATGGCCGGGTCACTCCATTCGGCCCTGGCCAGCACATTCTCCAGCCGATTGAGGTGCTTGATCCCTGCCAATGCGGGCTGTTCGGCAAGCCGGATACTACATAGACGCGCCTTTATGCCGAGGTGTTCGTTCTCCGGGGGATATTCCGGCCACGGGAACCCCATCACGATACAAGTTGGCTGAGCCACCGGCGGAACTGCGTAGCCACGTCCGCCCTGCCCTCGCGTCACAATAACCTTTACCACGCCTCTTTCACCCGCCGGGCAGGCCCGGACACACTCGTTCCGCAATCGTTCCTCAACTGGCACTTGCAGCCACAGGCGCTCGCAGTCGTCACGCAGTTTTGCGTAATGCCGGTCCCAACATTGCGGCTTTCCCCCCCGGACGGCCAATGTACGGAAAACCCCGTCGCCATAAGCCAATCCCCGGTCATATGCCGACAGGAATTGGCTTTCCTGGCCATTGATGAGGATCACGAGTCCAGCGCCTTCAGGAGGCCTTTTGCCTTGGCACGGGTTTCACCGAGTTCGTTGTGGGGGATGGAATCCGCGACGATACCGGCCCCCGCTTTGAAACTCAGTTGTTTGCCGTCAAGCATGAAAGTGCGGATGAGAATATTCATATCCATATCGCCATCACGGTTCAGATAGCCCATGCTGCCGGTGTAGGCAAGGCGGGGGGAAGTTTCCAGTTCGCGGATGATTTGCATGGTCCGAACCTTGGGGCAACCGGTAATGGTTCCGCCGGGAAACAGCGCGCGCAAAACCTGTCCGGGGGTTATGCCGGGGCGCAGGTTTCCGCTGACGTTGGATTCGATATGGTGGACATGCGCGTAGGTCTCTATCGCCATCAATTCATCCACGGAAACGCTGCCAGGCAAACAGATGCGCCCAAGGTCGTTTCGTTCCAGATCGATCAACATGATGTGTTCGGCCCGCTCCTTAGGACTCGCCATTAAGGCCGCGCGCAGCCGGGCATCCTCTTCAGGTATCGGCGAGCGAGGATGGGTGCCGGCGATGGGACGGGTCTCGACCCTTCCGCGCCGAACTACTACCAGCCTTTCCGGCGATGAGCTGACGACCTGTTGCTCGCCGAAATCGGCTATCCCGGCGAATGGGGCAGGATTGCTGTGGCGCAGCCGGTTATACAAGTCGGCGGCGGAACCGTCGAGTAATTCGCCGGCCCAGCGCCGTGCCAAATTTACCTGGAATACATCCCCATCGAGAATGTATTGCTTGATTCGCGCAACGCCCTTCAAGAACTCGTCGGAGTCCTCTTCCTCCAGACTTGAAACGTTCACGGCGCTATCCGGCAACGGCTGCATATTGAGCAAATCTTCGTGCATCGCACGCAGGTAATCGGGAAATTTATCTTCAGCAAACAGCCAGGTCTGCCCTTTCTCCCGGTCGATCAAAATCGCCGCAGGAATCCGGGTCAGCACACCAACCGGAAAGCCCCCCAGATCGTAACGTGTCGATACGCTAGGCTCCAATTCATGCAGGAGCTCATATCCTGCGTAAATAAACCACCCCCCCTTGAAGGGCAGGTGGCTGGTTTCGTTAGTGGGCGGAACAGCCGATGATCGCCATTCTTCGTCGAGCGCATCGAAGAATGATTTTCCGGCATTCAGGGTATGGCGATAGTTTTCCTGCGGGAAAGCAAACAGGATATCCCACCCTTTTCCGCCAAAAGTTTGCAGGAAAAAAGGGTAACGCCGCGCATTGGCGGCGTGTAGGGCAAGGAGATCAGGAGAGCCGGGATACGCGACAACGGGCACGGTCAGACACCGTTACTCGCCGTCACGTCAGATTCTGCGGAATACCAGCGTACCGTTGGTGCCGCCGAAACCGAAGGAATTGGACATTGCCACATCAATCTTCATGTTGCGGGCCATGTTGGCGACGTAATCCAAGTCGCACTCAGGGTCTTGCTCGAAGATATTGATGGTGGGCGGGGAAACTTGATGATAGACGCTCAACGCAGAAAATACCGCCTCGACGCCACCTGCTGCCCCCAGCAAATGCCCGGTCATGGACTTCGTGGAATTAACCACCAGCTTTTTGGCATGATCGCCGAAACACAGCTTGACTGCTTTGGTTTCCGCCAAATCACCCAGCGGCGTAGAAGTACCATGGGCATTGACGTAATCGACCTGGTCGGGATTGATGCCGGCTACCCGCAACGCATTGCTCATGCACCGCGCAGCACCCGATCCGTCTTCGCAAGGCGCCGTCATGTGGTTGGCGTCCGCGCTCATACCGAATCCTGGCACTTCGCAATAGATCTTTGCGCCGCGAGCTTTGGCATGTTCGTATTCTTCCAGCACCAGTATCCCCGCGCCTTCGCCCATCACAAAGCCATCCCGCCCCTTGTCCCAGGGACGGCTGGCAGTCGCCGGATCATCGTTGCGGGTCGAAAGCGCCCGCGCCGAAGAAAATCCACCGATCGCCAGCGGCGTAATAGTCGCTTCCGCTCCGCCGGCGATCATGATGTCCGCATCGCCATATTCGATCATGCGTGCGGAGTCGCCAATGCAATGGGTTGCCGTCGTACATGCGGTAACCATTGCTAGATTCGGACCTTTGAACCCATACATGATCGAGATGTTGCCGGCCACCATGTTAATGATGGTACCCGGCACAAAAAACGGAGAAATCTTACGCGCTCCGCCTTCCAGATAGATGCTGTGGGTGTCTTCGATCATGGGCAATCCACCCATGCCGGAGCCGATGTTGACGCCGATACGCTCAGCGTTTTGCTCGGTCACGACGATTCCGGCATCTTTGATAGCCTCCATTGCCGCTACCATGCCAAAATGGATGAAAATATCCATGCGGCGTGCTTCTTTTGCAGAAAGAAATTGGGTAACGTCAAAATCCTTCACCTCACCGGCAACTTGGGAGGCAAAAGATGAGGCATCAAAACGGGTAATCCGGCCAATCCCGGATTTTCCAGCAACGATGTTTTCCCATGCTTGGGAAACGGTGTTTCCGACCGGGGACAAAATCCCCAAGCCGGTGACAACGACTCTGCGTTTAGACACGAAATCTCCGAACGGCGGGAAATGTAACTGGTTGTTTTGGTTTATTTGTGCGCGTTGATGTAATCAACGGCTTGTTTGACGGTGGTGATCTTCTCGGCTTCCTCATCGGGAATTTCGCATTCGAATTCTTCTTCAAGCGCCATGACGAGTTCCACCGTATCGAGAGAATCAGCACCGAGATCATCGACGAAAGACGATTCGGTCTTAACTTCAGCAGCATCAACTCCCAATTGTTCTGCAACGATTTTCATAACGCGTTGTTCGATATTTTCCATTTTGAGGTTACCCTTCCAAGTGACTGTAGAAAAAGCTTCGGCATTCTACCAAAATTTGCCTAGGCTACCAACCAAGAATATTTTAAATTAAAAACAATACATTACGCCAAATACATGCCGCCGTTCACGTGTAACGTGGTGCCGGTGATATACCCTGCCTGAGGGGATGCGAGAAATACCACCGCTGCAGCGATATCTTCCACCGCGCCTAGCCGCCCCAGAGGAATGTGCTCCAGAAGGCCTTTACGCTGATCTTCGCTGAGCGCGCGGGTCATATCCGTATCAATGAAACCTGGCGCGACGCAATTGACCGTGATGTTTCGCGAACCGACCTCGCGGGCCAATGACTTGGAAAAACCGATAATCCCGGCTTTCGCGGCAGCGTAATTGGTTTGTCCAGCATTACCCATCACCCCGACCACCGAGGCGATGCTGATGATTCGACCTTGACGTGCCTTCATCATGCCGCGTAATACCGCACGGCTCATGCGGAACACGGACTTGAGGTTGGTCGCCATGATGTCGTCCCATTCCTCGTCCTTCATGCGCATCAGGAGATTGTCACGGGTAATTCCGGCATTATTGACCAGAATACCAATTTCACCGAACTGCCTCTGAATCGCTTTCAACCCTTCTTCAATCTGCGCGGCGTCGTTGACGTTCATTGCCAGCCCTATTCCCGAAACGCCGGCTTCGCCCAAATAGGCGCTAATGGCATCCGCCCCGGGTTGGCTGGTTGCCGTTCCAACAACGGTAGCCCCCAGCTTACCCAGCCCCAAGGCAATAGCTTGACCGATCCCACGACTGGCACCGGTAATTAGTGCAACCTGTCCCTGTAGCATATCAACCCCAAAATGCATATTTCATCAATAAGGTGTTCAGACATTCATCACGACGTTAATGCCGCCACCGCTTGTTCGATGGCAGCCACATCAGTCAGAGCCAAACTCTGCAAATTACCATCGATACGTTTATTCAAGCCCGCGAGCACCTTGCCGGGGCCACATTCCGCAATGTGACTTACGCCCGTTCCCGCCAGATAACGAATGGTTTCAACCCAGCGTACCGGGCTAAACAGCTGTCTGACTAGCGCATCCTTGATGGATGCGCTATCCGAGTAGCCTGCCACATCGGCATTGTGTATCACCGTAATAGCAGGGACTAAAACTTCAACATTCTTTAGATAATCAGCCAATCTATCAGCCGCAGGACGCATCAAGGCGCAGTGCGATGGAACGCTGACAGGTAAGGGTAACGCACGTTTCGCACCTTTGCCTTTGGCAATTGCCATAGCACGCTCGACAGCCTGTTTGTGTCCGGCAATCACAACTTGTCCGGGGGAATTAAAATTTACGGCCTCAACAACATCGCCTTGCGCCGCCTCAAGACATGCTGCGCGAACTTCATTGTCGTCAATGCCCAGGATTGCCGCCATGCCACCCACCCCATCGGCCACGGCGTCCTGCATAGCTTGGGCGCGAAAACGCACTAGTGGAAGCGCGTCTGCAAACGAAATTGCACCAGCGGCAACCAGAGCCGTATATTCACCAAGACTGTGTCCGGCCATAATAGCGGGTGGCGCGCCGCCTGCCTCTTTCCAAGCTCGAAACACGGCAACCGCAGCAGTCAACACGACCGGCTGAGTATTGCTGGTCTGATTAAGCTCGTCAGGGTTTCCGCTGGACACCATTTGCCACAAATCCTGCTTGAGGATGTCCGATGCCTCAACAAAGGTTTCCCTCACTGCGGGAAGGGACTCAAACCCTTGCATCATGCCAACCGACTGAGATCCCTGACCGGGAAATACGAAAGCAAATGTCATAACAAACTCCGAAATTACTGCCAGCGAACCAGCACCGCTCCCCAGGTGAATCCTCCGCCAACCCCTTCCATCAAGACCATTTCGCCGGATTTGATGCGACCGTCTCTTACAGCAACGTCAAGCGCCAATGGTATCGAAGCTGCCGAAGTGTTGCCGTGCTTGTCCACAGTCAGCACTACATTGTCCATACTCATACCGAGTTTTTTTGCGGTAGCCTGGATAATTCGGGTGTTTGCTTGATGGGGAACCAGCCAATTGACATCGCTTTTCGTGAGGCCACTTTTCTGCAGCGTTTCTTCAGCGACACTATCCAGCACCTTGACTGCGAATTTAAATACCGCACCACCATCCATTTCAACAAACGGGTTTCCGTGAATTTTTCCGTTGTGAAGGTAACCGGATGCAGTCAGCATTCCACGGTAACTCCCATCGGCATGAAGGTGGGTCGACATTATTCCCGGCGCACTATCCGCTTTTACGACGACAGCGCCGGCGCCATCACCAAACAATACGCAAGTAGTACGGTCAGTCCAATCCAGAAGGCGCGAAAAAGTTTCCGCCCCAACGACTAACGCGCATTTACTGGCGCCACTTTGAATAAACTGATCCGCGACAGTTAATGCATATACAAAGCCGCCGCAAACCGCCTGCAGATCAAATGCCGCGCCGCCGCTCCTGATGCCGAGTTTGTCCTGCAAAATACAGGCAGTGCTGGGAAAAATCATGTCAGGCGTGGTTGTCGCAACAATGATCAGGTCGATTTCCTGAGGATTGACGCCAGCCATTTCGATGGCGCGAAGGCTTGCCTGGAAAGCAAGGTCGCTGGTTGTTTCGTTTTCGGCTGCGATATGTCGTTCTCGAATACCTGTCCGAGATGCAATCCAATCGTCGGAGGTTTCGACGATTTTTTCCAGATCGTGATTGGTTAATACTTTTTCAGGCAGATAACCGCCGGTACCGACGATGCGTGAATAAATCATGCTGCCCCTTCACCGTAAAGGAGTGAAACCTGTTCGTTAATGCGCCGCAATACGCCATTTCGCGCCTCTTCTACGGCACGATCTATTGCAAATCCAAATCCAAAAACATCGGCGGAGCCATGGCTCTTGACGACGACGCCCTTCAAACCCAGCAGGCTGGCCCCATTATAGCGTCGGTGATCAACACGCTTTCTAAATGCACTCAAAACCGGATAAGCAATAACCGCAGAAAGCTTGGTCAGCCAGTTGCGTCTAAATTCCTGCTTAAGGAAAGTACCCATCATTTGAGCCAAGCCTTCGGACGCCTTGAGAGCCACATTCCCTACGAAACCATCGCATACCACGACATCCACGGTACCTTTGTAGATATCGTCGCCTTCGACGTTCCCATAAAAATTCAAATGGCTGTTACGAAGCAATTCTGCGGCCTGCTTAACCACTTCATTACCTTTAATATCTTCTTCGCCAATGTTCAACAGTCCAACGCTGGGCTTTTCCTTATGCTCAACCGCAGAAACCAGCATGGCACCCATAATGCCGAATTGCAAAAGATGATTCGCCGAACAATCCACATTAGCTCCCAGATCAAGGACATGGGTATGGCCATTTAACGTCGGCAGCATTGAAGCAATTGCAGGCCGTTCAATTCCAGGCAGCATTTTCAAAACAAAGCGAGAGATCGCCATAAGCGCACCGGTGTTTCCGGCGCTGACGCAGGCATGTGCCTCCCCGCTCTTGACGAGACTGACGGCCACCCGCATTGATGAATCCTTCTTGTTGCGCATTGCCAACGCAGGAGGATCATCCATCGTCACCACTTCGCTGGCATGATGAATGCGTAAACGAGGCCCAACGGAGCCGTTATGCGCACGCAACTCCGCCTCTATGACCTCGGCAAGCCCTACCAGAACGATGTTTATTTCGGAATCCCGCCGCAAATACTCCAGCGCAGCGGGAACGGTGACATGCGGGCCATGGTCGCCACCCATGGCGTCGATTGCAACAGTAATGTCCATTACCCGGCAAAAACGTTGTTATCCGGGCACTCGGAACGTTTATTCACCCTTGGCGCGGGTGACTTTTTTGCCGCGATAGTAACCACTCGGACTAACATGATGACGCAGATGCACTTCGCCGGTAGTCGGCTCAACCGCCAACGGAGGATTGGTCAGAAAATCGTGCGCGCGATGCATGCCACGTTTAGAGGGGGATTTTTTATTCTGTTGAACTGCCATGATTAACTCCTGAAAAAATTACCTAAATATTCTTTTTTAGCGAGGCCAATACTTTAAAGGGATTGACCTTTTCCAATGCTTTAACAACTCGAAACCCTGGGTCGTGACATACATCATGAGGATGCACGGGGGCAACCGGCAAACTCAAAAGCACCTCGTCTTCGACCAACGCCAACACACTCGTCGCTGAATCAGCAGGAATCATATCTACCGAATCTTCTTCCTCTTCGACAGGAACAAAAGATGACTGATCCTCGACAAGCTCCAAAACAGCCGATACTTTCACCGCAAGCTCAAGAGGCTCCAAGCAGCGCTGGCATTCCACCAGCACACCGCCCGCCACATCAAGGTACAAACGCGGCTTACCCAGATCACTCAACCCACCAGACAGGTCATAATGAAGCACACCATCTCTCGAGATCAGCAACTCCCGCAACCTCGGCATGTCTGTTACGGAAACATCACCCTCTAGGTGCTTACATTGCCGAGCAAACTCCAAGCCATCTATTGCAAACTGTTCAGACATAAGCCGAGCATGATACAATTTTCGGGTTTTCTTGTCAAAACAGCGTGTGGCGCAAGATACCCAAGAATTCCTCGCAAGAAATTTCGTGCGTTTTTTCAAACACTGTATTACGATGTCGCGTCATCTTATGTCTTATATAAGACGACATATCGAGGCGGCACCCAAGCCGTTCTTCGCTTCAACAAACTGACAGCTACGGAAATACCGCGTGATCAAGAAAATTCTTATCGCTAACCGCGGCGAAATCGCGGTACGCATCGTGCGCGCCTGCTCCGAAATGGGCATTAAGTCGGTTGCTATATATACCGACGCGGATCGACATGCGTTACATGTGAAAAAGGCAGACGAAGCCTACAATATTGGTGCCGATCCGGTTATTGGCTATCTCAACGCGCACAACATCGTCAATCTTGCAGTCGCTTCGGGGTGCGATGCACTTCATCCCGGTTACGGCTTCCTTTCAGAAAACCCCGTGTTGGCGGAAATTTGCGCCAAGCGTGGCATCAGATTTATTGGGCCGTCTCCTGAAGTTATACACCGAATGGGTGACAAGATTCAGGCACGGCAAGCGATGATTGATGCTGGCGTTCCTGTGGTGCCCGGTAGCGAAGGCAATCTGGAAAATGTTGCTCAGGCCGTCGAACTGGCCACAAAAATTGGCTACCCGGTCATGCTTAAAGCTACCAACGGTGGTGGTGGGCGCGGCATTCGACGTTGCAATAGTGAAGAAGAACTGGTCAAGAATTTTGATCGGGTGGTTTCCGAAGCAACCAAAGCCTTCGGTAAACCCGAAGTCTTTATGGAAAAATGCGTCGTCAACCCCAAGCATATCGAGGTGCAGGTTATCGGCGATAGTTTTGGCAATGTCGTCCATCTGTTTGAACGTGATTGCTCGATTCAGCGGCGCAACCAGAAACTTATCGAAATCGCCCCATCCCCGCAGTTGACTGGGGCTCAGCGTGATTACATAGGCAAGATTGCTGTGCAAGCGGCTCGCACAGTTGGTTACGAAAATGCCGGCACCGTAGAATTCCTGCTCGACTCCGACAATCAGTTCTATTTTATGGAGATGAATACCCGTCTTCAGGTAGAACACACTATTACCGAGACTATCACCGGCATCGACATTGTTCAGGAGCAGATCCGCGTAGCCAGCGGTCTGGAGTTGCAATACAAGCAGGAGGATATTCATTATCGGGGCTTTGCGATGGAATTCCGCATCAATGCGGAAGACCCGAAGAACGATTTTCTTCCCAGTTTCGGACGTATTACTCGCTACTATGCACCGGGCGGCCCTGGCGTTCGTACCGATGCGGCGATGTACACTGGCTACAACATTCCCCCCTACTATGATTCAATGTGCGCCAAGCTCACGGTATGGAACCTTACGTGGGAAAGCGTTGTGGAGCGTGGTCGGCGCGCCTTGAGCGACATGGTGGTTTACGGCGTCAAGACAACCATCCCGTACTATCAGGAAATTCTGCAACACCCCGAATTCCGGAGTGGGCAATTCAATACCAGCTTTGTGGAAAGCCATCCGGAACTCATCAACTATACGGTCAGCCGTCCCAAAGACCTGCTTGCGGCGGCCATTTCTGCAGCAATCGCAGCTCATACGGGCTTGTAACATAAGGAATACAGCATGGCAAAAGTTCACATCAGCGAGTTGGTTTTACGTGACGGACACCAGTCCCTGATCGCGACCCGTATGCGCACCGAGGATATGCTGCCGATCTGTGCCAAGCTAGACAGTGCCGGATTCTGGTCGCTGGAGGCATGGGGCGGCGCGACATTCGACGCATGCGTTCGATTCCTTCGGGAAGACCCATGGGAACGTTTGCGCAAACTGCGCAAGGCGCTGCCAAATACCCGTATTCAGATGTTGTTGCGGGGGCAGAATCTGCTTGGGTATCGCCATTATTCCGATGACGTGGTGCGCGCCTTTGTAAAAAAATCTGCTGATAATGGTATCGATGTATTCCGCATATTCGACGCCATGAATGACCTGCGCAACCTCAAGGTTTCCATTGATGCAGTCAAAGCCACCGGCAAGATGGCTGAAGGCGCGATCAGCTATACGACCAGCCCGGTTCACGATATTCCCCATTTTGTCGGACTCGCCAAAGAACTCGAAGCCATGGGCTGCGACACCTTGGCAATCAAGGACATGGCTGGGTTACTGACCCCTTACACAACGGGTGAGTTGGTCAAGGCGCTGAAATCCGCGATTACTATTCCGATCCACTTGCATAGCCATGCCACCAGCGGCTTGTCAGCGATGTGTTTCCTGAAAGCGGTCGAAGCTGGCGCAACCATTCTTGATACCTGCAACTCGACATTCGGTGAAGGCGCCAGCCATTCCTCCACGGAAAGTATTGTCGCAGCCCTTGCAGGCACCGAATTTGATACGGGTATTTCCCTGGAATTGTTGCAGGAGATTACAGCGTATTTCCGCGAAATTCGTAAAAAATACTGGCAGTTTGAGAGCGCCTTTACTGGCGTAGATACCCGTGTCTTGGTTAACCAGGTTCCTGGCGGGATGATTTCCAATCTTTCCAACCAACTGAAGGATCAAGGTGCGCTGGATCGTATGGACGAAGTCCTGGCCGAAATCCCTTTGGTTCGCGAAGACCTTGGTTTTCCCCCGCTGGTTACCCCGACCTCACAAATTGTTGGTACTCAGGCTGTGCTTAATGTTCTTACCGGCGAGCGGTATAAATCCGTTACCAACGAGGTCAAGAACTATCTGCAAGGCCGTTATGGCAAGGCTCCCGGCAAGGTCAACGATCAAGTTCGGAATATTGCCATCGGCAATGCCGAGGTTATCACCTGCCGCCCCGCCGATCAGCTCCAAGATGAAATGGATAGAATCCGTGCGGAAATCGAGACTTTGGCGAAGAGTGACGAAGATATCCTTACCTATGCCATGTTCCCGGAATTGGCTCGCACGTTCCTCCAGGAACGCGCAGCCGGCACGTTGAAATCCGAACAATTGCTGCCGCCCGGCACCAATCTGTCATGCGGCCCATTCATGGCTCCCAATGAATTCAATGTAACGCTGCACGGTGAAACCTACCATATTCATATCACCGGCTCCGGTCGTCCCGGAGAAGAGCAGCGCCCCTTCTTCGTTTCAGTGGACGGAGTACAGGAAGAAGTGATTGTTGAAGCGCTCAATGAGGTTGAAGTATACGGTGGCATGGGGGGGGTTATTACCGGCGGTGCCAGCAAATCAAAAAGCAAGGATGGCGGCAAGGCGGGCTCTGGCAAACGTCCGCGCCCGACTCACCAAGGGCACGTTGCAACAGCGATGCCTGGCGCCATCGTAGATGTACTTGTTGAACCCGGCAAGAAAGTCAAGGCGGGCGATCCGGTTCTGGTGATTGAGGCTATGAAAATGGAGAATGAAGTACAGGCTCCAATTAGCGGCACGGTCATCAACGTATGGGTTGTAAAGGGTGATAGTGTTACTCCCGACGAAGCATTGATCGAAATCCAACCCGAATAAAGCTAACCATTGAGGGTCGAAAACTGTGTTTCGGTTAAACCGGAACGTGGTTCTCGGCCCTCAGCTTTGAATACCCCATGAAAATCATCCTCGCATCAAATTCCCCTTACCGTAAAGAACTTCTCTCCCGGCTAAAAATGCCGTTTGAAGTAACATCACCGGATGTCGATGAATCACCATTCGAGGGGGAATCTCCCGAACAAACTGCATATCGCCTTGCAATTGCCAAAGCGCAAGCTGTCGGAAAAAATTTTCCAAATGCCTTGATTATTGGTTCGGATCAAGTAGCAACCTTGGACGGTGAACAAATCGGCAAACCTCATACGCATGAGAATGCCACCCGCCAGTTGCGCTCCATGCGTGGAAAAACCGTTACTTTCCATACTGCTCTGTGTCTATTCAATAGTGCAACTGGCAATATTCAGGCGAAGGTCATTCCGTTCATGGTGAAGTTTCGCGAACTGGACGATGAAGAAATCGAGCGTTATTTAGTTAAAGAACAACCTTACAACTGCGCCGGAAGCGCCAAATCGGAAGGATTGGGAATCGCGTTGATCGAAAAGATGACTGGGGATGACCCGAATGCCTTGATCGGTCTCCCCCTGATCGCGTTAGTGGAAATGTTCAAAAACGAAAAGGTGTCCGTCTTTTGAGCGGCATCTTATACCTCATCCCTACGCCTCTTGGGGATGGCGGGGAAATCTCCGCAATTCTTCCGGAAACGGTGCGACAAATCACCCTCGCACTAAATCATTTTGTTGCCGAGAACCCCAAGACAGCAAGGCATTTCCTCAAGAGGCTGGGCATAACCAGACCCTTGCAGGATATTCCTATCGCCACCCTTGATGAACACTCGACTCCTGAACAAGTGCGGCAGTTGTTAGCTCCGTTGCTGGCTGGCCAGGATGTTGGATTAATGTCAGAAGCAGGCTGTCCTGCAGTTGCCGACCCCGGTGCGTTATTGGTAAAACTGGCCCATGATAACCACGTGCGGGTTGTTCCGCTGGTTGGCCCGTCTTCCATCCTGCTGGCTCTGATGGCTTCCGGCTTAAATGGACAATCCTTCACTTTCCACGGCTATCTGCCGGCAAATCGTGAAGAAAGAGTGAAAAGGCTGACGGAACTGGAAAAGGAAAGCCGGGTTCATCGCCAAACCCAGATTTTCATCGAAACGCCCTACCGCAACCAACAGATGTTTGAGGATATTCTGCGCGCAGCCCCTTCGGAAACCTTGCTCTGCATCGCCACGGATATTACCCAGGAAAGTGAACACATTGAAACCGGAACACTTAAGGACTGGAAGGAGAAACAACCGGATTTACACAAAAAGCCGACGATATTTCTCATGCTTTCCGGGTATTCCTCTCCCCGCAAGCCACACAAGAAGTAAATCAGAACAACTCGATATCGCCACCGACAGGTTTGGTTTCGATGCTGCTGAGGTAGCGAATTTCCTGTTCGGCAATAGTATTGTTGTGCAGTGAACGCAGGCGCTTAACTTTTACCTTGCCGGTTGATGGGAAGTACACCACCATGCGTGGATAAATACTACCGAGGTCTTCGGCGGTGACAAGCAACCCCTCTGTTTTTATGTAGTCGTGAGCAAATTCGATATTGCGCATCCCCACATCGGTCATATTTGCCAGAATGCGCCCCCCGCCGAATAGTTTCACTTCGAGGTTCTGACGTTTCCCACCGTTTTTCAGGATTACGTTAATCAGGTGTTCCATCGCGAAATTGCCATAACGGGTAGCAGCGCTCAGGCTGGTGGATTTCCATCCCCCGGGATCATTGGAGGCCGGAAGCATAAAGTGATTCATCCCCCCCACCCCGCTTACACGGTCGCGTATACAGGCGGAAATACACGAACCCAAGGTGGTATAGACCCCTTCGTCGTGGATCGTTACGTAGTATTCTCCTGGTAGAAGACGCGCGGCAAATGCTTCATAGGTGTTATTCCAGCTTCGCCGGATATGTTCAAAACCGGGTAAGGCCAAAGGAGGACGCGAGGTGGGAGTTAAAGCCATGGCAATTCGTGTTGGCGTTGATTACTTGCCGAGGAATATCTTTTCGGCTTCGCTGATTTCTTCCTGGATTTCGCGAATGGTAGATTCGACTACTTCATCGGCATCCAGTCCGGTTATTTCCCAGGCGCGGGGAGCAATGGAAGGAACATCCTCCAGATCGAGCGTATCGATTTCGGCGGCCTGAGCCAGGATATTGGCAATGTGTACCAGCGCAGTTTCGCGCGGGTAGCGTTGCGCCTTTTCGAGGTTATGATGGAATTCGATACATTCTTCGAGCAGCGGCGGCAGATGCCATTGCCGCGCCAGTTCCGCGCCCACCTGAGCATGGTCGAATCCCATGATTTGCCATTCGGCTTCATACACAGGCAACTCATCCACATTATCAAGCACCAGTAGCAGAACTTCCTTGGCCTCCGCCGAAAGGCGATTAAAAATCACCAACTCACCGACATCATGGAGCAAGCCAGCGGTAAACACCGCTTCCGGGTCACAGCGGCGGGCTTGTTTGGCAAGGATGCGGGCGGCCAATGCGCAATAGACGCTGTGGTGCCAGAAATTTTCCATCGATACCAAATCATTGGGTAAACCTTTGAAGGTACTTGCCACTGAGGTCGCCAAGGCGAGATTGCGCACTTGACCGGTGCCGATGATCGAAACCGCCTTGGAGACGGTATCCACAGTCGTGGAAAAACCATACAGGGGGCTATTGGCAACCCGTAATAGCCGAACGGTAAAGGACGGATCCTGACTAACGGCTTTGGCGATATCTACGACGGAACTATCAGGGTCTTCTACGAGGGTATTGATGCGGATGAAGACATCCGGCAACGTGACCAGACTGCCGACACCTTTTACCAGTTCAACGATGTTGGTTTCCATAGACGCCACGATGGCATGGCACGGCGCGCCACGTCAAGCTTTTGGCTACTGAACAGATAGTTTTAGGGGAAGCGCCGAGGGACGGATGCGTGGTTCCACGCATCCGCATTTGGAAAATTACGCCACGCCGCGCGCAGCTTTCTTGCGCTCGTGTTCGTCGAGGTAGCGCTTGCGCAGGCGTATGGTTTTCGGGGTGATTTCGACCAATTCGTCGTCGGCAATGAATTCAATCGCCGATTCCAGGGTCAGAGGAATCGACGGCGTCAAACGTACCGCTTCGTCAGTACCGGAAGCACGTACATTGGTAAGTTGCTTACCCTTGATCGGATTCACGATGAGGTCATTGTCGCGGCTGTGAATGCCGATGATCATGCCTTCATAAAGGCGATCACCCGGATTGACAAACATACGACCGCGATCTTGCAGCTTCCACAAGGCATAGGCGACCGCATCGCCACCTTCCGAAGAGATCAGCACACCATTGCGGCGTTCGGCGATATCCGGCTTCAACGGCGCGTATTCATCGAATACGTGACTCATCAAACCGGTGCCGCGCGTCATGGTCATGAATTCAGACTGAAAGCCGATCAGGCCGCGAGCCGGAATACGGTAGTCCAGGCGCACCCGGCCTTGACCGTCCGGCACCATATCGAGCAGGTCGCCGCGCCGTGCGCCGAGAGCCTCCATCACGGCCCCCTGATTGGCTTCCTCGACATCCACGGTAAGCGCTTCGATAGGCTCGTGCATCTCGCCATTGACCTCGTGAAGAATCACGCGCGGGCGCGACACAGCCAGCTCATAACCTTCGCGGCGCATGTTCTCCAGAAGGATGGTGAGATGCAATTCACCGCGCCCTGCCACCAGGAAAACGTCTGTATCGTCGGTTTCTTCGACACGTAACGCGACATTGACCAGCAATTCCTTGTCCAGGCGTTCACGCAACTGGCGGCTGGTGACGAATTTCCCTTCCTGGCCGGCAAACGGCGAGGTATTGACCTGGAAATTCATGGTCAAAGTTGGCTCGTCAACCGACAACATGAGCAGCGCTTCCGGCTTGTCCGGGTCGGCCAGCGTCACACCGATACCGATTTCCTCGATACCGTTGATCACTACGATGTCACCAGCTTGTGCTTCTTCCATCGGTACCCGTTGCAGGCCGCTGAAACCAAACACCTGGTTGACGCGCGCTTTCTTGCCCTTGTCGTCATCGTGACCGTTGAGCACCACCACGTCCTGCCCCGGCTTAAGACGGCCACGGGCAACACGCCCGATACCGATACGGCCCACATAACTCGAATAATCCAGTGCGGAAATCTGCAATTGCAGCGGCTCGTCGGGATTGCCGGAGGGCGCGGGAACAAATTGCAGAACGGTATCGAACAGCGCGCGCATATTGTCGCTGGGGTTGGCGAGATCCAGTGTGGCATAGCCGTTCAGTGCGGAAGCGTAAACCACCGGGAAATCCAGTTGGTCGTCACTGGCGCCGAGTTTGTCGAACAGATCGAAAGTCTGGTTGACCACCCAATCCGGGCGACTGCCGGGGCGATCCACCTTGTTGATCACCACGATAGGCTTGAGACCCAGCGCGAGCGCTTTTTTAGTCACAAACCGGGTTTGCGGCATCGGGCCTTCCACCGCGTCGACCAGCAGCAGCACACCGTCCACCATCGACAACACACGCTCGACCTCACCGCCGAAATCGGCATGTCCAGGAGTGTCAACGATGTTGATATGCACTCCTTCGTAATCCACTGCGGTATTCTTGGCCAGGATGGTAATGCCGCGCTCTTTTTCCAGATCATTGCTGTCCATCACACGTTCCACCACTTGTTGATGGGCGGAGAAAGTGCCGGCTTGCTGGAGCAACTTGTCAACCAGAGTGGTTTTACCGTGGTCAACGTGGGCGATGATGGCGATATTACGGAGTGGGCGGGACATGGAAACTTCCTGAACTTGGAAAAGGGCGCGATTCTAACATAACTCAGTGGATTTTCAGATGAAACTTGGTGTTCGCGTTTCCCGCAAGGACATTCTCTTGGGCAAACCTCGCTGCGTCAGGTAACATTGACGACAATTCCATCCCGGCCTTTTAGATTGTCATGATCAAATTTTCCAGCATTTTTCTTCTCATCTCCTTACTGCTGCTCAGCGCGTGTTCCGGGCAGGATGTCGATAATCATCCAGGGCAACCCGTCCAGAAACGCAAGGCGGCTTTCAAACAGATGTTGCAGAGCATGGAACAAATGGGAATGGTGGTGCGTGAACGTCAGGAGTACAAAGCCCAGGCTTTTCTGGAGCGCGCCAAGGAGTTGAAACAACAGTCTCAGGAACCCTGGCAATATTTCACTCCAGAAAGCAATTATGAGCCTACTCGCGCCAAGCCAGACATCTGGGAGCATCCGGCTAATTTCGCTGAATTCCGCAAGGAACTCGATGAATCACTGAACCAACTGGTTGCCGCCGCAGAAATCGGCAAGTTGGAAAAAATTGTCCCGGCTTACACCAGCGTGGAAGACTCCTGTCAGGCCTGCCATAAACGGTTTCGCAAGAATCTTCAATAAAGAGTTCCCTTTTCGGGCTTTTCACGTATAATCCGCCCCCTTGACTGGGTTCCATGTCCAGTCATTTGTTTATCGCTCCCTGACCCTCTCTTTTTCAGAATTCCCTGAAATTGCAATCAACACCCGGTTAGCGACGATATTTTTGCGCCGCGCGGTTGCCATTGCGATTTCCCGTTTCCATCGGGTATTGCCGTTTTCCGCCCTGCGAAAACTTTGTATCCGAAATTAAGGAAACCTGATGTCTTTTGAAAATCTCCAGCTCCACCCCACTATTCTTAAAGCGATTGTTGAGGCCGGCTACACGACGCCGACTCCTATTCAGGAACAAGCCATTCCCGAAGTTCTGGCAGGTCACGACCTGATGGCTTCCGCGCAGACCGGCACCGGCAAAACCGCCGCCTTCATTCTGCCCGCCCTGCAAAAACTTACCACGCCATCCCCGATTAGCAGCCGTGGCCCGCGCATCCTGGTATTGACGCCGACCCGTGAACTGGCTACCCAGGTTAATGATGCTGCGTGGAAATACGGGCGTCATCTGCGCGTAAAAACCGTCTCGATCCTCGGTGGTATGCCTTATCCGCTGCAAAACAAGCTCCTGTCGCAACCGGTAGACATTCTGGTTGCCACGCCGGGTCGCCTGATCGACCATCTGGAGCGTGGCCGCATCGACTTCTCGCGCCTGGAAATGCTGATTCTCGACGAAGCCGACCGGATGCTGGACATGGGCTTCATCGATGACGTGGAAAAAATCGCCGCAGCCACCCCGGCTAGCCGTCAGACCTTGCTGTTCTCCGCGACGCTTGATGGTGTAGTTGGCAATCTGGCGCAACGCTTGTTGAAGCAACCCAAAACCATTCAGGTTGCGTCGCAACAAACCAAGCACGAAAACATCGACCAACGTCTTCATTTTGTTGACGATCTGGCGCACAAGAACAAGCTGCTGCAACACATCATCACCGATGCGGAAGTGAAGCAGGCAATCATCTTCACCGCCACCAAACGCGATGCCGATATGCTCGCCGAAGAGTTGTTCGCCCAAGGTCACGCTGCCGCCGCATTACATGGCGACATGAACCAGGGTGCGCGCAATCGTACTATCACCAAAATGAAACGCGGCCACCTGCGTGTCCTCGTCGCCACAGATGTGGCGGCGCGTGGACTGGATGTTTCCGGGATCAGCCACGTCATCAATTTCGACCTGCCGAAATTTGCTGAAGACTATGTCCACCGTATTGGTCGTACTGGCCGCGCCGGCGCTTCCGGTATCGCCGTGTCGTTTGCCTCGCCCAAGGATGGCCTGCATCTCAAGCGCATCGAACGCTTCACCGGTCACAACATCACCCCGCATGTGATTGTCGGCCTCGAACCCAAGCGTGTACATCGTCCGAGCAGCAACCCCAAGCCTGCGTCCAAAGGCGGGTTCGGCAAGCGTACCGGCGCACCGAAACCCGGTGGTGAGCGCACCTTCCGCAACAACGATGCGCGTCCTGCCGGTACATTCAACAAACAGGGCGGCAAGGACACCCGTCGCACCTTCGCAGATCGCGGCAGGTAAGTAATTTGGGACTGTGGTTCGGGGACTGAGCAATACTCAGCCCCCGGTAACGCAGTCCTCAGTCCTGGTGTTTGGGTTAGAATGGCGGCCATGCCACTCTCGCCCCAGTCTACCGTCCAGCATTACGAAAATTTCCCGGTTGCGTCGATTTTGCTTCCGGGACATTTGCGCCGTCCCGTCTCCATCATCTACGCTTTTGCTCGCGCCGCCGACGATTTTGCCGACGAAGGGGACCTTCCCGACGCTGAACGCCTCGCCTTGCTCGATGGCTTTCGCAAACAACTCGACCTCATTGCCGCCCAAGGCCAGCCGGAAACCGCGCTGTTCCGTAACGTGGCCGAAATCGTCGCGCAATACCGGCTACCGCTTCAGCCCTTTTACGATCTGCTCGATGCTTTTTCGCAGGACGTGACCAAGAAACGCTACACAAACTTTGCCGAACTGATGGATTATTGTCGCCGTTCCGCGAATCCGGTGGGCGAATTGCTGCTACACCTTTACGAAGCCGCCACCCCGAAGAACCTGGCCTACTCCAACGCCATCTGCTCCAGCCTGCAACTCATCAATTTCCTGCAAGACATCGCCATCGACCTGCGCGAGAAGAACCGCATCTACCTGCCGCAGGACGAGATGTCCCAGTACGGCATCCGCGAAAGTGCGTTGGCGAGCGGAATGAAATTTGGACGCTGGAACGACTTCATGCTGTTCCAGATCGAGCGCGCACGTAAATTGCTGCACTCCGGCACCCCGCTATGCAAAATCCTGCCGGGGCGCATCGCGCTGGAGCTGCGCACCATCGTGCTGGGCGGCGAAACCATTTTGCGCAAGCTCCACAAGAATCAGGATATTTTCACCGAACGTCCGACGCTGGAATGGCGCGATTGGGTATTCATGGTGTGGCGCGCCGTATTCTGGAAACAAGGAAAAAAATGACCAAGACTATCGCCCCCGCCGTCGCCGAATATATCGGCAACGACGCCTACGCCAAATTCCTCGGCGCAACCATTGAAGCCGTCGAGCCCGGTTATTGCCGCGTCTCGCTCACCGTTACCGAACAAATGCTGAATTTCCATGGCATGACCCACGGCGGCATCATATTCGGCCTCGGCGACATCGCCTTCGCCGGGGCCAGCAATTCGCACGGTCAGGTTGCCGTAGCCCTCAACGTCAACATGAGCTTCCTGCGCGCCACCAAGGCCGGCGACCAGCTTGTCGCCGAAGCAAGCGAAGCCAACATGGGCGGTGCGACGGCGCTTTACGACATCATCGTCAAGGACGCCTTGACCGGCCAACTGGTGGCGAAATGCCAGGGCATGGTTTACCGCAAACGCGACAGCATCGTTCCCGCCTGATGACCCCCGACCAATATTGCCAGGAAACCGCCGCGAAAAGCGGTTCCAGTTTCTATTACAGCTTCCTGTTTCTGCCGCCCGAGCGCCGCCGCGCCATCACCGCGCTATATGCCTTTTGCCGCGAAGTCGATGACGTGGTCGATGAATGCAGCGATTTCAATGTCGCCCGCGCCAAGCTGGGCTGGTGGCGGGAGGAAGTCGAGCGGATTTACCACGGCAAGCCGGAACACCCGGTCGGTGAGGCTCTGGCGGGCGTGGTCGGGCCATTTGCGCTTCCGCAGGCGCAGCTCCACGAAATCATCGACGGCATGGAAATGGACCTGGTGCAGAACCGCTACCGCACCCTTGACGACCTGGCGCTGTACTGCCACCGCGTTGCCGGGGTGGTAGGACTGCTTTCGGCGCGGATCTTCGGCTATTCCGACATCAAGACCGAGGAATACGCCCACGAACTGGGGCTGGCTTTTCAGCTCACCAATATCATCCGCGATGTCGGCGAAGACGCACGGCGCAACCGCATCTACCTGCCGCTCGACGAAATGGCGCACTTTGGCGTGAGCGAGGCCGATATCCTGCACGGCAAGGAAAGCGAGCCGTTCCGCCAGCTCATGAGCAGCCTCGCAGAACGCGCCGAAGAACATTACCGGCGCGCGTTCGCAGCCCTCCCCCAAGCCGACCGCCGACCGCAGAGGCCCGGCCTGATCATGGCGGCGATCTACCGCACGGTGCTGGAGGAAATCAAACGCGATGGGTTCCAGGTGTTGGACCGGCGTATTTCGCTGACCCCGTTGCGCAAGCTGTGGATCGCATGGAAAACCTGGCTGAAAAGCTGACTGTCGCCATCATTGGCGGGGGCTACGCGGGCTTGGCCGCTGCGGTCGAACTGAGCAGAGCCGGAGTTCCCGTCACCCTCTGCGAATCCGCCAAACTCCTGGGCGGGCGCGCCCGGCGCGTCGACTATCGCGACACCCTGCTCGACAACGGCCAGCATCTCCTGCTGGGCGCTTATCATGAACTGCTGCGCTTGATGCGCTTGGTCGGCGTGGAAGAACACGCCCTGTTGCGCAGCCCCCTCAAACTGGCGGTCCCCGGTAAATTTCAACTGGCCGCGCCAAACCTGCCCGCGCCACTACACCTTATTTTCGCCCTGCTCCGCGCCCACGGCCTGAGCTTCCCAGAACGCCTCGCTGCGGCGCGCTTCATGCTCACGCTGAAATTGCGCCAGTTCAGGCTGGACAAGGACATCAGCGTTACCGCACTGCTGGAGCATTACGGTCAGACACCGGCCTTGCGCCGCTTCCTCTGGGAACCGCTGGTCAGCGCGGCGCTAAATACCCCGCCGGAGATGGCTTCTGCCCAGGTATTTCTGAACGTATTGCGCGACAGCTTCGACCGCCGCCGCGCCGATTCCGACATGTTGATGCCCTGTGTGGATGGCACCGCCCTGTTCCCTGAACCGGCAGCGCGATTTATCGTCGAACACGGCGGAAACGTTCATCTGGCCACACCAGTACGGGGCATTTCCCGGACCAGCAACGGATTCGCCGTCTCGCTCGATAAGCAGGCCCATCATTTCAGCCATGTGGTGTGCGCCGTTCCACCGCAGCGCCTGGCCGGTTTAACCACCGGACTCCCGGAACTCGCGGAAATCCGGGCGATGGTGGCGCAATTCGCCTACCAGCCGATTTATTCGCTTTATCTGCGCTATCCAGCCCACGTAGCGCTGCCCTCCCCTCTGCTGGGCTTGAGCGGCGGTCACGCCCAATGGGTATTCGATCTTGGGCAACTGGGGAGGGACAAGGGATTGTTGTGCGTGGTCATCAGCGCGGAGGGGCTGCATGAAGCGCTGCCCCGTGAGGAGTTGGCGCAAGCGATACACAAGGAGTTATGCGATGCCTTCGGCGCAATGCCCGAGCCGTTGTGGGTGGAAACCATTGCCGAAAAGCGCGCCGCCTTCGCCTGTACGCCGGGATTACACCGCCCGCCACAGGTTACGCCATTGCCCGGACTCCTGCTCGCCGGGGACTATACCGCCGGGGATTATCCAGCGACGCTGGAAGGCGCGGTGCGCAGCGGCGTTGCTGCGGCGCAGGCAATTCTCACGCAACGCTGACCAAAGCATTTCAGCGCAGCAACGCCAACCACCCCGCCAGCCCCAGCAACGTCACCGTCAACACCGGCACGGTGAGCGCCACCCCGATGCGGCAATACTGTCCCCATCCCACGCTCAAGCCGCGCTGGGCGAGGACATGCAGCCACAACAAGGTCGCCAGACTACCGATGGGCGTCATTTTCGGGCCGAGATTGCAACCCACCACGTTGGCATAGATCATCGCCTCGCGCACCAGCGGATCGAGTTCGGCCTGGGCGATGGCAAGGCTGGCGATCATCACCGACGGCAGGTTGTTCATCACCGCCGACATCAGCGCGAACAGCGCACCGCTGCCCAGTGTGGCGACCGTCAGCCCTTGTTCCCCGAGCCATTCCAGAACCCGTGCCAGCTCTGCGGTCAGCCCGTGGTTGCGCAGCCCGAACACCACCATATACATTCCCAGCGAAAACAACACCACCTGCCAGGGTGCTTCGCGCAGCAGGGTCAGCACCGGAATCACGCCTTTCGGCTGTTGCGGCAGCCAGTGTTCGCGTAGCGCCGCCAACACCAGTAATAATGCCGCCGCACCGGCTACCGCAGAAACCGGCAGCCCCAGCGGATGGGCGGCGAAATAACCGGCCAGCAACACCCCCAGCACCACCCACCCGGTGCGGAACACAAAGGGATCGCGAATCGCATTGGCCGGTTCATCCAGAGCGGCGACATCAAAACGCGGCGGGATATCCTTGCGAAACAGCCACCATGCAGCCCCCAGCGTCGCCGCCACCGAAATCATGTTCACCGCAACCATCACGGCTGCGTAATCGGCAAAGGAAATATGAAAGTAATTGGCGACGATGATGTTGGTGAGGTTGGAAATCATCAGCGGCAAACTCGCCGAATCCGCCACGAAGCCGCTCGCCATCACAAAAGCCAGCGCCGCCGCCGGCTTGAAGCGTAAGGCGTGCAACATTTCCAGAACAATGGGGGTGAGGATCAGCACCGCCCCGTCATTGGCGAACAGGGCCGACACCGCTGCGCCGAGCAGGATGATCAGTAGAAATAAACGATGCCCCTGCCCCCCGCCCCAGCGCGCCACATGCAGCGCCGCCCATTCGAAGAAACCAGCCGCATCTAGGATCAGCGAAATCAGAATCAGCGCAATGAAGGTGAAGGTGGCGTCCCACACGATATGCCACACCAGCGGCACGTCCGCTAGCGACACCACCCCGCTCGCCAAGGCCACGGCAGCACCGCCCAAGGCGCTCCACCCGATACCCAGCCCGCGCGGCTGCCAGATAACCAGGGTGAGGGTAGCGAGGAAAATCAGGAGGGCGAGGAGCATAAATAGTGCGGTATTGAATTTACACAACGTAACAACTTTGGCCCAGGCTGAAACGGCGCGCTATAGCCCCTCGCCCGCAGGCGGGAGAGGGGTTGGGGAGAGGGATGTTGCCCATAGGCAATAGTTGCAGAGACGCACACGCCCTCACCCCCCCCTTCTCCCGCCTGCGGGAGAAAGGAGAAATACCTTATTCAAATTCCGAACCGCCGCCGCAACTCGGGTATCAACCGCGCCCTAATCTCGTCCCTCACCCTTTCGAAGCTCTCCAGCGGTTCGCCGTGCGGGTCGTGGAACGGCATGTGCAGCTTGGGGACCGGGCGGGGAAATACCGGGCAGGCCTCCCTGGCGTTGTCGCATACCGTCACCACCAGGTCGATGTCCTCGTTCATCACCGCCTCGACATCCTTGGGAACCAAGCCGTCGGTGGCGATGCCGGCGCATTTCAGCGCCTCGATGGCGCCGTCGGCCACCTTGGGCTGGGGCCGGGTGCCGGCGGACAGGGCGCGCACGTGGCCTTGCAGGTCGTGGTTGACCAATGCCTCGCCCATCTGGCTGCGGCAGGAGTTGCCGGTGCATAAAATCAGTACGGTTTTCATCGAGTCGTCTCCTTAACCACAATTGCCTTCATCGCCGCAGCCGCAACTGTCGGCGCTGGCCGACAGCCACATCTGCACCTGCGCCTTGGTCGGCACACTGCCGCTATGCACCAGCCAGCCATCGACCATCACGCCGGGGGTGGACATCACCCCGTAGCCGAGGATTTGCGCCATGTCGGTGACTTTTTCCAGATTGATCATTTCGCCGCTTTCCTTGGCGGTTTCCTCAATCAGCTTCACCGTGTTGTTGCAGTTGGCGCAACCCGAACCCAGTACCTTGATTTCCTTCATCTCTCTCTCCTGAATTAACAACAAGACCGACCACCGGGCGTCGGCGTACAACATGCCGCACCCACCACAGGAATGGACAATGGCTTAGCGGCAACGGCTTTCTGCTCGCGCGCCTCGTCGAAGCTCGCATCCAGGCTTTGACCCGCCTCGTCGCGGATGTGGCGGGCGATTTCGATCACCGCGTCGATCTGCTCGGGCGCCACGCCGTATTGCTTGAGCTTGTCCAGCTGGCACAGCCCCTGTTTGGGATGGTTGGCCGCGATGTTCGCCGCCAGCGACACTAGCGCGACGATGGATGGATGCAATTCGCTACTCATAAAATCCCCCTCAAAGAATTGAACAACATGCCCACGCACACGAAAGCGAAGGCCAGATAACCGGCGAACACGCCGAGCAGCGGCCATTTCACCACCTTGCGCAATATCAGCATTTCCGGCGCGGAAAGCGCCACCACCGCCATCATGAAAGCCAGCACCGTGCCCAGCGGCACACCTTTTTGAAGCAGCACCTCGGCTACCGGAATGATGCCCACCGCGTCCGAATACAGCGGGATACCAATCAACACCGCGACTATCACCGACCAAAGACTGCCATCACCGGCCACACTCACGATCAACTCCTTGGGCACGTAGCCGTGCATCAGCGAACCCACGCCGACGCCGATCAGCACGAACTTCCAGATGCGCCCGACGATCTCGCGCACCTGGCTCACGGCATAGGCATGGCGCGCCTTGAGCGAGTTATCCTCGGCGGCACTCCTGACCTTGCCCATGTGGATGTTCCACACGTATTCCTCGACCCAGCGCTCGGGCTTGAAGCGCTCCAGCACGAAGCCACCGATGAAGGCGATGGACAAGCCGGTGGTTACATAGATGAAGGTCATTTTCCAGCCGATCACCGAGGCCAGCACCACTACCGCCACCTCGTTCACCATCGGGCTGGCGATCAGGAACGACAGCGTCACACCCAGCGGAATCCCCGCCTCGACGAAGCCGATGAACAGCGGCACCGACGAGCAGGAACAGAATGGTGTCACCGCGCCCAACCCTACCGCCATGAAGCGGCTTGAGATATTGCCGCGATTGCGAATGAATTCGCGCACCTTCTCCGGCTTGAGCAAAGCGCGCAGCAGGCCCATCAGGTAAATGACCAGGGTCAGCAGGAACAAAATCTTGGTCACGTCCATGACGAAGAAATGCAAGGCGTCGCCGTGCGGCGTGCCTTGCAGGCCCGTCAGGTCGTAGATCAGCCAGTCGGCCAGCGCCTCAAACATCTTTTGCTCCCGCTTCGTACCAGTCCTTGCTGGCATTGACGATTTTCACCACCGATAACATCACCGGCACCTCGATCAACACGCCTACCACCGTTGCCAGCGCCGCGCCCGATTCAAAGCCGAACAGGCTGATCGCCGCCGCCACCGCCAGCTCAAAGAAATTGCTCGCCCCGATCAGCGCCGACGGCCCGGCCACGCAATGCGCCACGCCGAAATGACGGTTGAGCAGGTAGGCCAGGCCGGAATTGAAATACACCTGGATCAGGATCGGCGCCGCCAGCATCAGGATCACCAGCGGCTGCTTGATGATTGCCTCGCCCTGGAAGGCGAACAACAGCACCAGCGTCGCAAGCAAGGCCGACAGGCCGAAGGGATGGAGACGCTTGAGCGTAGCGGCAAACACTGCCTCGCCGCGCCCCAGCAGATAACGCCGCCAGCCTTGCGCCAGCGCCACCGGGATGACGATGTACAGCAACACCGAGAGAAACAGCGTATCCCACGGCACACTGATCGCCGACAGACCCAGCAACAGCGCCACCAGCGGCGCGAAGGCGACGATCATGATGGTGTCGTTGAGCGCCACCTGGCTCAGGGTGAAATGCGGCTCGCCCCGGCACAGGTTGCTCCACACGAACACCATCGCGGTGCACGGCGCGGCGGCCAGCAATATCAACCCGGCGATATAGCTGTCGATCTGCTCTGCCGGCAAATAAGGCGCGAAAACCCCGCGTATGAACAGCCAACCCAGCAAGGCCATGGAAAACGGCTTGACCGCCCAGTTGATAAACAGCGTCACGCCGATCCCGCGCCAGTGTTCCTTCACCTGGTGCAAGGCGCGAAAATCGATCTTCAGCAGCATCGGGATAATCATCACCCAGATCAGCAGCCCCACCGGCAGATTGACCCGCGCCACCTCCAGCCTGCCCACCGCCTGGAACAGCGCCGGGAAAATCTGACCGAGAATCACCCCGGCGACAATGCAAAGAAACACCCAAACCGTCAGGTAACGCTCGAAAACGCCCATCGGCGCGCCTTCCGCCTGTTTTGCCGCGACTTCGCATTGCGCGCTCATGGCGTCACTCCCCTTTTTCACGCAGACGACCAATGTCGTCGAGTTGTTTCTTCAAGGATAGATGGTCAAGTTTTTCCACCGGCAAACTGATGAAAATCGACAAACGCCGGTTGAGCTGGGCCAGCGCCAGCGAAAACGCCTTGCGCTTGTCCTCGTCGTCGCCCTCCGCAGCAGCCGGGTCTTCGATACCCCAATGGGCGGTCATCGGCTGACCGGGCCAGGCCGGGCAAGCCTCGCCGGCGGCGTTATCGCACACCGTAAAAACGAAATCGAACTCTGGCGCACCGGATGCTGCGAACTCATCCCACGACTTGCTGCGCAGCCCCGCCACCTCCAACTTGCTCTTTTGCAGCAACTCGATGGCAAACGGGTTAACCGTCCCCGCCGGATGGCTGCCCGCGCTGTAAGCATGAAAACGCCCCTTGCCGAGATGGTTCAGCAAGGCTTCGGCAAGAATCGAACGCGCCGAATTGCCGGTACACAGAAACAGGACGTTATAGGTTTTATCGCTCATGGCTGAAATTCCCCAAAAAATGGATGGACAATCAAGCTATCAATACGCCGTTTCATATATATGACAAACCGGATAAATAAACTCAAAAAATCAGGTGCAACAACGCACCGGACGATTCGGCATGGCCTCCAGACGTTGAGCATCCTCAACAAATAAAGCGCCCTGCGCCATGCTCTCAATCACCTTGTAAGCCCACAAAGGCAAATGTCCATCCAACCGGTAATATACCCAAGTCCCCTCGCGGCGCACCGACAGCACACCGGCATCCCGCATCACCCCAAGATGGCGCGACACCTTGGGCTGCGGCAGATCGAGCGCCTGGAACAATTCACAGACGCACAACTCGCCTTCCTTGAGCAGCAGGCACAGAACACGCCGACGGATTTCGTCGGAAAGGACATCGAAGAGGGGCTGGGGTTCAAGCATGGCAGGTATTATATATGTCGTTTCGGATATTTGCAAAGAGCGGGAGCGGGGCAACCAAGACAAAGCCCACCCCGCCGGCATTATTATGTGGGCGGCGAAATCCAACCAACGCGCCCGGAAATGCGCGCGCCCTATCCGGTGAAGTATTCGATCTCAGGCTACTTGGGTTTACGCGGGATTTTCGGCGCATCGCTACGCTCGGTGCTGCGGACACGTTCTTTCTGCGGGCGGGTGCTATCCCAACGCGGGACTTTCATGCCGGCCCATTTGAGGATTTTCACCACATCCTCGGAACCCATTTCCAGCCACTGACCACGCTTCAAGCGGGGCGGCAGATTGAGCGCGCCGAAACGCACCCGCATCAGGCGGCTGACCTTGATGCCGACCGCTTCGAACATGCGCCGCACTTCGCGGTTGCGGCCTTCCTTGATGATCACCCGATACCAGTGGTTGCTGCCCTCCCCGCCTTGATCGACGAGCATGTCGAATTTGGCGAAGCCGTCTTCGAGTTCCACGCCAATCTTGAGTTGGGTGATTTGTTCCGAAGTCAATTCACCGAGTACGCGCACTGCGTATTCGCGCTCAACTTCAAAACGAGGATGAGTGAGGTGGTTGGCGAGTTCGCCGGAGGTGGTGAAAGCCAACAAGCCGCTGGTGTTGAAGTCCAGCCGCCCGACCGCGATCCAGCGCGATGAAGCCACGATGGGAATACGTTCAAACACGCTGGGACGGCCTTCCGGGTCGTCGCGACTGACGATTTCGCCTTCCGGCTTGTGATAGATGAGGATACGCGGCAGACGATCCGCACTGCGCAGGCGAACGGGTTTACCGTTGACGCGAATCAGGTCGCCTTCGGATACACGCATTCCCAGTTCGGCCACCTGGTTGTTGACCGTTACCCGTCCGCTGGCGATCAATTCCTCCATGTCGCGCCGCGATCCGAAGCCGGCTTGGGCGAGCACCTTTTGCAATTTGTTGGTGCCATCGTTGAGGGGCAGTTGCACACCGTCTTCGGCCAATTCATCAAATTCCGGTTCAACGGGGAGATATTCTTCCGGTGCTTCTTCGCGGCGTCCGCGCGGGGCGCTGGTTCTGGTGCGCGGAGCGGCGGTCGGTGGGGTTGTGGTGGGTATCTTGCGTCTTCTTTGCATGGTTTTTCCTCAAGTTGCGGAAGCGGCTATTTCGTGATCCGGGCCACTCCTGCGAATATTCAGGGTATTACGAGGCGGATAATTCCGCCGTCGCTTCGGTTTCATTTTTCATTTCCAGCAGCGCCGCCATTTCGCCCACCTGTTCCAACGCCGGCAGTTCTTGCAAGGCGCGCAGGCCGAGGTCGTCGAGGAATTGTTTGGTGGTGGCGTAAAGCGCCGGGCGGCCCGGGACTTCGCGATGTCCGACGATATCGATCCAGCCCCGTGTTTCAAGGGTTTTGACGACCTGAGTGGAGACCGTGACGCCGCGTATTTCCTCAATATCACCGCGTGTTACCGGCTGGCGGTAGGCGATGATGGCGAGGGTTTCCATGACTGCCCGCGAGTAACGCGGTGGTTTTTCCGGGCTGAGGCGCTCCAGGTAAGGCTGGAATTCCTGTTTGACCTGAAAACGCCAACCACTGGCGACATTGACCAGTTCCACGCCACGTCCGCTCCATTCACCGCGCAGTTCTTCGAGCAGCTTGCGCAGGATTTCACTCGATAATTCGACATCGAAAAGTTTTTTCAACTGATGCAGAGTGAGCGGCTCGCTGCCGGAAAGCAGGACGGTTTCCAGCACCAGTTTGATTTCACTGAGATTCGGCGGATTCTGCATACGCGAGTTTCACATAGATCGGGGCATACGGGGCTTGTTGGGAAATTTCCACGAGTTTTTCACGCGCCAGTTCAAGGATGGCAAGAAAACTCACCACCATTTCCGACACGCCGCGCAACGCATCAAACAAGCCGGCGAATTCAGTAAATGCGCCGCCTTTCAGAAGCCTCAGAATACGGCTCATGTGTTCGCGCACCGACAACTCCTCGCGGGTCACTTTATGATGGCGGGTGACGCTGGCGCGTTTAACCACCGCCAGCCAGGCTTCGTGGAGATCGTCCAGATCGACTTCGGGCAAGCGTTTTACGATGGTCTGTTCGATCCATACCGTTACCAGCGCAAAATCCCGCCCTGCCAAGGGTAATTGGTCGAGTTTGCGCGCCGCCAGTTTGATTTGCTCGTACTCCAGCAGACGACGAACCAGTTCGGCGCGCGGGTCGGCTTCTTCCTCGCCCGCCAAACTGGGTTTGGGCAACAACATGCGCGACTTGATTTCAATCAACACCGCTGCCATCACCAGATATTCGGCAGCCAGTTCAAGCTGACTGGTGCGCATCAATTCAACGTATTCCATGTACTGGCGCGTCATTTCGGCCATCGGGATGTTCAATACATCGAGATTCTGGCGGCGAATGAGGTACAGCAGCAGGTCAAGCGGCCCTTCAAAGGCTTCCAGAAATATTTCCAGCGCTTCCGGCGGAATGTAGAGGTCTTTGGGCATTTCGCCCAGCGGCTCGCCATACAGACGAGCAACGGGCGCAACCACTACATCTTCAGCGCCCTCGTTCATCTAGGCCTTGCTCCTGACAGGCCGGTGTTTCCCGGCGGGTTCTTCTCAGCCAAAGACAATTTTTACCACGTCCTTGAATTGGCGAACGAAATGCACCGTCAGCCCATCGCGGATGTAGTCCGGCAGCTCATCGAAATCGCGACGGTTGGCTTCCGGGAAAATCAGCTCCATCACCTTGATGCGCCGCGCAGCAATGACCTTCTCGCGCAATCCACCGATGGCCAGGACTTCGCCGGTGAGCGTCAGTTCGCCGGTCATCGCCAGTGAACGGGCGATTTTTTCCTTGCGCGCCAACGACAGCAGCGCAGTTGCCATGGTGATGCCGGCGCTCGGCCCATCTTTGGGTGTTGCGCCTTCCGGGACATGGAGATGCACAAATGCTTCGTCGAAGAAGGTCGGATTGCCCTTGTATGGCGTCAGATGTGAAGCAATGTAGCTATAGGCGATTTCTGCCGATTCGCGCATCACTTCGCCGAGTTGGCCGGTCAGTTTGAACCCGCGATTTTTGGTATGCACCAGGGTCGCCTCGATGGACAACGTCGCGCCGCCCATTGCCGTCCAAGCCAAGCCGGTCACCACGCCAATGCCGGTAATCGGCCTTTCGGGCAGGAATATTGGCTTGCCGAGATATTCTTCGACCTGATTGATCGCCAAATGTATCGGTTTTTCCTCGCCATTGACCAGTTTTACCACGGCTTTACGCACCATCCGCCCAAGCTGCTTTTCCAGATTGCGCACCCCGGATTCGCGGGCATAACCTTCGATAACCTGGCGCAACGCGGCTTCCGTGATGGTCAACTCGCCCCGTGCAATGCCTGCCTTTTTGAGTTGTTTAGGCCACAAATGGTGCTTGGCGATTTGAATCTTTTCGGCGGTGATATAGCCGGAAAGACGGATGATTTCCATCCGGTCGAGCAGCGGTGCAGGAATGGTATCGAGCTGGTTGGCGGTGCAGACAAACAGCACCTTGGAGAGGTCAAAACGGACATCCAGATAGTGATCCAGGAAATCGACGTTTTGCTCGGGATCGAGGACTTCCAGCAGAGCTGAAGCCGGGTCGCCCTGGAAGGAAGCGCCGATTTTATCGATTTCATCGAGCATGATGACCGGGTTGGCGACACCGCATTCCTTGATGGCCTGCACGAATTTGCCGGGCATCGCGCCGATGTAAGTGCGGCGATGCCCCTTGATTTCCGCCTCGTCGCGCATTCCGCCGAGGCTGAAACGATAGAATTTGCGACCCAGCGAATTGGCGATGGAACGTCCGATGGAGGTTTTTCCGACACCGGGCGGGCCAACCAGCAGGACGATGGAGCCGGCGACTTCACCCTTCAATGCACCGACCGCAAGAAATTCGACGATACGTTCCTTTACGTCAGTCAAACCGTCGTGATCATGGTCGAGAATCTTGCGGGCGCGCTTGAGATCAAGTTTGTCCTTGGAGTATTTTCCCCATGGCAATTGGGTAAGCCAATCCAGGTAATTGCGGGTGACCGCGTATTCCGAAGAGCCGGATTCGAGCATGGACAGTTTATCCATCTCCTCGCCGATACGTTTTTGCGCGCCTTCCGGCAGTTTCAGCTTGGCGATGCGTTCGCCGAAGCGCTCCAGATCGGCAGTCCGGTCATCCTTGGCAATACCCAGTTCTTTCTGGATTTCCTTGAGTTGTTCGCGCAAAAAGAATTCGCGCTGGCGCTCGCTGATTTTCTGTTCCACCTGAGTGCGAATCTGCGATTGCAGCTTGGCGACATCAAGTTCCTTTTTGATGAGGATCAGCACCTTTTCCATGCGTTTGCGCACGTTGAAGGCTTCCAGCACCTTTTGCAGGTCTTCCTTGGTGGCGGTGGTGAGCGAGGCTGCAAAATCCGCCAGAATAGCCGGTTCGTTAGGACTGAAGCGGTTCAGGAAAAACTTCAGTTCTTCGCTGTATAACGGGTTGAGCGGAATCAGATCTTTGATGGTGTTGATGATGGCCATGGCGTAGGCCTTCATCTCATCCTCGTTGCGCGACATGCTCTCCGGCGGATATTCCACCTGAACCAAATATGGCGGGGTATGGGATATCCATTTGACGATGCGAAAACGCGCCTGGCCTTCGGCGATAAATTGCATCTTGCCGTCGGAATGCACCGGATGGTGCATGTTGACCATTGTGCCGATGCTGAAAAAATCATCCGGCTTGGCTTCGTCCGAGGTGTCTGGTTTAACCAGGATCAACCCCACCATTTTGTGCGGCGTATCGCCGATTTTTTTAACCGTCTCCAGCCACGGTTTTTCATTCATCAACAGCGGCAGGGTCTGCGCCGGGAAAAACGGTTTTTCGGTAAGCGGCAGCAAATACAGGTTAGGCGGCAAAATACGGGCGGGGGCCGACGGTTTGCTTTCACCATCCTTCGCGGGGAGCACTTCGCCTTCTAGGGGTTGCTGGTCAGACATGGTTTTTCCTGAACGTGATCGTCATCTAAAGGTTGCGCCGATCAGGAATAATTCAAGCCCATCGCCTCGCGCACGTCACGCATGGTTTCGCTCGCCAGTTCGCGGGCTTTTTCGCATCCATCGGCAATAATGCTGCGTACCAGCGAAGGATCGTCGTGATACATCCGGGCGCGTTCACGCATCGGTTTTTGCTCTTCGAGAACGGCGTCGATCACCGGCTGTTTACATTCCAGACAGCCTATCCCGGCGCTGACGCAGCCTTCCTGCACCCACTGGCGCAGGTTGTCGGTCGAATAAACCAGATGGAACTGCCATACCGGGCATTTTTCCGGGGTGCCCGGATCGGTGCGCCGCACCCGCGCGGGGTCGGTAGGCATGGTGCGGATTTTTTTGACCAAGCTGTCCTGATCTTCGCTCAGGGCCAGGGTGTTGTTATACGACTTGGACATTTTCTGACCATCCAGGCCGGGCATCCGCGAGGCTTCAGTAAGCAAGGCCTGGGGTTCCGCCAGGATCATCTTGCCGCCGCCTTCGAGATAGCCAAACAGGCGTTCGCGGTCGCCCAGGCTGAGATTCTGGGTTTCATTGAGCAACGCCTTGGCTGATTCCAGCGCCTCTTCATCCCCCTCCTGCTGGAAACGGGTGCGTAATTCTTCGTAGAGTTTGGCTTTTTTGCCACCCATTTTCTTCACTGCCGCCAAAGCCTTTTCCTCAAAACCCGGCTCGCGACCGTAAAGGTGGTTAAAGCGGCGCGCCAGTTCGCGCGTGAATTCGATGTGCGGCACCTGATCCTCGCCCACCGGCACCTGGTTGGCGCGGTAGATCAGAATATCCGCAGCCTGAAGCAACGGATAGCCGAGGAAACCGTAGGTGCTCAAATCCTTGCCGGAAAGTTTTTCCTGCTGATCCTTGTAGGTCGGCATCCGTTCCAGCCAGCCCAAGGGCGTCATCATCGAAAGTAGCAGATGTAATTCGGCGTGTTCCGGCACCCGCGACTGGATGAACAAGGTGGCTTGCGCCGGATCAACCCCTGCCGCCAGCCAGTCGATGACCATATCCCAAACGTTTTTTTCGATCACTTCCGGGCTGTCGTAATGCGTGGTCAAGGCGTGCCAATCGGCCACAAAAAACAGGCATTCATATTCGTTCTGCAAATTCACCCAGTTTTTCAGTACACCGTGGTAGTGGCCCAGATGCAGGCTGCCGGTGGGACGCATCCCCGAAAGAACTCTTTCCGCAAACATAACTTATATCCCGAACAAAATGAAAATCGCGCCTATCGTTAAATCAATCAGCGGCCACAAAATCGAATCCAGCGCCCCAAGGAACAACAGCCCGATAAGGATGAAAAAACCGTAACGTTCCAGTTCTGCGAAGCGCCAAGCCAGATGGTTAGGCAGCAGGCTTACCATGATGCGTCCCCCGTCCAGCGGCGGCAGCGGCAACAGGTTGAGCACCAGCAGGACTGCGTTGATGGAAACACCGGCTTTACCCATCAAAGCCATCGGCAGCGACAAGGCGCTGTCCGGCATCAGGGTGGCAAGTTTCATCACCAACGCCCATCCCAGCGCCATCAACAAATTGGAAGCCGGCCCGGCAGCGGCCACCCACAACATGTCGCGCTTGGGGTGGCGCAGGTTGCCGAAATTGACCGGCACCGGTTTGGCCCAGCCGAACAGAATGCCGCCGACCAACATGGTCAGCAGCGGCACCAGCAACGTACCGATGGGATCAATGTGGCGCAACGGATTCAAACTGATGCGGCCCAGCATATAAGCGGTGCTGTCGCCGAAATAACGCGCTGCGTAGCCGTGCGCCGCCTCGTGCAGGGTAATGGCAAACATTACCGGCAGGGCATAAACAGCAATTTTCTGAATCAGGCTCAGTTCCATATCACTCCAGTCCAAGCAAACGGACATCGCCCTTGCCTTGTCGTATCAACACCGGGGCGTCCCCCGCCATATCAATCACGGTCGTGGTCGCCAAATCGCAATAACCGCCGTCCACCACCAGATCAACCTGATGTTCAAGCAGGTCACGGATTTCATAGGGGTCGGAAAGCGGCGTTTCGTCGCCGGGCATCAGCATGGTTGAACTGAGCATCGGCTCACCCAACTCCGCCAGCAGCGCCTGGGTAACCGGATGGTCAGGGACACGCAGACCGATACTGCGGCGCTTGGGATGTTGCAAACGTTTGGGGACTTCCTTGGTAGCTTCCAGGATGAAGGTATAACAGCCCGGCGTAGCCGCCTTGAGCAGGCGATATTGGCTGTTGTCCACTTTGGCGTAATGAGCGATTTCCCCCAGATCGCGGCATACCAGGGTGAGGAAATGCTGGTCGTCGAGGCGGCGAATGGCGCGGATGCGCTCCTCCGCCGCCTTGTCGCCGGGCAGACAACCCAAGGCATAACTGGCGTCAGTGGGATAAACAATCACGCCGCCGCCACGCAGGATTTCGGCAATCTGGCGGATCAGGCGGGGTTGCGGGTTTTCGGGGTGAACAACGAAAAATTGGGCCATAGACGATGATTTTTAGTTTTGAATTTTGAATTTTGAATATTTACGGAAGCCGACAATCCCCGGCAGTGCAATTCAAAACTCAAAATTAAAAATTCAAAATACGATATTCCAGTCCTGCCAAACCGGAACACAGGAAGGCGGCAAATCGGGCAATTTACCCAGATCCAGATAGTTTTCACCGGGGCCGTGATAATCCGAACCACACGACGCCAGGAAACCGAATTCCCGGGCATATTCGGCGAATTCCGCGTATTGCTCACGGGTATGGCTTCCCGACACCACTTCGATAGCCTCGCCGCCGAGTTCCTTGAATTCTTCAAGCAGAGCGCGCATGTTGGTGCGCCCCAGATCGTAGCGGCCCGGATGAGCAAGAACGGGAACCCCGCCGCTTTCCTTGATCCACCCGATGGCGTCGCCGATTTCCGCCCACTCGTGGGGAACGTAACCCGGCTTGCCTTTTATCAGAAACTTTTTAAAAACCGATTTAACGTCCTTGGCATGACCTTTTTCGACCAGGAACCGCGCAAAGTGGGCGCGTCCGATCATGTTTTCATTTTCAGCGTAGGTAAACGCGCCTTCCAGGCTACCGGTGATGCCGAATTCGTCCAGCGAAGCCGCCATCCGCGCCGCCCGCTCGACCCGCCCGCTGCGAATCTGTTTCAGTCCGTCGAACAAGGCCGGGCAGTCTGGGTCAACACGCAACCCAACCACATGAATGCTGCGGTTGTTCCAACTGGTGGATATTTCCGTACCGTTGATCAGGACAATGCCGACTTCATCCGCAGCCTGGCGCGCCTCGGCAAGCCCGTTTACATCGTCGTGATCGGTCAGGGCAAGCATCCGCAAGCCCTGTGCGGCAGCCATACGAATCAGTTCAGTGGGAGACAGTAAACCGTCGGAAGTAGTGGAATGACTGTGCAAGTCAACGAGTGACAATGGGAAGGCTCTATTGTTAAAAGAGCGGGAATCATAGCAAAATAACGGCTTTATTGAAACGCGGCAGGATTTTCCTGTGCCGCAACTGGGGCCCCATGAAGTTTCTTTTTGACCTGTTCCCGATTGTCCTGTTTTTTATTTCCTATAAATTTTTTGGTATTTTCGCGGCGACTGCCGTTGCCATCGGGGCAACATTTGCGCAAATTGCCTGGGTATGGAGCCGCCACGGGAAGGTGGACACCATGTTGTGGGTCAGCCTTGGTCTGATCGTGTTTTTCGGGGGCGCCACCCTGATTTTCAAGAACCCCACTTTCATCAAATGGAAGCCGACCGTGTTGTACTGGCTGTTTGCGACGGTGCTGCTGGGCAGCCAATTCATTGTTAAAAAAAATCTGATCAAGACCTTGATGCAGAAACAGGTGGAATTGCCGGAAGTCGTCTGGACAAAACTCAATTTGAGTTGGGCCGGATTTTTTACCGTGATGGGCGGAGTTAACCTGTTTGTCGCCTACAACTATCCCGAAGATACCTGGGTAAATTTCAAACTGTTCGGGATACTTGGCATGATGCTGCTGTTCGTGCTTTTGCAAGGCGTCTTGCTATCCAAATATATCGACGAAAAAAAGGAAGCAGAATAATGCTTTACATGATCCACGCCGAAGATGTTCCGGATTCGCTGGAAAAACGCCTCGCCGCCCGCCCCGCTCATCTGGAAAGGTTGCAGCAATTGCAGCGCGAAGGCCGTCTTGTGCTGGCCGGCCCGTTGCCCGCCATTGATAGCGCCGAACCCGGCCCTGCCGGTTTTTCGGGAAGTTTGGTGGTTGCGGAATTTATTTCACTTGCCGCTGCCCAAGCCTGGGTTGAAGCCGACCCTTACGTTGCTGCCGGGGTGTATGCCAAAACCACCGTCAAGCCCTTCAAAAAGGTCTTCCCGGCCTGACAAGAAATTACGTTATAATGGTGCGGTTTGCTTTCAACGCGACGGAAGCATCGGTTTTCAAACAATAATTTTTTAACATTATTTTTCTGGAAGGACAATTTTAATGCGTTCGATGAAATTTCGTCATGCACTGCTCGGATTGAGCAGCCTGGTCGCCATCACCGCCTGTAATGCACAGGAACCCGCCAAGGCAGCTCCCGCCGCAGCCGCTCCTGCTGCTTCTGCTGATTCCGAAAAGCCCCCGGTAGTAAACGGCGTGGCGATTCCCAAAGCCCGTCTGGACTTCCTTCTCAAGCAAGGAGCCTCTCAGGGCCAGCCGGATAATCCGCAAATTCGCCAGAGCATCCGCGACAACCTGATCATTCAGGAAGTGATTTCCCAGGAAGCCGCCAAAAAAGGCATGGAAAAGGATAGCGATGTCGCCGTTCAGATCGAACTGGCCCGTCAGAACGTGTTGGTTCGCGCCTACATTCAGGATTACCTGAAGTCCCACCCGGCCAGCGATGACGCACTCAAGGCTGAATACGACAAGATCAAATCGCAGATGGGTGACAAGGAATACAAGGCGCGCCACATCCTGGTGGAAAAGGAAAGTGAAGCCAAGGACATCATCGCCAAGCTGAAGAAGGGTGAGAAGTTTGAAAAGCTGGCTGAAAAGTCCAAGGATCCGGGTTCCAAGGCCAATGGCGGCGACCTCGGTTGGGCGCCTCCGGCCAACTACGTTCAGCCTTTCAGCGATGCCATGGTCAAGCTGCAAAAGGGCAAATACACCACCGAGCCGGTTCAATCCCAGTTCGGCTGGCACGTCATTCAGTTGGAAGATGTGCGTGAAATGAAAGCGCCGGGCTTCGAAGAAGTGAAAAACAATCTGCGCCAACGTCTGCAACAATCGCAGATCGACAAGATGATCTCCGACCTGAAAGCCAAAGCCAAGATCAACTGATCCTGGTCGTCGGCAGAAATAAAAAAGGGGCTTCGCGCCCCTTTTTTATTTCCCTGTAAATGAATCGGTTACATTCCCGGCAACTCCAGCGCCTCCGCCCAAGCCAACGCTTCGAGTTGAGCGCGATTAACATCGTCGGGATTCAACCCCAGCAGGGTTCCCAGTTCGTTCAACTTGGCAAAATCCTGATTTTCACAGGATTCCGCAAGGGTCAGATACAGGCCGTAAACCCCTTCCCGCTTGAGCAAGGCGGCGGCGATTACGGGAGCCACCTGCATTTTTTCAAGCACCTTGGGCAAGGGCGTTTCAAGAATCAAATCAAGCATGGACAACATGCCGACGATGAACAGATTATCGTGACGGGTTGACGGATCCTTGATTTTCCCCAACATTTCCATGAAGCGGCTGCGCGTCAGCACACCACGAATTACCGACGGCGGCGTTGCCGAATCGCCGCTGGTGTAAATCAGCAGCGCCACCCACCGGTAAAGCTGGGCATATCCGATCACCGTAATGGCGTTGCCGATGGACTTGATCTGCCTGCCGGAACTGACGGCGGCGCAGTTCACGTAATTGAGCAGTTTCACCATCAGCGCCGGGTCATGCTTGAAAACCGTCTCGATCTCCTTGACCTCGGCATTGTCGTTGAGAAGGTTGAGCAACTGAAACAAGTTGCCCTGACTCGGGGAAATTGCTTTTTCCTTGACGACTTCCGGTTTGCTGAAGTAATACCCCTGGAAACATTCAAATCCCAGTTCCTCGCAGAACTTGAAAGTGTTGCCATCCTCGATTTTTTTGGCAATGAGTTTGACCGGCAACTTCTTGAGCTGGATAAAACGCTCCACCAACGTCTCGGAATCGGTGTTTTTGATATCCATGTCGAGGTAAGTGGCCAGTTTGAGCAACGGCAGATTTTCCTCAGTGGGGTCAGGAGCTTCCAGAGCCAGGCCGATTTGCCTTGTGCGCAGGTCTTCACATGCGGCCAGCAATTCCGGCGTAGCCTCGGGAAAACCGCGCAACCCGAGAATAATTCGACCGGGGGGAATGAGGGAAAGAAAATCCTCATCGGTCAGCATCTCGGCTGTCGCATTGATAAAAATCGGTTTGCCTTCGAGTAACCATTTCGAGCCGAAATCACTCAGTACGTTTACCAACACTGTCGCGCTGGCTTTCAGATCGTCATGAACATTGGCCCCCTGAGCGGTATCCGAGGCGCGGTAAAGCAGTTCATAACCGACGATTTTTCGGTCTTTGTCCAACAGCGGCTGACGCGCCAATAATGACTGACTCATGGTGGGTTCACTCCATGGAATGGAACAAGGGGTATTTTATCCGGTTACGCTTTCTCGGCTAGTGCCTTTTGCCGCCGAACACGGAATTCATGCGCCTGGCAATTCGATGCCTTCCGCCCAGGCAATGGCTTCAATGTGTGCATGATTGACCTCCATGGGCTTTAGCTCCAGTCTTTCGGCCAGTTCGTCGATTCGCGGCAAATCGACGCTTTCACAGGATTCCGCCAATTCCAGGAACGCGCCTACAGTTCCTTCCTTTTGCAGCAAGGCTGCCACGATGGGGCCGGATATCTGGAGTTTCGTGAGAACTTTGTCGAGCGGAGTGCCGAACAGGGTATCCAGCATCGACAACATCCCGGCAATAAACAACGTATCGTGCTTCATGCCGGGGTCGCGGATGGTTCCCAGCAATTCCATGAAACGGCTGCGCGTCAGAATGCCGCGCACCACCGATTGCGGAGCAGGATTATCCCCACTCGTGTAAATCAGCAGCGCCACCCAACGGTACAACTGGGAATACCCGATCATGGCAATGGCGTTGCCGATGGACTTGATCTTGTTGCCCACTCCGAAAGCCGCGCAATTCACGAAACCCAGTAATTTCACGACCAGGGCCGGATCGCGTTTAAAAACCGCCTCGATTTTCTCCACGTCTTCATCAGACTTCAGCATATTGAGGAGCAAGATCAAACTCTCCTGGCTGGGTGAAATCGACTGTTCCTTGAGGTTTTCCGGGCGATTGAAGTAATACCCCTGGAAATAGTCGAAACCCAGATCAAGGCAAAACTTGTAGGTATAGCCATCCTCGATTTTCCGGGCGATGATTTTTGCGGGGAATTTTTCGATGCGGCTGAAATTCGCCACCAGGAGTTCGGAATCCGTGTATTTCAGGTCGAAATCGATGAAGTTGGAACGTTTCAGAAACTCCAGGCCTTTCCCGGACAAATCGCTGATGTTCAAACAAATGCCGATTTGCCGGGTGCGGAGATTATCGAAACAAGCCAGCAACTCCGGGGAGAATTCGATTTTCCCGCGAACTTCAAGAACCACCCGGCCAGCGGGAAGGAGCGCCAGGAAATCCTCGTCCGTCAACATTTCCGGGGTGACGATCAGGAACACCAGCTTGCCTTCAATGAGCCAGGTCGAGCCAAAATCGCTCAGCAGGCTGACCAACACCATGGCGCTGGCCTTTAACTCGCTGTCGTAGCGGGCTCGTTCGGAATCCGCCCGCGCCCGGTAATACAGCTCATACCCGATAATCTTGCGTGACTTATCGAGTACCGGCTGCCTCCCTACGATGGACAGGCTCATTCGAGTTGTTGCCCCACGGGAAGCAGATTAACCCAGCCACTTGCGGGCGTTGCGGAACATCCGCAGCCACGGGCCGTCTTCGCCCCAACCCGCAGGATGCCAGGAATGTTGTACGGCGCGGAAAACCCGCTCGGGATGCGGCATCATGATGGTAAAGCGCCCATCCGGGGTGGTCAGGCCGGTAATGCCTTGCGGTGAACCGTTGGGGTTGGAAGGATAGGTTTCGGTTGGATTGCCGCGATTGTCGATATAACGCAGCGCAACCAATGCCGCGCCGGTCTGCGCGCTGTCGCGGAATTCCGCATACCCCTCGCCGTGAGCGACCACGATGGGCATCCGGCTGCCGGCCATGCCATCCAGGAAAATCGACGGACTTTGCTGGACTTCCACCATCACGAAACGCGCCTCGAACTGCTCGGACTTGTTCCGCACGAAATGCGGCCAGTTTTGTGCGCCAGGGATGATGTCATGCAGGTTGCTCATCATCTGGCAACCGTTGCACACCCCTAGCGCAAAGGTATCGCCACGCTGGAAAAACGCTTCAAACTGTTCGCGGGCGCGCGGATTGAAGAGAATCGACTTGGCCCAGCCCTCCCCTGCTCCCAGCACATCGCCGTAGGAAAAACCACCGCAGGCTGCCAGCCCCTGGAAACCATCCAGCGCCACCCGCCCGGCGATGATGTCGCTCATGTGTACATCCACCGCCTCGAACCCGGCGCGATCGAATGCCGCCGCCATTTCGACCTGGCCGTTGACGCCCTGTTCGCGCAGGATAGCCGCGCGTGGCCGCTTGCCGGCAGCAATAAAAGGCGCTGCAACGTTAACGCCCGGATCGAACGTCAGGCTGGCCTGTAGACCCGGATCAGATGCATCAAGAATGGCGTCGAATTCCTGGCGCGCGCATTCGGGGTTGTCGCGCAGGGACTGCATATGGAAAGTGGTTTCCGACCAGGCGCGTTGCAACTCAACGCGGCTGGCCCCGAGAACCTCTGTCCCTTTACGCAGGATGGACAGACGATCTTCGCCGTTGGTCGAGCCGATAACGTGTAACTCGCCACGCAAATCGGCGGCGAAAAAGGCGTCCATGACCGCCGGGGTGTCGCCACGGCGGACTTGCAGCAGCGCGCCCAATTCCTCGCTGAACAGAACGCCGAAAATCCGCTCGGTCACCCTGCTTGCCGGGATTTCCGGTTCGCTGTTGCCTTCTTCAGCCTCTGCGGAAATACGTTCGATGCACAGTTCATCGACTTCCACCGTCACGCCGACACGACCGGCGAACATCATTTCGCACAAAGACGCAAACAATCCGCCGTCGGAACGGTCATGGTAGGCCAGCAGTTTTCCGTCACGGTTGAGGCGCTGCACCGTGGCGAAAAACGCCTTGAGCTGCGCAGGGTTGTCCACATCCGGGGCCTGATTGCCGATCTGTTTGGTGACTTGCGCCAGAGCCGAACCGCCCAGGCGGTTCTTGCCGCGCCCCAGGTCGATCAAGATCAGGTCGGTTTCGCCTGCATCGGTGCGCAACTGCGGCGTAAGTGTGCGGCGCGCATCGTCGCACGGGGCGAAAGCGGAAATGATCAGGGACAGCGGTGCAGTCACGGCTTTCTTCGCGCCACCCTCCTCCCACACTGTTTTCATCGACATCGAATCCTTGCCGACCGGGATGCTGATACCCAGTTGCGGGCACAACTCCATGCCCACCGCGCGCACCGTGTCGTAGAGCGCCGCATCCTCGCCGGGATGACCTGCGGGAGCCATCCAGTTTGCGGACAACTTGATATCGCCCAAATCGGCGATGGACGCAGCGGCAATATTGGTAATCGCCTCGCCGATCGCCATCCGACCCGACGCAGGCGGATCGATCAAGGCCAGCGGGGTGCGTTCGCCCATTGCAAAGGCTTCGCCGCGATATTCCTCGAATCCGGCCAGGGTCACGGCGACATCCGCCACCGGAATCTGCCACGGCCCGACGAATTGGTCGCGCGCCGTCATGCCGCCCACCGTGCGGTCGCCGATGGCAATCAGGAAGGTCTTGTCGGCCACTGCCGGCAGTCGCAGCACCCGGAACGCCACCTCCTTGAGATCGAGGCCGGCGGCATTGAATACCGGCAAGGCACGTTCGACACGGGTTACGCTGCGGGTCATTTTCGGCGGTTTGCCGAGCAGCACCGCCAGTTCCATATCGATGGGGCGGTTGTTGAAGTGGCTGTCTTCGAGGATCAGACGCTGTTCTGCAGTAGCCTCGCCGACCACCGCGTAGGGACACCGTTCGCGCTCGCACAACGCATCGAACAACTCGCGGTGCTCCGCGCCGATAGCCAGCACGTAGCGCTCCTGCGCCTCGTTGCACCAGATTTGCATGGGCGACATGCCCGGTTCTTCATTGTGTACGGCGCGCAACTTGAAGTTGCCGCCGCAGCCGGCATCGTTGACCAGTTCCGGCAGCGCGTTGGAAAGCCCGCCCGCGCCGATGTCGTGAATTGAAACGATGGGGTTGGCGTCGCCCATCTGCCAGCACCGGTCGATCACTTCCTGGCAGCGCCGCTGCATCTCCGGGTTGCCGCGCTGCACCGAGTCGAAATCCAGGTTTTCCGCGTTGGCCCCGGTATCCATGCTGGACGCCGCCCCGCCGCCCAGGCCGATCAGCATTGCCGGGCCGCCCAACTGGATGATCAACGCCCCCG
>CAYVIN010000028.1:0-46807 GCA_964451375.1 uncultured Sulfuricella sp.
TCTGCCTGACTTCGCGAAAGATTTCATCTCTTCAACTGCGGTTTCTAGGATCATTGGGGTTGGTGGGGTGGTCGGCGCGGTATTCGCCGAAAGATACCCCATGCACCAGCGCGTCGGCGGCGCTCGCGCCGCGTTCGGCCTTGGCGAGGCGCGCCGCCAGCGGCAGCACGACCTGCCAATGGCCCGCCGCAGTGCGGCCCAGGCGGACGCTTTCGGCGGCGAAGTCGGATTTGGCGGCCAAATGGCAGGCGGCGAGGAATTCCTGAAAAGTGCGGTGCGGGAAGCTGAATTGCCGTTCGCCGTCCTTTTCGCCTTGCCCCAGCAATAACCCGGCGCGTTTTTCGATGTATTCGACCACCCTGCCGGCCTTGTCCTTGCTGTTGTCGAGCAGCGGGCAAAAGGCGCGGATCAGCGCGCCTTCGCCGATGTCGGCGGCGCCGTCCTGGCCGGCATTTCTTTCATGAATCCGGTAAGCCAGCTCCTCCAGCACTTCGCGCAGGTCGGAGAGTTTCAGGCCGGGCACGGCCAGTTCGTCGAGCAGCGCCCGATCCGCGCCGATCTGCTGGTTCCAGCGCAGCATCAGCAGCTCCACCGAGTCGTTGTACAAGTCCGCCCGGTCGTCGGGCAGGCGTCCGCGATTGGTGTGCAGAGTGGTCATCAGGGTGAGCAGCAGCGGGTTTTGCGCGAGCGGCAAGAGGTCGGCGCGCTGCCTGACCTTGAGCAGGTCTTCCATCTTGCGTTCGGCCTCGCCCGGCGAGCGCCAGCCGCGTTTGACCAGCGCGGTATACCAGGCGCGGATGAATTGCTCGATTTGCCCATCGTTGAAGTCGGCCAGCGCGTACACGCCGCGTTCCGGGGCGGGGCCGTCCGGCCACGCATAAGGCCGGGCGGTCAGGACGAAGCGGCAATTTTTCCCTGCGTTGCGCATGAAATCCTGAACAGCGGCCATCACCCGCGCCCGCCGGGCGCTGTCGCCGCATTCGTCCAGGCCGTCAAGGAGGATCAGCGCGCCGTGGTCGCGGGCGATGCGCTGCACATATTTCATGGTGTCGGCGGAAAGCCCGTAGCCGTCCGCGTCGAGGTCTTTGCCGATAAACGCCCACAGGTCGCCGGCGCGGGCTTTTTCCTCACCGGATGGGAGCGCTGCGGCGAAGCGGCGCAGGATCACGCGGATCGGCAGCAGCGGATCCCGTTGCCAGTCCTTGCCCAGTTCGGTCAGTTTGTCGGCGTGGCCTTGCCAGGCTTGCGCGAGGGTCAACAATATCTTCGCGCCGAAAGTGCTTTTGCCGCCGCCGGGTTTGCCGAGCAGGGTCAATTCGCGGTGTTCGGCGAGGGCTTCAAGGGCGGAAACGGGGCGCATTTTTCGCTCCGAGGCAATGAAACCCCTCTGACCTTTCTCGATCGCCAGCCATTCGCCAAAGGGGGTGTCCTCAGCGATATGCAGTGTGGTATCCAGCGGCACATAAATGTCGGCAAGTTCCAGCGGCGACTGCCCCGGCTTGGCGGCGGAGGTGTCGATGTCGCCGAGCTTCAGGCCGGCCAGGTCGTTGGCCAGCGCGTGGAGATAATGAGCGATGACCGATTTCGCTTCTTCGGGGTCTTCGCCGGAATAGGTGATTTGGGTGATGATTTGGAACAGGTCGCGCCCGATGGCATAGCCGTCCCGCAGGGTGCCGCTGTTGGCAATGCCGGGGTTCGGGCCTTCGATATTGATGGCGCGCTCGCCCAGCGCTGTGCCGCTGCCCTGGTTGATTGCGCCGGAACCTTGCAACTGGGCTTGTTTGGCGGCGGCTATCCGGGCCTGCAATTCGGCCATTTCACGTTCCATTGCTTCGATGTCGTCCGGATCGGTTGCTTGGGTTTCCATGGAAATTACCTCAGTCTGGTCTTGATTTATCCGGCAGGCCGGGAAACCGTGCCGAATGTTTGAGCGCCATCGGCAAGGTGCGTAGCGTCGTAGGATGTGCCGACGCAAGGAGGCGCATCAATCGCGGGGGGGGGGGGCTGCACCATTTCGCGAGCGATGCGCCTCGTTCCTCGGCACATCCTACGGTGCCTGTGGTGATCGTTATGCATGTAGCGCTGCATATTCCCGCGCCGTCGGCAAGGCGCGCGGCAGTTCGTGTTGCTTCGGGCGGGTGGCTTCCCAACCCAGGCAGGCCAGCCAGATGGCGCGCGGGATGGCTTTGTGGGCGGTGCGGTAGTAGCTGACCATGCGGCGACTGATGCCCAGGGCTTCGGCGGCGGTGCTGAGGGAGAAACCGTTGTTGCGCATCCAGTCACCGAACATTTCGTGGCTGACTTCGCCGGCCTGTTCTTTGGCCCAGGCGTAGACGTTGTCGGCGCCGAATTCTGCGTCCAGCCATTCGACGCTGTTACCCCATTCGCCAATATGGACGCGGGTAAATAGCGCCGGGTCGAGGATGGCGGCACACGCTGCGTGTTTGCGCAAACGCGCCTCGACATCCACTTCCAGCACTTCGCCGGTGCTCCAGGCGGTGCGCAGGCGGTAGGGGGCAAGCGCCGCCACTTCGGTCAATTTAGGAAAAAAGTAGTCGCTCATGGGTTGTTCCTTTGCCATTCGTCCAGCAATAAAGTCCGGTTGGATTTTATCTACGCCAGCGCCTCACGGATTTCCCGCTCGGCGAGCCTTCCTTTGATTCGATAGTCCGCGAGATCGACGGTGCAGTCTCGCCCGTCGCGCAGTTTGATGTGTGCATGGGGTGGCGGGTGGTCGTCGAAGTACATCACGATCCGGCAGTTGTCGAATTTTTGCAAGGTCGTCATGGGATTGATGGTAGTGCAATGCTTGCCCCATCACGAGCTATCCTTAGTCATCGCGGTGGGCGGTTGCGTGTGCCGACGATAGGAGGTGCATCAATTGCGGGGCTGAGGGGATTTCGCGAGCGATGCGCCTCGTTCCTCGGCACATCCTACGGTCATATCCCGACTTCAACGCTGAATGAGCGTTCCGGTGTTGATCGTGCCGCTATTCGCGCCGCCGACATAGACGCCGCCTGCGCCGATGGCTGTTCCGCTGCCTTGATTGATTGCGCCGTTGCCGGTGAGGGTGGCTTGGCTAGTGGCGTCGCCATTTGCCTCGCTCTCGGGCTGGAATTCGATGTAGCCGTTGGCGGCGAGTATGTCCAGTTGATCGTTGAAGTGGCGCAGCAGGGCGTCGGTATTGTCGTAGGGGGTGAAAAAATGCCCAATGGCTCTCAATTTGCTCTTGAATGCCGTCAGACTTGGCTGCTCGGGGCCGCCGGGCGCGGTGTTGAGATACGTATATAGCTGCGGTTTGCCGGTGGCTTTGAACTGGGCATGGGCGGTTTCAAACTCTTCTTCGGTGTACGGCCCGACCTTGGTGTGGAAGAGCATGACGAAGATGTCGCAGTCGCGGATGGCGCGGTTGTATTCGTCCTGCAGACGGGTTTGCGAGACGGCATCGAGGAAGTTTTCCCACCTGACGGGTTGCAGGACGACGCCTTTGTCGATCCAACGCTCATTCTTGCGAGCGATGGCTATCTCGAATTGGTCGCGATCCGCCTTGAGTTCGTTGGATGAGGCGAGAAAGATTTTGGTCGGCTTCGTCATGATTTCCCTCTGGTAAACATCAATAACGTAGATCGCCTATCCACCTGCCTCTCGCGGTGAGTGAACACTCATTTCCGGCAGCGGGAGACTACGCCGTGGCGACTTCGACGGAGGCGGTCAGTCCTTCCACCATTACCCGGTTTCTGCCGTTTTTCTTGGCTTCGTAGAGGGCGAGGTCGGCGAATTCGATGAGGTTGTCGATTTCGACTTCGTCTTTACCGGCGGGCATGGCGCTAACGCCGATGCTGGCGGTGATGTTCAGGATTTTTCCATCGGGGAGTTTGATGGAGTGTTTTTCGATGGCGGCGCGCAGGCGTTCGGCCAGTATATGGGTGCCTTCGAGGTCGGTATCGGGGGTGAGTACGCAGAATTCTTCGCCGCCGAATCGTCCGAAGATGTCCTGCTGACGCAGGCTGGCGTCGGCGATGCTTTTGATTTCGCGTAAGACGGCGTCTCCGGCGAGGTGGCCGTGGTTGTCGTTGACCTGTTTGAAATGGTCGAGGTCGAGAATCATCAGGCCGAGCGGCAGCCGGGCGCGGCGGCTGCGCGCCAGTTCGCGTTCGGCGAGTTCCATGAAGGTGCGGCGGTTGTAGGCTTCGGTGAGCGAATCCAGGGTGGCGAGACGGAAAATTTCGTCGGAGCGGCGCGCTTCGATGAGCAGCAGGAAGCCGAACGAAAAGGCCAGCCGGACAATGTCTCCGACGACGAGGGTGATGGTTTGAATCGGCGAAGGTTCGGGGAAGACGGGGATCGCGTGGGGGTCGGTAAAGGCGATGAAGGAGCGCGCCATCAATAAAATGGCAATCGAAACTGCGCTGCCGCCAATCAGGAAACGCAGGTTGCGCCAGCGGTCGTGGCGGGTGAAAAACAGTAACGCGGCGGCGAGAAATTGAGCGGCGAAGATCAGGCCGCTGGCTGCGTTGCGGGTGGCGGTGCTGTCGAGATTGGCCCAATAAATCACCACCGTCAGGGCAACGGGGAGGTATATCCAGAGGGGGTTGGCGGGGTATTCGAAAAATTCGCAAAAGGCGTGAACCAGAAGCGAATAACTCAAACAGATCAGGCTGCCCGCGAGGATGATGGAGGCGGCGTCGGGGACTTTGCCGCGCGCGGCGAAGATTATCCAACCCAGAGACTGGACGACCAGGCTGGCGACCCACAGGTCGGTGACGCGGGTGCGCCGTCCGCGAAAGGCGACGGCGAACAGGGTGCCGATCACCAGGTTGTTGAGGACGAACAGAAACAGGATGGTGCGGATGTCGAGGGTCATAAGGGGCGTCTGCCGGCGGCGTGGCGGGGTGTTGCGTTTGGCGTCATTGGCGCCGTCTCCCGAAATAAATTCCGGCTTGAACCGGCGTTGTTGTTACCTGCATGTTACCGGAATTCGCCGGGCCGATGGTGGTGTTATTCCCGGCCCGAAAGACGGGGCTGCCGCACCGGGAGGGGGGGCGATGTTAGTGGCTACTCTCGCTGACGCGCCCGTGGGGTGGTGAGTTTGCCGGAGAGCCAATAGGGGCGCGGGTTTCCGGGCAGCGGCGCGGCGCAGCGGGCGGCTGACGCTCAGTGGTGACTGTTGTCGCGTTCGATCAGGGCGTAAGCGGAGTGGTTGTGTATGGATTCGAAATTCTCCGCTTCCACGATGTAGGCGTCGAAGCGGGCGTCGCGGTTGAGGGCGGCGGCGACATCGCGCACCATGTCTTCGACGAATTTGGGGTTGTCGTAGGCGCGTTCGGTAACGAACTTTTCGTCGGGGCGCTTCAACAGGCCGAACAGTTCGCAGGAGGCTTGTTCCTCGACCAGTCGCACGATGTCTTCGATCCACACCATGGTGTTGGTGCGGGCGGTGACGGTGACGTGGGAGCGCTGGTTGTGTGCGCCGTAGTCGGAGATTTTCTTCGAGCAGGGACACAGCGAAGTGACCGGGATCACGACTTTCATGGTGAAGCGATATTCACCCTTGGCGATTTCGCCGATGAAGGTGACATCGTAGTCGAGCAGGCTTTTTACGCCGGAAACCGGGGCGGCCTTGTTGATGAAATAGGGGAAATTCATTTCGACGTGGCCGGATTCGGCTTCGAGGCGCACCACCATGTCGCGCAACATGGATTCGAAGGATTCCACGGAAATTTCACGTTCGTAGCTGTTGAGGATTTCGACGAAACGCGACATGTGGGTGCCCTTGAAGTTGTGGGGCAGGTACACGTACATGTTGAACAGCGCAATGGTGTGCTGGATGCCTTGATCCTTGTCGCCAACCTTGACCGGGTGGCGGATGGATTTGATCCCGACCTTGTCGATGGCGATCTGGCGGGTATCTGCGAAGTTTTGCACGTCGGCGATGGCTTCCTGTTCACAGACAGGGGCGTTGAGGTCGCAAGGGGTGTCGCAGTTGCTCATGAAATATCCTTGATGGATCGATATGGTCAGGTTTAGACCAAGTTTAACACAAATCTATTGTTGATAAAATCGCTCAACTAATTCTACTTTGTCAGATTACATCAACAGTGGCTTGGCTCCCTCCCCCAACGGGGGAGGGTTGGGGTGGGGGCGATTTAAAATCATGCGGTTGTGATGATTTGCTCGCCCCCAACCTGTCCTTCCCCCGTTGGGGGAAGGGACGTACTAACGGGTTTGGTCTTCAATTCTGACAAAGTAGAACCAAGCGTTGCCGGATCGAGGTGACGATGCCTTCCCGGTTTAATCCGCAGTTCGCCAGCAGCAGGGACGGGTCGCCGTGTTCAACGAACTGGTCGGGCAGGCCGAGGTGCAGCAGCGGGATGGTGATGCCGTGGTGCGCCAGCACTTCGCCGACGGCGCTGCCGACCCCGCCCATAATGCTGTTTTCCTCCAGCGTCACGAGCAGGGTGTGGCTGGCCGCCAGTTCAAGGATCAGCGCTTCGTCGAGCGGCTTGATGAAGCGCATGTCGGCGACGCTGGCGTCGAGGTCGTCGCCGGCCTGGAGGGCGGGGCTGAGCAATGCGCCGAACGAGAGAATGGCGACCTGTTTGCCGTGGCGGCGGATTTCACCTTTGCCCAACGGCAGCGCGGTCATTTCCATTTGCGGGGTGACGCCCGGCCCTGCGCCGCGCGGATACCGCACCGCGCTGGGGCCATCGAACTGGAATGCGGTGTAGAGCATCTGGCGGCACTGATTTTCGTCGCTGGCCGCCATAATCAGCAAATTCGGGATGCAGCGCAGGAAGGAAATGTCGAAGCTGCCGGCATGGGTGGGGCCGTCCGCGCCGACCAGTCCGGCGCGGTCGATGGCCATGACGACGGGCAGATTTTGCAGGGCGATGTCGTGGATCACCTGGTCGTAGGCGCGTTGCAAAAAGGTCGAATAAATCGCCACCACCGGCTTGAGTCCCTCGCAGGCCAGCCCGGCGGCGAAGGTCAGCGCGTGTTGTTCGGCGATGCCTACGTCGTAGTATCGATCTGCGTAATCCTGGGAAAAGCGCACCATCCCCGAGCCTTCGCACATCGCCGGGGTGACGGCGATCAGACGTTCATCAAGCGCGGCCATGTCGCATAACCAGTCGCCGAATACCTGGGTGTAGGTGAGTTTGCCGCCGCTGCTTTCCGCCAGCCCGGCGTCCGGGTCGAACTTGGCGACGCCGTGATAGCGGCACGGATCGTCTTCGGCGAGTTTGTAGCCCTTGCCTTTCTGGGTGACGATGTGCAGGAGTTGCGGGCCGTTCAGTTTGCGGATGTTGGATAAGGTGGCGACCAATACGTCGAGGTCGTGGCCGTCGATGGGGCCGATGTAGTTGAAGCCGAATTCCTCGAACAACGTGCCGGGAATCACCATGCCTTTCATGTGTTCCTCGGCGCGTTTGGCAAGTTCCCAGATCGGCGGGGCGACGCTGCCCAGCACCTTTTTGCTGGTGTTGCGCGCGGCGGCGTAAAAGCGCCCGGACATCAGTTTGGCAAGGTAGTTGTTAAGCGCGCCGACGTTGGCGGAGATCGACATGTCGTTGTCGTTGAGCACCACCAGCAGGTTGGCGTCCATCGCACCGGCGTTGTTGAGCGCTTCAAAAGCCATTCCGCCGGTCATCGCGCCATCGCCGATCACCGCGACAGTGCGTCTGTCCTGGCCTTCGCGCTGGGCCGCTACGGCCATCCCCAGAGCCGCGCTGATCGAGGTGCTGGAGTGCCCCGCACCGAAGGCGTCGTATTCGCTCTCGGTGCGTTTCGGGAAGCCGGCGATGCCGCCATGCTGGCGCAGGCCTTTCATCGCGGCGCGGCGTCCGGTGAGGATTTTGTGTGGATAGGTCTGGTGACCCACATCCCAGACCAGCCGGTCAAAAGGGGTGTTGAAGACGTAATGCAGGGCGATGGTGAGTTCCACCGCGCCAAGATTCGAGGCGAGATGACCGCCGGTCTGGCTGACGCTGTTTATCAGGAAGGCGCGTAACTCCTCGGCAAGTTGCACAAGCTGCTTGCGTTCCAGTCCGCGCAATTGGGCGGGATCGTCGATGGTGTCGAGCAGGGCGGTCATCGTGGCTTAGAAGCGGCGCTTGACGATGAAATCGCCAAGCTGGCGCAGCCGCAGCGCCCTTTCGCCGAAGGGTTCCAGCGCGGAAAGGGCGTCGTGGTGCAATTCGTCGGCAAATTCGCGGGCGGCGGCGACGCCGAGCAGGGTGACGTAGGTCGGTTTATTTTGTTCGGCATCCTTGCCGGCGGTTTTGCCCAGCGTAGCGGTGGGCGCTTCGGCGTCAAGAATGTCATCCACCACCTGAAAGGCCAGCCCGATACATTTGGCGTAGTGTTCCAGCGCCGCTTCACCGATTTGGTCGAGCCGTTCGCCGCACAGTGCGCCGAGTTTGACGGCGGCGCGGATCAGTGCGCCGGTTTTGTGGATGTGCATGAATTCGAGTTCCGGCACCGACAGGGATTTGCCGACGCTGGCCAGATCGATGGCCTGTCCTCCGGCCATGCCGCGCGAGCCGGATGCTGTTGCAAGCAGTTTCACCATCTCCAGTTGTATGGCGGCAGTGTTGGCAAGTTCGCTGTGGGCGAGTAATTGAAACGCCTGGGTTTGCAGGGCGTCACCCACCAGCAGCGCGGTGGCTTCGTCGAACTCCACATGGCAGGTCGGTTTGCCGCGCCGCAATTCGTCGTCATCCATACACGGCAGGTCGTCGTGAACCAGCGAATAGGCGTGGATCATTTCCACTGCGGCAGCGGCGATTTCCACCCGTGGGGCCGGTGCATCGGTTAATTCGGCAGCGGCGAAGGCGAGCAGCGGACGAACCCGTTTGCCGCCCCCCAGCACTGCGTAACGCATCGCCTGGTGCAGGCGTTGCGGGGCGATTTCCGGGGCCGGCAGGGAAGCCGCCAGAACGTCTTCCATGCGCGTTTGGAGCGCGCTCGACCAGGAGGAAAAATCAGTTGTTGTCATCTTCAGTGGGGAATATACGCAATGTGCCGGCTTCGAGTATCCGCACTTGCTGCTGGGCGTCCTGCAAGGCGCCCTGGCAGATTTGCAGAAGTTCGGCGCCGCGTTTGTAAGAGGTCAAAAGCTGTTCGAGCGGAAGCTGCCCGGCTTCCACGGTTGCGACAATCTGCTCCAACTCCGTGAGCGCGCTCTCGAAAGTCGGGTTTTTGGCTGCTTTGCTCATCGGCCGCTCGGGAAATAAACCGATAAAATAGCTTACTTGCGCGACTCCGGTCAATTACCACAAGGGCTTGCATGGATTGCGCGAGGGGGGGGATTAGGGGAAAATGTCAATTTTTCCGTTAACTTAGTAGTTTGATGGAGGTGTCCGAGATCATGTCCCTGCTGGCAAATTCTTCCAGTGTTTTGAAAACCCTGAATGGCGCACCGCAGCTTCCTATTTCCTGGTATTTCGACCCTGCGGTTTATGAGTTGGAAATGAAGCTCTTTTTCGAGAATGGCCCGTCCTACATCGGTCACGAATTGCTGGTTCCCGAGACGGGCGACTATTACGTGCCGGAATGGCTGGATAACGCCAAGGCGCTGGTGCGCAACGATAAGGGCGTAGACATGATTTCCAATGTATGCCGCCATCGCCAGGCGATCATGTTGAAAGGCAAGGGTAAAAACGCCAACATCGTATGTCCGCTGCATCGTTGGACGTATGACCTGGAAGGCAAGTTGATGGGCGCGCCGCACTTTTCCAAAGACCCCTGCCTCAATCTCGGCAAAACGCCTTTGCAAAACTGGAACGGCCTGCTTTTTTCGGGACGCCGCGATGTCGCCAAAGACCTGGCTGCGCTGGGGGTCAAGGAAGACCTGGATTTTTCCGGCTACAAGCTGGATAGCGTAAAAGTCGATGAATACAACATCAACTGGAAATGTTTCATCGAGGTCTACCTGGAAGATTACCATGTAGTGCCGTTCCATCCGGGGCTGGGTAATTGCGTGGATTGTGACCAGTTGAAATGGGAATTCGGCGACTGGTACAGCGTCCAGACCGTGGGCGTGAACAGCGAATTGAAAAAAGCCGGGTCGCCGGTTTATGGCAAGTGGCAGGAGCAGATTCTCCGCTACAACCAGGGTAAATTGCCGAAATACGGCGCGGTGTGGCTCACCTATTTCCCCAACGTGATGGTCGAGTGGTATCCCAACACTCTGGTGGTCAGCACCATCATCCCGCGTGGTATCGACCGCTGTACCAACGTGATGGAGTTTTATTATCCCGAGGACATCGTTCTGTTCGAGCGCGAATATATTGAGGCCGAACAAGCGGCCTATAGGGAAACCGCCATCGAGGACGAAGACATCTGCCAGCGTATGCAGGACGGTCGCGCCGCCCTGTGGGCGCAAGGCATCAACGAAGTCGGCCCGTACCAGGAACCTACCGAAATCGGCATGGAGCATTTCCATCGTTTCCTGCGTAGCGAAATGGAACCTTTTCTAAAAAAATAAACCGCAAATATGAAATCCGGCTGGATGGTGGTTGCCGGATTTCTGTTCGGCTGCATGGGGGTATTCGTCAAACTCGGCGCGGAATTTTTTTCCAGTGCCGAGTTGGTGTTTTACCGCTCCCTGTTTGGCCTGATTTTCCTTTTTATCATCGTTCAGGCGCGCCGTTTGCCGCTGGTCACGCCAGTGTGGCGGATGCACCTGTGGCGCGGGTTGTCCGGCTTCGTCGCGTTGATGCTGTTTTTTTACGCCATCAGCGCGTTGCCGCTGGCGACGGCAGTGACCCTCAACTACACCTCCCCGCTATTCCTGGCTTTCCTTTCCGTTCTGGTGTTGCGCGAAGCCTTCCACTGGCCTTTGGTGGCGGCGACTCTGCTGGGGTTTCTTGGGGTATTGTTGCTGCTCCAGCCGACGTTTCAGCAGGACCAGACGTTTGCCGGATTGATGGGGCTGACTTCAGGATTTTTCGCTGGTATCGCCTATCTCAACGTCAAACAACTCGGCAAAATCGGCGAGCCTTCCTACCGCGTGGTGTTTTATTTCACGCTGCTCTGTACGGTGGGCGGCGGATTGTGGATGGCGATACACGTTTTTCATCCCATCAACCTGCACAGCTTCTGGTTGTTGCTGGGGATGGGAACCACCGCTACGCTGGCGCAACTCGCCATGACCCAGGCCTACCGCGTGGGGAATACGCTGGTGGTCGGCAGTCTCGCGTATAGCGCCGTAGTCTTCGCCAGCCTGTGGGGCATCCTCCTGTGGGGCGAAGTGTTGTCCGCCGCAAGCTGGCTGGGCGTCGCGTTAATCGTGTTTTCCGGTATCATCGCTTCCCATGCGGGAGCGCGTATTGCCGCCAGCCCGGAATAAAATCAGTGTTGAGTGTTTAGTTGATGTCGCAGCACGAAGCGCTTTCCACAACTAAACACTCAAAACTCAACACCAAACACTGCCTTTTTTGGAGCCTCTCATGATTACCATCGAAAACCGCGAACATCTCGTCAACGCTGCCGTATTGGGAGAATTCACTCTGGCCGACGTGAAGGAGTTTGAAGAGGCCGTGAACTATCACGTAAAAATGGAAGGTCGGGTGAACATCCTTCTCGATTTGCGCGACATGAGCGACTTCACCGTCGATGTGGCTTGGGAGGATTTCAAATTCGCCCATCAGCATCAGTATGATTTCTGGAAAGTTGCAGTGGTCACGGATAACCGCTGGATTGCCTGGACAGCCTGGGTTTCCGGCGCGTTTGTCGATGCCGGAATACAAGTTTTCGAAGAGTATGAGACGGCGGTAGCGTGGGTAACGGCTAACTGAGGCGAAAAATACCGGGCAATAAAAACGGGCATCCGAGGATGCCCGTTTTTATTGGTGGAAAGGGAAAGTCACGGAATCACGTAAATCTGTCCAAACTTGTTGTAGTTGAACATATCTTCTTCCGTCGGGATGAACCCAACCACGCCATAACCCAGAAAAATAGTGGTGCCGGGAATCGCGCTGACGTTCATGTTGCTGATCACCGGAATATTTTTTGAGGTCAGTTGTCCGTAGCTGTATGAAGGATACGGGCCGCGCGAATCCCCGCTGTAGCTCACCCACTGATAACCATTGTGGAAGAACAACTGACTCCCCCCAACCAGCGCAGCCAGGTAAACCTTGCCGTATTTGGCGGCGTCGCGTTTGGCGACGTGCAACCGGGCGGTGATCGTCAGGCCGGATGTGTTGCCGTAGGATTGCGACGAAAAACTCATTTGATCGCCGCCGGTGCCGGACAAATTCACCGTGTAGGTTTCTGAAGTTGCGTCGCTGTTGAAGGTCAGCGTTCCGGTCGCCTCTCCCTCGGTGCTGGGAGTGAAGACGATGTCGAAAGTGCAACTGGCTCCCGGATAAAGCGGTGCTGCACCACAGGTGGATGTAGCAGCCTTGGAGAAATCTCCTTCCATGGTGGGATCGGAGAATGTCACTACTGCGGTGCCTTTGTTGGTAATCGTCACGGCGCTTGGCGCGCTCGCAGTGTTTACGTTTACCACCGAGAAATCGAGAGAACTGGGGACGACTGAAAGTACTACCGAGGGAGCGAGGGTGCTACCCGAGCCACCCAGCGTTACGGAATGCGGGCTGCCATCCGCACTGGAATAGATGTACAGCTTGCCGCTGCGATCTTCCGTGCCGGTCGGGGTGAACGTCACCGAAATCGAGCATTTCTTTCCGGCAGCGAGAGTGGCCGGCGGTGTGCCGCAGGTGGTGGTGTAGGCAAAATCACCATCGGCAATGATGTTGCTGATGGTGAGTGCGCTGTTGCCGACATTGGTGATGGTTACCAGACGTGGCGAACTCGTCAGAGTAACCTGTTGCGTCCCAAAAGCGAGGGTAGAGGGAATCACGCTCACCGAAGCCGCGCCGTTGTTAGCTGCGCTGGCTGGCAGTATCCGCCCGTTCAATGTCACATAGTGGGGGCTGCCGAATGAATTGTCACTAATAATCAGTCTGTTAATTGTGTTGTAGGGAGAGACAACGAAGTCATCCGGCGCAAATAAAATTGATATGTCGCAACTGGTGTTTGGAGGTAGATAACTGTTGCAGTTGTTTGAATCAATAATGAAGTCAGTAAAAATTTGTGTTGAATTACCAGAGCCTGAAGTGTTGGCGGTGTAACTTGAACGACCAACGATGCTAATGTCAGCGATCTCAAGATTTACCGGGCCGGTATTTCTTAGCGTTACAGTTTGCTTGGAACTGAGTGTTCCGTTTGCTTGACTGCCGAAATCCAGTGAAGACGGGGTAAGTGTCATGGACGTGGTGCCGGAACCCTTCAACGAGGCGGTATGTGGACTACCGGTAGCGTCGGAGTATACAAAAAGGGTTCCGGCGCGCTCCCCACCGCCGGTCGGGGTGAACACCACGCCGAGGGCACATTTTGCGCCCGCACTGAGCGTTTCTCCGCAGCGGTTGGCGGCTGAGGCGGCAATGAAGGAAAAATCACCGTCGGCAAAGACCGAGTTGATTTTCAGCGCCGCCGTGCCGATATTGGTCAACGTCACGGTTTGTTGGGTGCTGGAACCCCCTACCGGCTGAACCGGGAACTCCAATTCGGTGGGGGATATGGTGACCGCCGTTCCGCCGGATGTTGTACCGCTGGTGCCGGAACCTTCAAGCGTCACGGTATGCGGGCTGCCGGTAGCATCGGAATACAGATACAGCGAGCCTTTCCTGTCACCAGGGCCGGTTGGTGAAAAGGTGATGGTGATAGTGCATTTGATGCCGGGGGCCAGAGTGGTTCCGCATCCCGAGCTATACAAAAAATCGCTGTCGGTGATGACCGAAGCGATGTTCAGGGTGGCGTTGCCGGTATTGGTCAGGGTAATCGGTTGTGATTGGCTGGTGGAACCGACTGCTACTGCGGTAAAAGTCAACGTGCCGGGAGAAAGACTGACATTGGGTGTGGTGGTGGTGCCGGTGCTGGTTCCCGAGGGTGCGGCGGTGCCTTTCAGATTGACGCTGTGCGGACTGCCGGAGGCATCCGAATTGATCATCAGAGCCCCCGTTTTGGCATTATTGGCGGCCATGGTGGAGGGGTTGGAATCGTAGGTGGTCGGGTTAAACGTGACGTTGACCACGCAGTTTGCGCCTGCCGCAAGCGGTGAAACGCAAGTTGAGGTATTGGTGACGATGGAAAATTCGCCGGAGATATCCAGGCTGAAATTCAGCGGCAAGGTGCCGATGTTGGTCAGCGTAATAGGGTTGGGCGTACTGATCGATCCCGCCCCCGTCGCGCTGAAAAAGGAGGTGCCTGCGATACCGGCGACCGTGGGCGGATTGAGGATCAGTCCGGGGCTGTTGGTGATGTCGTAAGCAAGCAAGCCGGCATCGGAGACCGCATAAAGTTTTTGTTGAGTCAACGGCGCGAGGATCAGGGAGGTAATGAATTTGTTGGGAATGCCGGTATTCATTTCGCTCCACGAGGTTCCACCATCGGTGCTTTTGAACACCCCGCCACCGGCGGTGCCTGCATAGAGAGTGGTGGTTGTGACGGGGTCGATGATCAGCGACTTGACGTTAAGATTGACGCCCAGGCCGCTGCTCATCGCCCGCCACGAGGCGGCGTTGCCCAGCAGTATGGTGCTGGGACTGTTGGGTGAATCCGAAGTGATCGTCAGGTTGCCGGAGCGGCTTCCCGATGCGCTGGGGGTAAATACGATGTTGGCGGTACAGCTTGCCGCCGCCCCCACGGTTGCCGGCAAAACCCCGCCGCCGCAATTGTGCGAGGCAATCGAAAAGTCGCCACTGGCGGCTAACGCGGTGATGGTCAGGTTGGATGTGCCGTCATTGGTTAACGTGACTGCTTGCGAAGCAGTGGGCACTCCAATTACCGTGGAATTGAAACTGGTCAGCGTAAGCGCCGAGGGGCGTAACGCCGGGGTGTTGACCGTTGGCCCGGTGCCGACCAGATTAATGGTGTGGGGGCTGCCAGGGGCGTTTGATACGACGCTGAGGGTGGTCGAATGTACGCTGTCCGTAGTGGGCGTAAAAATCACACCGACGTTACAGCTTGCCGCAGGCGCCAGTGTGGCGACGCAAGTGGTGGTGGCCTGATCTATCGAAAACCCGGTTCCCACGCTGGCGCTGGTGAAAGCGATGGTCGCGGAACTGTTGTTGGTCAGGGTGACGACTTGAGCCGCGCTGGCGGTGTTTAGCGCCTGATTGTTCACGGTGACGCTGGTTGGAGCGAAACCCAGCGCGGTTTTTGGAAACGTGGTGGCCTGATCGATGTATTTGTAGACGCCGCTACCCGCAGTGCCGATATACAGCGTACCGGAAGTAACCGGGTCGGCGGCGATGGAATTGATCCGTAGCGCGTTGCCGGTCAACCCGTTGTTAAGCGCCGACCAAGCGGCGGCGCTGTTGACGCTGCGGTAGATGCCGCTGCTGGCTGTGCCGGCGTAAAGCGTGGCCGGGGTGAGCGGGTCAACTGCAAGGGCGGAAATCACCCTGGCCGGGCTGCCCGCCGCGCCGGGTTGCCCGGCAGTCTGCGCCCATGCCCCGCCGCCGTTGACGCTCTGATACACGCCGTTACCGCTGGAGCCGGCGTAAATGGTGGGGAAAGTACCAGTAGTGGTAATCGGCGTGGCGGCCAGAGAGGTATAACCGATGGTGGGGTTTACGCGCGCCCAGGCGGTGCCGCCGTTGGTGGTGGTGATGATTCCGCCGGCCGTAGCGGCGTAAGCATATGTTTGGTTGATCGGGTCAACCAAAAGGGCGGCAACGGACTGCGCAAATGTTTCATCAAAAAAATCCGAAAGACGCCATGTTTTGCCCGAATTGTTGCTGAAGTAGACCTTTTCACCCACCGATACATAGATGGTTGTTGGTACATAGGGATCTAGCGCAAGCGCGCTTACATGTGCGCCGGCGTCGGGTTCATCGCCAAGAGTCCATTGATTGGTGCCGGATAGCGCGGCACCTGACAAGCCAAGAAACACCGCACCTAAAATAAGTCGTTTGGTGTTTTTCCCCACTGTATGAGGGCGGGAAGCGCAAGGGATTTTAAGTGTAGGGAATACTATTGAAACAAAGCTGGGCATTGGGACATCCATCCATAAATATCCAAGAGTTATAGACGACTATAACTCAAAATTTTGTTTATGAGTACATTCCCACTCTTGATCTCCAAGGGGTTGTATTTCCGGATTCTGGGGTGTTGCCAAAAAAATTTTGAATGCGGTTTGCACAACGGAAAGACTCGGCTATTGATGTTAGTACAAAGCAAACAGGCACCCTAGGGTGCCTGTAGCAGAGTTGGATGAAGAGGCTTAAAGCTCTTAGAAAGCCGTACACACCGTGTAAGGATTAGCGGATTGTGCAGCGGTCGGCGGGTTGTTAATAGCTTGCGGGGCTGGGGCATTAGCAGTCGCGGTGCCGGGAGGAATGTTGGCGCGAGCCATGAAACCGCCAGAGTTGGACGCAGAGTTGTCCATCATGGATTCCAATCTCATGACTGCTTCGCCAGGAACATTGTCGCTGCATACCGAGCCGGCGCCGGAAAGCCCGGCAACACCAAGTGAAGTGGAAATCCCAACTACGCCACCAAAGGGATTGGGGGGATAGAAGGTCGCAGCCGGCGTAGTATTATCGGTTGCGCCATCGGACAAATTGGCGCGTCGAACATGCTGCCAAAACAATTTCGATTCGGCGGTGTTTCCACCATCAAACCACCCGGCGTTCGCGTTACCAGTGCCAATCCGGCCATTTCCATCGCCATTAACGGCAATAACAGTGCCGCCTGCGGCGGGAAATCTGGTCGCTGCTGTAGCATCGTCCCCAGGGGCGGCGCGGAACCGATCCTGGTAACCGTTGTAAGCTGCGGTGGCGCCACGCATGCTGTTGACCATGTTCTTGACTTTTGTGTTATTGATCAGTTCCTGGCCTTTCAGTACGCCGCCCAGCAGCAGGCCGACGATAACCAGAACGATGGCGATTTCAACCAGCGTAAAACCGGATTGACGGAATTTCATGATGCGATCTCCTTTGAGGGTTGTTGATATTACAAATAGGGTTTCGCAAGTCTCGTGCCAGGATGAGGAGGTGCGGATTCTGCGAAATTGTTTGGATGTGTTGACGAAGATTGAACAGTAGTGTTGAAAAGTCGTCACTTTCGTTCGAGCTTGTCAAATTCTTCGGCTAAAAAGCGAAGCTCGGCGGGGTCGGTGATTGTGCCGCCTTGCAGGAGCGCGCCGAGAATAATTTTTGCGCTTTCTACTTCCCCCATGTCCTCCAGAATGAAAATCTCCATTTGTTTGGCCCAACTCGGAACACTGGGGGCTGTGGCATGTTCGCGGATGGCGCGGGCGTAAGTTCGGGCAAGCGCCAGATCGTGAAGGTGGTGCTTGGCATCCAGCGCGGCGTAGGCAAGCCAGCGCCAGCGTTGGTTGGGATCCTGGAAAAACTGGCGATAAACGAAATCAGCCATTTGTCGCTGTTTATCGGGAATCGTTACCGCGCCATACAACCGGTTGGCGGAGAGCAACGGATATTGCCCGCGTGGGTCGAGTTCAAGGATGCGTTCCAGCCAAAGCTCCAGTATTCCATAGTCCAGTGAGCGAAAAGACAGCCCAATGCCGGGCTGAACGTCGAATGCCTGGAGATACAGCATGGTGGCGCGAGCGAGTGGAATGGCGTCGCCCATGCTGACGGCGCGAAGGATTTGGCCGGAAGGCGGTGCTGTCAGGTTTTCGGCACGGGCTTGCGGGCGGGGCAAGGAAAAATGCCAGACAATTTGCAGGGATAGCGAGGCTGCGAGCAGAATCAGCACGACTTTGGGGACGGTGTGTATCGAGCGTTCCGACATTGGCTACAGTTCCCGGCGGTACAAATCAAAAAGCGCGGCACTGCCAAGTAGCACTACATAAATTGTTGTTTGGCCAAACAATGGCAACAGTGCATCCCAGGTGCCAGTGTGATAGGCCAGCCATTCGGTTTGGGTAAAGCTGTCCAGACGCGGCAGGATGGCGGCAATGGCGGTGATGAGGGCGTTTACGGTCTGTTGCGTCCAGGTTTCCGTATTTACCATGGGGCCGTGCGCCATCAACTGAAAAGCGGTAATGGTGCGGGAAAGCAGGTAAAACGCGAGAACCGAGCTTAGCGCCGGCACTACTTGGGAGAAAGTGAATACACACAACAGACTGAACGCGGCGACGATCCACAATTCCAGAAACAGCGACAATCCCCACAGTGCAATTTGATCCGGCGGGGCATAAAACGCCAACGCGCCCGAAAAAATTGTCGCCAACCCCAATGCACACAGGGAAAAGCCCAGAAGTTTGCCGGAAAAGTAACTGGCGCGGGGAATCGGAAGGGACAGCACCAGATCAGCGCCTTTGTCGTTAAACTCACGCACCATGCTGGTTATAATGAACGCGGCAAGAATAAACACCGCAACAAAGCGCAATAACGCCCCGTTTATCGAAGCCTGAATGATCGCGCTTTCAGTAATGGCGATTTCCCGCAGAAACAGTCCCAGGCCCCCGCTGGCGACAACAATCGCCAAAATCAGCCACAACAGGCGGTTACGCACCGCTTCCAGCAAGGTGTAGAAGGCAATCGGGAGTATCGGGGCCGTCATGGTGGAAAGGTTCCGAGTTGAAATGGCAGCGGCAATTGTAAACGAAAATACGGATTTCCTATGACGCGCACACTTACAGAGACTTTGCATTTCCGCGTGTTACGGCGTAGACAGTGGTTGGCGGCTTTCATGTTGATATTCCTGCATGGAGCGCTGATTCTTGATCGGGAAAACCTGTTGTCGCGCGCCTTGATGTTGGCGCATGTCGGCTTGTTTCTGTTGTGGCAGCCCATCTGGCGTGGCGAAAACAAGCTGACCCCCTTCAATGCGGCGCTGGTTGCCGCCGCCAGTTTGGCGTTTACCTTATGGCTTAGCTGGTGGCTCCTCGCCTTATGGTTGTCCCTCCTGAGTGGACTGATCGGCGGTTTGGTCTTTGCTTCGCAAAAGCGCGCGCCACGCTGGTTGTATCTTGCGGCGGTGCTTTATCTGGTGGGGGCGCTGCTGGTGTGGGTGGTTCCCCATTTGTTTCCGGGAGAAGGGGTGCCTCAGGCCGCCCGCTTGATTATGTTTTTCGGCTTGCCGCTGGTTATCGTGGGAATGCTCGCGGTTCCTGCCGGAGATGAGCCGCAATCCCTGCAATCCATCGATTTTTTCTACAGCCTGCTGTTATTCCTGCTGATGGTGGCGCTGGTGCTGGGGAGCTTCGTCCTCAAGGTGCAAACGCAGGAAGACTACTTAACGGCGCTGGCGTCGTCCCTGTTTATCATTGCTCTGGTGCTGCTGGGGCTAAGCTGGTTCTGGAATCCTCGTGGCGGTTTTGCTGGGTTGGAGCAGATATTTTCCCGCTATTTGCTGAGCATCGGGTTGCCGTTTGAACAGTGGCTATATCGCCTCGCGCGGGTCTCCGAAAGCGAGGACGACCCCAAGGCATTTCTTGCGCTGGCGTGTGCGGACTTGTCCGAAGTGCCGGGTATCCTCGGGGGCGAATGGCAATCGCCTGACGGCGCGGGGCGTTTTGGCGGCGGAGGGGAAAATCCGGCCACGTTCGAGTCGCCGCCTCTCGTGATCGTGTTATATGCGAAATCGCCATTCAGTCCCGCCATGTTGCTGCATTTCAACCTGCTGGTGCAGTTGGTCGGCGTGTTTTACCAGTCCAAACGCCGCGAGCAAATGCTGGAGCAGCAGGCCTATTTACAGGCTGTGCATGAAACCGGCGCGCGCTTGACGCATGATGTAAAAAATCTTCTGCAATCGTTGAAAGGGCTTTGCGCAGCCGCTGAAATGGGGCGAAACGGCGATGCCTGTAGTTTGCAGTCGCTATTCTCGCGCCAGTTGCCACGAATTACCCAGCGTCTGGAACAGACGTTGGAGAAACTGCGCCAGCCGGGTGGCGAAGATGGGGTGACTCAGGTAAACGCCGGGATATGGTGGGAAATTCTTCGGCAACGTTATGCTACTGATGATGTGGATTTTGAACGGTTGGCAGACGCGTCGGACATCACACTTCCTGCTGAAATGTTCGATAGCGTGGCCGACAATCTGCTGCAAAACGCGCTGGAAAAACGCAAGCTGAATTACCGCTTGGCTATCCGGGTGTCGCTGATTCTCAAACCAACGCCTGTATTACAGGTTTGCGACGACGGTGATCCAGTGGAAGGACTTCTGCTCAACAAGTTGTTTGCGGCTCCGGTTCCTTCGCGTAATGGACTCGGGATTGGACTTTACCAATCCCGGCAGTTGGCAATGCGATATGGGTATGTGGTTGGTCTGCCCAACAACGAATCAGGAAGGGTTTGTTTTGAATTGCGCGAACCGGTCAGCGCTTGAATAACACCGCGAATATTGCCAGAGCGGCTCCCAGAATGACCGTCAATATCCCGAATATCGCGCCATCCACCGCTTCTTTGGCGGGGGCATCGGGGGCAACGGACATCATGTCGTATCCTTTGGCGACCAACACAAAACCAGTCACCGCAACGACACGCCGTGGCGTGATGCGGGGCTGGCGGAACGGCTTGCGCTTTTTGGGCTCTTCGTCGTCTTCTTGTTCCATTAAGGTAACGTACCGGCGGCAACCATGCGGTTGTACAACGTGTTGGGTGACAACCAAACAACGATATCGTCAAATTCGCCGTTGGGGGAGGTGGCGGGGGTGGGCGGATGGCTGACGTAGACCTGATTGTTGTTCCGATTCGCGGCCTGATCCAGTCCTATAGCGGTGTTGTTTCTGCCAACCGAATAAATTACGGCAACGGCATTGTTGGTGACAATCGTTGCGCCGCCACAGGTGGTGGGGCCAATGCCGGTCGCGGTGGCGCAAACGCTGAGGTAGGCGGTAGCCGGCTGAGCCGCGAGGGTTGCCATCGTGGTCGCCTTCATGCCCCCGGCGGCGGTGAATGAATAACGTGTACCGTCATAGTAATTGCTGACGCCGTAACGGATGCGGTTTTGCGTGATCAGCCAGCCGTCAACGGCGTAGCCGCCGGCGTCGATGGGCGTAACGCCAAGGGTTGCGGCGGGAAGAAAAGCGTTCCATGGGTTAGTGCAGCGCCCATGAGCCGGGGGCAAGACGGCGGGTGGGTTGGGGATAATCGCTGCGCCACAACCGCCCACCGCATTGGTGCAGAAACTTTCCCGCCCTGCGGATGTGGCGGACGCGGGGCAAGGCAAGCGCCCATTGGCGATGGCAAATCCCAACAATGCTTCCTGAATCTGCCCGAGAGTTTGCTGTGTTTCGTTAACCCTTTTTTGCTCCATCTGAGCGGCAAGCGGCATTAGCAATCCACCAAGCAATAGCCCGACAATGACCAGCACGATGGCCATTTCGACGAGCGTCATACCCCGAATTTTATAAACGAACGTCTTCATAAATGTCCTCCAATGTCAGTGCTGTGTTTAATTCGCCGCAATCCAGTTCTATCAGCCCTTCACTCATCAACAGTTCATGCCGCCATTCGCCGTCTTCGCCCCGCCAAAATACCTCAATGCGACGTTGATCCTGCTCAGCCAGAATGTAATAACGCAAGGAAGGCAGGGTACGATAGGCCGCCAGTTTCTCGCGGCGGTCAATGGTTTCAGTGGTCGGCGAGAGGACTTCAACAATCAGGCATGGCGCGGTTTTATAAAGCGCCTCTTGATCGTTCTGGTCGCATGTCAACAGTACATCGGGGTAGTAATAGGCATCATTTTCCCGGACTCGCACCTTCATGTCGCTGATGAATACGCCGCAAGGCCCCTTGCGCGCGGCAGCGCGCAGATGAAAGGCGAAATTTAACGCGATACGATTATGGCGCTCGTCGGCTCCTGCCATCGCGAAAACTTGTCCACCTACATATTCGTGCCGAACTTCGGCGAGCGATTCGCCGTGCAGATATTCTTCGGCGGAAATCAAGGGTGAGTGGGCTGGCAGATTCATGGTGGCTGCCGGTTATTGGGTACGCAGGTCGAGATTCCGGATGATCACTCCTTGTGCAGCGCCACCGGTACGGAAGCCACCGGTGAAGCCGAAATAGAAGGAGTTCAGCGCCGGATCAAGCAAGGTGCAACGCACGATGGTCGGCGTTGGAGCAAAATCCACCGAGGTGTCGGTACACCCGGCACAGTCCACCCAAGCCTTGATCAGCGCGTAATTGCCGCCGCCGGGGGTGGTGCAGGCCGCATCGGTATAACCGGTATGGATTTCAACGCGCTGATTGTGCGGCAAGGGTGTCGGCGATTCTTCGAACTTGTTGGCCGGGGAATGGCTGCATCCACGGGTTGTGCCATTGCAGGCCGTAGTTACGGTTCCGGCGGGGTGATTGAAATTGCCGTTGGCCATGATGGCCGTGTGATTTTCAGCCGGGTCGTTATCGGCATTGTCGCGGCGAACGTCGGTTTCCACGAACAGACTGATGTTTCCGAGCGCATCGCTGGCATTGAGCGAGCCCATGTCGTTTTGGGTTCCACAGTTGCCGGGCGCGCCCAGATCGCCGCGCAGGAAGGAGAGGCTGAATCCGTTGCCGTGATCCGGGCCGCCGCCACCGAGGGCGCGGGTGTCGGCGTTGGTGAAGGTGTAGGTGTAGTAGGCGCGTAACTTCTTGCCATTCAGGGGCATGGCGGTGGGGTACCAGAAACATCCGCCGCTGGCTCCGCCGGACGGGGCAACCGTGACGGTCTGGGTGCCGGAATTGGTGGTGACGCCGGTGCCCGCTGTCACAAAATTGTTGAAATCGGCGGCGAAAGTCACCTGGGTGCCGCCAGGCCCCGCGCCGTTGCCGGTAATACAGCGGACGATGTCGCTGCTGCTATTGGCCTTGTCGTAGGCCGCCAGTCCGGTATAAGTGGCGCCGGCGGGAAAAGACGCGAGGTTTGTCCCTTCCAAATAATTTGAGGCAAGGTTTTTTTGGGCGGCAGTTGCGCGAACCTGGGCGCCGGTTCGTTCACCACCAAATATCAGCACCGCGTTGCAATTTGCGCCGTTAACCGTAATGGGGGTGCCGGGACGGGCATACAGGAGATTGTCTTTCCAGTTTGCATAGACGTTGCCTTGCAGTGTGGCGGTGGAGGGAGGGGGGCAGGCTGTGAGCGCCTCAAGGTTGGTGCCGATACCCTTGCTGCCGTTGGGAACCGGTAAATTCGCTACAGAAAGGTTATTCAAACAGGTAACGATGGTGGTCATCATGGTATCGATGTCGGATTTAAAATCGCTACGCTGCTTGATACGATTAAAAATCTCTGCTGGGGTGATCCAGATTAGCCGATCATTGTTTGTACCACTCTGAACACTGTTCGGAGTGGACTGGGTCAGGGTGGTAATTGCCGGTGCGACGGGTGGAACCACACCAGCGTAAATCGGGTCAGCGCCCTCCAGGTAATTTGCAGTCGTGTTATTGGTGCGGCATTCGGTATTGCCTGCCGGGGTGCGATTCTGATTGCCAGTGCGACTGCGGGGGGCGAATACCACTGCGGCCACGCCAGTAGCGAGGACGGTGCCGTCGGCATCGTTAACCGTAAGTTGCCCTACGGTATCCCAATTCATTACTGCGGTTCGTGGATTATTCTTATACGTGCCGGAAACCGCGTATCTCAGACATTCCCCTGCACTGTCACGCAATGCCGGAAGTTTCAGGGTATACCAGGGCAGGATGTTGATTCGAGTGACATTTGACGCGCCACAGTTTAGCGGAGGTGCAGGGACGGTGCCGTTTCCGTTGACTGCGGGGCACGGTAGATAACCAAAAACCTGATCATTGAGACCGGTCATGGTATTCGGGTTTCCATCCCGATAGGTGATGGCGAACCCTATCAAGGCTTCCTTGGCCTTGACCAACGCATCTGCGGAAATCTTGTCGCGAGCGATAAAGGCGTTGTTGAACTCTTTCACCAGCATATAACCCGCCACCAGCATAAACATGGCGAGCATGGCAAGGATTACCGAGCCTTTTTGTCGTTGGGGTAGGGAGGGTGTGGGCATCATGGTGTTAACTATAGCAAACTTGATGCCCAGGTTGGGTTCTGGACGTTGTCTTTTAAGCGGACGGTTCAGCGGGTGCGCCGGTAACACGTTCCTTGGGTATTGGCGGGTAATAGATTTCCCGGATTTCACGGGTTTCCGTGTTGATGCTTTGTCCGACTTTGAGATTGACGGATTTTCCGAGTGATGGGACATACACCTGCACATTTGGCAGGTTGGCGTGGCGAGAACGGGTTTTCTGCCCGGAGACGGCTTCAGTTTCGTTTTGGGCGATCTGGTTTACCCATACGGTGGATTTTCCATCGCTACGTTTGACGATGCCGTTCAGGGTGATTTCCCCGCTTTGCAGACCAGCGCTTGCGTCCTCCAGTGTTGGCGAAATTGGCGATACACCGGTGCTTCGTTGTAAATCAAACGCTGCGCGTTGCTCGGGAGTGAAAAACAGGCGCCCTACCGGATCGGCTAAACATAAGCCTGGCAACAGCGCAAGAATTGCCGTTGCCAGGGTAAACCGTCGGGATGTGCGATGAGCCATGATTGTTTCGCTTCAGGATTTGTTGGGGGAGGGGATTCCCGTGTCAATCCGTTAGCGGCACATGATACACGAACTTTAGAAAATGATTTAAGAATATGAATTAGTGCCATGATTGTTAATGCAAAAACATGTAAATCTCCCTTGCGTATTCTGTGGCAAAAACACAAGATATTGGGCTTCATACCCCGCCATAACCATCTATTTCGGGGTTGACTGGCAAGTTGCAAAAACAGGTGGCGTCAGGAAAAAAAACGCCGCATTTTGTGCGGCGCGGGAATTGAAACCTATTGAGCCTCAGGTGGTGGCGTCTCTGCGTTTTCACCGTCAGGAGCTTTTTGGCGCGCTCCTATGGTTAGCCAGTTGATCGTGCATTCCGCAGTTAAACGGTTTTCGAGTTTGTGTTCTGTTTCGGCAGTGCTCAGTTGGCGTCTTTGAATACGGCAATTTTGTGCACTGAAGAAGTCGCTGGCATTTTGTTTGAGTGCGGACAGCAAGGTTAATAGATCACCTTCGTGGAGCAGATCAAGTGTTAGCTTTGCCGATGTGGCGCGTAACTCCATTTCCGCAGTCTTGACGGAGGCGTCGAGTTGCACGGTTTGCTGGGGGAATATTTCGTAGGTTATTGGGGCGAGCTTATGTTTTTCATAGACTTGCTGAAGCGCTTCAATATGGTCAAGGCGTTTTTCATCGCCGACGATGTTCTGCTTTTCCAGATGTTGGTAAAGGCCGAGGTATTCGCGGATTTCCTGTTCTTCTTCGCGCGCTCGCGATAGTTTTTGCTGAGCTTCTTCGCGTTGTTGAATCGTGATGTTCAATTGCCCTTGTTTTTGCAGCATGAAGTCATCGCTGAAATAGATCATGCTTCCTGACACGACGAGCGTTGTTGCGAATATGGCTGCCGCATTGCGGATCAGTTGCAAATCCGCTGAGAGCGGATTTTTCCCGCCGACGGACGAACCTTTCCCCTTGTTTTTGTCTTTCTTGTCCGGCGCGGTGGGCTTTTGCGCCATTTCAGTTTCCCGGTTTCCAGTGGATTTTGAACGTGAAGGTGGCAACGCTGTTTTCAGGAATCACCTCGGTGCTGCCGGCCATTTTCCCCTGTGGACGAATGTCCAGAGGGGGATTGGACAGCATGACCTTGATGGTTTTGTCCTTTTCCAGTGTCGATACGAAATTTTCCAATTCCGCCAGGGCCGCCCGAAAATCCAGTTTGAAGGGAACAACTTCGCCGTCGATTTGCAGCCGTTGTTCCGGTTTGTTGGGAATCCCGAGCAGTCCCCCGGTTACGGGGGGGCGTTCGACATCCGAGCCGGTTTGTTGGGGCACCGGCGCCGGTGCTGCTTCTCCTTCGCCACCGGGAGAAGCTGCGGCGGCGACTTCCCATTTCAGGATGTTGAGTTTTATGCGGGGCGTGGTGTGCAGCGCATTGCTGATGGTTGCGAGAAGCGACTCAGGCATGGGGGCATTACGCACGATCATTTGACGCAGTTCTGCAACAGCCTTCATGTTTTCCGGGGAAGTCGGGGTTTTAGGAAAACTTTGGGTGAGTTTGAGATATTGGTCTTGATGTTTTTTCGCTTCAATCTCGGCGTTGCTTCTTGAATCGTCAAATTCCAAACCACTCAGGGTGTTGTTGCCGGACATAAGAATTGCGCCGGCAAGCGCCGCGCCGCTTGACGCGTATAACGCCAGCCTGATTTGCCAGAGCTTATGGTATTTGATCTGGTTAGGCTGGGCATAGTGATCGGCGGGCGGCGACACCGCCATCAGGGTAAGCAGCAGGGGGTCGCAATAATCATCCGGTGTGAAATGTTTCCACTTCATTGCAGATGCGGCTTCCACCGTGTCAATAAAACGATAGTTAAGACTGGATGTGTTGGGGCAGGCGGCGGATAGGGCCGCCATATCTCCGTGTCCGAAAATCAACACTTTCATGGTTTTGCCGCGCGGCAACATACGGCTGGTGCCGAGAAACTGCTCGGTCTTGCGACTTTCCTGGGAAATCGCCTCGGCAATCTCGGCGGGCTGCTGTCCGGGGAGCGCTGTGAGGCGGCTGAATTTGAGATGTAAACCCTGGAAATAGCTTTGCCGCAAGCCGCAGGATTGAACGAAAACCAGCAGAGTATGCTCCTCCACGATTTTCATTTTCTTCAATAATGTCGGGCCGAGCAAGGCGGGAGAATAAATTCCCGAGAGGGGGGCCTTGGCTTTGACGATCACATCAACCCACCCGCTTACCCAGTCCTGATTGGTCAACGCGCTGAACAACATCAGATCGTCGCGTCGCCCTTCGCTTTCCCTTCCCTGAAAGGATGTGCAGCGGTAGGGGGTTTCGCGGTAATACTGGTTTAGTTTGCGCTCCAGCATGGAGCGGCGGGTTTTGCCGAAAACATGCGGAACCGTGTCGCGCTGGAAGTCCTCCTCAATTAGATCGACCAGCATATACAGCGGCGTGTGCGCGGAGGCTGCGGCAAACCGGGAAAAGGATTCGCGCCCGGAGGCATCGCTGTCGAAGCGGGCATGTCGGGTAAGCCGATCCTTGTCCCAGATATAGGCGGTCAGCTGGTCGTTGCTCAGGTAGAGAAGATGTTTGCGGAACACGATGTTCCTATGTCTTGATCTTGCTGATAATGTCGTAAATCGGGCCGAGCACCGACATCATGATCCAGCCCAAAATCAATCCCATTGTGACCGTCATGATGGGTTCGATCATGGCCTGGACTTTTTCGATGGATTCCCGGACTTCCCGGTCATAAAAGTAACTGACGTTGCGCAGTGCGGTATCCAGTCCGCCGGTGGCTTCGCCAACCCGGATCATGCGCACCACCAGCGGCGGGAATAATCCGGTGCTTTCAAAACTGTTGGTTACGCTATGGCCTTCCGATATCTGCGCACCTACCCGTTTCAGCCCATCTTCAATAACCAGATTGTTGACGATGCGTTCGGAAAGTCTGATGCAGTCGAGAATGGTAATCCCCGACTGGTACATCAAGGCAAAAAAATTGGCAAAACGGGCAAGAATGATTTTTTTTAGAATCGGTCCTACTAACCAGGCATTGAGTTTGAAACCATCCGCCCTGAAACGCGCCTCCGGACTGACGACAAGCAGTATTTTCACGCTAAACCAGATAAGCGCCGGCAACGAGAGAATGATGTACCAGAATTTGACGAAGACATTCGATACCCAGATCAGCGCCTTGGTATGGAAAGGTAATTCCTGGCCCATGGTTTTGATGAATTGCACCAGTTGCGGCACCAGGTAGATCATCAGGAAAAACACTACCGCTCCGATTACCGTTCCGACAAACGCCGGATACATCAGAAGCTTTTTCGTCTGCGCGGCAAGCTCGTCCATCCACTTCAGCGACTCGGTCAGGCTTTTGAATACGTGAGGTAACTGACCGCTATTTTCGCCGGCGGCAATCAGGCTGACAAAAGTTTGGTCGAATACTTGCGGGTGGTTTGCCAAAGCCTCGGAAAAAGTCTGCCCACCCTCAATATTTTCAATGAGGTCTGCAACGATGCCACGAAAATCCGGGTGGTCGAGGCTGTCGCGCAGGTCGGCCAAGCCTTCCAGCAAGGGAACGCCGGAATTGGTGAGCTGCTCCATGTGGAAGCAGAAGTTGATCAGGTCTTGTCTCTTGACCGGGCGTCGACCGAAGCTGAAGCGTTTTGGTGATACTTCCTTGAAGTCAACCAGATCAAGTTCCATCCGCCCCAGCCGCATTTCCAGATCGGAAAGGTTGGACGCATCCATGCGGCCATTGATGACTTTGCCGCTGGGATCCATGGCCGTGTACGAAAACATTGCCATGGCTACATGATCCTGTCGGTAAGATCGACTACGCGGGAAATTTCATCGAGCGACGTGGTGCCTTCCAGCACCCGGCGTATGCCGTCTTCCACCAGGGGCCGGAATCCGGCGGCCAGCGATACTTCCTTGAGTTCCTTGATGGTGGCGCGCCGTGCGATGAGTTCGTCGATGTCGGTATTCAATTTGAGGATTTCGATAATCGAAATCCGTCCCTTATACCCCTGAAAGTCACAGGCTTCACAACCTACTGAGCGGTACAGCTTGATATCCGCCTGATCAGGGTCGAGACGCATGATGCGCGCCTCGACCGGGTCGGGCTCGTAGGGTTGTTTGCATTTGGTGCAGAGTTTGCGGATCAGGCGTTGGGCGCAGATGCCGATGATGTTGCCGGCCATGATGTCGGGCAGGATGCCGATGTCCAGCAAGCGTGGCACCGCGCCGATTGCCGAGTTGGTATGCAGGGTGGAGAACACCTGGTGGCCGGTCATGGCGGCGCGGAACGCCATTTCGGCGGTTTCCGCATCGCGAATTTCGCCCACCAGGATGATGTCCGGGTCTTGCCGCATCATCGACCGGATGCCGCTGGCGAAGTCCATTTTGGCGGCTTCACTCACCGAGGTCTGGCGGATCATCGCCATCGGATATTCGACCGGGTCTTCCAGGGTCATGATGTTGACCGCTTCGGTATTGACGTGGTTGAGCACCGAATATAGCGTGGTGGTTTTACCGCTGCCGGTGGGGCCGGTCACCAGGATGATCCCGTCGGGACGGGCCAGCATAAGCTTGAGCAAGGTCAGGTTTTCGTCGGACAGCCCCAAATTGTCGAGCGGCACAATCCCCTTTTGCCGATCCAGAATCCGCAAGACGAAGTTTTCGCCGTGGGTGGTGGGCTGGCAGGCGACGCGGAAGTCCACCGAACGTCCCGACAGGCGCAGGGAAATACGTCCGTCCTGAGGGGCGCGGGTTTCCGCGATGTTCATGCCGCTCATCACCTTGAGGCGCACCACCATGGCGGGCCAGTAGGTTTTATGCAGGCTGCGGATTTGCCGCAAGACGCCGTCGATACGATAACGAATCCGCAGGAAAAACTGTTCCGGTTCAAAGTGGATGTCCGACGCGCTACGTTGTACGCCGTCGGCAAGCAAGGCGTCAACCAGGCGCACCAGCGGCTGGCTGTATTCGTCGGAAACCACTTGCAGGCTTTTGTAATCCACTTCGCCGGTTTCGATTTCGTGGAGGATGCCGTCGATGGATAGTTCGAATCCGTAATATTGGTCGATGGCGCGCTGGATTTCCCCTTCGCCGGCGAGCATCGGATTGACGTTGATGGCCTTGCCCAGCATGGCGCGGATTTGATCAAGCGCGACGATGTTGCTGGTGTCGGACATCGCCAGGTTGAGGACGCCGAGCTTTTTGTCGTATTCAAGCGGGAAAACCTTGTAGCGTTTGGCGACATCCTTGGGGATTTGCTTGATCGCCTGGACATCGACGATCAGATGCGCCATATCGACGCTTTGCTGGTTCAGGTTTTCGGAAAGCGCTTCGCGGATGGTCGCTTCGGTGACGAAACCCAGTACGGACAATAGCTTGCCCAGCGGTTCGCCGGTGCGTTTTTGTTCCAACAGGGCAATGCGCAACTGGTCTTCACTGATAATGCTCTTGGAAACCAGCAGTGCGCCAAGGGGGAGTTTCGGCTTCGGTTTTTCCTCGCTCATTTTGTATCCTCACCAGGTTGAGGCGTCAGTTCGCGAATCCGGGTTTGCACGGCGGCGCGGTCGAAGGCGGCGACATTCCCCTTCATAAGGGCGACGGCGCGTTGATAATAGTCCAGCGCCAGTTTGGCCTGGCCCAGCTGATCCAGACTGACGGCGAGGTTAAAGGCGTAATCGGGGTTGTCGGGATTGCCGGCAAACGCGCGAAAAAAAGCGTTCTGAGCCTCCGCCCAGCGGGCTTGTTTGGAAAATAGATTGCCGAGGGCGAAATGGGCGGCGTAGGCATTGGGGTTTTTGGAGAGCAGGTTTTTCAGGCGGCTTTCGTGCTGGATCGGGTCGCTCATCCCTTGCAACGCGGTCAATCCCGCCTGGGCTTCCGCATCGTTGGGGTCATTTTCCAGCATCCGGGTATAAATCGCCGCAGCCTGGTTAAGTTGCTGACGCTGGATGGAAATCACGCCCATTCCCAGCAGGGCGTCGCGGTTGCGTGAGTCCTGGCGCAGCACTTGTTGGTAGTGTTGCTGGGCCTGCTCCAGATCACCCGCCTGGAACGCCTGGTATGCCTTGGAAAGCAGGGGGTTGGTGGTGGCCGCGCTGACGCCGCGCACGATTTTGATGCCGGACACCGGCTGAATGACCTCTTGCTGAGGTGGCGCGTCGGTTCTTTTTAACTCTGCTTTGCCGGGCGTATCCTTGGTCGTTGGAGGTGCGACCGGCGGCTTGGCGGCAGCAACGATTTCGTCACCTTTGGGTGCGGTTGTTTTGGCGGGAGCCGCTTCCGGCGCAATGGCCGGTTTGGCAGGCGAAGCAGGTGATTGAGGCGCCGCCGGTTGCTGCTCGGCGGCAGGCACCGGCGGGGCGACAGCCGGGTCGGGTTCGGCTGGGGCTGCGCCATCGGGCGGCGGGGGCGTTTGCGCTGGCGGCGCTTCGCCGGGAGGTAGATTGACCTGTGCTTCCTGTGCTTCCTGTGTTTCCTGCGCTTGCGGCGGAGGCACAAAAACCGGTGGTTGCAGGGTTTCCTGCCATAAGTAGTAGCCACCCCCGGAAAGAATACCCAGCACAATGCCGGCTAAAATCCCGTAGAAAAGTCTTTTTGTGTTGCGCCCGCCTTGTTTGGCGGAAAACACCGCTTTGGCGATTTTTTGCTGAAGTGGTTTGGCTGCCTCCGCCGAAGCCGCGTTGTCTTTAGGCGCGGGTGTTTCAGGCGCTTTAATTTCTTCTTTGGCGGTCGGTGTTGTGGCCGGAACGGGTTCGGCGGTCGGCTCTTTTCGTTCTTCCCGAGGCAGCGGGGGGGGGGCGGGTGGCGCGACAAAGACTTCGGGTGCAGGCTCCGCCGGCTTCGGCGGCTCGTTCAGAACGATGGGCGGAGGCGGCGCGGGGGCGGTTTCGATGATGCTGGGGAGTTCCAGCGATAACGACGGCAGGGACGGCTTGGCGACGGCAGGTGGTTCAGGCGGGGAAACCGGTGGGGGCGCGGGTTTGGGTTCCTCGAACGACAACAAACTTTCATCCGGGGTGACCAATAATTCGACTGCGGAAGGCTCCGGCTTTGCTTCGGGTTTGTCGTCAGGAATGGCGATCTCGGCAAAGGAGAGCTCCAGCTTGGGTTCTTCCCGTTTCGGCTCTTCCTTCGGCGGTGTGAGATCCAGCGCCGTCATGTCGATGGATAAAAGCGGCTCTTCCTCGGGGGCTTGTAATACGGGCGGCGCAGGGGTTTCCACCGGTTTGGGTGGGGGGGGTTCCGGCTCGCTTAACGACATTTCCAGCGAAGGGAATTCCAGAGACGGTTCTGCGGTTACCGTAAGTGTGGGGGGGGCGGCTTCGGATCGGGTATCGGGCGCAACTGGCGCGGCTTCCTGAGGCGGAAGCGTCAGTCCTCCCTCGGCTTCCTTGAGGTTGGATTCCTCAAGCTGCTTGAGCGAGTCTTTTTGCTCCTGTTTGGCGCGTTCGGCCTTTTTCAGGGCCTGCATCAACAAGCTCATTGTGCGCTGGTCTCCGAAGGTCTGATTCTGAGACTAAGCGCATCACGTTTGTCGCGGAGAAAAGCGTCGTCCGGCAGGTAGTTGCGATACTCCTTGTAATCGCCATCCAGATTGGCTTCCTTGACGACCACCGGGCGCATGAAAATGACGAGTTCGGATTTTGTGGTGTTGTCGTTGCGGTTGCTGAATGCGTCGCCGATGACTGGGATTTTGGATATGCCCGGCACCCCTTCCGTGCTTTTCGATACGACATCCTGCATCAGTCCGCCCATGATCGCAGTATGACCGTTATAGACCTTGATCAGGGACTCCATTTCACGCACCTGTATTTCCGGGATCGGACTGATCGTGCCGGCCTGCGCCAGTGCGGGGTTCGGGTCGTTGACGTAGCGAATGATCCGCGACACGGTAGGCCGCACGTTTAATGTCACCATGTCGTTTTCATCAACTTGCGGGGTGACGGTCATCAAAAAACCCACCGGAACCGTGTTCACCGTGGTTTGATAGGTCGTCATGCTGGCGCTGGTCGCAGTTGCCGGCGTGACTTGCACGTTGACGGTGAAATAGACCTTGTTGTCCACCACCTTGAGCAGGGCGGTCTGGTTGTTGAGGGCGCTGATTTTCGGACTGGAAAGCACTTTGACGTTGCCGAAGGTGTTGAGCAGTTTGATGGCGGCGGCGATGGTGCCGGCGGCATTCGAATATCCGATGGTCAAGCCATTGCCGTTGCTGGTAAACGCCGTGTCGGCAAGCGGCAGCTTGCCGCCGGGTATGCCCTGGATGGCGGGCAAGCCGGTGTTCGGGTCAAGGCCGGCCATCGAGTATCCAGGGGCAATTTGCTGGATGAGGTTGTATTTCATCGCGGCGTCAAGGTTGGAGTCGCCCATGATGTTGCTGATTTGCGCAGCGCGGTTCATGTCCGGCATGGGGTTGGCGATGCCGCTGTCGGTCAGGTTTGTGCCGGCGAAATTTTGTCTGCCGGTGAACCCGGCGCCCAAGGCGATGCGTTTCCAGTCGATGCCGGATTGATATTGGTCGTTGAGGATGACCTCCACAACGGTGGCCTCGATGAGTACCTGACGCTTGGCGCTGGACATGACCTGATCGAGAAATTCCTGGATTTTGTCATGCTGCCGGGAGGTTGCGCGTACTGCGACGATGCCGGTTTCCGGGTTTGAAATAACCGATGCAGCTTCGCGGAAGGTGATGCGGCGCGTGGTTTGGGTTCCCCCCACCTGCAAGGTGGCGGGATTCGGACTGCCGGCGATGCCGGCATTGGCGCCGGTGGCGCGGGCCGGCGGCGGTGCAGCGGCGCCAGTGCCGGTGGTGGACTGGGTGGTTTTTTGCTCGGTGACCGTTTCGCTGTTCCCTTCCGGCAGAACCTTGTCGGTTTCGCGGAGTAAATCCTTGATGTTCTGAACCAGCGTTTCCCACAAGCGATTGTTGGCGGTGTTGGTGACCGAGGTGGTGGAGTTGTTGCTGCCGCCTCCGCCCCCTCCGCCTGCCGCGCCTGCGCCGGTATTGGCGACCTGGGTGGCGATACTCACCGTGCTGCTGGAGTCCCGCGAGATGTTGACGTAATCAATCTTGTAATTGCGCAGGTAGGGCGCATCCGTCATGACCACCAGGTTCGGCCCGTCCAGTTCATAACGCATGTCCACCTGCTTGGAAATGCGGGTGAGCAGTTGCGGCAGGGTTTGGTCGAGGGCGTTGAGGGTGATGTTGCCTTCAATGCCTGGGTGGATGTCCACATTGACTTTTGCGTCGCGGGCCAAGGCAAACAGGAGTTCCTGCACCGGCACGTTGTTGACGACGACGCTGTAGGTTTCGACCTTGGGGGTGGGGCGGGGCGGCTGAAGGGTGACGGATTTCTGAACCGGTTCGGGAATGGCTCCGCTGACCTTGGGTTTGTCCTTGATGTGCCCGGCAGAGGGCGCAACAGGCTGCGTACCGCAGCCGGCAAGTAAAAACCCAATAACAATCAGGATGACCGAATTTCTGTGCATAACTACCTAAAGGAAACGGTCAGGCCCGAACCGGATTTGTCATATTTTGAAATTCCTTGGGGCGAATGTTGATTCAATCAACTTTAAAATTGGTGAGTAAGTTCAGGATTCTTATTGCGTCTGTGCTTACGGCACACATCTGGCAACGCCATGTTTTTTCGAGATTTCCCGGATTCTAGGCCTTGGTGGAATACTTGTCAAACAACGTGTCGAACAGCTTTTTAGTATGCTTTTTGTTCGTTTTGATGACAATTTCGGGACGTATGCTGGGAAGTATCAACCTGGAAAAGGCGGTTTGAACCGCAAAGGCGCAAAGACGCTAAGGAAAGTTCAGTTTGCCTGCCCGCCGGGTGAATCGCAGGATATTCCCGATAGTCCTGGTTTCTTTGCGCCTTGGCGCCTTTGCGGTTCAGAACCGGGATTTTTTGAGGCAATTCATGTGGGCTTGAAATTCGGTTGCGCGGGGTGTGCGTGGGGGAGGGGATTTTGCGGAGAACGGGTGATGCCGGGAGTTAGTGGGCGATTTGGGCGTGAATGCCATTTACGGTGCGCAGCAGCGCGCCGCTGACCCGATATTTCTGGGGGAGTGTGGCGAGGCCCGAATAGGCCTCGTCTGCGCTGCCGAAAGCGCCGTACAGTACGCTGAATTTCTGGCCTTGCGGGGTTTTGCTGCGAATCACGTAGAAGCGCTCAATTGCCAGTTCCTGCGCGGCCTGGGCAAGAAATTGTTCGAGTTGCTCGGTGGAGCGGGAATCCGTTCCGGCGGTCATGAGCTGGATGGTGAAACGTTTTGGATCGGTCTGTTTTAGCCACGCCGGGGTGGCGTCCAGTCTTTGATTCAGAACGCTGGGCGGCGGCGTTTCCACTTTGGTCGGCATCGGGGCGGCGGGTGGCTGTGGTTTGGGGGGCGCTGCGGGAGGGGGCGCGGTAAGGGCAGGCGCGTTGTGGGGCGCTATCGCGGCGGGTGCTGGTGCGGTCATTTTGAGCCAGCCGGCGACCGCCAGAAGAATCACGCTCATCAGGATCAAGGCGACGAGGATGGCGATTTTGAGTGAGTAGCGGTTTCCCGGCGGCGGGGCGAATTCGCTGTCGGCGATGGCGGCCAGAGCATGTTTGCGCTGCACGATGTACTGGTTGTCGGCAAAGACTGCGAGCAAGGCTTTATCCGCGAGGATGTTGATACGCCGGGTGATCCCGCCGGAGGCCTTGACGAGCAGCTTGACGGCCCCCGGCTTGAATACGTCCGGGCCGCGATAACCGGCGGTGCGCATCCGGTACATCAGGTAATCGGGGATGTCCTTGCCGGTCATGGGTTGCACCCAGAAGCTGTGGATGATGCGCTCCTTGAGTTGGCGCATTTGCGGAAGATTGAGATTTTCGTCAAGTTCCGGCTGGCCGAACAGGACGATTTGCAGGAGCTTGTGGTGGCTGGTTTCCAGGTTGGAGAGCAGGCGTACTTCCTCGAGGGTTTCCAGCGGCATGGCCTGGGCTTCCTCGATGAGGATGACTACCTGCTTGTTGTCCATGTGTTTTTCGATGAGATAATTCTGCATCGAACGGAGGATTTCGCCAGTGTGTCTGCCGTCGGTGGCGATGTTCAGGTCGGAGGCGATGGCGTGGAAAATTTCATCGCGGTTCAGACTGGGGTTGGCCAGGTAGATGATTTCGACATTTTTCGGCAGCCGGGTTTCCAGCATCCGGCATAACATGGTTTTGCCACAGCCGACTTCCCCAACCACCTTGACGATACCTTCGCCGCTGGTGATGGCGTAAACCAGGGCGTCAAGTATCGCGCCGCGATTTGCGCCGGAGTAGAAAAAATCGGGATTCGGAGTGATTTTAAACGGCGGGCAGTCCAGTCCGAAATGCGCAAAATACATGATCGGTTACCGAATTCCTTGGGTTTGCCGGGAGGGGGCGATTTTTGCAGGCGAATTATGGATGGAGGAGGGATTCATTTCAAATTTCCCTCATTCGCCTTTTGCAGGGCCTGGATGCGACTGTACAGGGTGGTGCGCTGCACCCCCAGCAGTTTGGCGGCCTGGCTGTGGTTGCCTTGGGCGAGGTCGAGGGCGGCCTGGACAAAGGCGTTTTCCCATTGGCGCAAGGTGTGGTCGAGGCTGAAACCATGTTGGGCAAGCATCCGCTGCCGGGCGTATTCGATAAGTGAGGCAAAGTCGTCAGGCGGGCCGCTGTTGGATGTGTCGCTGCCTTCGCTGGTATCGAACTCGGCTTCCAGCGTGGCGGCGTCTATCAGTGTGCCGCCGGCCTTGGCGGTGAGGCGGATCGCGATATTGCGCAATTCACGGGCGTTGCCGGGAAAGGGATAGGTGAGCCAGCGGGCTTGGGCGGCGCTATCGAGTTCAAAAGGCGGCGTGTGGCTTTGCTCCGCGTAGATTTTGCGGAAATGTTTCAGTAGCAGCAGTTTGTCGTCCCCCAGGTCGCGTAGCGGCGGGGTGGCGATGGTGAAAACGCTGAGGCGGTGATACAAATCGGCGCGGAAATTGCCTTTGCGGATTTCGCTGCGCAGGTCGCGGTTGGTGGCGGCGACGATGCGAGCGTGGGATTTGCGGGTGGCGGTTTCGCCGACCCGGCAATATTCCCCGTTTTCCAGAACGCGCAGCAATTTGGCCTGGAGTTCGAGCGGTAATTCGCCGATTTCGTCAAGAAACAACGTGCCGTCGCCGGCTTCCTCGAAATAACCGGCGCGCACTCCGCTGGCCCCGGTAAACGCGCCTTTGGCGTGACCGAACAGGGTTGGTTCAACCAGGCTGGGCGCGATGGCGGCGCAGTTCATTGCTGGATTGGGCTGATTGCGGCGCGCGCTGAGGCGATGCAGGCAGACTGCTACCAGTTCCTTGCCGCTGCCCGATTCACCCTCGATCAGGACAGGGTAGGGGGTGTCGGCGTATTGGCGGATTTGCTGGCGCAGTTTGCGGATCGGCAGGCTGTTGCCGAGGATGCCGCAGTTGTCGTCACCCTGGCCCGACAAGGCGACGCCGGGATTCAGGCGCAGCGCGTCGAGCAGCATGGCTTTGATGCGTTCCGGTTCGCAGGGTTTGGCGATGAATTCAACTGCGCCCAAGGTGCGGGCGTGGCGTGAGTTGGCCAGGTCGTTTTGACCGGAAAGAACCAGGATGTTGATTGACGGCGCGTGCGCCAGTAATTCGCCGATGAGTTGAAAACCTTCGTCGGGACGGTGCGGGGTGGGAGGCAGCCCAAGATCGACCAAAGCCAGATCCGGGGCGCGCGGTGCGGCGCGCACCAGGCTGATGGCCTGTTCGCGGGTTTGCGCAGTGGTGATGTTGAAATCGCGCGCCAGAACGAACCCCAGCGTGTCCGCAATGAGCGGGTCGTCGTCCACGATCAGCAGGGCGGGTTTGGAGTTTCCCATTGTTGCGGGATCAGGCGGGCGCTTGGCCCGGCCCGCTGATGCAGCGCAGGTAGGCCTGTTCCAGGGTGTCGGCCTGATAGTGGGCGCGGCATTCGGCGGGTGTGCCGATGAAGTTGAGCGTACCTTCGTGGAGAATCGCCATGCGGTCGCAGATTTCTTCGACATCGGCCAGCGAGTGGGAACTGAAAAACAGGGTGGCGCCGGCTTCGTGTTGGCTGCGCAAATAACGTTTCAGAAGGGCGCGGGCTTTGGGGTCGAGGCCGCTCATCGGTTCGTCGAGCAGGTAAATCGCCTTGCGCCCGAGAAAGCAGGCGGCCAGCCCGAGTTTTTGGGTCATTCCCTTGGAATAGGCGCGCACCGGGCGTTTCAGCGCGGACAGGTCGAGATCCAGAGCGTGCAGGGTTTGTTCGACTTCGGCGGCGGCGTAGGGACGCTGATTGAGTTTCGCCATGTAACGCAGAAAATCTTCGCCGGTGAGGTAATACGGCGGCATGAAACGTTCCGGCAGGAACGCCAGATTTTCGCGGGCGCTGGTGAGGCGATGGCTGACGCCGAGAATGTCAATGTCGCCGCCATCGATATCGCAAAAATCCAGCAGACATTTGATCAGGGTGGTTTTCCCTGCGCCGTTCATGCCCACCAGTCCGAAAAATTCGCCGCGTCGCAAATCCAGGTCTATGCCTTTCAGAACAGGCGTTTTGCCATAGCGTTTGGTCAGGTTTTTGAAGTGGAATGCGATGTCGTGCATGGCCGGGGAGAAGGTGAACAACCCAAAAATGATACCACGCCATACCGGGGTATTGTTGGCCGCTCTTCCGGGGATTTGATAGAATGGCCCACCTTCAATTATCCGAAAGCTTCAACCCCGCCGTGTCTTCTGAAAATCTGGTCGAAATTCGCGATCTGACCTTCTCCTATGACAAACGCCCTATCCTCAAGGGCATCAACATGTCCATGCCACGCGGCAAGGTGGTGGCGGTGATGGGTCTGTCAGGGTGTGGCAAGACGACCACGCTGCGTCTGATCGGCGGGGCGCTCAAGCCGACCAGCGGCAGCGTCAAGGTGGATGGGCAGGAAGTGGCGGAGCTTGATCAGGACGATCTGTACAAGATGCGCCGCCGGATGGGAATGTTGTTCCAGTTCGGCGCGCTGTTCACCGATTTGAGCGTGTTTGAAAATGTGGCGTTCCAGATGCGCGAGCATACCGACTTGCCCGAATCGGTCATCCGTGATCTGGTGTTGATGAAGCTTGAGGCGGTCGGCCTGCGCGGCGCGCGCGACCTGATGCCTTCCGAACTGTCCGGCGGGATGGCGCGGCGCGTGGCGCTGGCGCGGGCGATTGCCCTTGACCCGATGTTGGTCATGTACGATGAGCCGTTTGCCGGGCTTGATCCGATTTCCCTGTCGGTGATCGGCAATTTGATCCGCCGCCTCAACGACGCGCTGGGCGCGACTTCCATCGTGGTCACCCACGACATCCAGGAATCCCTGAAAATAGTCGATTACGTATATTTCATGGCCGACGGCGTAGTGGTGGCGGAGGGCACACCGGACGAGATTCGCGCCAGCGAGTTGCCCTTTGTTCACCAGTTCGTGTGGGGTGACATCGACGGCCCGGTTTCTTTCCACTATCCCGGCATTCCCTATGCCAAGGATTTGAATCTGCGAGGCGACCATGCCGCATAGAAAAGTAGGTGGCAACCTGCGCGGGGTCGGCCACATGGTGATTAACGGCATCTGGCGGATCGGCTTTTCGTCGCGTTTTTTCATGCACATCCTGCTGCGTTCAGGAACGAGTTTTCAGCGCCTCGGTTTGACCATCCGCGAAATGTATTTCACCGGTGTGCAGTCGCTCATCATTATTCTGGTGTCTGGGCTGTTTGTTGGTATGGTGCTGGGGATGCAGGGGTTCGAGACCTTGCAGAAATACGGTTCTGAAGAAGCGCTGGGCGTATTGGTGGCGCTGTCGCTGGTGCGCGAACTGGGGCCGGTGGTGGCGGCGCTGTTGTTCGCCAGTCGCGCCGGTTCGGCGATTACTGCGGAAATCGGCCTGATGAAGGCCACCGAACAACTGGCGGCGATGGAATTGATGGCGGTTGATCCGATTGCCCGCGTGGTGGCCCCGCGTTTCTGGGCGGGGGTGATTTCGATGCCGCTGCTGGCGGCGATGTTCAGCGCGATGGGGGTGTTCGGCGGCTACATCGTCGGCGTCAAACTGATTGGTGTGGACGAAGGCGCTTTCTGGTCGCAGATGCAGTCCGGGGTGGATGTGTGGGGCGACGTGATGAACGGCGTCATCAAGAGTTTTGTGTTTGGTATCGCAGTGACGACCATTGCGCTGTTCGAGGGTTACGACGCGCCGCCCACGGCGGAAGGCGTTTCCGGGGCCACGACGCGCACCGTGGTCACTTCGTCGCTGGCGGTGCTGGCGCTGGATTTTGTGTTGACCGCATTCATGTTGCGGGGGAGTTGAGAAATGGAACGGACGACGTTGGATTTATGGGTGGGGATTTTTGTGGCAGCCGGCATGGCGGCGCTGGTGGTGCTGGCGCTCAAGGTCGGCAACCTGAGTTCGGTGAGTATGGCCGACAGCTACCTCATCAAAGGGCATTTCGCCAATATCGGCAGCCTCAAGGTGCGCGCCCCGGTAAAAAGTTCGGGCGTCGTGGTGGGGCGGGTGGCGGAGATACATTTCGACACCGAAAAATACGAAGCGCTGGTTACCATGAAACTCGACAAACGTTACCCATTTCCCAAGGATACGGCGGCGTCGATCATGACTTCCGGGCTGCTCGGTGAGCAATACATCGGCCTTGATCCGGGCGGTGACGACAAAAAACTTCAGGATGGGGATGAGGTAAAACTCACCCAGTCGGCCATCGTGATGGAGCAACTGATCGGGCAATTCCTCTACGGCAAAGCGGCTGAAGGTGGCCAGGACAAGAAAGGCAAGGAGTAAAAAAATGAAAAAATGGATATTGGTGTTGTTCGGTTTGTTTGCCGGGCTGGCGCAGGCCAGTGATATCGCCCCGGATGTGCTGGTCAAGGACACGGCTCAGGATGTGCTGGCGATCATCAAAAAAGACAAGGATATCCAGGCCGGCAGCCAGAAGAAACTGCTTGATCTGGTGGAAGTCAAAGTGCTCCCGCATTTCGACTTCAAACGTATGGCCCAGCTTGCCGTCGGCAAACATTGGCGCAATGCGACGCCCGCACAACAGGAGTCGCTGACCAACGAATTCCGTACCATGCTGGTGCGTACTTATTCCAATTCGTTGTCGGCCTACAAAAACCAGACCATCGAATACAAACCGCTGGTTTTGAAAGGCGGCGAAACGGATGTGACCGTCAAAACCCAGGTGATCCAGCCGGGTGGTCAGCCGGTGCCGATCAACTATGTCCTGGAAAAACAGGCGGGCGGCTGGAAGGTTGTGGATGTCGAAGTTGACGGGGTGAGCCTGGTGACCAACTACCGTGGCTCCTTCGGGACGGAAATCAGCAAAAGCGGCATTGATGGCCTGATCAAAACCCTCGTTGACAAAAATCAGACCGCAGCAAAAAAATGATTACTGGCGAAGCCGGGCGATTTCACATTGACGGCCCGATTACCATGAACAACGCCAATGTCGTGCTGGAAGACGGCTTGGCGAAATTTGTTGGCGCCGCCGAGGTTGATCTGTCGAAACTGGGCGAAACCGATTCCGCAGCGGTCAGCCTGCTTCTCGAATGGCGGCGCGCCAATCCCGCCCTCAAATTCACCGGCTGTCCCGCCAATCTGAAAAGTCTGGTGACGATGTACGGGGTTCTCGAACTCGTTCAATAACCGGCATTTCCGGATGATTCCCGCAATTCAAATTCAAGAGGTGCACAAGCGCTTCGGGCAGTTACGTGCCTTGTGCGGGGTAAACCTGAGCATTGAGCAGGGCGAATTTTTCGCCCTGCTCGGCCCCAACGGCGCGGGCAAAACCACCCTGATCAACATCCTCGCCGGGCTGGCGCGGGCCGACGGCGGCACACTCAAGGTGCTGGGTCACGACGTGGTGCGCGATTACCGGATGTCGCGGCGCACCCTCGGGGTGGTGCCGCAGGAGCTGGTTTACGACGCCTTTTTCACGGTGCGCGAGATGCTGCGCTTCCAGTCCGGCTATTTCGGCTTGCGCAAGAACGACGCCTGGATCGACGAATTGCTGGAAAACCTCGGCCTCACCGACAAAGCCGATATTTATGTGCGCAATCTGTCGGGAGGCATGAAACGCCGGGTGCTGGTGGCGCAGGCGCTGGTGCACAAGCCCGCAGTGGTAGTGCTCGACGAGCCGACCGCCGGGGTGGATGTGGAATTGCGCCGTGGCCTGTGGGATTTCATCCGCCGCCTCAACCGCGAAGGCCATACCATCGTCCTCACCACCCATTATCTGGAAGAAGCGGAAATGTTGTGTAACCGCATCGCCATGCTCAAGCAGGGCGCGGTGATTGCGCTGGACACCACGGCGAACCTGCTGCGCGGCCAGAATCAGGCGCAAGTGCGGCTGCGCCTGAATCCCGCGCAACTGCCGGAAGTCCTGCTGCCCCTGCTAAGTGGTGAGGAAGACGGTTGTTTCCGGCTGACTTTACCGCGCTATGCCGAGCTGGAAAACGTGCTGGCTTGCCTGCGCGAAGCCGGGGTGGCGGTCGAAGAACTGGAGGCGGCCCGCCCGGCGCTCGAAGAGGTGTTCATCCAAATCATGGGAGAGGCCGCATGATTGGGTTATGGACGCTGTTCTACAAGGAGTTGCTGCGCTTCTGGAAAGTCAGCCTGCAAACCATTCTCTCGCCGGTGGCGTCTACGCTGTTGTACTTGCTGGTGTTCTCGCAGGTGCTGGAAGAACACGTTCACGTTTATCCGGGGGTGAGTTACACCACCTTCATGATGCCCGGCCTGGTGATGATGGCGATGCTGCAAAACGCCTTTTCCAACAGCTCGTCGAGCCTGATCCAGGCCAAGATGGGCGGCAGCATCGTGTTCATCCTGTTGCCGCCGCTGGCTTACTGGGAGTTCTTCGCCGCCTACATTGCGGCGGCGGTGGCGCGCGGCGTGGTGGTGGGGGCGGGAGTCGCGTTGGCGGGCTGGTGGTTCGCGCCGCTGGTGATGGCGCAGCCGCTGTGGGTGGTGGCTTTTGCGCTGCTCGGCTGCGCGGTACTGGGCGCGGTGGGGGTGATCGCCTCTTTGTGGGCGGAAAGTTACGACCAGAGGGCGGCGGTGCAGAATTTCGTGATCATGCCGCTGACTTTCCTCTCCGGGGTGTTCTATTCGATCCACTCCCTGCCGGTCTTCTGGCAGGGGTTGTCGCGCTTCAACCCGTTCTTTTATATGGTTGACGGCTTTCGCTACGGCTTCTTCGGCGTGTCCGACGTATCCCCCTGGCAAAGTTTGTTGATTGTCTCGGGGGCCTTTTTGGCCTTATCATTGGCGACCCTGCAACTGCTGAAAAGCGGTTACAAACTACGAAGTTAATTGTGGGCGCCTCTAAGAATTCACTTTTGCGGGATGAAGCGCAAGGAGCCGCGCAGTGAGCGACGAGACATATCGAATGGATAGGCGAGGAGCGAACGAGCACGCGACGCCGCGATTCGCCCGCAAAATGGATTATTAGAGGCGCCCTTATGGAAAATCCCTCCCCTGAAGTTGTAAAAACCTATATCGAAAACGCCCTGCAATGCGACCTGGTGCGCGTTGAGGGGGATGGCCGCCATTTCGAGGCGGTCATCGTCAGTCCCCTGTTTCGCGGCATCAGCATGGTAAAACAGCACCAACTGGTCTACGGCGCACTCGGCGACCGGATGCGCGAAGAAATTCACGCCCTGTCGATGCGCACCTTCACGCCCGAGGATTGGGCGGAACAATCCAAACTTTAAAGAGTGAAATCATGGAAATCCTAGACCAAATCAGAGTTACCCTGCACGAAAACCCCATCGTCCTGTACATGAAGGGCACCCCGGCTTTCCCGCAATGCGGCTTTTCCGGAAAAGCGGTGCAGGTGCTGCGCGCTTGCGGCCTGACCGACAAGGATTTCCTTGCCGTCAACGTCCTGATGGATCAAGGCATCAACGAAGGCATCCGCCAATACGCCAACTGGCCGACATTCCCGCAGCTTTACATCAACGGCGAACTGATCGGCGGTTCCGACATCATGACGGAGCTTTTCGAAAAGGGCGATTTGCAGCCCCACCTCGCCGAAGCGCGCCGCTGATCCATGGATAAACTGGTCATCCAGGGCGGTGTGCCGCTCAATGGCGAAATTCGCATTTCCGGCGCGAAAAACGCTGCCCTGCCGATACTTTGCGCCGCCTTGCTCAGTGAAGAACCGCTGGTGGTGAGCAACGTCCCGCATCTGCGCGACGTGACCACCACCCTCGAACTGCTCAATCAGATGGGCGTCAACGTGTCGGTCAACGACAAGATGCGCGTCGAACTGACCGCCGCCAAGCTGCACAACCTCTCCGCGCCGTATGAGTTGGTCAAAACCATGCGCGCCTCGATCCTGGTGCTCGGGCCGATGCTGGCGCGTTTCGGCGAGGCCAAGGTGTCGCTGCCGGGCGGTTGCGCCATCGGCTCGCGTCCCGTCGATCTGCATATCAAGGGCTTGCAGGCGATGGGCGCGGAAATCGATATTGAACACGGCTACATCCTGGCGCGCGCCAAACGCCTCAAGGGCGCGCGTATCTTCATGGATTTGGTGACCGTCACCGGCACCGAGAACCTGATGATGGCGGCGGCGCTCGCCGACGGCACGACCGTGCTGGAAAACGCCGCCCGCGAGCCGGAAGTCATCGACCTCGCGCATTGCCTGGTGGCGATGGGGGCGAATATCGAAGGCATCGGCAGCGACGTGATCACCGTCCACGGTGTCGAGCGGTTGCACGGCGCATCCTATCCGGTGATGCCGGATCGCATCGAAACCGGCACCTTTCTGGTGGCGGCGACGGCTACCGGCGGGCGCATCAAACTGCGCGACACCCGCGCCGACATCCTCGATTCGGTGCTCGAAAAGCTCCGCGAAGCTGGCGCAACCATCGAACACGACGACAACTCGATCACCCTGACGATGGACAAGCCGATCAAATCGGTGAATTTGCGCACCGCCCCCTATCCGGCCTTCCCCACCGACATGCAGGCGCAATTCATGGCGCTCAACACGGTTGCCGACGGGGCCGCCACGGTGACCGAAACGATCTTCGAAAACCGCTTCATGCACGTCCAGGAATTGCGCCGTCTGGGGGCCAACATCGAAGTGGAAGGCAATACCGCCGTAGTGCGCGGCATGAAGGAATTGCAGGGCGCCACGGTCATGGCCACCGACCTGCGCGCCTCCGCCTCGCTGGTGATTGCCGGGCTGATCGCCCAAGGTGAAACCACCATTGAGCGCATCTACCACATCGACCGTGGCTACGAATGTATCGAAGAGAAACTTTCGCAGTTGGGGGCCAGGATCAAGCGGGTGCATTGATGCCAGCTACTCTGCAAAGCGTAGCAATAACAGACACTACGCTTAGTGTCGATCTGAGCGACGGACGCACCATCTCCGTCCCGCTGGCTTGGTTCCCTCGTCTCCATTTTGCCACGCCCGCCGAGCGCAACAACTGGCGTCTGATCGGCAAAGGGCACGGCATCCATTGGGAAGAAGCCGACGAAGACATCAGCGTCGAGGGCCTGATTCTGGGCCGACGCTCCGGGGAAAGCCAAGCCTCCCTGCAAAAATGGCTGGAACAACGCTCCAGGTATACGACATGACCATCACCATCGCCCTCTCGAAGGGCCGCATATTCGAAGAAACCGCGCCGCTGCTGGCGGCGGCGGGGATTATCGCGCAGGACGATCCGGAAACCTCGCGCAAGCTGATTCTGGACACCAACCAGCCCGATATTCGCCTGATTATCGTGCGCGCTTCCGACGTGCCGACCTATGTGCAATACGGCGCAGCCGACTTAGGTATAGCCGGCAAGGACGTGCTCAACGAACACGGCGGGATCAATCTCTACCAGCCGCTCGACCTGCAAATTGCCCGCTGCAAGATGATGGTCGCGGTGCCCAACGGCTTTGATTACCAGGCCGCCGTGCAGCGTGGCGCGCGCCTGCGGGTGGCGACCAAATACGTCGAGACCGCCCGTGAGCACTTCGCTCGCAAAGGCGTACACGTCAATCTCATCAAACTCTACGGCTCCATGGAACTCGCGCCGCTGGTCGGGCTGGCCGACGCCATCGTCGATCTGGTCTCCAGCGGCGGCACCCTCAAAGCCAACAACCTGGTCGCGGTCGAAGAAGTCATGCCGATCTCTTCGCGCCTGATCGTCAACCAGGCCGCCCTCAAGCTCAAACGCGAACGTATCCAGCCGGTGCTGGATATCTTCGAGAAAACCGTCGCCGCCCGTTCAGCGGGATAGGGCCGGGCGGCTTTCGCCGCAATCCCTGGCTGGCATCCCCCCCGGGGGATACGGACTAAACTATACCTTGCCTCGTCGCAATTTGGCGATTCAGCCGCGTCCGGCGGGATGCGATGCAAGGCGCAAATTGCTTGTGTGGCCGTACCACGCAAGCAATTTGCAACGCAGCAGCGCACCCGCCAGACGATGGATAAATCGGTAAATTGTGGCGAGGCAAGGTGTATAACCCCCATGCTCGGCAAATTCGTCAGCGCCGCCTGCCTCGCGGCGCTGACGCTCCCCAACTGTGCGGCGGCGGATGAATGTCCGCCGCATCACTGCAAGCTCCCCAAGGATGACGCCGCCCTGGAGGCGGTTTTCGCCTCTGCCGAAACGTCGGTCTACAGCGAACAGGCCTATTTCGACGAAATCCCGCTGGTTCTGAGCGCCTCGCGGGTCGCACAATCGCCACTCGACGCACCCGCGCCGGTCACCGTCATCGACCGCGACACCATCCGCGCCTCCGGTTTCAACGAAGTCCATGATCTGCTGCGTCTGGTTCCCGGCTTTCTGATTGCCGACGTTCCCGACGGCCCGCCCATCGTGGTCAATCATGGCCTGGGCGACGCGCGGGGACGGCGTCTGCAAGTGCTGATCGACGGGCGCTCGATATACAACCCGTTTTCCGGCGCAGTGGATTGGCAAAGCCTGCCGATACGCCCCGACGACATCGAACGCATCGAGGTGGTGCGCGGCCCCAACCCGGCGACTTACGGCGCCAATTCCTTCCAGGGCGTGGTGAACATCATCACCCGTTCGCCGCATAGCGAAGAAGTGGAAAAACACTATTTCACGGAAACCCTGTTTTCTCCGCGACTGGCAGCCAATTACGCCCTCACCGCCAACCAGTCGTTACGCGCCAGCGCCGGGCGCGGCTATCGCGCGCCCACTGCGTTTGAGGAAAAATCCCGGGAA
>CAYVIN010000029.1:0-44873 GCA_964451375.1 uncultured Sulfuricella sp.
TCGGCGCCCGCTGCGGCGGCAGGAGCCGGTGCCGCGCCTGCCGCCGCAGCACCGGCTCCTGCCGCGACACCGGCAGCCGAGGCCGCGCCTGCGCCAATCATCCAGGGGCGCACCTTGCTTGAAGCCATCGAGCAGGCGCGCGCCGCTCAAGCCGCCGGACTCAATACCAATCCTGTTCCAAATCCGTTCACCAAGTGATCATGACGCGCGTCTTTCTGATCGGGTTGGTTTCTTTGCTGGGATGGGCGGGGACGGCGCTGGCTACGCCTGCCGAAGTTCCCGACGAAATCATCGTGGTCTACAAGTCGGTCAACCGCTTTGCCGATCACGGCATGGTGGCGCGCCGTCACGGGCGTTATATGGAAATTCTGCGCCACGATGGCGGTTCGGTGCGCGCCGCCGGTGTGACGAAATGGCAAAACCTGTGGCGCAAAATCGCGGCCATCCGTCAGGATGCCAATGTCGAATACGCCGAGCCCAATTATCCGGGGCGTTTCAGCGAGACCGTTCCGGGCATTCCCGGCGATCCCAACTACACCAGCCAGTGGTGGCTGCCGGTGGTGGGCGACCGCACCCTGTGGGCGCTGGGCAAGGGCCGGGGGGTGACGGTGGCGGTGATCGACACCGGCGTCGATCTTACTCATCCTGATCTGGCCGCCAATCTGCTTTCCACCGGTTACAACTTCGGCGACGGCAATGCTACGCCGCAGGACGTGCTGGGCCACGGCACCAAGGTGGCGGGCATTATCGCCGCTGTGCAGAACAATGGGGCGGGGGTGACCGGTCTTGCACCCGAAGCGAAAATATTGCCGATCAAAATCAACCCCGGTGGGCAGGGAACCTTCACTTCCGACAAGCTGGCGAGCGCCATCGACTATGCAGTGAGCCACGGCGCTAAAGTCATCAATCTCAGCCTGACCGTCGATTCGGAAACCCAAACCGTCAAGAAATCCATCCAGAGCGCTCTCGACAAGGGCATCCTGATGGTTGCCGCATCGGGCAACGAAGGGACGACGGTTTCCTTTCCCGCCAATATGAGCGGCGTGATCGGGGTCGGTGCAGTGGGGCAGACCGGCGGGGTCGCCTCTTTTTCCAATACCGGCCCGGAAATTACGGTTGCCGCGCCCGGCGTGAATGTTTATTCCACCGTGCTGGGCAGCAGTTACGGCGGCGCCAGCGGCACCTCCTTTGCCGCCCCCGTGGTTTCCGCAACGCTGGCCGGGATGATGTCGATCAATCCCAATCTGTCCAACGACACCTATATCCAGGCCCTGCGCACTACCGCCACGGCGCTTGCCGGTTATACCTACGGCAGTCTGAACGCCGGAAACGCGGCGTATACGCTGGCGCCGCGCCTGACTATCAGCAAGTCGCAATTCAGCACTTCCGACAGTGCGGCGGTGAACTTTACCTTGCCGCCGACCGGTGTTGCGGTCGATATGTATGTGTCGGTGTTAACGCCCTTCGGCGAGTTTTCCCTGCTTCCCGACGGCGCCTGGAAAGCCGTCAGCGCAGGGCGTTACGAGGCGTTGGCGAACGCTTATCTGGGCAAGTCTTCGGTCAGCGGCGCGTTGTTCGGCGGGGGCGGAATATTCCCGGCGATTTCCCTGGCGGCTTTCCCGCCGGGTAACTACGTATGGCGCTCCGCGCTGGTGCAAAGTGTTTCCGGCGTGACCATCGGCGACGCGATCACCACTAGCATGGTATTGAAGTAGTTCGCGCCGGGTTTCCGGCGCGGACGGTTTTTTCGGGCACAATTTTCGCGCCTCGTTCCTTTCCCTTCCACTGCACAAAGGCCATTCCTGAATAGCCATGCGACACGCCTCGGACAGAATTATTCTGGATGTTGAATTTCTGCGCGCCGTCGCTATTATTTTCACCGTTTTTCACCATTTGCCGTTCCTACTGTTCTGGCGTCTGGAATGGTTTCAGCAGTTTTTTCGCGGCGCGGTGTTCTGGAGCGGCGTCGATCTGTTTTTTTGCATTTCCGGCTTTGTGATCATGCGTTCTTTCCGCGCCCAGCATCTGGATGATCCGGCGCACGACCATCGAACCTTCCGTCAGGTTGCGTTGCCGTTCTGGATGCGCCGCGCCTGGCGGTTGTGGCCGGCGGCGTGGATATGGCTGATCGTGCCGCTGGCGTGTGCGGCGTGGTTCAACCATTCCGGGGTATTCGGGCAAGTCCTGCCAATGTTGGCCGATGCTGGGGCGGCGTTTGTCCACCTCGCAAATTTCCACTGGATCGGTTGCCTGTTTTATAACCTGGGGAGTTGCAATAGCGACGGGCCGTTGCTGATCGTGTACTGGTCGCTTTCCCTTGAAGAGCAGTTTTACCTGTTGTTTCCCGTACTGATTTTTTTTGCACCACGCAAATATCTGGGATGGCTGCTGGGGTTCATGATTGCCGCACAGCTTTTCCTGCACCGCCCCTATCTGACTCCGGGTTGGGCGTTACGCACCGATGCTCTGCTCCTCGGGGTAGCGCTGGCGTTGTGGCAGGGGCGGGCTTCCTATCAGGCGCTGGAGCCGGTGTTTCTGAAGTGTTTATGGATTTCCCTGCCGTTGACCGGAGGGCTGCTGGCGCTGCTGGTGTTGACGCCCTCGGAACGTTTTGGGGTGGGCTTCTCGACCGGATTGCTGGCGCTGCTTTGCGCGGTACTGGTCTGGATCGCCAGTTATGGACGGAACTATCTGTGCCCGGAGGGGTTTTTCAGAAAAATCTGGGTCTGGATCGGTTCCCGCTCCTATTCCCTGTATCTGATTCATTTGCCGGCGTTTGCCCTGACCCGGGAAATCTGGTGGCGGCAAATTCCGCCCGGCGCTACGCCGGGAGATGCCTATACCTTGCGCTTTGTGTTGAGCGCCCTGATTTTGCTGGGGGTGTTCGCGGAATTGAATTTCCGCTTCGTCGAGGCGCCGTTGCGCCAAAAAGGCAAACGTATGGCCGCCGGTTATGCGCGCCGATTTGCCGCCCGTGATTGCTCAGGAGCGGCTTGAATCAAGGCTTTACCCCGTTGCCGCGAATCTGCGATAATCCGTTTTTTCGAAAATCTCGCATAACATGGCGCTTGGCCGTTCCTCCACCGCATTTCCCGAAGTTTTCCTGAGCTTGTGGCGTAACCGCTCGCTTGCCCTACAAATGTCCAGGCGCGAGATCGTGGGGCGTTATCGCGGTTCTTTTCTCGGGATGTTGTGGTCGTTTTTTAATCCGGTGCTGATGCTGGCGGTATATACCTTCGTTTTCAGCATCGTCTTCGAAGCCCGCTGGGGCGCGCGCGGCGGCAGCGACAAATTCGAATTTGCGCTGGTGTTGTTCGTCGGCCTGATTGTTTTCAACCTGTTTTCCGAATGTGTGACACGTGCGCCGGGTTTGGTGCTGAGCAACACCAACTACGTCAAGAAAGTCATCTTCCCACTGGAAATCCTGCCCTGGGTGTCGCTCGGGGCATCGCTGTTCCATGCCATCATCAGTCTGGCGGTGCTTCTGGTTTTCCTCGCCTTTGTCGGTACGGTGCCGGCGACCTTCCTGCTCCTCCCGCTGGTGATTGCGCCGCTGCTGGTGCTGGTGATGGGGCTGTCGTGGCTGCTTGCTTCGATTGGTGTATTTATTCGTGACATCGGGCAATTCATCGGCATGGTTACCACCGTGCTGATGTTCATGAGCCCTATTTTTTACCCGGCTTCGGCGTTGCCCGAATCGGTGCGCAGTTATCTATTCCTCAATCCCCTCACCTTCATCATCGAGCAGTCTCGGGAGGTGGTGATCTGGGGCAATCTTCCCGACTGGAGCGGTTTGGCGGTGTATATGGGGTTCGCGTTGCTGACCGCGTGGGCCGGCCTGTTCTGGTTTCAGAAAACCCGTAAAGGATTTGCCGATGTCCTGTGAACCGGTGATCCGCGCCCGCAATCTGGGCAAGTGTTATCAAATCTATGCGCAGCCGCAGGATAGGCTGAAACAGTTCCTGTGGCGCGGCAAACGCCAGTATTTCCGCGAATTCTGGGCGTTGCGCGACGTGAGTTTCGAGGTGATGCCCGGCGAAGTGGTGGGCATCATAGGGCGCAACGGATCCGGCAAATCCACCTTGCTGCAACTGGTGTGCGGCACCCTCAATCCGACCCTTGGCGAAGTTGAGGTGAAAGGCCGTGTTGCTGCGCTGCTGGAACTCGGCGCGGGGTTCAACCCGGAATTCACCGGGCGGGAAAACGTGTTCCTCAGCGCCGCCGTGCTGGGCCTGACGGAAGAGGAAATTGCCGCGCGTTACGAAGGTATCGTGGATTTTGCGGGTATTCGCGATTTCATCGATCAGCCGGTCAAGACCTATTCGAGTGGGATGTACGTGCGTCTCGCATTTTCCGTGGCGATCAGCGTCGATCCCGACATTCTGGTGATCGATGAAGCGCTGTCGGTGGGGGACGGTGAATTCTCCCGTAAATCGTTCGACCGCATCATGGCGCTCAAGGAAGCCGGCAAAACCATCCTGTTTTGTTCACATTCGATGTACCAGATCGAGGCGATCTGTAACCGTGCGCTGTGGCTCAACGAAGGGGAACTCAAGGTGTTCGGCGCACCGGCCCAGGCCATCATCGGCTACAACGCCTATATGGACGGGCGCGCCAACGAGGCCAGGAAAGCCCTTGCAGCATTGCCCGAAAACGGCGAAGTCCCGTCGGCGGCGCCCGGAACGGCTGCCATCGTCAAGGTCACGGTTTCTTCAAACGGGGTGGAAGGCCGCGAATTACAAGTGATTTGCGGCGAAAGCCAGGTCAAGGTGCGGGTTGAATTCAAGTCCGATCCCGCCCTGCCATCCCCCAGCGTGGGGGTGTTGATCAACGACCAGAGTGGCGGCCCGGTAGCCAGCGCCGGCACCCACAACGACCGGGAAATCATTCCCCGCACTGCGGCGGGCGGCGGAGCAACCACGGTAGTGTTTGACAAGTTTCCCCTGCTCAAGGGGATTTATTGGGTGCATGTTTTTCTGATGTGCGAAAAAGGCATCCATATTTACGAACACGCCGGCATGGTGGCGCAATTACACGTCAGTCAAAAAGGCCTCGAAGTCGGCGTGGTGACGTTACCGCATCATTGGGAATAAACGCGTTTTCCCCGTATGAAGCTCGACTCGATACTTCTTTCCAACTGGTGGCGCTACCGGGTTTTGTATCCGTGGTTGTCGCGTTTTCCCCGGCATATCGCCTATCGCGTGGCGGGGCGTCTTGGGCGCTGGGTGGCGCAGATTCACCCCCTGCGGGCGGCGGTGGCGCACGGCATGGGCTCGGTATTTCCCGACTTGCATCAAGACCCGGCGCGTTTCGCGGATTATCTGGTGCGGTATTACCAGTTCCAGTCGCGCGATGTTCTCGATTGTTTCGTGATGCCCAGTCTGACGCCCGCCAATCTGGACGGTTTCCTGCGCGTCAACAATCTGGAAGTGCTGGATCAAGCGAGGAGTGAGGGTAAAGGGGTGATCCTCGCCATCGGTCATTACGGGCGGTATTTCATGCTGGGGCCAGCGTTGCAGTTTCTCGGACATAACTTCGGCTTGTTGACTACCGAACTGAGCGACGACAATCCCCACTACGACCCCGACGAACTGTGGTACGTGCGCACCAAACTGCAACACGGCCATGATTTCTGCCGGGGAACCTGGGTGACCATGGACGGCGACCATCGGCGCATTTATCGCGCCCTGCAATCCGGTGAAACCATGCTGATTGCTTTTGACGGGCTGGAGACCAACAGCCGCGCGCGCCTCACATTCCCGTTTCTGGGGGGAACCTTGTCGTTGCCGGAAGGGGTGTCGCGAATCATGGCCAAAACCGGCGCGAAAATGGTTTACGCTTCCACCCGAGAGAACGGTTACGGCCTGGAGATGACGCTCCATGCGCTACCCGACGAGCCGCTGGAAAGTCTGGCGGTCGCAGTGAGTTTGCTGGAGCGGGATATCGCCGCCTGTCCCTGGTTATGGTTGCAATGGACGGCCATCGGCGCATTGTGGACGCCGCCCGCGCCAGCCTGAAAATACGCCTGCGGGCTTTATGAATGGTTTCAGAACAAGGAAAAACGAGCGTGTCGAAAGTTGATACTTACGCCTACGAAATCGACCTGGAAGATGAGCGCCTGACGCCCGTCAAGATTATCAGTCTGGTTGGCAAAAACCGCCGTGTGCTGGAACTGGGCGCAGCTTCCGGTCACATGTCGCGGGTGCTGAAGGAAAAATTCGGCTGCACCGTGGTGGGGGTGGAAATCGACCCGCACTGGGCCGAGGAAGCCCGTCCGTTTTGCGAACGGGTGATCGTCGGCGATCTTGAAAAGCTTGATTTGGCGGCGGAATTGGGGGATGACCGCTTTGATGTGGTGTTGTGCGCCGACGTGCTGGAACATTTGCGCGATCCGTGGGCGGTGCTGACGGCGGTGCGCGAGTATCTCAAACCCGGCGGCGAAGTGGTGATTTCAGTGCCCAATGCGGCTTTTCATGGCCTGCTCGCCGAACTGTGCGACGGCAAATTCAGCTACCGGCCCAAAGGAATGCTGGATGAAACCCATTTGCGCTTTTTCACCCGTCACGAATTGGAATTACTGGTGTTATCCGCCGGGCTGATTCCCGATGTCTGGGAGCAGGTTCTCTTGGGCGCGGAAAACTCCGAATTCGTCGAAGCCTGGGAAAAGCTCTCCCCCCAGGCGCAGCAGGTCTTGCGCACCACCCCGGACGGGGAGGTTTATCAGCTCATCCTGCGCGCCCACGTTCCGGCAAAGGCGGATTGGGACGGCTATCTACGCGCCTGGGAAGACCGCGCGGCGGGCGGCGCGCGGCGTCGGACGGAAATCGAGAACATCCTGACCGCGAAAAACGGCGAAATCGCCGACAAGGATCAGCATCTCGTCGCAATGAAGCTGCATATCGCGGCGCTGGAAAAGGAAGTTGCGGCGCGCGGCAAGGCGATTCAGGATCAGGCCCAGATGATAAATACCCAGAATCTGGCGATTCGCGAACGCGATGGCAAAATCGAGTTGGAGCGGGGCAATTTCGAGCGATATATCCAGCGTTTGTGGGTTGGTTTGGCCGGCTCGCGCAGCAAGGAAACCCTGACGGTTCAGGCGCTGGCCCGGCAAATCGAGGTGGCTGAAGCGTTGCGCCGCCAGCTTGTGCTAAGGGAAGCTGAAATTGCCGGACTGGGGGCGCAGCTTGGTGAATTGGAATGCCGTTTGCACGGGGTGTTGGGGTCGCGTTCCTGGCGGCTTACCGGCCTGCTGCGCGCTGTAGTGCGCTTACTGCGCGGTGGCGAGGAAATTGTTGTGCCGGCGGCTGTGCCGTTCGTCGCGCCGCCGGTTGAGATTCCTGCACCTGTGGCGCCTTCGCCGCTGGAACACTTCAAGTGCGCCTTGTATCGAGAATTTCAGGGGTGTTTCCGTTCCTGTGACGATTTGACCGATGAAGTCCGCAATGCGATGCGCGCCCAAATCGACGGCATGAAGTTCCAGCCCGATATCGCGGTGCGTTTCTCCCTGCTCGGACTGGATGATGATACCTTCCGGCGCGCCTTTGACGCGGTGCGTTATCAGCTTTATCCGCGCTGGGAGTTGTATGTGGTGGACGGTGAATTCGCCAGCCAGGGCCAGCTTGATGCTGTACGTGAGGCGATGGCCGTTGATGGGCGGATTCGCCTGCTGCTCGAAAAAATTCCCGGCGTGAGCAAGGAAATTACCCCGCAAAACGAAATTGAACGCGACTTTACCTATCTACTTACCGCCGCCGCGATTCCTACCGAACTGACGTTTTACCGCTTGGCGTTTTTCCTGGTCAAACATAATTATTCGCTACGCGACTCGGCGACGCGGGAAGAACGTTATACCTACTGGATGGATCGCTACGGCGATCTGGAAACGCTGGAAATTCGTCAGCGCCAGTCGGCTGAACAGGCGTTGCCGTCTTGTCCGCTGATATCGGTGATCATGCCGGTCTACAACCCGCCGGAAAGATGGCTGCGCAAAGCCATCGACTCGGTGCGCGGCCAGTTTTATGGCAATTGGGAACTGTGTATCGCCGATGACTGTTCGACCCAGGCCCATGTACGCGCTGTTCTCGACGAATATCGCGGCAAGGATGAGCGCATCAAGGTGGTTTACGGAAGCGCCAACCGGGGCGTAGCCGGTGCTTCCAACGTGGCCTTGCGGGCGGCGAGCGGCGAATTTGTGGTGTTGATGGACCACGACGATGTACTCGAACGGCTAGCGTTGTATCGTGTTGCCGAGTCGCTGGCGCACGATGGGCCGGACATGATCTACAGCGACGAGGCGGTCGTTGACGAAAACAACAAACAAGTCCTGGGGTTGGTGTTCCGTCCCGCGTTTTCCCGGGAATTTTTGCGCGCTCATCCCTACATCGTGCATATGGCCGGCTTCCGCCGCGCCTTGTTGGAGGAATTGGGCGGTTTCGATGAGACCCTGACTATTTCCCACGATTACGATCTGATGCTGCGCGCCAGCGAAAGAGCGCGTGTCATCGTACACATTCCAGAAGTGTTGTACCGCTGGCGCACCCACCAGACTTCCACCGGCCACGCCAAGCTGGAAGAAGTGACTGCGGCGTCGCTGGCGATACTCGGACGCCATCTCGAACGCTGCGGCGAGGTGGCTGAAGTCAAGCCGGACAAGTTCTTCAATTACTACGATATCCGTTATCCCCTGCAGCCGGGTCTCAAGGTTGCCATTGTGATTCCTACCAAGAATCACGGCGAACTGGTGCGCCAGTGCATCGACAGCATCGAACGCACCGTGACCGAGGTGGCCTACGAAATTGTGTTGATCGACCACGATTCGGACGACGCCGATTCACTTGAATATTTCCGCGAGGTAGCAGCCAAACACAAGGTGCTGAACTATTCGGGGCCATTCAATTTTTCGACCATCAACAATTTTGCCATCGCCCAGCTCGGTGACGGTTACAGCCACTATCTGTTCTGCAACAACGATATCGAAGCGATGGAAGAAGGCTGGCTGGAAAGGATGCTGGAACTCGGGCAACAGACCGATGTAGGCGCAGTCGGCGTGAAGTTGTTTTATCCCGACCGGCAGATGATTCAACACGCCGGCGTGGTGGTCGGCATGAACGGCATCGCCGGTCACGCCGGGCAATTTATGGGACGTATCGGCGCCGACGGCAATCCCGAAAAAGGTTATCTGGGCCGTCTGATTGCGGCGCACGAACAAATGGCGGTGACGGCGGCGTGTGTGCTGGTGCGCCGCGATGCCTTCGAGTTGGTGCGCGGTTATGACGAGGAGTTGGCGGTTGGATTCGGCGATACCGATTTGTGTCTGCGAATATTCGAGGCCGGTTACCGGGTTTTGTATTGCCCGCATGTCGAACTGGTGCACCACGAGTCCTACACTCGTGGCAAGAGTACCCATGATCCCCATCCCAAGGATTCGGCGCTGTTCAGGAAAAAATGGGAAGAAGTTCTGGAGAACGGCGACCCTTATTACAATCCCAACCTGTCGATCAATTGCAGCTGGTGGGATTTCGGCGAAAATCCGTTAACCGGCGTGCAGGCGCGGCGTCGCGTTTATCGCCGTGATGAAAGTAGCCCGTCGGGCGGGCGAATGACCTGGCGGTAGATCGAGAGCCAAGTCGCGAGGTAGGGAAAAAGGAGAGTGATGGTGCAACCGGAAGCAAATTTTTCCCACCGAGTGGGGCTACAAGTCGCCGGCTCCGCCCGCATCCACATCGATCTGGCGGTTTGTCGAGCCGCCAATTGGGTGGACGTACGCGGCTGGATATCCGGTGTACCACGTGGTGTTGCGGAAATTGCCGCGAATCTTTCCGACGTTTGTTTCGCCTTGTCGGAGCGTCCCGATGTGTGCGCCGCCCTCGGCCAGCCGCCCGCCAATACCTATGGTTTTGCAGTGCAGTTGCTGGCGCGTGAACCGTTTGCCGACGGTGAAGCAAATGCGGAACTCTTTATGGATGGCGCCTCCATTGCCCGTCTGAGCGCCCCCCTGCCTGCCAACGATCTGCCTTTTCTGCCGTTTGCCAGTGATGCGGCGATTCAGCTTACTCGCGAGTTATATCGCCACCCGGCGACCGGGAAGAAGATCGGCGATTGCGAGCAGGTCAAGTCCTTCGGCAAGGGCGTCATTGTTCCGCGCGACGCGGATTTGGGATTCGACAATACGCGTATCGGCAACTATCACCCCGACGCGGTTCGGCTGTTGTCCCAGCCCGGCGTGGTGGGGCTGGATATTGGTTGCGGTATCCGCGACGTGGTGTTCGATAATCTCGTTACCCAGGATATTTACCCAACGCCAACCGCGACACTGGTTACGCATCCCGGCGAAAAACATCTGCCTTTTCCCTACGGTGTGTTTGATGTGATTTTATTGGACAGCGTGTTGGAGCATGTCCCCGATCCCATCGCATTTCTCGGCGAAGCCAAGCGGGTGCTCAAGAAGGGCGGCGTTATTCTCGGCGACGTGCCGTTTCTCCAGCCTTTGCATCTTGCGCCACACCATTATTTCAACTTTACCCGGTATGGCTTGGCGAGCGCTGCAACGCAAGCCGGTCTGGGGTTGGAATATGCGCGCGCCGAAGCCCACCAACGTCCCGAATTCAGCCTGGAGTGGTTGTTGCGGCGCACCTTTGAAAGCCTCGGGGCGGAAGAAGCCGAGCGCTTGCGCGCTATGCCGCTTGGCGAGTTTTATGCAGAACTTCTGCATAACAAGCAGTTGATCTCTTATCCCGCCGAGGCTTTGGAAGAACTTGCCGCCGGCTACCGCTTCAGAATGATAAAAGAGTAGAATCGCGGTTTTTTTGCGGGGCCGCTTCGAGTAGCGGCTTGTGAAATCCATGCTGCATTATCTTCGCCACCTGGTTGACCTGCTGAAACGCAAGGGATTGTTTGGCCTGCTTGGAACTGTTGTGCGGGTGCTGCGCCGGGAAGGTTCGGCGGGGATCAAATTGCGTTTTGCGCAGATGGCGATCCGCGAGGATACCGGGAAAAACTGGGTCAGACTTTTTGATCATCCGGACAAGTTTTTTTACGTCGATATGACGGCGCGCGCCACGGATGACTGGACGCGCAAGCCGCAAATTTCGGTGCTGATGCCGGTTTTTAATACCCCCGAAAAATGGCTGCGCGCGGCGCTTGATTCGGTGGTGAATCAGGCCTATCCCTACTGGGAATTGTGCATCGCCGACGACGCCTCGGATTTGCCCCACGTGCGGCAGATACTGGAAGAATATCGGGCCAGGGATAAACGTATCAAGGTGGTCTACCGGGAGCGCAACGGCCATATTTCCGCTGCTTCCAACAGCGCGTTGCAGTTGGTGACGGGGGAATATACCGTTCTTTTTGATCATGACGATCTGCTGGAACTCCATGCTCTGTACCGGGTCGCCGAAACAATCCGCGACGAGTGGCCGGACTTCATTTATTCCGACGAGGCGCTGATTGACGAACATTCCGGGGAGGTGATCAATCATGCCTTCCGCCCCGCTTTTTCCCCCGAGTTGCTCCGCTGTCATTCCTATATTGTCCATTTGGTGGCGTTTCGCAGTGAGTTTCTGCGCCGTATCGGCGGTTTCGACGAGAGTTTGAAAATCTCCCAGGATTACGATCTGGTGCTGCGCGCCGCCGAGCAGGCGGTGTCCATCGTGCATATCCCGGAGGTGTTGTATCGGTGGCGCACCCATGAGGATTCCGCCGGCCACCGCCGCCAAAGCGAGGTGATGGCGACTTCCCGGCAAGTGCTGGCCCGCCACCTTGAACGCTGTGGCGTGAAGGCGGAAATTTCCGACGGTCGGATATTCAACTTTTTCGACGTGCGTTATCCGCTTGCCGACGGCCTGCGTGTGGCCATCGTGATTCCGACCAAAAATCATGGGGAATTGGTGCGTCAGTGTGTGGAAAGTATCGAGCGCACGGTCAAGGAAGCGGCTTACGACATCGTGGTGATTGATCACGCTTCCACCGATCCCGATTCGCTGGCGTATTTTGCCGAACTCAGCAAGCGGCATACGGTGCTGAAATATGAAGGCGCGTTCAATTTTTCGGCGATCAATAATTGGGCGATACGCCAATTAGGCGCGACCTACAGCCATTACCTGCTATGCAACAACGACATCGAGGCTATTGAGCCGGGCTGGCTGGAACGGATGCTGGAGTTGGGCCAGCACCCGGACGTGGGTATCGTCGGCGCCAAATTGTATTACCCCGATGGACGCACCATCCAGCACGCCGGGGTATGCGTGGGCCTGTTTCGCATGGCCGAGCATTACGGCAAATTCATGGACAAGAATTTGCCGGACAGTAGCGACATTCACCCCGGCTACCTGGGCAGCCTGATCGCCAATCATGAAATGTCGGCGGTGACCGCCGCCTGTTTATTGATCCGCCGCGATACATTTGAATGGATCGGGCATTTCGACGAAGCCATCGCAGTTGGTTTCGGCGATGTGGACTTGTGTTTGCGCGCTCGTCAAGCTGGGTACCGGGTGGTGTTTTGTCCTCATGCGGAATTGATCCACCACGAGTCCTACTCGCGTGGCAAATCGGAAACCACGGTTGATCCCCACCCCGAGGATTCGGCGTATTTTCGCAACCGCTGGCGGACTTTCATCGAAAATGGCGACCCTTATTACAATCCCAACCTGACGCTTTTCAATACCTGCTGGAGTCTCAAGGGGGCGAAGGAGTTCGAGTTGGAGATGGTAAGCCAGGATAATTTCCGGGTGTTCAGAAAACATCCGGGATTCCGGGAAGTCTTTTGATGCGTCATCGCCGGATCGGTTATCACCTGCTGCGCGGCAAAGGCCTGGAGGTCGGTGCGCTGCACCATCCCGCCAGTCTGCCGGAATATTGCAGCGTCGTTTATTGCGACGTACAAACACCCGAGGCGGCGGCGCGGGTTTTCTCCGAACTGAAACCCGAATCGCTGATTCCGGTGGATGTGGTTGCCGATCTGGATAAGGATGGATTGCGCGCCTGGGCCGACGGAAGCCTTGATTTTGTGGTGCTCAACCACGTCATCGAGCATCTGGCCAATCCGATCCATGCGCTCGAAGAGATTTTTCGGGTGCTCAAGCCGGGCGGGCTGGCGGTGCTTTCCGTTCATGACAAGATTTATTCGCTGGACAAGAAACGCCCCTCCCCCACTTTTGAGCACGTCGTCGAAGAATATCGCGCGGGTGTCACCGAGGTGTCCGAAGATCATTACGACGCCTTCCTGCGCGCTGTACATCCCCGGGTGTTCAATTTCGGCGACGACGAAGTCGAGCAGGCGATGCGCACCGTGCGGTTGCGCCGCGAACAGGCCCATGCCTGGGATTCCAACGGGTTCCGCGAGTTTCTTGACCTCTCCATGGCCTTGCTTGGCGTTGCTGCGGTAAAGCGCTTTGAATCTCTGGGGCAGGACAACAAGCTGGAATATTTTTCGGTCTGGCAGAAATATTCCAGCCAGGACGATCTGGCGACCATCGTGGCGGACTCGAATCGGCAATACCAACGGGTTGGCGAAAGTCTGGTTGAGCGCGAGGCAGAAATTGCCGCGCTGAGCGAGCAATTGGCGGCTCGCGACGCCCACTTGGTGCAGGTGCTGGCAACCCGTTCGTGGCGCTACAGTGCGCCATTGCGGAGGGTCGAGCGGCTTTTGCATAAGGTCAACATGGTGCGCGCTGCGGCAGGGCGTTATCTGGGCGAACATGGCGGGCTTTTTAGCGGCGCGTGGCGTCTTGCCGCTGCGGGACTGGCAGGAGCTATCGACTATGGCCCGCGCCATGTTTTACGGGAAGCCAAGAACTATATCGTGCATGGCGATAAAACGCTTGCAGATGTCCCACGGGGGGATGTCTGGGCGCTGGAGCCGGTGTCTGTCGAGCATAAAATCCTGGCGCATCGCGCCAGCGTCGATATCATCGTCTGTGTACATAATGCGCTGGAGGATGTGCAACGCTGTCTGTCCTCGGTGATTCGCCATACCTTGCCGCCGTATAACCTGATTCTGGTGGATGACGGCAGCGCCGAACCGACGTGCGAATATCTGAGTCTCTTCGCCGCCGAGCAGGATGCGTTGCTGATCCGCAATGAACAGGCGCGTGGTTATACCTTGGCCGCTAATCAGGGCTTACATGCCGCTAGCGGCGACTATGTGGTGTTGCTAAATAGCGACACTATTGTGACGCCGGATTGGCTGGATAGAATGGCGATGTGCGCCGAATCTGACCGCGCCATCGGTATTGTGGGGCCGTTGAGCAATACTGCATCCTGGCAGTCGGTGCCGCTTCTCGAAGAAAACGGTGACTGGGCCGACAATGCCCTTCCCGAAGGCGTATCTGTGGATGACATGGCGACTTTAGTCGCCTGCCGTTCGTCGCGCCTGTATCCGCGCATCCCTTTCCTTAACGGCTTTTGCCTGATGATCAAGCGCGCCTTGATCGATGATATTGGTTATTTCGACGAGGTGGCGTTTGCGCGCGGCTACGGCGAGGAAAACGATTATTCGCTGCGCGCCGCCAAGGCGGGCTGGCAACTGGCGGTTGCCGACGATGTCTACGTTTTCCATGCCCAATCGAAGAGTTATTCCCATGAGCGCCGTAAGGCGTTGTGTGATCTCGCCGGCGCGGCATTGGCCGAGAAACATGGGCACGAGATCATCGAGCAGGGGGTCAGGGCCTGTCGGCAGGACGACGTTCTACAGGGAATTCGCGCGCGCGCCGCGCGGATATTCGAGCGCCGTGACCTGATCGAGCGTGGTTTGGCGGCCTGGGAAGGACGGCGGGTATTGTTTGTGATGCCGGTAATGGCGGCGGGCGGCGGCGCAAATGTAGTGATTTCCGAAGCGCGGGCGATGATTGGCATGGGCGTGGATGCGCGGATTCTCAATCTGCTTCGAATTCGCGCGCCCTTTGAGGATAGTTACCCGGAGCTTGATGTGCCAGTGATTTACGCTGAAGACGAAACGGACTTCGCCGATATCGCCGCCGGTTTCGACGCCGTGATCGCCACCGCCAACCATACCGTGCAATGGCTCAAGCCCCTTGTCGACAGACCGCAAGGGCCGGTGATCGGCTATTACATCCAGGATTTTGAGCCGTATTTCTATTCGCAGAATAGCGCCGAATACCGCGTTGCGTTGGATTCCTACACGGCGATTGCCGATCTGCGCTGTTTTACCAAGACAGAATGGAATCGCGCTGAGGTTCAAGATAAGACAGGCGTGGATTGCGCCTTGATTGGCCCCAGTTTCGAGGCTGATACCTTTATGCCGCGTCGCAGTCGGCTACCCGCTTGGCCGAAGGCGCCGTTACGTATTTGCGCGATGGTGCGCCCCAGCAGCGAGCGCCGTGAACCGGCGCTGACTATGCGGGTGCTGCGCATGATTCAACACGCCTTCCCACGCCAGGTGGAGATCGTGATTTTTGGTGTGGCTCAGGATGATCCCAAGTTTCTGGCGCTTCCCCGCGATTTTGCTTTCATCAATCGTGGCGAGCAGACGCCCTGGCAAATGGCGGCGCTACTCAATGAAATGGATATCTTCGCAGATTTCTCGACTTATCAGGCGATGGGGCTGACTGCCATGGAGGCAATGAGCTGCGGATTGGCAGTGATTGTGCCGCGCGCCGGTGGGGCGAGCAGTTTCGCCCGTGATGAGGAAAACGCCCTGATGGTGGACACCGCCTCGGAGCGCGAATGTTATAAGTCGCTGGAGCGACTGGTGCTCGACAATGAGTTGCGGATACGCCTGCAGAATCAGGCATTGATCGATGTCGCCGGATTCGGCCCGGATCGGGCAGCTACCGCGATATTGCAGGTTCTGTTCGGGGGCGGTCAGGATATATGAGTTTGCGTGTCCATTTATTATATGAATCCGACCGTTTCGGCAATCCGCATGGTTCGGGACATATCCGTTTACTCAGGCCGTTTTCCCATCCGGCGCTGACCGAACATTTCATTATCTCAACCGGCGCCGATTTGCCGGATGGCGATGTCGATGTTGTTGTTGTCGAAAGAGGCTGGCGCGCCGATGCTACGTTGGAATCTGCAGAGGCGCTGGTGGCGGCAATCCGAACGCGTGGCGCAGGAATGGTCTACACGTTGGACGATAACCTGCTCGACTTGCATCGTTGCCAGCCCTGGCACGAGTTTTCAACCGACACGAAACGTAATATCGTCCGTTGCTTTCTGCGCAGTGCCGACTGTGTGGCCGTTTCCACTGAGCCGTTGAAGAAACGTTTGCAACACCTGAACTCCCGGATTGTAGTGGTGGAAAATGCGCTGGACGAGCGCCTTTTTCTTAGCCCGACGCAAAATACACCGCCGCCAAGGCTCGCGCCCTCGAATGGGAAGCTGGTGATCGGCTATATGGGAACCCACAGCCATCTGCGGGATATCCTGATGGTGCTGGAACCCCTGCGCGCCATATTGCGGAGATATCAAAACAAAATTGAATTCCAGTTGGTGGGGATTTCCGAAGATCGTCGCATCACCCAGAGCTTTGAGTCGCTGCCGTTCTCGATTCTGGATACTGCGGGAAATCATTTTTACCCGGACTTTGTCCCTTGGGCGAAACAGAACCTGAATTGGGATATCGCGATCGCACCCCTGGAAGACAACGAATTCACCCGCAGTAAATCGGACATCAAGTTTCTTGACTACGCCTTGTTGGGTATACCCGCCATATATAGTAGTGTCGAAGCATACCGGCATACGGTGCGCCACAAAGTTACGGGCTATCTGGCCGAAAATAATCCCGCCGCTTGGAAATTCGCATTGATCTGGCTGATTGAGGACGAAGCCCGCCGTCGCACACTTTCATGCGCCGCTTTTTCCCATGTAATAGAACAACGAGTTCTGAAACATTGCGCCACGAATTGGAAAAATGTAATATTCTCGGCTGCCGAGAAGAGAAGCGTGGTTATTTCATAGATAACAATGGCGGCGGGCGTGTTGTTGTATTTTAACAACATCCCGTTTAGAATGTTCACCAAACAAGCAAATGCGCTTGCGTCTAATCGAACAATGCAGTTAACATTAGCTCGCGAGATAGTAGTGGTAACGCTTGTGCCAGGTCTTGGGTGGTTGTGGGCAAGAAATTGCACTACCCGACTCCAGGGGGGTTAGGAGACGGCATAATATTTTTAAGTCGCTCTGGATGATCCGGCAGTTTGGGTAATTCCATTAGTGTTTAATTTACTTTAAGCAAGGAGAACTAAATGATGTTTAAGAAAAAATTGTTGGCTTCCGCGATGGCGACTGCGCTGGTTACCGGAGCAATGGTGAGCGGCGGTGCGCAAGCTATCCGTATGTCCGAAACCGGCGACGGTCAAGTGTTGATGGGTCCGTTGTACATGGCGATGGCGCAAACCAGTGCCGGTGCAGTATACAATACCACCCGTGTTAAAGTTGTGAACTCCAGTCTGACGAACGCAGTTAAGGCTAAGATTGTTTTCCGTTCCAAGAAGCATTCTGATGAGTGTTTTGACGCGATTCTGTATTTGACCCCCGGCGACGTGGCGTACATGGATGTAAATGTTGATCCGGCGAATGCTAACAACGCAACCGTTTGGACTGATGATGATTCCCTGCTGGCAAGCCGTACCACCAGCGCAACTGATGTCAAGTTTGCTTCCCAAGTGGCTGGTGGTGTGACTTGGACGATGACTGCGCCGCGTACTGAGCCGGCTGCTGATTCCTGCGCTATGGGGCATATCGAAGTGATTGGTGCCTATGCTGCTGCTGGTACCGTTACCGTTGCCACCGGTTCCCCGGTTGTGGTTAAGCAAGGTATGTCGAAGTTTGACCTGCTGCGCATTTTTGATTCCACCAAGTCGTTCCTGAATGCTAACAACACCGTTACCCAAATTACTAACGTTGCTGTTGGTCAGGGTGCTGATCACGCAACCCGTGTTCAGTTGAAGGGTCAGACCGTTATTTCCAAGACTGACGGCAGCGACCGTATCAGCATTCCGATGGTTGCTCTGCGTAACGGCACCACCCCGAATGTTGCTGTGAGCAATGATACCGTTATCAACAACCCGTCGTTTGACGTGTTCGTTGGTCAAGAAACCGCGATGGGTTTGAACTTCATCACCGGAACCTCTTCCGATGCGTTGGTTGATATCGAAAACGCGTTGGCAACCGGTACACTGTACGGTTTCTACGAGAATTCCAACACGTCGATGGTTGGTTCTGGGATCGGTATGGGCATGACGATGCCGACCAAGTATCGTCACGAAGTGAATCAGTACACCTCGAGCTGGTCTTACAATCCTCCGTACGACACCAAGGGTAAGTTCATGTACGGTAGCTCCCTGTTCGACAACCAAGAAAACTCTGCACCGGTTAGCGTTAGCCCGGTTTGCGTGGTTTCTCCTTGCCCGGTGACCGTGGTTACTCCTGGTACCCTGGATCACGAAGTGAACTACTTTGCTCTGACCGGCACCACCACTTGGAAGCCGACTTCCGGTTGGGTTAACGTCAGTGTATCTGCGGCAACCACTGGCGCAACTGACTACACCGCAGGTTTTGGTCTGCCGACCATTGGTTTCCTGCACTACTACAACGACGCAGTTACTCGCTCTGTAGTGGATACGATGAGCCGTTAATTCAGCTTATTAGTGCAGTAGCTGTATAGAAATGGCCGCCGGCTGAGAAGCTTGGCGGTCATTTTTTTTAGGTTAAAAGGAGAAATGCCCGGTGATTAAGATGAATCTCAAACTTATGGATTGCGTCAGAGGTTTGAATGACGTACTTTATAGAGCCTTCTTGGTATGTATGTTGATGGCGGCAGGCGTGGTTTCAGCTGACTCAACCTATACACGGGAAACATTTCTTCCTACGCTAAGTTCTAGTTATTACACGGCGGCAACGTCTAATAGTCTCTATCTTGGGGTGAATTTCATAAACCCTTCTGCGGTTATGATGTCCGGCACCAGCCTTCCCCCGGAATTGCTGCAGGACATGAGTAGTGGGCAAGTTATCAGAATTAAAGTCATGATTCCTCCGGGAACTGAGTATGTCAATTTCACGGTGGATACCGGGCAATCGGGGGGCGTGAAGTGGGGAATCTTTAGTCAGGATCTACCGTACTGCGGCAGCCAAGCGTCCAATAACCTCCAGACGTGTATTTCATCGCAAGACCTTGGCGGTCAATCGCTAATTACCGGAACGATATATCCTCTCGCAGGCCAAACCGGCACAAATACGACCGCACGGTACAACTATGTAATCTTGCAGGCGGGTAGCGCAGGGTTTCGTTGGGCTAACGTCACAGTAAACACAAATATCAATAATGCCGGCCTTTATAATACATGGAGAACCGCCCGAAATTGGGCCGGGGGCTCGGGCGATTGCGACGGCTTGGGAACGACAAATTGCGCTTCAGCATCAGGGCCTACGACGCCGGGGACGCCGACCCCATCCGCATTTGCCATATCTCCTTCGGCTCAGCAGATTGCAGCGGCTGGGACGTACACGTTGACCGCACAAAATGGCACGATTCAGAGTTGCGCCTCCAGCAACTCCGCAGTGGTTCCTAATCCGACCGTTGTTGCGGGTGGGGGCTCGGCGACTGGTTCAGTGATCGCGGGTGCGGCGGCGAATAGCCAAGCGACTATTACCTGCCTAAGTTCGACAGGCTCCATTGCGACTGCAACCATAACGGTGTCCGCGCCGACGCCGAGTACGTCAGGATTATCTTTAACCGCATTGAGTATTGGTAAGCTGACCTCAACCGGCGCCGCCTTCTCCGCAACGCTTAGCGCCGCAGCTACCGGCTATTGGGTGGCATTCCCGTATGCGACAACGGTTCCGGGCGCGCCCACGGGGATACAAATCAAGGCTGGACAGGATTCCACCGGTGCAGCCGCCACCTTGAAGGGAAGTGGGGCGGTGAGCGCCGGCAGCGCGAAGGAATTTCCGCTCAGCGGGCTTACGGCAGGTACAGCCTACCAAGTCTATTTTTATGGTGAAGATGCAACCGGGAACAAAACCTCCGTAATTCCGGTCGGCTTTTCAACTAACGCAAATGTTACTGTTCCAACGAAAGCCGCAATTACCGCAGCCCCTAGCGGGACGAACGACAAGCTCAATCTTACGACGACCATAACTCCCGCGTCTGATACAACGGGTGTCGTGGCTCACTATGTCGCGGCACTAGTGCCGGCCGCCATCATCAAGCCTTCTGGTGGGCTGTTTTTTCTGACTAAGGCGGGCGTGTGGACGCAATGGACTGGCGGGGCTCTGCTCCCCTATCTGGATCCGGTGAGCAATAACGCCATCACCATACTCAACGGTGCCATGGACGTGACATTCCTGATCGGCACAGAAATTTATGCGGGTTATGGTGTCGGGGATGATCTGGTTAGCAAGAAGATCTATACCATTGTGAAATAGTTGAACTTGCTCCCAAGCGGCCCACACGAATTGTGTGGGCCGTTTTATTTTACTGGAAAGTTGTAAGCTCTGATGACGCAGGCTATTTGCGAAACTTGGCAACGAACCCCAACCCGCGTGGCGGCGTCCATTGTTACCTTCAACCCGGAAGCGGAGAGGTTGGGCGATTTGCTAAATCGCCTAAAATATCAGGTCAATGAGATTATCATGGTTGACAACGCGTCAGCGGTGAACTGCGTCCCCTCATGCTACGTCGAGGACAATGGCTGTCCCGTGACCTTCTTGCAATTACCCGAAAATATGGGTGTCGGAGCGGCCCATAATGCAGCCATCCGCTACGCTATGGCAGCGAAGTGTACTCATGTCGCGTTGTTCGATCAGGATAGTCAGCCGGAGGATGGGATGGTTGCGGCGCTTCTAAATGCGGAAGCCGATCTTTCCTCCCACCACAAACATCTCGCCGCGTTAGGCCCTCAGTATTTCGATCCACGCCATAAAGCGCCAGCCCCGTTTATAAGACTGGAAAACGGCTGGGTTAACAAAATACAGGCCCAGTCAGACGACAAATATATCCCGGTAGACTATCTGATAACGTCCGGTAGCCTGATAAATCTGGAGGTGCTCCAGGAGATCGGGTTAATGGATGAGTCCCTGTTTATCGATTACGTCGATATCGAATGGTGTCTACGTGCAAAATCGATGGGGTATCAGAGTTTTGGTGTCTGTGCGGCGAAAATGCAGCATCATCTTGGTGATGAGGTGGTGGCTTGGCGTGGTGGTCGCCGTATGATTTCGGTACGCTCGCCATTGCGAAATTACTATTTGTTTCGCAATGCGGCATTGTTATATAAGCGCGGCTATATTTCTGCGGTGTGGGTCGCCAACGACGCGCTCCGGCTGATATTGAAGCTGGGTTTCTTTTCCTTGATCACCCCGCCCCGTCTGACAAATTTGAAAATGATGGTGATGGGATTCTGGCATGGGTTGTTAGGGCGAAGCGGTCGATATCCGGGATGAAGTTTCAGCATTCGCCAATCGTTGTTCCCATTTCCAGGCGTGGCCAATAATGGTTTCCAGTTCGCTGTATTTGGGAATCCAGCCGAGTTGGGATTTCGCGAGGCTGGCATCGGCAACCAAACAGGCGGGATCCCCCGTCCGGCGTGGCCCCCAGCTATGCGGAACCGAAAGTCCTGTCACCTCGGTAATTGTTCGCAGTACTTCCCGAACTGAAAACCCCAGTCCATTTCCAAGGTTGAAAGCCGCGCAGCGTTCACCGTTTAGCAAAGACTCAAGCGCAAGGGAGTGTGCGTGGCACAGGTCTGCGACATGGACGTAATCACGAATGCAGCTTCCGTCGGGGGTGGCGTAGTCGTCGCCGAACAGCGTGAGTTTTCCCGCTCTTCCGGAAATGGCTTGCAGCGCAAGCGGGATCAAATGGGTTTCGGGATCATGTCGTTCCCCCAGCATTCCGCCGGGGTCTGCGCCGGCCGCATTGAAATACCGCAGCGCGACCGATGTGAGGCCATAGGCTCGTTCGTAGTCCGCCAATATGCGCTCGACCATCAACTTTGACTGACCGTAAGGGCTAAGCGGAACAAGTGAATGACGCTCGTCAATAGGTGTGACGGAAGGCTCTCCGTACACGGCGGCGCTGGAAGAAAAAACCAGCCGCCGGACATCATGCCTCACCATGGCGTCAAGCAAATTGAGCGTGTTGACGAGATTATTGCGGTAATACTTGGCTGGATGTTGTATGGATTCGCCAACCTGGATGGATGAGGCAAACTGCATTACGCCATCGAACTGGTAGGATCCGAAGACAGCATCCAGGTCACTCTGATTCGCCAAGTCACCCTGAACAAAAGTCCCTCCGAGTAGGGCTTCGCGGCAACCCGTGCTGAGATTGTCGAAACAGACGACATCGCGCCCCTCAGACAGCAGCATTTGAACCATGTGGGAGCCGATAAATCCTGCCCCGCCAACCACCAGAACCATGCTCATTTTCAATAGGCTCCGTGGCGTCGAAACACTACATTGATGGTTTTCAGTAGAATCACAATGTCGTACCACAGCGACCAGTTTCTAACGTACCAGGCGTCAAGGTTAACTCGCGCCGAGTAGTCCACATCGTTGCGGCCACTGATTTGCCAAAGCCCGGTCATGCCGGGGCGCGCCTCCAGGTAATAACCAAGCTGGTCACCGTATCTATCCATCTCCTCGGTAACGATAGGGCGCGGGCCGACCAGGCTCATATCACCTTTAAGAACATTCCAGAGTTGCGGCAGTTCATCGAGGCTGGTCTTGCGCAAAAAAGAGCCTATGGGGGTAATACGAGGATCGTTGCGCAATTTAAAATCGCGCTCCCATTCCACGCGGGCCGCCGCATCAGCAGCCAACATCTTCGCCAGCACCTGATCGGCATCGGCAACCATGGAGCGAAACTTGAAGCAACGAAAAGATTCACCATGCCGGCCAATACGTTCGTGAGCGAAAATTGCCGGAGCGCCGTCACAACGAATACGTTGCGCGAGATAAACGAAAAATGGCCAAAGGGTCAGGAGCAGCAAAAAAGAAACGACGATATCGAAAAGTCGTTTCGCAAAGCGCGCCACACGTCGTCCAAGATTGTTACGCACTCGCAGAATGAGAACTTCATGGCTGAAGACATGGGTGATCTCCATGCCGAGCAAGGGAAGTCCGCGCAGGCTGGGAATGACGTTCAGGTCAATATAGCGAATACTCAAAAGGTTGATAAGTGACTGCTGGGTTTGCAGATCCTCCGCATCCAATGCAATCACGACGTGGGGAAACGCCATCTCCTCAAGCTGCGTCATGGGCTTGGCGCCAAGCGGGATGACCGGCGGGCCGCCATTGTTGAGCGCGTCGGCTACCGGTGAGCCGTGGGGGGCGAGATAAGCGATAACGTCAAGTCCCATCAAGGGCTCGCTACGCAACGCGACGGAAGCCTCACGGGCGTTTTCCCCAGCGCCGATAATGACGGTGGGGCGTAGCCATAAACCGAGTCGCAACAATGTGCGTTTTATGGTGATCCGTACCAACGGGACCAGAAAAAAACCAAGCGCCCAGGTGGAGGCGAGCCATAGCCGCGAGAATTGCCATTTGCCCATATATACCAGCGTGGCGTCGATGCCGGCGGCGATCACCAAAATCTTCAGCGTCTCATGAAACTCGTCCCAGAACGGTTTGCGTCGTGAATAGTGACCAACGCTCCAGAACCAGGCGATGGAAACAAACACGATGATACTGAAGACCGCCAGCCGAATTTGCCCTCTTTCATCGGGCCAGCCGAGAAACGCATCCGCGAAGGAATGGTCATAAGCCCAGTTGGCGGAACGCCCAAGAATGAACGCCCCATAAAAGGCCAGCAAATCGCCGAGTAGCAGCGCGGCTTTGGCCAGCAGGGCATTGTCGATGTGAATTTTCATGTTTCGGCGTCAGACCAGTAACCGGTATGCAGGCTCAGCCGGCGTTTGGCCCAGAGCGGTAAAAAACGTTCCAGCGCACCCAGTTTGTAGCCGATGAATTTCAACACGGTACGCAAAATAGCCGAGGGAAACAGCGAAGGCGCCATTTTAGCAAGAAAGCGCCATTCGGAGAGGATATAGCGCAGCCCTTCACCGGTCGGTTGACCAAATTCCTGGCGCAGCCAGGCCTCTCTCGCGTGGAATGCGCCGATATCGAAATATCGCCGAAACTCCTCAACGTAACCATAACTATGGGAATGGCGAACCGTGGCCTCGGCGCAATACGCAATGCGCCATCCCGCGCGCAGCATTTTCGCGGCGACCCAAGTGTCTTCCCCAAGAATCACCCGGCTCGGAAATCCGCCGACTTCAATCAGCGCTGAGCGCCGGTAAGCGGCAAATGAATTGGAGAAGAAGGCTGTTTTAATGCCGAGGGCGGGTACATCGGCAAGGCTCTTTTGTTTGCTGATGTTCGGATAGTTAAACAATCTGGCGTGTGTCTCTATCGCGCCAGCGTCGTTGTGGGGGAGTTGCCTCCCATAGGCCGCTCCGACCTCTTTGTCAGCAAAACAAGCGAGCAGTGTCTCAAGCGCATGGCAGTCGCCCAAAATCGCATCCTGAGTCAAAAAGAACACGATATCGGCGGCGGGGTAAGCGTCTATACAGAGCTGCCGGGTCTTCCCGTGGTTGAATTCGGACTGCGGAATGGATAAAACCGAAAAGCCGTGGGCGCTGAAATAGTTCGGACTGCCGTCGCTCGACCCGGAATCGACAATCACCAGTTGATCGGGCGTAACCGTTTGCCGTCGCAAGGCTTCGACGAAAGCGGGCGCAAAATCGCCGGGGTTAAAAGTAGGAACACAAAGCAAAGTAAACAAATCTGGAAGGGCCTGGTTGAGAAGCGTCGCAAAGAATCATGCGGATAGTTCGGAACCCTTGGCGGGAACGCCTGTCGAACCGCCGACAAACATATCCGAAAGTGCGAAATGCCGGTGAAGCGACCAGCCCGAATAATAACATGGTTAAAGTCGCGGATTATTTCAAAAGTATCGTTCAATTTCAGGTGCCTGGCCGGTCAAAACGACGCCAATCCGACCGCGCCAAAGTCGCGAAATATGTCGAAACATATCCGTCTGGCCGAATCGGAACAATGTGTTACCATAACGGCTTTTTTGCGAAGGCCATGCTGCCAAGCGGGTCACGCAGCAGCGTCGGCTGCCTTCTTTCAACTATCGGCTGTTCCGTAATCCATCCTAAATGCTGCCAAACGACGAAACGCGCTTGCTAGAGCAATCCCGCGCCTTGCTGGGCGCCCCGCTACTTGAAGCGGAAGACTTTACTGCGGATATCGCACCGATAGAAGGGCTTTCGCCCCTATTTCTCAAGGAACACGGCTTTCTTCCACTCGGCGTGGAAGGTGCGACCCTGCGCGTCGCCACCTCCGTACCGGTGCAGCCGCATATTCTTGATGTCTTGCGGCAATACACCAATTTGTCTTTGACCCTGTTTCTGGCGCGCCGTGAGGTGATCCTGGCGCAAATCGAGCGGGTCTACGAAAGCCATGCCGGCGAGATGCAAGGCATCATGAACGACGCCGAGATGCCGGAGGGAGACGGCAGCGAGGACGATCTCGAATTCCTCAAGGTGCAGGCGGAAGACGCCCCGGTGGTGCGGCTGGTGCAGTTGATTATTTCAAATGCCGTTGACTCCCGCGCCTCCGATATACACCTGGAAATCTATCAGGACAACTTCAAGGTGCGTTACCGTATCGACGGTGTGTTGAACGATATCGAATCGCCGCCGCGCCGCATGTTCCTGCCGACCATTTCACATCTGAAATTGCGCGCCCGGATGAACATTGCCGAACGTCGCCTGCCGCAGGATGGGCGCATCAAGATGGTGATCCATCAGCATGAAATCGACATGCGGGTGTCCACCATTCCTACCGTATATGGCGAAAGTATGGTGATCCGGATTCTCGACCAGAACGCCACAGTGCTCGACCTGGAGACCCTGGGTTTTGACCCGGAAATGTTGTCCACCTTCCAGCACTTCATCCAGCAGCCGCACGGCATGATCCTGGTAACCGGGCCTACCGGCAGCGGCAAGACCACCACGCTGTATGGCGCGCTGACCCGCATCAATACGCCCCAATCGAAAATCATCACGGTTGAAGACCCGGTCGAATACCAGATCGACGGCATCAACCAGATGCAGGTCAAGCCGCAGATCGAGTTGACTTTCGCCTCGGCGCTTCGCGCCATCGTGCGACAAGACCCGGACATCATCATGGTGGGTGAAATCCGCGACCGCGAAACCGCCGAAATTGCCATTCAATCGGCCTTGACCGGTCACCTGGTGTTCTCCACCCTGCATACCAACGATTCCTTCAGTGCGCCTCACCGCTTGCTCGACATGGGGGTGGAAAGTTATTTGATCGCCTCCAGCGTTTTGATGATCCAGGCGCAACGGCTGGTGCGGAAGATTTGCCCGCACTGCAAACACGAGTCCCCGCTCAACGACATGGACAAGCTGTTTCTGGAGCAGGAAAAAATCGAGGTGACTTCGGATATCCGCCTGTATCGCGGTAAGGGTTGCCATTACTGCGCCAACACCGGCTATAAGGGGCGTACCGGGATTTACGAGTTGATGCCGCTGACCGGCAAGGTCAAGGAGGCCATTCTCAAAAAGGAATCGGCGGAAATCATCCGCGCCGTAGCAATGCGTGAGGGAATCAAGCCGATGCGCACCGATGGTCTGCGCAAGGCGTTCTCCGGGGAAACTACTCTGGATGAACTGGCCCGCGTTACCCGCCAGGAAATCTGATGGCCCAATTCAAGTATCGGGCGCTGGACGCGCGGGGAAAAGCGGTGAACGGCGTGGTCGAGGATGTCGATGTCGCCAGCGTCACCAAAATGCTCCAGGCGAACGGATTTACGCCGGTCAAGGTGGTCGAAAAGGGCGCCGCCGGCATGAGCGGCGGCGCTTCGCTGTTCGGGCCGCGCAAGGTGTCGATGCGCGACGTGCTGGAGCTGACGGAACAGTTGAATGCCCTGCTCAAGGCCGGTCTGCCGCTTGACCGTTCTCTGAAAATTCTGCTCGGCACCCTGGAAAATGCGGCGTTGCTCGAAGTGGTGCAAGGCATCTATCTGGAAGTTGAAAAGGGCCATTCGCTGGCCGATGCTTTCGCCCAGTATCCCAAGGTATTTCCCCGCGTCTACGTGAACATGATTCGCGCCGGTGAAGAAGGCGGGATTCTCCAGGTCGCCCTGGTGCGTCTCATCGACTTCTACGAGCGCAGCATCGAATTTCGTTCTTTTCTCGTCAGTTCGTCGATATACCCAATCTTGCTGTTTGTTTTTGGGATAGGCGCGCTGGTGGCCTTGACGGTGGTGGTGATCCCCAAATTCGGCGCGATGTTCGCCGAAATGGGGCAGGAATTGCCGTTTGCCGCTGCTTTCCTGATCGGTATCGCCAATTTCCTGACCAAATACGGCTTGCTGATGTTGCTCGGCATAGGGCTGGGCATCTGGGCGTTCCGCGCCTACATCCGCTCTCCCGGCGGGCAGGTGTGGTGGCATACCCTGATCCTGCGCCTGCCGGTTTTCGGCAAGCTGGTGCTGAAAATCCAGTTGTCGCGGCTTACCCGGACGCTCGGCACCCTGCTTGCCAGCGGCGTACCGATTTTGACCAGTATCGGCATCGTCCAGGGGCTTACCGACAACATTCCCCTGAAACGCGCCGTCGAACGGCTCCATCAGGGCATCAAGGATGGCAAGGGCGTGGCCCAGCCGTTGCGCAATGACGCGTTTTTCCCGCCCCTGCTCGGTCATCTTGCCACTGTCGGCGAGGAGACGGGTTCACTCGACAAAATGCTGCTCAAGGTCGCCGACCAGTACGACACCGAAGTGCAGAAAGCCACCAAAAAATTCATCGCATTGTTCGAGCCGATAATGATTGTGATGATGGGGGTGCTGATCGGCGGGATCGTGATTTCCATGATGCTGGCGATATTCTCCATCAACGATTTGCCCATGTAATTGTCTTGTTCCAAGGAAAAACCATGTCTACATTAAAACGTCAAAGCCCATCCCGCGTCATGCGCGGTTTCACCCTCATCGAATTACTTATCGTGCTGATGATCATCGGCCTGCTGGGGGCGCTGGTTGGCCCTAAAGTGCTGAGTCACGTCGGCACTTCCAAGACCAAGGCCGCCAAGGCCCAGATCGAAATGACCGGCTCCGCGCTGGACGCTTTCCGCCTTGATTTCGGGCGTTATCCAAACACCGACGAAGGCCTGAAAATGTTGTGGGACAAGCCGGAAGACGAAGCCAAGGGGAATCAGTGGAAAGGCCCGTATTTGAAGAAAAAGGCTGATAAGGATCCGTGGGGCAAGGAATGGATTTACAAGGCCCCCGGCACCCATGGCGACTATGACCTTTCCTCCTATGGTTTGGATGGCAAGGAAGGTGGTACTGGTGAAGACGCAGACGTAAACAGCTGGGAATGATCCCCGCTCTTCCACCGCTCAACTGAGGATCATTTGATGACGCCACCGCGCGGCCTGCCGGTGTGGGCCGCCCAGCGCGGCTTCACGCTGGTCGAGGTGTTGATCGTCACCGTCATCATCGCGGTTTCTGCGTCGCTGGTGCTGGCTTCCTTCGATAGCACCCTGCGCACCTCCGAGGAGCGCCAATGGGTCGAAAAAACCTTGCGGGAACTGAGCCGGGTCAAGGCCCGGGCGATTCTCAGCAGCCGCCCCCAGCAGTTGAACGTCAATTTCGCCAGCGCTACCCTGACCTTGCAACTCGATTCCCAAAACGAAACGTTGCTGATCAATTTGCCGGATAAATATGCTTTCAGCCGAGTGCGTGATGGCGACGAAGTCCTGATTGAGGCGCTTGATCCACTGGACGACAAATTGCGCATGACGTTTTTTCCCGACGGCAGCACGACGGGGGCGCGATTTGAACTGGTCGCGCCGAAAACCGGTGCACACCGGATACTGGTGCAGGCTCTTACCGGCAAGGTGGAAACCCTGCGTGGCGATGAAGACAAGCCGCTCGGCGATCTCCAGTTGCGGCCCCTGAAAAACGGCCTGGAAGCCGCCATGGCGCAGGCCCCCCAACAACCGCCCGCGCCCCCGCCGGGTCAGGCGCCGCAACCGGGCGCGCCGGGAACGACCGGTGCGCCGGGGGCGCCTGGCGCGTCAGGCACATCGCCCCCTTCACCGCTGGGTGGCGCGCCGCGTCCATGAAATCCCGCCATTCCGGATTTACCCTGATTGAAGTGGTGGTTGCCCTGACCCTGCTGGGATTGACCTATGCCGCGATACTGGGGGCGTTTTCGGGATCGTTGAAACTCCTGCGGCAGGCCTCCGAGTACCAGAATGCGGTAATCCTGGCGCGTTCCAAGCTCGAAGAAGTGTGGGTTGATCCGAGTCTCGACATCATCAATCGCGACGCCGAGGAAATCTATGGCGGCGTCACGTATTCCTACAAGATCGAAGTCCGTCCGGTGAATATCGTCGAAGAGGCGCTCAAGGAAAAGGTAAAAATGCCTTTCAAGCTGGAGGAAATCCTGGTCGAGGTCTATTGGGGTGAGGCCGGCAAGGAAAAAACCTACGCGCTGGCCACCTACAAGATGAGTCCGGATGAAACTGCCGCGCCCGGCGGGCCGGGCAAACCCGGCGAGCCGGGACAGCCCGGTCAGCCGGGACAGGCGTCGGGAACGCCCGCGCCGCCGCCGGGCGGACAAACCGCTCCGGTCGGGCTGGGGGTGAAATAATGATGCGCCCGACTCAGCAGCACGGCTTTACCCTGTTGGAAGTAATCATCGCGATTACCCTGGCGTCCCTGGCGACCTTGCTGGGCGCTTCGATACTGCGCATGGGCGGCGATTTCTACCAACGCGCTCATGCCTATATTGGCGAACAGCAGGAATTGCGCGGTGCCTTGCGTCTGATACGCCAGGAAATCCAGGCGCTGCCCAAGGGAATTGTGGGGTTGCGCGGCAACGCCGCACAGATCGACTTGCTCAGCGAAAAGCCGCCGCTTGCCAGCGGCAGGGTCAAGGCGACCCTGATCAGCCTGGGGTGCATGGAAACCGCGCCGGGGCGTTACGCGCTGGTTCACCTGATGCGCATCGAGCCGGGCCAGAACCAGCAGAAACAACTGGCGGAAGCCCAGTTGAAGGCGGAATTGGCGCAGTTGATGCCGACGCCGGGCGCTGCCGCCGTCCAGCCCCCGCCGTTGCCACAGCCGCTGATCGCCGAAGGCGGCCCGCAGGAGCCGATTTACGAACAGGAAGTATTGATGCGGGCTTTGACCCAATGCAGCTTTGCCTATCTGGCGCGCGACGAAAAACAGCGCGTCGCCGCCTGGCTGGAAGAATGGGGAATGGAGAAAAAAGTACTGCCGCTGGCGGTAAGCCTGCGGATCGCAACCGCCAAAGGGCCGCTGCCGCCGGTGGTGATACCTTTGAAATGAACGCCCATGACTAAACGCGCCGCCCAAACCGGCTTCATCCTGATCTACGTGATCGGCATTCTGGTGTTCCTCGAATTGGTGGGGCTGGGTGTCGCCTACGCCTTGCGCTTGAACGCACAGCAAGTGGTGAACGACAAGGAAGGCGTACAGAACGAACTGATTCTGGAAAGTGCGATGCAGTATGCCGGCGCACAGGCGATCAAGGCGCGTCTGGCCGAGAGCGCGGTCGCCGCAATGCCCAAAGAGGAACAGTCCAGAGTGGTTTTGTGGAAAATGGGGATGGGCCCGTATCTGATGAATATCCAGGGCCGCGACGTGCAAATTTACCTTGAAGACGCCGGTGATTTGCCGGATATCAACGCCTTGACGAAAGAGGACATTCAACGTATCTTCCTCGCCTTGGGCGCGAGGCAGGATGAGGCTGCGACCTTTGCCGACGCCCTTGTCAAGGCGCGTGATCTCGTCGGGAAATCGCGTGGCGCAACAGGTTTCGCCACGCTCGAACAAATGCTGGAGTTGGAATTTCTTCCTGCCCGCTTTAAGTTCGGCGGGCTTTCCGAAGAAAGCGGCGCAACCCAGGCGATGCCTGGCCTGATTCAGCTGGTCACGGTGGGAACTGGAATCCGTTCAGTCAGTCTTAACACCGCACCGCTCCCGGTAATCGGCGCGATGTGTAACGCCGATGCAGCGAAGCTGGAGAAGTTCGCAACCGCTCGTGCCAATGCGTTGGTCGAGCAAAAAAAACTGAAGCTTTCCGATGCTGCGCAGATTTTCGGCGAAGTCGCCAATCAGGTGTTGCGCGACAGCGCCACCGCCATCTACCGCTTCCGTGCCCGGATGGCGCAGGGCAAGCGGGTGTACGAAGCGACCGCGCTGGCGAAAGAAGACAGCAAATCCTTCAATTTTTATTCATACCGTTTCACTCAAACTGGCGAATAACCAATAATGAAACTTCAGAAACTTGCTCTGCTGATCGAGCAAGCTCAAATCACCGTTTCCCTGTGGACGTTTGGCCTGAAAGGATGGGGGATAACCCGCACCGAAAAGGTTCCTCTGCCGACCACTGATCCCCTTGCCGAGCAGGTGCTGGCCGCCATCCGACCGTTGGTTCTGAAATGGGGCATTGTTCCCGACACCCCGGTAATGACAGTGGTTCCGGCTGGTGTCGGCGGGTTTTTGTCGTTTTCCCTACCCGCTACGGCGAGCCAGGATATGGATGCGTTGATCGACGTGGAAATCGGTAAGTCGTTGCCGTTTTCCGTGCGCGAGGTGGAAAAAAGCTACCGCATCATCAAGGAAAAAGACCTGCTGCGTATCAGTGTCCTGTGGATGCCGAAACTGTGGGTGGGCGAACTGAAAAATGCCCTGGCGCGAATTGGATTGCGCTTATCCGAGCTTTTCCATCGCGCCCAACTGGTCGGTGGTGAACTGGGTGGCAACGGCGAATTGCTCGCTGCGCCGTGGGGGTGTGTCGAGCAGGACGGCAAGGCCGTTCACTTTCATTTCTTCCGCATGGGAAATGTTGTCGAGCGTTCGCGCTCCCTCGCGTTTGCCGAAACCGCCAAGCTGGCCCAGGAATTCAATCTGGATTTGTTGTCTCTTTCGTGTATCGGTCTTACCCCGAACCGTATTTTCCTGGCCGGGGTGGAAAGTGCGCTGGGCGATACCCTGAGCGCGCAAAAGAAGGGTGGTCTCCAGACTTACCAACGTAAGAACGGATTGCCGGAACTGCTCCTGGCGTTCTGGAAAAAAGGCGGCGGTGGCGTATGGCTGATTCCCGATCGCGCCACCATGATGGCGCGCATGACGCCCTGGATGATCGGTCTGGTGGCGCTGTGCTCGGCGCTTACCGTGGCGTTGTGGTGGACGGTGCAGGGGCAGCGTGAGGAAGTCGAACAACTGGAGTCGGACATCAAGAAAATCAAACCGAAATTCCAGAAAGCCAGCGGCGTGGAAACCGAGGTGATCCGCGCCCAGCTTCAGATCAATGGCATTCACACGATTACCCAGCCCGGCGAGCCGCTGGAGGCGCTTTACGAAATATACAAAACCCTGCCGGAAAAGGCCTGGCTGGCCTCGTTCAAGTTCGACGGCAAGGAAATCGTGATTGAAGGTTATGGCGCGGAGGGTTCGTCCTTGCTTGAATCCCTGAAGAAAACCCCCCGCTTGGCGGCGCTTGAGGCCCAAACGCCGGTAGTTGCGGTCAGCGCCGACCTCGACAGCCCGTTTGCCCTGAAAATGAAATGGAAAGCCGCACCGCCGGCGGCGTCTGCAACAAAATGACGATATCCCGCGCCTATCAACGTTTTTACGCGATTTTCGGATGGCAGCCGCTGGGCGTGTTGCTTGGCATCCTGTTGGTGTTTGTTCTGGTGATGGACGGTTTGTATAGCGACTATTCCGAACTCGACGACCAGCTTGCCGGTTTGGAAAAGAAGCAGCGCACCATGAAGGCCAAAATCGGCCAGCAGAAGCAGTTGGAGACCGCTCTCAAGGACAAACAGGAGAAACTTGCCGAGTTGAACCAGCGCGGCTTTCTCGCGCCAAATCCCGACGGCGCGGCGAATCTGCTCAACGGTGAATTGCAAAATCAGGTAAATGGGATACGTGGCAAGGGGTATCTCGGAACTCCGCAGGCAGTGGATATGTCGAACGGCCTTGCGGTAATCCGGGTGGACGCCCAATTCACGGCGCTGACCCAGCAATTGGTAGGGTTGCTTGAGAACTTGCCCTATTCACCGCGCGCCATTCGGGTCAATACCCTGGAAATTGTGACGCCGGATCCCGCCCAACCTACGGAATTGATCGTAAAAGCCGGTGTGCAGGGATTTGCGCCGCTTCCCCAGGCCGCCGACAAGCAGGCCCGGAAATGACATATACCTTGCCTCGTCAAATCGCGACGAGGCAAGGTATAGCGTGGGGATGTCCCCGCTGCTTGAGTTAACGTGATGTTATAACGAAGTTTTTAAGGAGTTGCTTTGTGAATGCTGGTGGTAACGTGAAAATTGCGCTTCGACGCCTGCCCCTTTTTCTTGCCTCGACATGGGATAGCAGTTTGCGGAAATCGGGTTTCAGCGTCCGCCCGACGGGCCTCGCGCTGACTTGTGCCGCATTGTTGCTGGCTTCCCAGCAGGTTACGGCTGCCGGAGAGGAAGCCAAACCGGCTTTCATCAATCCCTTCAAATCGGCTAATCCGGTACAAATCGTCGAGCGTAATGCTGCGCCGACACCGCCGGCTGGTTTGGTGCAGGCGGCGAATGCCGCGAAGAATCCCGGCGCGACCGCTCCTGCTCCCGTTGCGGATGCTGCGCCGGCAGCCCAATCAGCAGCGCCCAATAGTGACGTCAAGGTTGAAGCAAAACTCTCCGATGGCCCCCTCGCCAGCAAAATCCGGCGTCCCGAGTTGTCCGGCGAAGCCATGCAGGGCACTTTGCTGAAATTCGACAACGCCGACATTTTTGAAGTGCTCCAGGCCATCATGGGCGACATGTTGCATCTTAACTATATTGTCGATCCCAGCGTCCAGGGCAAGGTCACTATCAACACCCAGGGGGCAGTCAGCCAGGCCGACGTATTCAACCTGCTGGAAAGCATCCTTTCACTCAATGGCCTGTCGATCATACGCGACGGTAAACTTTACAAGGTCATCAAGGACGGCAACGCGCCCCGCGATACCATGGCTTTCGACGCCGCCGGCGAAGGCTCTCCGCTGATCCACATCATCCGGGTCAAATATGTTCAACCGTCGGCGCTGATTAACGTCCTGAAAAACTTTATTGGCCAGCAGGCCGGCATCGTCAACGATCCGACCAACAAATACCTGGTCGTCGCGGATCGTGCCAGTAACGTCGCGAAAATCCTTGAATTGCTCAAGGTGCTCGACGTGAATTACCTCCAGGAGGTGAAGATCAAGGTTGTGCAGGTGAGCAAGGGGGACGCCACCGAATTGGCCAAGGAAATGGAAACCCTGTTCAAAGCCTCGGGAATGTTCAACGTACCCGGCACCGAACCGAACAAGGTGTTTTTCATGCCCATCAAACGCATGAACGCCATTCTCATTGCCGCTACCAATGATGCTGTCGCCGAAACGGCGGAAAAGTGGCTGCATACCCTGGATGACGTTCCTACCGATGGCGTGGGGTCGAACATCCATGTCCACAGCATCGAAAACACCACCGCGCTGCATGTCGCCAACATCATTCGCCAGATTTACGGCGGATCGCCGATTGCGGCGACAACTGCGCCATCCAAGACCATAGTCCAGGGTTCCGTACCCAGCAGCGGCGCAATGGGCGCAGCGGCGGGGCTGTCGGGCAGCGTCCAGATTATTCCCGACGAAGCGACCAACAACATCATCATCAAGGCCAATCCGCAGGATTACCTGCAAATCAAGAAAATCATCCAGCGTATCGATCTGGTGCCGCGCCAGGTGTTGATCCAGGTGATGGTGGCGGAGGTGGCGCTGAACGACAGTACCAAATATGGTGTGGAGTGGTGGCTTCAGAAAGAGAAACTGAGCATTAACGGAACCTCCTATTCGCCACAGGCCGGATTAAAGTCCGGGTTGTTGACGCCTAGCGCGGGGTTGGGTAATGACAAGACCGCCTCCGGGCTGACTTACATGGTCTTCGGCGGTAACAGCAGCGTGGTGGCGATGTTCCAGGCGCTGGGCTCAACGACCGATCTGAATATCCTGTCTGCGCCGCATGTCATGGCGAGCGACGGCAAGGAGGCGAAGATCGAGGTCGGCAAGGATGTGCCCGTGGTCTCCAACACCATCGCCACTCCTGCGGCCAATGCTACCCCTGGCGCAGGCGGTTTCAACACTTCCAACACCATCAGCTACCGTACGGTCGGTATCCTACTCAGTGTCAAGCCGCATGTGAACGCCTCTGGACTTGTGAACCTGATCCTTACTCAGGAAGTCAGTGCAATGACTGCCGAAACAGTTGACGGCGTGAAATCTCCAGTGTTCTCGAAACGCAAGGTGGAAACCGAGATTACGCTGGAAGAAGGCAAAACCTTGTTGATTGCGGGTTTGATCGAGAATAAGGGCAATCTTCAAAATACGGGTATACCCGGACTCAAGGACATTCCGCTGTTCGGTTCCCTGTTTGGCGTAAAAGATAACAAGCTGGAAAAAACCGAGTTAATGGTGACGATTACCCCTTATGTGGTGCGTAATCGCGACGAGGGTGACCGGATCACTGCGGGCTTCACGGAAAACCTGTCCGAGTTGAAGAAGTTTATGAAAAATAATGAACGCCCGGATATCAACAAAAAACCCGCGCCGCCCCCGGTGAAAAAAGAAGAACCGAAACTGGATCAGGAAAATTCCTGAACAAGGTTTTTTTGAATAATCCTAGAAACCTCAGTTGACCGCTTGCCATGAGGTATAGCGTTTTGGTTCTAAACAACTTTTGTCGCAATTTTACGCTCACCCGTTTGGTGAGAGCGCTACGGGCCGGATTGCACGGTTTTTCGGGCGTATGGCTGCGTTGCAACTCCTTGGAATGGAATGACCATTCCGCGTCGTTGCGCCTTGCCCTGCACCCGAAGCGGGTTTGGCAGGGATGGGCGGCTTTTTGCCCACCTCGCAAAAACCGCACACTCCAGCCCGTCCAACTGAGGTTTCTAGGATAATTTCCTGCCGGTCGTCGATTTCTGAATTGACGACCGGCAAGTTATTTCCATTAACCCCGCGCTGACGCGGCGGGAAACGTGACATCCTCGTAGAATTCCTCAATCGGTCTGCTCAGACCGACACTTTCCAGACTGACCATAGCGCCCGCCCCATAGGGATAAAGCACCCAGTGGCCGCTGGCGTCGCGCCGGAAACAATCGACGCTGTAGCGGTCGGGATCAACCAGCACATACTCCTGCAAACTCTCCAGCAACCGGTAAAACTCAAACTTGCGGCCCCGGTCATAAGCGCTGGTGGATTCGGACAAAACCTCGATAATCAGGGTCGGATGGCTCTTGAAATAGTCGGCGCTGCGGTCGGCGGCGTCGCAGGTAACCAGCACATCGGGATAAAAAAACTGGTTGGCGGCTTCAACCTGAACTTTCATGTCGGCCATGTAAACCCGGCACGGCCCGCCGCGCAGATGGCTTTTCAGCAGAGCCGCGATATTCAAATTGATGGTCACATGCCCGTCTTTGGCGCCGGCCATCGCGTGGGTTTCATACATCGGGAAAACCTCGCCGTTGAGGTACTCGTGTTTGATCTCCTGGTGTTTTTCCCACTCCAGGTATTCTTCGGCGGTGAAAAAGGGCTTGGGCTGCGCTAATGTCATCGGTTTGCTCCTTATAGTTCCCGCATACTGCCGTCTTTACCGTGGTTTTTCAACAGCTTCGACCAGGCCTGAAATACCGCTTCAGGGCTGGCGTCGGCGACCTGGCGGCTATCCGGTTGCACCACCACATGCGGAACCCCCCACGGACGCCAGGAAGCGGCGTTGGATTCCCCGAACAGGCACACGATGGGTTTGCCGAGCGCCGCCGCCAGGTGCATTGCGCCGCCGTCGCTGCATATCAACGATTCCACGCAGGCCAGCCCGGCGATCAATTCGTCGAGTTTTTCGGTACGCATCGGGAACACCGCCAGGTCGCGGCAGGCGGCGAGAATGGCTTCGGCCTTTTCGTCATCACCCGGATGGTTGGGGTTGTCGGCCTTGCCCGGCGACCAGAACAGGGCGATGGGTTGTGGTCGGTCGCGGTTCAGACGCTGCGCCAGTTCGATGAAATAACTTACCGGCCAGCGCTGGCTCTCCAGGCGCGCGCTGATGTGAACGCCCACCATGCCGCGAGTCGCGGCGTCGCCGAGGGATTCCCGGCAGGCGGCGACGCTACCGCGCGGCGCCGTGATGGACATCGGCGGTATTTCGGCGCAGCCGCCGAAAGGCGCCATCAGCAACATCAGGCGCTCCACCTCGTGGCGGTCATGGCCGGGTAGCGCCACCGGCATATCGATTTCCCGGCCCAGCGGGTTGCCTTCCTCGACGAAGCCGACAACATGTTTTGCGCCGACCTGTCTGGCCCAGCGAATCGGGCGCGGCAAACAACTCACGTTGGCGAGAATCGCGTAATCGTAGGCGGTTGAACGCAGCGCCAGGGTGGTTTTCAGGCGTTCCCAATAGACGCCCAACGTGGTTTGGCCGGCTTCACGATGTTTGGTCTTGGTGTAGACGTAGCGGGTATCGATGTCCGGGTTGTCCGTCAGCACTGCGGCGCAATAGCTGTTGACCAGTACATCCAGGCGGGCTTGCGGGAATTTGCGGCGTAACGCGGCGATCAACGGCAGGGTGCAGACCAGGTCGCCGATGTTGTCGCGGCGGATCACCAGAATTTTGGGGGCGTTCATGTCGCGTCCCGGTCAGGAGGGGGAAGCGAAAAAGCCGCCAGCAGGCCGCACAGGAAAAAGGATTGTTCCAGCATATGGTCGCGCAAATTGCTGTCGATCAGGCTGCGCCCGAAGAACCCCATCACTACGAACAACAACGCCAGTCCCGCCGGGTGGTGATGGCGGAAAAAGCCGCGCCAGCCCAGAACCAACAGGCAGCCTATCATGCCGAACCACAACAGCAGGCCGGGAATGCCGGTTCCCAACGCCAGGTCGAGCAGACCGCTATGACTGTGTGCGCCGGGTAGCGCTTCGCCCTGGTATTTGGCGACCAACCCATCGCTGAATGCAGAGCGGCTGAAGCCGAAACCCAGCGGGTGTTCCTTGAGGAGAAGCGCGCCTTCCTTGATCCAGGCAATCCGCTCGTAGGCGGAAATGTCCACCGGACGGCCATCCGCCAAGGGCGGATAGGGATACAACTGGGGATTGAGCCAGGCCCGATGGGTGACGGTATCGAGCGCCAGCGGCACGGTCTGGGCGAAACTCTGCCAGCGCAGGTCGGCTTTTTCCGCCACCCAGGCAAATCCCGCCACTCCGGCGACGCCGGCGGCGAGGAATACCCCGAGCAGCGCGCCGTGCATCCGGTTGCGTTGCGCGATGCCGAAAAACATCAGGCACGACAAAAACAGCAGCACCGCGCCGATCACCCCGTTACGCGCACCAAGCAGATACAGGCACAGCAGCAGCAGCGGAATGAGCGCCACCAGCCACAAGCTGGCGATGGGCAGGAAACGCCGCCGAAAGGTGAGCCGCGCCATCAGTTCGGCGCATACGATGGCCATGGCGGTATTGGTGACGTAGCTGACCTTGGCTTTCCCCTCGATGAACAGGGTCTGGTCGTAAGGGAGGTTGCCGCTGCTTTGCCACAGCCACAGGCTGTAGGCGTCCTGTAACAGGGTTTGCACAAACATCGGGGAGACGATCAGGGTAAACAGCAGCGGCGCGGATATCGGGGAACGTCCCCGCAAAGCCAGCGCCGCCGCGAGAAACCCCAGCAGCCCCGCCAACCCGCCGCGCACCCACTGACCGCGCAGTTCGATGAACACCTTGGCAGGGTCGGCGGCGAAAGTCAGCGCGCCCACCAGTATCCATGCGGACAGCGCCAGCCACAGATAAAACGGCGCGCGTACACAGGACGCCGAACTGGCGACAATGTGCCGGCCTTCCACCCGGATCAGCCAGCCCGCACAGCCCAGTGCGGAAAAAAACAGGAACAGGCGCAGCGCGATGGTGCGCCCCATCGGCCAAACAAACATCAACGCCACGAGCAGTGCGGTGAGGGTGTAATAAAGGGAATTGCGGTGATTCATTCAGGGTGAGATAGAGGATTTGCGCAGTTCGTCGAATTCCGCCAGCGCCTCCTGCACCGTAATGTCGGCGACGCGGCGGCTGGGCTTGCGGATGAGCGCGTATTTTACGCCCCACGGATGCCATTTGGCGGGACTTTCTTCACCGAAAAAACACAACACCGGCTTGCCCAGTCCTGCGGCCAGATGCACCGGCCCCCCGTCGCTGCTGATTTGCAGGTCGCACAATGAAATTGCCGCGCCCAGCGCCGCCAGGTCGTCGGTAGGGCACACCAGCAAGGCAGGATGTGCCACTGCGGCGGCGACCTCCCGCGCGGTCTCGTCGTCGCCGGGAAAAAACCGGTTGTCGCGCCCGCCCGGCGCCCAAGTCAGCACAACCTCGCAGCCCCGCGCAATCAGCCCTTGGCATAACCCGATGAAATGTTGCGCGGGCCAGCGCCGATCCGGTTCGCGGGCGCTCAGATGTACACCGACCCGCAGTTCCCCACGGCGCTGCGGCAACCTGGCGGCGATTTGCTCCACCTGTGTGTTATCAGGGTGTAGCACCAGAGGCGGGGCGGGCGGCTCCAGGCCAAAAAAACGCCCCAGCGCATAGACGGTTTCCACCTGATGTTGCGGCTCGCCGTGGGGGAACGGCAACGCGAGATCAATGACCCCGTGCGGGTCGGTGTAACCGACCAGGTGGCGCGCTCCAACCAGCCGCGCGAAACGCAGAGCGCTGCGCTGAAAGGCCGGCGCAGCGAGAATCACGTAATCCAGGCGGCGCGCGCGTAACTGGAGAATCAGTTTGAGGCGCGCCCAATACAGCGCCACCACGCTATTGGCGGCGGCGCGGTGCTTGGTTTTCTGGTAGGTGAAAATTTCGTCGAGATGCGGGTTGCCGGCCAGCACCGGGGCGTTGTAGCTGTTTGCCAGCAGCCCCAGCCAGGCGTCCGGCATTTTTTCGCGCAAGCCGCGTAGCAGCGGGGTGGTGCATACCAGGTCGCCGATGTTGTCGCGGCGGATCACCAGGATTTTCGGGCAACCGTCAGGCATGGCGTTTTTTCAGCAGATAAATGACCACGTCGCCATAAAAAGGGATTTCTCCGCGCATTTCCGCTGGCAGCTTGCGGGTTAGGTAGGGACGCAATGGCTCTTTCCACCATTTGCCCTTGTCGGCGAGGGTGTTGACCCCGACTTCGAGAATTTCCAGCCCGGCCTTGTGCGCCGCACCGCTGAAAAACACCCGGTCGATGGGCAACATGTGCCCGGACTCCTTGGTCGCGATATTGTCCGGCGCAAAAAACTTGTGATAACCGAAGCGCGCCACGTAACGCCGCGAACGCCAGCTATCCACGTTGGGCGTGGAGATCAGCACCAACCCGCCGGGTTTCACCACCCGCGCACATTCGCGCAGAAAAAAACTGGGGTTTTCCAGGTGTTCAATCCCTTCGATGCTGACCAGCGCGTCGAATTCACCCTCGCCGTAGGGCAGGCCGAGATTGGCGTCGCCCAGGGTGCGTAACGCCGGGTCGATGTTGAATGGTTCCACGGCCTCAATATCCATGACCGCCACGCTCGCCCCGTCGGCCAGCAGGCGCGCGGAAAACAGTCCCGCGCCGCAAGGTACGTCGCACAGTTTGAGTCCCTTGAAATCCGCCAGATGTTTGTGCAGCAAGTCATACGCGGCGGCGTGAGTATTGGGCGCGGCGGCGTGTTGCTCCCATTTGGGTTTGGCGGTGTCGTTCATTTAATTGTTTCCAGGTAGAGTTTTTCGAGGCGCGCCGCCTGTAGCTTCCAGTCGAAGCGCTGTACCGCGTTGGCGCGCGCCGCTCGGCACAGATCGGCGAGTTTGGAGAGATTAGCCAACACCGCTTCGACTTTGCCGTGGAGCGCCTCGAAATCGCGGGGGTTGCTCACCAGAAAGCCGTTTTCCCCGTCGCGGATGATTTCCGGGAGAGCGTTATGTTCCGAGGCGATCACCACGCAGCCCGACGCCTGCGCTTCAACGCTGACCAGCCCGAAGGTCTCCGAACCAAAATAAGTGGCGAACAGCAGGATGTCGATCACCCGGTAAAAATTCGGCAAACGGCTTTGCGGCACCGCCGGGAGATTGCGGAAACGCCCGTCTTCGGCCAGCTCACGCTCCAGTTCGAGGATCCGTTCGCGGTGTGGGTCGTCATGGAATTCTCGGGGCTTCATCCCCACCGCCAGGGCGTGGACATGGCGGTGTTCCTTGAAACACCGTGCGACACATTCGAGAAAACCCAGATAGCCCTTGTCGCTTACCTTGCGCCCCACATATCCCAGCACGGCGGCGTTTGCCGGTATGCCCAGCAGGTCGCGCAGAAAGAGATGTTCCTCCTTGGTGGGTGGGGTGAAACGCACCGTATCCACGCCGTTATGCACCACTTCGACTTTGTGCGCCGGGTAGCCGAGACGTTCCACGCAGTGTTTGCGGGCGTATTCCGACACCGCAATGAAGCGCTCCGGCATTCCCTTGGCGGCGTCGAACGGCTGAAATACGTGGATATGGCTGAAAATCGGCAGGGTATGGTCGTAGAGTCGGGCGCGGAATGCGTCGAGCGGGAATTCGAGTTGATGCACGTGAAAAACCGCCGGGCCGAGGCGGTTGACGATAGCTGCGGCGCGCTCGTGCAGCGGATAGGGATCGAGGCGCGTGAGTTTCTTGAACAACCGCCGGTACAGCCGCCCGTACCCGATGCGGTGGATTTCCCCATAATCCGGGTGGTTCTCCAGCCCTTGCGGATAATGTTCGGCATCGCAAATCGTCGCGGGGGTGAAGAAATTGAAATGGCGGATAAAATTTTCCGCGACCAACGCCGGCGCATTGCCGCGTATGTCCGGGATTGCGCCCTGGTAAAGGTAAGTGATGGCTTTCATGCTGATTAGTCTAACTGGCTGGCGACGGCCTCGATGACCGCCGGGAGGCTGATTATATCCATACAACCGGGATGGGCGCAGGCTTTTGCAGAGCGCCCGCAATGTTCGCCCCAGTGGAGCCTGCGGCGGAAGATCACGTTTTCGTCGCGGCACGGGTAATTCGGGGAAAACAGTACGGCCTCGCGATGCTCGCGCCAGAACGCGCCGCGCCCGAAAATCGCCGGGTTGCCCGAACTGTACAGCACCACCGTGGGTGTTCCGGCGAGATGAGCGAGATGGGTGACGCCGGTGTCCGGGCACACCACCAGATCGGCGTGGGTCAGCAGCCGCCACAGTTGCGCCAGGTCGAGATTGCCGGCATAGCGCGGGTAACGGCCCTCCGGGTCGGCTGCGGCGACCAGCTTTTCCTCATTGCGCCCGCAACTCCACACCACCTGGCGGCCTTGGGTGGCGAGCCAATCCGCCAGCCCGCGCCAATTTTCCGGCGACCATTGTTTCAGCGGGGTGCTCGCGCCGACATGGAGCAACACGTAGGCCCCCACCGGCAACGCAAAATCGCGGCAGGGCGGGGCGGGCCAATCTTCCTTGCGATAGGGCGCGGGTTCATCGCCATCGGCGAGTTCCGCAGCGAGTTCCCCCCATGCCTTGGGATGCAGCGCGAACGGGCGGAATTCATCGATGGGAAAGTTTTTGTACCGCCCCGGCTCGCCGTCGAACGCGCAAATCCAACGCGCCCCCATCGCCCGCGCCAGCCAGCTCAGGCGGCTTTCGGTGGGCAACAGCGCCCAGTCGAACGGCCCGGCTTTGAGCAACGCGGCAACACTTCCCAGCGAACGCGGATCGAACGGCAGCGCCTCCAGTCCGTACGGATGCCCTGCATACAGTGGCGCGTAGGCGGGCGGGATCAACATGGCGATATGAGCATTTGGGTGGTTACGGCGCAGCTTGGCGATCAGCGGCGTCATCATGATGGCGTCGCCGAGCAGCAACTGGTGGGCGATCAAGATGTGCTGGGGATTGGCGGGACGGGCGCTGAGCCGGGCGCGGGTGAAATGCCGCCAGGCCCCAACCACGGCAATCAGCAGACGGGCGGGGAAGCGGCTGTTCAACGGTGGGTCTCCCGTGCCAGTACCCGCAACTGCGCAAGGCTTTCATCGAGAATCAGCAATTGCAGCACCTGCTCGGCCAGTCCTTCTTCTTTTCCATAGCGGGCCACTAGCGTATCCGCTGCACGAGCGTCGATTTGTCCGTTGGTGAGGGCTTGCAGACGTTCGCCCAGGCCGGTTAGGCGTGGCCCCAGATCGTCGCGGAGCCAGGTCGCCAGCGGCGGGTTGAAACCGCGCTTTTTGCGGGCGAAGATCGGCTCCAGCGCCGGGCAGGCTTGTTGCAACAGGCGCTTGGCGGGCTGGGTGAAGCGCTGTGCATCGGGCAGCGCCAGCACGGTTTCGACGAAGCGATGGTCGAGCAGCGGGGCGCGTAATTCCAGGCCGTGGCACAGCGTCATCAGGTCGCCCTTGCGGAGGATGTATTCGGGCAGGTAGTTGGCGTAATCCCAGGCTAGCAATTGCTTTAGGGGTGTGCTTTCGCGGGCGTCGGGCTTGCGCCACCATACCAGCCGTTCGAGCTTGCGTCCCGGCTGGAGGAAGGCGCGCTGCCCCGGCGTACACCCGGAAAAACGCAGTGCATAGGCACTTTGCCAGTCCATCGCAAATTCCGCCAGCCACTTGCCAAGACCCTTGGCGGAAGGCCCGGACGGAATCGGCAGGGGCAGGCTCAGGCCGTCGCGCCACAATGTCTTGAGGTGTTTGGGCAGGCGTTTGTAGCCGGCGAACAACTCGTCGCCGCCGTCGCCGCCCAGCACCACCTTGACCTCGCGGCTGGTGGCGCGCGCCAGATACCAGGTGGGGAAACTCGATGGGTCGGCGAAGGGTTCGTCGAGGTCGGCGACGATTTGCGCAAAATTCCCGCCGATGTCCGTCGGCACCGGAATTGCGGTATTGGGCAGGCCACAGGCGGCGGCGAAGGTCGCCGCATCGGCACTTTCGTCGAGCTTTGAACCGGGAAAGGCGGCGCTGAACGTGCGCAAGTCGCTATGCCCGTGCGCCGCCAGGCGGCAAGCCACCAGGCTGGAATCCACCCCGCCGGAGAGGAATATCCCCAGCGGGCGGTCGGCCACGGTGCGTAATTCGATGGCGGTGTCGAGGATCTCCCGCCAATTCCCGGCCACCGGCTGCGGCGTCCAGTAGCGGCGCTTGTCGAGGGTGTTGTGGTCGAAGTCGTATTCCAGCAGGTGGCCGTTTTCCAGGCGCTGAATTGCGCTGAACACGGTTTTCGGCGCGGGGATGTAGCGGTGCGCCAAATAGGCGTCGATGGCGTCGGCGTCGAATTCACGCTGCTGCGCCGGCAGCCAGGGCAACACCGCGCGCACCAGAGAACCGAATGCCAGCCCGTCCTCGGTGTGGGCGTACACCAGCGGCTTCAATCCGAGCCGGTCGCGCACCAGGTAAAGTTTGCGGCGGCGCAGATCGAGCAGCGCGAAGGCAAACATGCCGCGCAGCTTGGGAAGCAGGCCTTCGATCCCCCACGCCTGGTAGCCGCGCAGGATGAACTCGGTATCCGACCGGGTGTGGAACGTGATGCCCTGGGCTTTCAAAACGGCGGCGTCGTCGCCCCAGCCGTAGACCTCGCCGTTGTAACACAGCCACAATGACCCGTCGTCGTTGGGCATCGGTTGGTCGGCCTCGGGGCGCGGATCGATGATCGCCAGACGGGCGTGGAGGAGGGCGTGGTAGATGGCCAAGCTCTCCGTTCCCCCCTTTGAAAAAGGGGGGCTAGGGGGGATTTCTCCGGTGGTGGCATTGTCGAGTCCGCTGAAATCCCCCCCCGTCCCCCTTTTCCAAAGGGGGGGGTGAAGATTGAACTG
>CAYVIN010000030.1:0-43970 GCA_964451375.1 uncultured Sulfuricella sp.
AGACCCCAAATCCAGTTGAGCAGAAAAGCGCCCCAGTTCCATTTGTTGATTTCGTTCGGTACGACTGCTGCTGAGCCTTGGCCCGATGTATTTTCCATGAGTTGTTTCCCTGTTTGGTTGTTGAAAAAGGATGGTCTGCTGCAATCCGGGTTCGTATTAGTTTCCCCTATGTAAGGAAACAAGCCCCTTCCCGGAGGGTAACCCGTAAACGTGTCCTGAGCGTGTCTTGTGGAGCGAAATGATTCGTCCGGGCGTTCACTGGATCCTAAAAACCTCAGTTTAAAACCGCAAAGGCGCTAAGGCGCAAAGAAATCCAAAGCCTGGACTGGATACTGCGCTCTCCTTATGGGTGAACAATCAGAAATAGTTAACCTTCTGTTTTTCCTCTGCGTCTTTGCGCCTTTGCGGTTCAAGCTGCCTTTTTTAGGTTGATGGCTAGCGTCGGTGTGCCGTTCTCCATGATATTTTTCCGCCCACCAACAAAATCCATCGGAAAGGCCGATCCCGAATGCTTGCGGCAAGTGCGATGCAGGGCTAGAGTTTTGGTAGATACAAACCTTTTTTCAGGAGTCATCATGATACGCGCTACTCTGACCAATGCTGACCGCTACGCCGCATTACATCCCCTGTTTCCGCGCGCTTTTGAATTCCTGCGTAACGCCGATCTGGCGGCTTTGGCGCCGGGGCGTTTTCCCATCGAGGGTGAGCAATTGCGGGCCATCGTCGAACGAACCGTCGGGCGCAGCCGCGCCGAAGCAAAGTTGGAATGCCATCGCCGCTACATCGATATCCAGTATGTCCTGTCCGGCGTTGACGAAATGGGCTGGCGGGCGTTGGGTGAATGCCGCGAGCCGCTGGCCGATTATCAGGCCGAAAAGGATATCCAGTTTTTCAAGGATGCGCCGGTGAGCTGGGTTGCCACGCCGCCCGGCGCGTTCTGCATTTTTTTCCCGGAAGACGCCCATGCGCCGTTGGTGAGTAGCGGGGAAATCCATAAGGTGATTCTCAAGGTGGCGGTGTCGCAATGATGCGCGGGTCTCCATGGGAGAGCGCCGACAGGCCGGCGAGACGCCGGCGCTCCAGAGTTTGCCGTGACGCCCGCTGAAAAACTCGCCGATATCTACGCCGCTGCGCTGGTCGCGGTTGATCCGTACCGGGCGGTGCGGCGCGTTATGGCGCTGGACGGCGAAACGCTCAGGGTGGGCGAGGCGTCGTATTGCCTTGCCGATTTCACGCGAGTGATTCTGGTCGGCGCAGGCAAAGCCACGGCGCGGATGGCGCTGGCGGTCGAGGAAATCCTGGGAGAACGTGTTTCGGTTGGTCTGGTGGTGGTGAAATACGGCCATACGGCGCAACTGGCGCGTGTCGAGTTGATCGAGGCTGCTCACCCGTTGCCCGACCAGGCGGGCGTGGATGGGACGCGGCGGATTCTCGATATGCTCCATGCAGCGGATGCCCGGACTTTGGTGATTTGTCTGTTGTCGGGCGGGGCGTCGGCATTGCTGGTCGCTCCGGCGGCGGGGTTGACGCTGGCCGACAAGCAGGAAACCACCGCTTTGCTGCTCAAGGCGGGCGCGCCCATCGCCGATTTGAACACGCTGCGCAAGCATCTTTCGGCGGTGAAAGGCGGACGCCTGGCGCAGGCGGGGTTTCCCGCGTCGCTGGTCACGCTGGTGCTGTCCGATGTTATCGGCGACCGCCTCGATGTGATTGCTTCCGGGCCAACCACGGCGGATGCCGGTACTTTTGCGGAAGCCTGGGCGGTTGTCGTGAAATACGGCTTACAGGAGAAAATTCCGCTACGGGTTGCCCAATATCTGCAACGCGGCATGGCCGGCGAAGTGGCGGAAACATTGAAAGACGCCAGTACGCTCGGTGTGAGCCATGTCATCGTCGGCGGCATCCGCCAGGCCCTCGCCGCAGCGGAGGAGAGTGCGCGCCAATTGGGGTACGCAACCCGAGTGGTAAGCGCAGACTTACGCGGAGAGGCCCGTGTGGCGGCGCGCTGGCTGGCGCAGATTGCAGTGGCGGCGCAGGCCGAACTGGCGGCGGGCGAGTTTTTGTGTCTGTTGTGCGGCGGGGAAACCACGGTGACCGTGACGGGAAACGGTTTGGGCGGCAGGAACCAGGAACTGGCTCTGGCGTTCGCTCTGGAAATCGCCGGGCGGCGCGGCATCACCCTGCTTTCCGCTGGAACAGACGGCAACGACGGGCCGACCGACGCCGCCGGGGCCTTTGCCGACGGCGGGTTGGCGGATCGGGCGCGTGAATTGGGCCTCGACCCCGTCGCTTTTCTCGCCGCCAACGACTCCTACGGATTTTTCCAACGCTACGACGCGCTTTCCGGCGAATCCCGCCATTTCAAAAGCGGCCCGAGCGGCACCAATGTCATGGATATTCAGTTGGTATTGCTTGAGCCACCGACCGGCAACGGTATGACGTGAGTTTCTTTGCGCCACAAGCGGGGATTGAGTTATCATATTCAAGTGCATACTTGAATATGAGCCAATCATGGATCGCAAAAACCACTGGAACTCTATCTACAGCGCCAAGGCGCCCAACGAACTGGGCTGGTATCAGGCCCATCCCGAGACCTCGCTACGCCTCATTACAGCAAGCGGCGCGGGCCGGAATGACTCGTTGATCGACATCGGCGGCGGGGCTTCGCTGCTGGTGGACAAACTGGTGGCAGCGGGTCACGCCAGGGTGACGGTGCTCGACCTCTCCGCCGCCGCCATTGCGGCTGCACAAACCCGGCTTGGCGCAGGCGCGGCAAGTGTGCGCTGGCTCACCCAGGATGTTCGGGGGTTTGTGGCGTTGGAAAAATATGCGGTATGGCATGACCGCGCGGTATTCCATTTTTTCACCGAAGCCGCCGACCGCGCGGCTTACCTGGACGCCGCACTGGCGGCGCTGGCCCCCGGCGGGCAGATGATCATTTCCACCTTCGCTCCCGATGGCCCGGAAAAATGCAGCAACCTCCCGGTAGTGCGCTACGACGCGGCAAGTCTGACCAAGGAAGTCGGCGAGCAATTTGAACTGCTGGAAAGCGGCAACGAAACCCACACCACGCCGGGCGGGGCGAAACAGAGCTTTACCTGGTGCCGATTTGGCGTGAAAGTCGGATAGCGAACTGCCTCCCCATCATCCGGGAGGGGCGGCCATGGCCGTCAGGCGGTGCTGAAAGGGGCTACGTCTTGTTCGGGCAATTCGCCTTGGTGCAGTCGGCGAATAAATACATGGAGTGATCACGCACCACGAAACCGCGTTCCTTGGCGATTTTTTCCTGGCGTTTTTCAATATCAGGGTCGTAGAACTCTTCGACCTTGCCACATTGCAGGCAGACCAGATGGTCGTGGTGGTGGCCCTGGTTGAGTTCAAAAACCGATTTCCCCCCCTCGAAATGGTGGCGCACCAGCAGCCCGGCAGCCTCGAACTGGGTGAGAACCCGGTATACGGTCGCCAGCCCGATGTCTTCATTTTCGGTAATCAGGATTTTGTAAATATCTTCGGCGGTGAGGTGGCGAACCTCGCTGGTTTCGAAGAGATTGAGAATTTTCAGCCGGGGCGTGGTGGCTTTCAGGCCGGCATTTTTGAGGTCTTGGGAGTCGCGCATGGGGGGATGATAAATCGAATGAAAAATTGTTTCCAGCGGCATGTTCAAGGAGTTTGCCGTTCCGCCTCGGGTTGACGATATAATACCCGCCACTTTTCACCTTGCCGGGAATCCCCATGGCTTATTTGCGTATTCTGTTGTTGTGGCTGGCTTTCGGCGCACTTGCCGGTTGTTCCATTTCTCCTTACAAAATCGACATTCAGCAGGGCAATATGGTGACTCAGGAAATGGTCGCCAAACTCAAGCCCGGCATGACCAAAGCCCAGGTGCGTTTCGTGATGGGCACTCCGCTGATTACCGACGCTTTCCATGCGGATCGCTGGGATTATGTGTATCGCTACCAGAAATCCGGGGCGCTTGCCGAGGAACGCCGGGTGGCGCTGTTCTTCGAGGGCGAGTTCCTCAAACGGGTGAGTGGCGATGTGGTCGCTTCCGGCGAAGGCGGGCAAACGGCCTCTAAAGTGGAACCGGAAGAAAAGGGCTTTTTTGGGAAAATGTTGGAAAAGATCGGGCTGTAAATCATGATGACCTTGAATATGGTGATTGCCGGTGCGTCCGGGCGGATGGGGCGGGCTTTGCTGGAAGGCGTGGCGCAAGCCCCGGATTTGCATCTGCATGGCGCGCTGGAGCGCGACGCAAGCCCGCTGCTGGGACGCGACGCCGGTGAATTTGGCGGCACGGTCGGCGTGAAACTCACGGCGGACATTGCCGCCACCCTGAAAGGCGCTCACGCCTTGATCGATTTCACCCGTCCCGAGGCGACCCTCGACCATCTGAAGATTTGCCGCGAACTCGGGGTGAATATCGTGATCGGCACCACTGGCTTCACACCCGAGCAAAAACAACTCATCGCCGACGCCGGCAAGGACATCGGCGTGGTGTTCGCGCCCAATATGAGCGTCGGCGTAAATCTCTCGCTCAAGCTGCTCGACATCACCGCACGGGTGCTCAACGAAGGTTACGATATCGAAATCGTCGAAGCCCACCATCGCCACAAGGTCGATGCGCCATCAGGCACCGCCTTGCGCATGGGCGAAGTGGTCGCTAACGCACTGGGTCGCGACCTGAGCGAATGCGCGGTGTATGGCCGCGAAGGCGTGACCGGCGAGCGTTCGCCCTCCACCATCGGTTTCGCCACCGTGCGCGGCGGCGACATCGTCGGCGACCATACGGTGATGTTCGCCGGCATCGGCGAGCGCCTGGAAATCACCCACAAAGCCAGCAGCCGCGCCACTTTCGCCCTCGGCGCATTACGCGCCGCGCGCTTCCTCGCCCGCCAGGGCAAGGGCTATTACGACATGCAGGATGTGCTGGGGTTGAAGTAAGCGATTTGATAGCCACCCCCCGTTAAGCTATAATCCGCCAAGTTAAAAGCGGGATGGGCGCAAGCCTGTCCCGTTTTGCATGTCTGCCGTTCCAAAATCGCATCTAAGGAGTTCTCGTGCCGCACAGCCGCCTGCCCGCTATACTTGCGCTCGCCGACGGAACGGTGTTTCGCGGCGTTTCCATTGGTAGTTCAGGTCACAGCGTCGGGGAAGTGGTATTCAACACCGCCATGACCGGCTACCAGGAAATCCTCACCGATCCTTCGTATTGTCGTCAGATCGTTACCCTGACTTACCCTCATATCGGCAACACCGGCGCTAATGCCGAAGACGAGGAATCCGGCCAGGTTTACGCCAGTGGGCTGGTGATCCGCGACCTGCCGTTGTTAACCAGCAATTTCCGCAGTAGCGAAGACTTGAGCGCTTATCTGGAGCGTAACAAGGTTGTCGCCATTGCCGACATCGACACCCGCCGCCTGACCCGTTTGTTGCGCGAAAAAGGCGCCCAGGCCGGCTGCCTGATGGCCGGTGAGATAGACGAAAAGCGCGCCGTGCAATTGGCGCAAGGCTTCCCCGGCTTGGCTGGCATGGACTTGGCGAAAGTCGTGTCGCGCAGCGAGCCGGAAACCTGGATTCAAGGCGAATGGCGTTTGGGTACCGGTTTCGCCGATGTGCAGGAACCGCGCTTCAACGTGGTTGCCTACGACTACGGCGTCAAGCGCAACATCCTGCGCATGTTGGCCGAGCGCGGCTGCAAGGTCACCGTGCTGCCGGCCCAGACGCCGGTTGAGGAAGTTTTCAAGCTCAACCCCGACGGGGTGTTCCTGTCCAATGGCCCCGGCGACCCGGAGCCTTGCGATTACGCAATTGCCGCGATTCAGGCGGTGCTGGAAAAGGGTATTCCGACCTTTGGCATCTGTCTCGGTCATCAATTGCTGGCGCTGGCAAGCGGCGCGAAAACCCGCAAGATGAAATTCGGTCATCACGGCGCGAATCACCCGGTGCAGGATCTCGATAGCGGTCGGGTGATGATTACCAGCCAGAACCACGGTTTCGCGGTGGATGAGGCGACTTTGCCGGCTACCCTGCGCGTGACCCACAAGTCGCTGTTCGATGGCAGCAACCAGGGCATCGCCCGTACCGACGTGCCGGCTTTCAGCTTCCAGGGTCACCCGGAAGCCAGTCCCGGCCCGCATGACGTGGCGTATCTGTTTGACCGCTTTATTGCTTCGATGGAAGCGAGCCGCAACTGAAATTTGAAGCCGGGAATCGCCCTTTGCGGAGTTCCGGTTTCACCATTGAAATGTGGGCGGAGCTACAGCAACCCGCGAGGCTTTGAAACGGTGGGTTACCGCCTGCCGCCTGACCACCTTACGTGAAGACCTATGCCAAAACGTACAGACATCCATAGCATCCTGATTATCGGCGCCGGCCCCATTGTCATCGGACAGGCCTGCGAATTCGACTATTCCGGCGCACAGGCCTGCAAGGCGCTGCGCGAGGAAGGTTACAAGGTCATCCTGGTCAATTCCAACCCGGCTACGATCATGACCGATCCGGGCATGGCCGACGTGACCTACATCGAGCCGATTACCTGGCAGATCGTCGAAAAAATCATCGAGAAGGAACGTCCCGATGCGCTGCTGCCGACCATGGGCGGACAGACCGCGCTGAATTGCGCGCTCGACCTAGCCAAACACGGTGTGCTGGAAAAATTCGGTGTGCAGATGATCGGCGCGACCAAGGAAGCCATCGACAAGGCCGAAGATCGCGAAAAGTTCAAGAAGGCCATGGAAAAAATTGGCCTGGTCTGCCCCCGCGCGGCGGTGGCCCACAGCATGGAAGAAGCCTTGCAGGTGCAGGCGATGATCGGTTTTCCGACCATCATCCGTCCGTCTTTCACCATGGGCGGTTCGGGTGGCGGCATCGCCTACAACCGCGAAGAATTCGTGGCGATTTGCGAGCGCGGCCTGGAAGCCTCGCCGACCCGCGAGCTGCTCATCGAGGAATCGGTGATCGGCTGGAAGGAATACGAGATGGAAGTTGTCCGCGACAAGAAGGACAACTGCATCATCATCTGTTCCATCGAAAACTTCGACGCCATGGGTGTGCATACCGGCGACTCGATCACCGTCGCACCCGCCCAGACGCTGACCGACCGCGAATACCAGATCATGCGCAACGCCTCGCTGGCGGTGCTGCGCGAAATCGGCGTGGAAACCGGCGGCTCCAACGTGCAGTTCGGTATCAACCCGGATGATGGGCGGATGGTGGTGATCGAGATGAATCCGCGCGTGTCGCGTTCCTCGGCGCTGGCCTCCAAGGCGACGGGTTTTCCGATTGCCAAAGTGGCGGCCAAGCTGGCGGTGGGTTTCACGCTTGATGAATTGCAGAACGACATCACCGGCGGGCGCACCCCGGCGTCGTTCGAGCCGTCGATTGACTACGTGGTCACCAAGATTCCCCGTTTTGCTTTCGAGAAGTTCCCCCAGGCCAATGATCGCCTGACCACCCAGATGAAATCGGTGGGCGAAGTGATGGCGATTGGCCGCACCTTCCAGGAGTCCATGCAGAAAGCCCTGCGCGGCCTGGAAACCGGGGCTGACGGCCTGGACGAAAAAACCACCGAGCGCGAAAAAATCGAGCGCGAACTGGGCGATCCCGGCCCCGAGCGCCTGTGGTACATCGCCGATGCTTTCCGCATCGGCATGACCCAGGAACAGATTTTCAACCTGACGCACGTCGATCCGTGGTTCCTCGCCCAGCTCGAAGACCTGGTGCGCCAGGAGCAGACCCTCAAGGGCCGTAACCCGGACGAAATCAATGCCGACGAGATGCGCGCGCTGAAACGCAGCGGCTTTTCCGACCGCCGTCTCGCCAAGCTGCTCGGCACCGATCAACATGCCTTGCGCGCCCTGCGTCATGCGATGGGTGTGCGTCCGGTGTACAAGCGCGTGGATACCTGCGCCGCCGAGTTCGCCACCGACACCGCCTACCAGTATTCGACCTACGAGGAAGAGTGCGAGGCCGCGCCGACCGACAACAGGAAAATCATGGTGCTGGGCGGTGGGCCGAACCGCATCGGTCAGGGCATTGAATTCGATTATTGCTGCGTCCACGCCGCCTTGGCGATGCGCGAAGACGGTTACGAGACCATCATGGTCAACTGCAATCCGGAGACGGTCTCGACCGATTACGATACCTCGGATCGCCTGTACTTCGAGCCGTTGACGCTGGAAGACGTGCTGGAAATCGTCCATGTCGAAAAACCGGTGGGGGTGATCGTTCAATACGGCGGACAGACCCCGCTGAAGCTGGCGCGCGACCTGGAAGCCAACGGTGTGCCGATCATCGGCACCACCCCGGACATGATCGACGCCGCCGAAGACCGCGAACGTTTCCAGAAACTGTTGCAGGATCTCAAACTCAAGCAGCCGCCCAACCGTACTGCCCGCACCCCGGAAGACGCCATCCGGCTGGCCGAGGAAATCGGCTATCCGCTGGTGGTGCGTCCCTCTTACGTGCTGGGCGGGCGGGCCATGGAAATCGTCCACCAGCAAAGCGACCTGGAGCGCTACATGCGCGAAGCGGTCAAGGTTTCCCATAAATCGCCGGTGTTGCTGGATCGTTTCCTCAACGACGCCATCGAAGTCGATGTGGATGCCATTTGCGACGGCAAGGACGTGTTGATCGGCGGGGTGATGGAGCATATCGAGGAAGCCGGGGTGCATTCCGGCGACTCCGCCTGTTCGCTGCCGCCCTACAGCCTGTCGCAGGCCATGCAGGACGAACTGCGCCGCCAGACTGTGGCGATGGCCAAGGGCCTCAACGTGGTGGGCCTGATGAACGTCCAGTTTGCCATCCAGGGCGATACCGTATTTGTGCTGGAAGTGAATCCTCGCGCCTCGCGTACCGTACCCTTCGTGTCCAAGGCGGTGGGTATGCAGTTGGCGAAAATCGCGGCGCGCTGCATGGCCGGTCGTTCGCTGAAGGATCAGGGGATTACCCACGAAATCAAGCCGCCCTATTTTTCGGTGAAGGAAGCGGTGTTCCCCTTCATCAAGTTCCCCGGCGTAGATACCATCCTCAGTCCCGAGATGAAATCCACCGGCGAGGTGATGGGGGTGGGCAACAGTTTCGCCGAAGCCTTCGTCAAGTCGCAACTGGCGGCGGGTGTGAAGCTGCCGTCCGGCGGCAAGGCATTCATCAGTGTGCGCGGCGCTGACAAGACCAAGGTGGTGGATATCGCCCGCGACCTCGAAGAACTCGGATTCCACCTGTGCGCCACCAAGGGTACCGCAGTCGCGTTGATTGAGGCGGGCCTGAAGGTTACGGCGGTGCACAAGGTCAACGAAGGCCGCCCGCACATCGTCGATATGATCAAGAACGGTGAAATCAGCTTTATCGTCAACACCGTCGAAGACAAGCGCGCCGTGCATGACTCCTACGTCATGCGCAATGCCGCGTTGCAAAACAAGATTACTTATTACACCACGCTTGCCGGGGCACGCGCCGCCTGCGTCGGGATGCGCCACATGCAGGAATTGCAGGTATTCGACCTGCAAGGACTGCATCGCCGGCTGGGTTGAACCCGCTCGCACACGGAGGAAGAGCGAACCATGAGCAAAGTACCCTTAACCGTTACCGGCGCGGAAATGCTGCGCCAGGAGTTACATAATCTCAAAACCGTCGAGCGCCCCAGCGTGATTGCGGCGATTGCCGAAGCACGTTCGCACGGCGATTTGTCGGAAAACGCCGAATACGACGCCGCCAAGGAGCGCCAGAGTTTTGTCGAAGGACGTATTGCCGAAGTCGAAGGCAAGTTGTCCAACGCCCAGATCATCGATCCCAAGCTGCTTGATGCGGATGGTCGCTGCGTGTTCGGCTCCACCGTCGAATTGCAGGACTTGGAAAGCGAAGAAAACGTCACTTACCAGATCGTCGGCGACGATGAAGCCAACATCAAACTGGGTAAAATCTCCATCAGCTCGCCGATTGCCCGCGCCCTGATTGGGAAATTTGCCGGCGACGTGGCGGAAGTCATGGCTCCCGGCGGTGTACGCGAGTACGAAGTGCTGGATGTGAAGTACCTTTGATAAATCGAGGGTGGAGAGCAGAGAGTCGAGAGTCGCGGCGCGTGTCTTTAACCGGTTTTGCTCTCTACTCTTGGCTCGCGACTCTCGACTAGCCATCCCTTGTGAAAACCCTCCCCGATTCCCTCGCACAGATTGCTTTGACCTTGTGGGTCGGCGGTTTGTGGGCGATTGGCTACCTGGTGGCGCCCGCCCTGTTTTCCGCGCTGCCGGACGACCGGATGCTGGCCGGGATGTTGGCGGGGCGTATGTTTACCCTGATTGCCTACGTTGGTTTGGTGTGCGGCGTCTATCTGCTGATATTCCGCTTTGTGCGCTTCGGCGCGGCGGCCTTCAAACAAGGCATATTGTGGATGTTGCTGGTGATGCTGGTGTTAACCGCCGCCGGGCATTTCGGCATCCAGCCGGTCATGGTTGCGCTCAAGGCGCAAGCCATGCCCGCAGATGTCATGCACAGCGTATTCAAGGATCGCTTCGCCACCTGGCACGGGATATCCAGCGTGGTGTACCTGATCGAGAGTTTGCTCGGTGTGGGCGTAGTGCTGCTGCACCGGGGGAAATAACTTCAATTATTAATGTTTAATTGTGGTGGCATCGCGTTACCGTTTCCCCAATTAAACATTAAAAATTAAGCATTAAACATTTTATTTTGGTAGTACCAGTTTCGGCGTCTCGGCAGGTTTGTAGACCACCAGAATTTTCCCGATATGCTGTACCGATGCAGCTTCCAGGCGGATGCAGATTTCTTCCAGCAGGGCCTCGCGGGCTTCCTTGTCGCCCTGGTGGGCCTTGATCTTGATGAGTTCGTGGCTGGCCAGGCTGCGTTCGATTTCCTTGAGCACACTTTCCGAGAGGCCGGCATCGCCGATCATGACCACGGGGTTGAGATGATGGGCTTGGGCGCGCAGGAAGCGGCGTTGGTCGGGAGTAAGATTCAACATTGAAGTTTTTGAAGTAACTTAAGAAAAGGGGCGCATTGTAACCCATGAAACGAACCCAAACCAGCAAGGCGTGGATGCGTGAGCACGTCAATGACCCCTACGTTCAACGCGCCAAACATGAAGGCTACCGTTCCCGCGCCAGCTACAAGCTGATGGAAATCGATGAACGCGACCATTTGCTCAAACCTGGCATGACGGTAGTCGATCTCGGCGCGACGCCGGGGGGCTGGTCGCAGATCGCCGCTCGCAAGGTGGGGGAAATGGGACGGGTGATTGCTCTGGATGTGTTGGAATTGCAGCCCTTACATCGCGTTGAATTCATTTTGGGGGATTTTCGCGAGGAGTCCGTGCTGGCCGAACTGGTGCGGCGGCTCGGCGACAGGCCGGTAGACCTTGTTATTTCCGATATGGCCCCCAACATCAGTGGTATTGCGATTTCCGATCAGGCGCGCGCCATGCACCTTTCCGAGTTAGCGCTGGATTTTTGTGTCGAGCACTTGAAACCGGGTGGGAATTTTCTGGTCAAGGTGTTTCAGGGGGATGGATTCGAACCCTACATCAAGCAGATTCGCGAGGTGTTCCGGCAGGTTTATACCCGTAAGCCGCAGGCCTCGCGAGGCAGAAGCAGCGAGACCTATTTGCTGGGAAAAGACAAGATTTGACGCGCCGGTATTGCACGGCAGGCGGCGCGGCCTTCGCGCAAAATTAAAAGTTCGGTAATGATAAATTCATTGTAGAATTTGATTTGTAATGTAATTTGTCGCAGCCGCTGAGGAGCACTCTTGAACAACATGATGAAAAACATCGCCATCTGGCTGGTAATCGCCCTGACCCTGATGATGGTGTTCAACCATTTCGGCACACGCCAGACTTCGGCGCAAGCCCCCCTCGAATATTCCCAGTTCATTGACGCCGTAAAACAGGGTCAAGTCGCCAAGGTCACCATTGAAGGCCACACCCTGCGCGGCGTCAAAACCGACGGCAAGCGTTTCACGACTTATGCACCGTCCGATCCCTGGATGGTCAGCGACCTCCTGAAAAACGGCGTGATCGTCGAAGCCCGTCCCGAGGAAGAACCGTCGTTCCTGATGAATTTGTTCGTATCCTGGTTCCCCATGTTGCTCCTGATCGGCGTGTGGGTGTTCTTCATGCGCCAGATGCAGGGCGGCGGCAAGGGCGGCGCTTTCTCGTTCGGCAAGAGCAAGGCGCGCCTCCTCGACGAAAACACCAACCAGATCACTTTTGCCGATGTGGCCGGCTGCGACGAAGCCAAGGAAGAAGTTTCCGAACTGGTCGAATTCCTCCGCGATCCCTCGAAATTTCAGAAACTCGGGGGACGTATTCCGCGTGGCGTGTTGATGGTGGGCAGTCCCGGCACCGGTAAAACCCTGCTGGCGAAAGCCATTGCCGGCGAAGCGAAGGTGCCGTTCTTCTCCATCTCCGGCTCGGACTTCGTGGAAATGTTCGTCGGCGTGGGTGCGGCGCGGGTTCGCGACATGTTTGAACAGGCCAAGAAAAACGCGCCTTGTATCATCTTCATCGACGAAATCGACGCGGTTGGCCGTCAGCGCGGCGCGGGCTTAGGCGGCGGCAACGACGAACGTGAACAGACCCTCAACCAGTTGCTGGTGGAGATGGATGGTTTTGAAGGCAACGTCGGCGTGATCGTAATCGCCGCCACCAATCGTCCCGATGTACTTGACCCGGCGCTGATGCGTCCCGGTCGTTTCGACCGCCAGGTGGTGGTGCCGTTGCCTGACATTCGCGGTCGCGAACAAATCATCATGGTTCACATGCGTACGGTGCCGAGTTCCCAGGACGTGCGCGCCGGCATTCAGGCCCGCGGCACCCCGGGCATGTCCGGCGCCGATCTCGCCAATCTGGTCAACGAAGCCGCGTTGTTCGCCGCGCGTTCCAACAAGCATTATGTGGACATGGACGATTTCGAACGCGCCAAGGACAAGATATTCATGGGCGCGGAACGCAAGTCGATGGTGATCACCCCCGACGAAAAGCGCAAGACCGCCTATCACGAATCGGGGCACGCCATCATCGGCATGACGCTGCCGGGCTGCGACCCTGTTCATAAAGTTACCGTGATCCCGCGTGGCCGGGCGCTCGGGGTGACCTGGTCGCTCCCGGAAATGGATCGTTTCAGCCTTTACAAGGATCAAATGCTGGCCAGCATCTGCATGGCGTTTGGTGGGCGTGTCGCCGAGGAAATTTTTGTCGGCAACATCTCCACCGGGGCATCCAACGACTTCGAGCGGGCCACCAACATTGCCCGTGACATGGTGATGCGTTACGGCATGTCCGAGGCGCTTGGGCCGATGGTGTACGGCGAAAACGAAGGTGAAGTTTTCCTGGGGCGCTCGATCACTACCCACAAAAATTTGTCCGATGTCACCATGCAGCAGGTGGACAAGGAAATCCGCCGCATTCTGGATGAGCAATACGCCCTGGCGACAAAAATCCTCACCGAGAATCGCGACAAAGTGGAAATCATGACCGACGCCCTGATGGAATGGGAAACCATCGATGCCGAGCAAATCGACGACATCATGAATGGCCGTCCGCCGCGTCCGCCCAAACCTGCCGCTCCCCCTGCGGCCCCGCCGCCCTCCGGCAGCGCCCCGGCCACACCCGCTGCGCCAAACGCGCACCAACCGGCGCAAGAAACCTAGAAAACAGGACGGGACTGAAGGCTGAGACAACGTCGCAAAGCGACGCAAAACCTCAGTCCTCAGTCCTCAGTCCTCAGTCCTCAGTCCTCAAATGCTCCACTGCGGCGTCTTCCGCCTTTCCCTATCCCGCCCACTCCTCATGGGCATCGTCAATGTCACCCCCGATTCGTTTTCCGATGGCGGCTGTCACGCCACCACTGAAACGGCGGTTGAACACGCCTTGCGTCTGATCGAAGACGGTGCAGACATCCTCGACATCGGCGGCGAATCGACGCGGCCCGGTGCGTTGCCCGCCACGCTGGACGAAGAATTGCGGCGCGTTATTCCGGTGGTGGAAGCGTTACGCGGCAAGGACATTCCGCTTTCCGTGGATACTTGCAAACCTGAAGTGATGCGCGCCGCACTCGCGGCGGGGGCCGACATGATCAACGATGTCAATGCGCTGCGCGCGCCGGGCGCAATGGAAGTTCTCGCCGGATCGCGGGCGGCGATTTGTTTCATGCACATGCGCGGCGAACCGCGCACCATGCAGGAAGCGCCGCATTACCACGACGTGGTGAGTGAAGTCCGGGATTTCCTGAAGGAACGTCTCGATGCCGCGCTAACACTTGGCGTCGCCCCGGAACGGCTGGTGATCGACCCCGGCTTCGGATTCGGCAAAACCCTCCAACACAACCTCGAATTATTGCGCCGCCTCGACGCCTTTCAGGAACTGGGCGCGCCCATCCTGGCGGGCTTGTCGCGTAAATCCATGCTGGGCAAAATTACCGGACTGGAGGTCGGCGAACGGCTCATCCCCAGCGTCGCCGCTGCTTTGATTGCCGCGCAAAAAGGCGCAAAAATTCTGCGCGTCCACGATGTGCGCGAAACCCGCCAGGCGTTGCAAGTGCTTGTTGCCATAGAGGAAGAACAATGACCCGAAAATACTTCGGCACCGATGGGGTGCGCGGCAAAGTGGGGGAATACCCGATTACCCCGGATTTCGTGATGCGGCTGGGTTATGCCGCCGGCAAGGTGCTGGTCTCACAACAAAGCACCGGTAAGGGCGACCACCCCGCCGTGGTGATCGGCAAGGACACCCGGATTTCCGGCTATATGCTCGAATCCGCGCTGCAAGCCGGCCTCTCGGCAGCGGGCGTGGACATCCTCCTGCTCGGCCCGATGCCGACCCCGGCGGTGGCTTATCTCACCCGCGCCTTGCGCGCCCAGGCCGGCATCGTGATTTCCGCTTCACACAACCCGTTTGAAGATAACGGCATCAAGTTTTTCTCCGGGGCCGGAACCAAACTACCCGATTCCACCGAACACGCCATCGAAGCAGCCCTCGACGAGCCGCTGGTCACCATGCCTTCCGCGCAGCTCGGCAAAGCGCGCCGCATCAACGACGCCGCCGGGCGTTACATCGAATTCTGCAAAAGCACCTTCCCCAACGAACTGGATTTACGGGGGCTACGCATCGTAGTGGATTGCGCCCACGGCGCGACCTATCACATCGCCCCGCATGTGTTCCACGAACTTGGCGCGGAAGTCCTGCAAGTCGGTGTCCAGCCCGACGGCCTCAACATCAATCAAGGCTGCGGCTCCACCCATGTCGAAGCGGTGCGCGCCGCCATCCTGGAACAGGGCGCAGACCTGGGGGTGGCCTTCGACGGCGACGGCGACCGGCTGGTGATGGTGGATAACGCCGGTGAAGTTTATGACGGCGACCGGCTGCTCTACATCATGGCCCGTCACCGCCGTCAGCACGGCCTGCTCAAGGGCGGCGTGGCGGGCACCCTAATGACCAACCTCGGCATGGAACACGCCCTGGCCGCGCTCGACATTCCCTTCGCGCGCGCCAATGTCGGCGACCGCTACGTTCTCGAACTCATGCAGGAACGCGGCTGGCAACTCGGCGGCGAAAATTCCGGCCACATCATCTGCCTGGATCGCCACACCACCGGCGACGGCATCATCGCCGCACTGCAAGTCCTGCAAGCCCTGCGCATGAGCCAAACCACCCTGGCCGACTACACCAGCGCCGTCACCATGTACCCGCAAATCCTCATCAACGTCCGCACCACCAAAGGCTTTGATTTCGAGAACAACGCCGCCGTGCAGAGCGCGCTGGACGACGCGCGGCGCGACCTCGCCGACCAGGGCCGGGTGCTGCTGCGCGCCTCCGGCACAGAACCCCTGATCCGCGTGATGGTGGAAGGTCGTGACGGCACACAGGTGCGCCGCTGGGCGGAACATATCGCTGAAACGGTGCGTCGTGCGGCGGAGTAAACCTTCTGGCGGATCGGATATGGCAGTGTGCCAATAGATTTACCCACCCCAAATTACCACCAACCGAGAGGTATTCAGCTTATGACTCAGTGCCCGTGTGGCTCCGGCCAGGAATTTGACACCTGCTGCGGCCCAATCATTGCCGGTGCGCCAGCCTCTACACCCGAAGTCTTGTTGCGTTCCCGCTATTCGGCATTCGTGCGCGGCGAGCTCGACCACGTCGAGCGCACCCATGCGCCGGAAGTCCGTGACGACTTCAACCGCGCCGAGGCGGAACGCGCCGCGTCGGAATGCGAATGGCGCGGTTTGGAAGTCAAGAACGCCACCGAGGAAGACGACGCTGGCGCGGTGGAATTCATGATCCATTTCCAGCGCGACGGACAGGACTACTATCAACATGAACTGGCCAGTTTCCGCCGCGAAGACGGGCAATGGTTGTATGTCAGCGGCGAGGTCAACCCCAAGCCGCCGCAACGGCGATTCACCAAGATTGGCCGCAACGACCCGTGTCCGTGCGGGTCTGGAAAAAAACACAAAAAGTGCTGCGGGGCTTGAAGCCCGCTGAACAGGGCGAGCGATGGAACGGCATTTTCAGTGTACGGTCTGCGGCAAATGTTGTTACGGCTGCCTGCCGCTGACTCTGGCGGATGCCTTCGCCCATGCCGGGCGTTTTCCCCTTGCCATGGTTTGGTCACTTGTCCCCCAGGGTAGCCAGGCTTATCACCAGGCCGCCCTGCTTGGCGCGCCGCTCAAACCGCGCAACCACAAGCAGGTAGCGCTACTCATCGTTCCCACCGCCTATCTGCCCGCCGCCTTTCCCTGCCCCGAACTGGCGGAAAACGGCCACTGCGCCATCCATGCCGACAAGCCCGCGCGCTGCCGCACCATGCCCTTCTATCCCTATCGCGACGAACAACACCAGGCCGACCTGCTGAAGCCCCGCAAAGGCTGGCTGTGTGACACCTCGACGGCGGCCCCGGTGGTGTACCGCGATAACAAGATCGTGCAGCGCGACGATTTCACCCGCGAGCGCAACGCCCTGGTCGAACAGGTACCGCTCATCCGCACTTACGCCGAATACGTTCTGAAATTCATGCCGTGGGTTGTTGACAGCCTGGTCAAGGCAGGAACGAGCGGCAACGTCGTCACCGGCATGTCCTCTTTCCTCACCGCAACGCGGCACCCCCAAGCCGGCGAACTGGCGACCCGCCAGGAGCCGGTGCTGGCGGATTTCGCCGCACGTACCGCCAACCAGCCCGCGCTCGCCGAATTCACCCGAAATTACACTGGCTGGGCCAAGGAAATGGCGTATCTGGCCCGGCGCAGATAGTTGCCCCTTCGGAATGCCTTTATGCGGGGAGGATGCCCACCTAGTAGTCAGTCAACGTGAAACGCCGGGCACACTAGGATGGGTGAAGCGCAGCGCACCCATCGAACCGAAAAATGTGGATTTTCAATCTGATGGGTGCGCTGCGCTTCACCCATCCTACATTTTTCTACAAAATGGCGGTCGAGAAACTCGTCGAAAACGAAGAAGCCGTGGAATTGCTGGGCAAACCGATCAGCAGCGGCGCACCATCCGGCAGTTTTGTAACCGCCGGGCCAAGCGGCAAAGCCGATTTCGCCTTCAGCGTCGAAGGCCCGAAAGGCAAAGGCATGGTTTATCCTAAAAACCTCAGTTGACCGCTTGCCATGATGCCTACGGTGTTGGTTCTAAATAACTTTGTCGTTAACTTGGCGCTCACCCGTGTGGTGAGAGCGCTACGGGCCGGATTGCACGGTTTTGCGGGCGCATGGCTGCGTTACTCCTCCTCGCAATGGAATAGCCATTACTCGTCGTCGCGCCTTGCCCTGCACCCGCAAAACCGCACACTCCAACCCGTCCAACTGAGGTTTTTAGGTTTATCTGGAAGCTGTCAAGGAAGCCGGCGAATGGAAAGTCAACCGCCTGGAACTCGCACCGGACGGCGGCGCGAATCGTATCAATCTCGACGAATAATTTAACCGGACGCAGCTTGCGGGAAAAGCGCGGGTTTCCGCGCGACGCAAGCCCGCACCGAAAGATCAAGCCCCGACGCCCCCAGCAAATGTTAGTGCATACTTACGCCGCAAAACCCAAGGGATAAAGACACCGACGGAGAACGAGGAAGGACGCGGGGTTCCGGGGGATAATTAAAAAGCGCCCACCCTGCATGGCTTTGCCCCCCCCTGTAGCGCTATACGAATGTTGGGTTAGCGTTTTCGGCGCATCTCTCGTTCAAGGATTTCCTTGACCAGCAAGGGGATTTCTTTTTCAAGCGAATACGCTTCCGCTTTCAATTTCTCATAGATGTCAATTTCCTTCCCCTGCCACACAAGATCAAGGCGTCGAATTTGGCGCGTGGCGATGTGGGAGTAGTTTTCTGGATACGCCCAATAGCAGGTCAGGCAAATTGTTCGATCCTTAATGTTGTTCCAATTTTCGCAATGCTCGCAAGACCATGATTTTGCCCTGTTAGCAGAGCCGGAAAGCAACATAAAATCTTCCGGGACAAGCTCGACACCTTCGCCGTCACCGCCTACTTCGTAGGGAACACGGTGGTCAATTTGCAACTCTCGCTCATCAATTTCTTCAAGATAGATAAAACACTTGCAGCCGTACTTCTCAACCAGCGCATCTTTGATTTTCCTGGATAGTCCTGTTCTGCCCGATAATTTTTTGAATCGCTGGCAGCTTACATCGCCAAAGCGGTAAGCGGCAATTTCCCGCCCATCCGAACCGGTTACCCGAAAGGTTTCAAGTGGGATACCGTGTTCACGCACGTCACGGGCTGCCCGTGGCGGGTGGTTATACCCATATTTTTCTTTCAACTCCTCAGTCGTGATAGACCCGTGTTCCAAAATATGAGTTATCACGGTCTTTGGACGTTTCGCGGTGACGGAATTGCACAGATCAATAAATTCTTTTGGGAATTCAGACATAACGGGCAACGGGTTCGAGCAATAAATATTGCTGTGCGCGAGGCTGACGATAATCGGTGGGTTTGGTCGCAAGTTTGTCGGTCAACGCCTGCGAGAGGTACAGAGATTCGTAGGTAACCTCATCACGCCCAAGCAGGGTTGATTGACTGGAACGCCCCGCTTCCAACTCGATGTGGGTAAGATCAAGCGAGGCGGGTAGCAATTCGCCGAATGTTTTATCCCCCCTGCGCCCGTCATAGCTGACGATATAAGAAATGCCCCGCGCATTCAGCTCTTCAAGCGCGACTACAAAATCACTGTGACCAATGCCGGAAAAATAACGCGAATCCCGATCCCCACACACGCCTTGATAAGGGGGATCCATGTAGACGAGGTCAGATGTTTTTGCGCTAGCTAAAACATCTCTGTAATCCACGAATGAGAATTTGGCTTTCCCTTTTAAAAGGGTGGAAACGCCCAGGATATTGGCTCGCATGGTTTCTGGCCGGGCGCCAAAACGTCTTTTGTCCGGGCTTTGATTAAACTGCCCACTTGAGTTGTATCGCACTGCGCCTTTGACGCATCGCGCCAGCAAATACAGAAATAGGCGCGGGTCTTGGGTACGGTTGAAATCATCCCGAATTTGGTAAAAGTGCTGGATAGAATCGCCATGTTGCGCATTCCACACTTGTTCATAAAACGCGGCTGTTTCAACCGGATATTCAACGATCAACCGTAGCAACTCCGTTAACGGTTTATTCAGATCGTTAACCACGTGGGTGGTTGCCATCTGGCGAGCCGCCGCCGCAATACTGATTGCAGCGGAACCTGCAAAAGGTTCAATCAGGCACCCAACATCTTTGGGAACATAACGCAAAATAATGGAAGCCAGGTTTCGCTTGCTTCCTTGGTATTGAATTGGATGTGGGATGCTTTTCATGCGGTAATTGTACCCGACTTGGTCAGGCTTGCCGCGAAGCACTATAGCGGCCCAAGCGCTGTAAGCCACCACATATTGAAGACGATCCGGCGCATCAGAGCGCCGCCCCGGAACGTGGGGAGGGGAGGTTCGCCTGGAGGAAAGAACCTCTTCAGGAAACTCTGCCGGACACGCCGACTTTCCCGGCTTCGGGTTACACCGCGTCGCGCCGGGGCGGCCCTCCCGCAAGCGCCGGGTTTTTCCGGCGCGAATCTTCTGCGGCGGGGTTTTCGCTTTAGTGGCAGCGCGGGGATTCGCCATTGCCGGCGCTCCGGTTTCCCGCGTGGGAGCGGTCTCCTGACTGCGATGCGGTGGTGGGGGCGGCGGTGCGATTTGGGAGCCTGCGACATTGCCAATACCCCGCGCCGGCGGCGCGGTCGCGACCGGGAGGTCGCTCCTACCGGGTTGCGGCGCAAGCATGTTAGTGATTGCTTACACGGAGACGCCCGCCCGCCGGTGAGTTGCCCTGCGAGCCAGGAAAGACGCGGGTTTTGAAGGGGGTGTTATTTCAGGCCGAGGTAATAGGCGACGGCGATCATGGTGGTAATCAGCACCAGGTAAATCCCCATGATGGCGCGCCACAGCAGGCCGGCTTTGCGCAGGCCCATGAAGTAGCTGGCGATCATCTGGCTTTTCACGAAGGCGATGGCAAGCACGGTGAGCATGACGGTGGGGCCGCTCAGGCCGGTTTCGCCGATGCCGTAGGTGACGCCGGTGAGCGCCATGAGGGTCAGCCAGATGAGGGTGCAGGGGCGGACGAAGTGGGGTTTGCGGGGGGGCATGATGCGCCTCTAACGGATGACGTAGACGAGGGGAAAGAGGATCATCCACACCAGATCGACCATGTGCCAGTAGGATGCGCCGGTTTCGACGCCGGTGTGCTGGTCGGGGCTGTAGCCGCCGCGCCGGGCTTTGAGCATGACGGCGGCGAGGATGATCATGCCGAGGATGACGTGCATGAAGTGAAACAGCGTCAGCGACAGGTAGAACATGTAGAAGGTGTTGGTGCTGAGCGAGATGCCGGCGGAAAATTTGGCGTCGAATTCGAGAACCTTGATGACGATGAAGACGAAGCCCATGCCGATGGCGGCCCCCAGCCAGTTGGCGCAAGGTTTATTGAGGCCTTCCTTGATGGCGGCGACGGCGCGCACCACGAAGTAGCTGCTGGTGAGCAGCACCAGCGCGTTGATGGCCCCGGATTCGCGGTTGAGTTGGAGTTGGGACTCGTTGAACAATTCGATGTTATTGGCGCGGGCGAAGGCGTAGGAGAGGAAAAATACGCCGAAGGCGAGGAGTTCCGCGAAGATGAAAAACCAGATCGCCAAGTCGCCGGGCGGATATTTGCCGGGATGGGTGGCGCTCTGTGGGGATTCTGTGGTCATGGCGTTTTGTGCATTAGAAAATGACGATATGTTTAACTGACGATTTCGCTCTACTATTGGCGCAAAAAAAGAGGGGGCCGAAGCCCCCTCACAAGGGAGGATCGTTGGAGAGCCGCGCTAGGCGCGGCTCTCCCGAGCAATTAACCACTTACCTGGCGCGCCCAGAGGGGCGCGCCGCTGGTTTTTTATGCTGCGTTTTCCTTGGTTTCTCCGCCGATGAAGAAGCTGATGATGTAGACCACCAGTCCGACAAGGAACAGTACACCGGTGATTTCACGCAGCCAGTAGAACAACACGGCTTGATCCTGCGCCGCCATGAAGGACAGCGGGGTGGTCGAGACACGTTGCAGCCACACTTGCAGGATGCCGGCGGCGGTGAGGAACAGGGTGATGAAGACGATGGAGATCGTCATCAGCCAGAAGCCCCACATTTCCATGACTTGCGATTTGCCGCTGTTGGCGACGCGACCGCGCATCATCGGCATGGCGTAGGAGATCATGGTCAACACCAGCATCACGTAAGCGCCGTAGAACGCCATGTGACCGTGGGCTGCGGTGATTTGCGTACCGTGGGTGTAGAAGTTGACCGGCGCCAAGGTATGCAGGAAGCCCCATACGCCGGCGCCCAGGAAGGCCATCGTGCCGGTGCCCATTGCCCACAGGGTGGCAACCTTGTTGGGATGCTCGCGACGGCGACGGTTCACCATGTTGAAGGCGAAGATGGTCATCATGAAGAACGGGATGGGTTCCAGTGCGGAGAACACCGAACCGAACCACTGCCAGTATTCCGGCGTACCGATCCAGAAGTAGTGGTGACCGGTGCCGATGATGCCGGTGATGAGGGTCATGGCGATGATCATGTACAACCATTTTTCGATGATTTCACGATCCACGCCGGTGACCTTGATCAGCACGAAGGCCAGCACGGAACCGAGGATCAATTCCCAGACGCCTTCCACCCAGAGATGCACAGTCCACCACCAGAAGTACTTGTCCAGCACCAGGTTGGAGGGGTTGTAGAAGGAGAACAGGAAGAACACCGCCAGGCCCCACAACCCCATCAGCAGCACCAGCGCGATCGAGGTCTTGCGGCCTTTGAGCACGGTCATGCTGATATTGAAGAGGAACGCCAGGGCGACTACGACGATACCCAGTTTGGTGAACAGCGGCTGCTCCAGGAACTCGCGTCCCATGGTCGGCCAGGCGTCGTTGAGGGTCATGCTGGCCAGCGTGGCATATGGCACCAGCAGGTAGCCGACGACAGTCAGCGCGCCCGCCACCAGAAACACCCAGAACAGAACCCAGGCCAGCTTGGTGCTGTATAGCTCGGTTTCCGCTTCTTCGGGTATCAGGTAGTACGCACAACCCATGAAACCGAACAGCAGCCACACGATCAGCAGGTTGGTATGCACCATCCGCGCCACGTTGAAGGGAATCGCCGGAAACAGGAAGTCGCCGACCACATATTGCAAGCCCATGATCAGACCGAACAGAATCTGTCCGACGAACAGGCCAATGGCGGCGATGAAGTACGGCATCGCCACCTTTTGAGATTGGAATTGCATGGTTTTTTCTCCTAAGCCTCAAGAATAGTGATGTGTCGGCACCTTAGCCTTCGATATTCGGCGGCCAGTTGGCGGTATTGATTTCGCCTGTCCACTTGAAAAATTCCACCAGATCGTCCAACTCTTTGTCGGTCAGGTTGAATTGCGGCATTTGGCGACGACCAGGCGCTTTGGTCGGCTGCGATTTGATCCATGCCTTGATGAATTCACCTCCGCGACGCTTGTAAACATTGCCCAGCTCCGGCGCAAAATAAGCGCCTTCGCCCAGCAGGGTGTGACAACCGATACAGTCGTTCTTTTCCCATATGTGTTTTCCACGTGCGACGGCATCAGTGATGTTTTCGCGGTGGTCCCGTTTCGGCAGTACCTGCATGGTGTCGAAGGTCAATGCGACGAGTAGCAGGAAGAAGAACGTAGCTCCTCCGAAGAAGATGTTCCTCGCCATTGACTTGGTAAAAGCTTGGCTCATATTTCCCTCCTAGGTTAAATCCCGGAAAGTGGAGATTCCGGGAAAAGATGTTGCCAAACATATACGGAGTATGCATTTTCATGCGCACCCCACCTCCCTAGCAGCTGGAGTTACTCCGCCCCTGTTTGGCAGGGTAGAATGTAGGTTAAGCCTAAAGATGTAACCTTGATATACGTCAAGGATAATGCAAAGCCCATACCCAAGAATGAGCGCCGTTTCCATCAATCAGGTAATGACCATGTTAACCATTAGTGACTTCATGTCAGCGGATCACCACCGTTGCGACGATTTGTTTGCGGTGGCCGAAGCGGCCGCCGATGGGGGAAATTGGGATAAAACCGCCGCCGATCTGGGCGGGTTTCTCGACGCCATGCGCCATCATTTTGCGATGGAAGAAGATGTCCTGTTTCCGGCTTTCGAGGCGCGCACCGGGATGAGCATGGGGCCGACCCAGGTGATGCGTATGGAACACCAGCAGATGCGCAGTCTCTTCGACGCGATGGCGCAAGCGGCGGAAAAGCACGATGCAGACGATTATCTGGGCCAGTGCGATACCCTGCTGGTGCTGATGCAACAGCACAATCTCAAGGAAGAGCAGATTCTCTACCACATGGCCGACCAGGTGCTGGGCGGCGAAACGGCTGCGCTGATCGGGCAACTCCAGGAGGTTCAGTAGTTTTGGAAGCGGTAAGGCTCGACGTGCGAGGACTGGAGGCTCCCCTGCCGCTGGAAAAAGTGCTCGAACAGGCGGCATTGCTGGCCCCCGGTCAGCACTTGCACGTCACTCACTTTCGCGAGCCGTGCCTGCTTTATCCCTTGCTGAAAAAACGCGGCTTTGCCCATCGCACCCTCGCCAGCGGCGAGGATTTATTCGAATTTCTGGTATGGAAGGAAGGGTGATGAGGAATGGGTGATGGGGAATGGGGAAAACCCCACCCCATCACCCATCACCCATCACCCATCACCCATCACCCATCACCCATCACCCATCACCCCAATGACTCCCCAATCCGGCCTTTCGTTTGATCAGGCGCCGCCGATTATGGTGCCTTTCCGGTTTTTCCTCAGCGCGCCGCTGTTTGGCTTGCTGGCGGCTCTGCTCGCGCTGGGCAGCGGGCCGGAATTGCTGGAAAACCGTTGGTTGCCGCCGGTGCTGGCGTTCACCCACCTGATGACGCTGGGTTTTCTCGGCTTCACCATGGTCGGGGCGTTGTTCCAGATGTTGCCGGTGGTGGCCGGTTCGCCGGTAAACAAACCGGTTCCTGTTTCACTCGCCGTCTACGCCCTGCTGATCCCCGGCGTATTGCTGCTGACCGGGGGCTTCCTCGCCGCTTCGGCAATTGCGATCCAGGGTGCAATGCTGCTGCTGGGTGTGGGATTTCTGATTTTTCTGCTGGCCGCCGCCATCAGCCTGAAACGCGCTACCCGCAACCCCACCGCTCAGGGAATGCGCCTCGCGCTGCTGGGATTGGCCGTCACGATTACGCTGGGACTGATTCTGGCGAGTAATTACGGATGGGGCTGGTGGCTGAACGACCGCATTCGTCTGACCACCCTGCATTTGTCGTGGGGCTTGCTGGGCTGGGTGGGTTTGCTGGTGATCTCGGTAGCCTACCAGGTGGTGCCGATGTTCCAGTTAACCCCGGCTTACCCGAAGGTGTTGACGCGCTGGCTGGCTGCCGGGTTGTTCGTCGCGCTATTGCTCTGGACGCTTCTTTACATGGGTGGAATGACGCCGTTGTTGCCGCTGGCGGGACTATTGTTCGTGGTCGGCTTTGCGGCATTTGCGGGTCTCACGCTGCACCTGCAAACCCAGCGCCGCCGCAAGATATCCGATATTACCCTGCTGTTCTGGCGCTACGGCATGGGCTCTCTACTTACCGTTCTGGCTCTGTCGCTGGCCGGGCAGATTGTCCCGGCTTTTGCTGAAAGCCGGGCCTATCCGTTCCTGCTGGGCATCCTGTTTATCGGAGGATTTGCGGTGTCGGTAGTAAACGGGATGCTCTACAAAATCATCCCCTTCCTGATCTGGTTCCACCTGCAAAGCCGCCTCACGGGAGTGGGCAAAGTACCCAACATGAAGGAAATCCTCCCCGACGTGAAAACGCGCCGTCAGATGTGGCTGCACTTCGCCTCGCCCCCCCTGTTTCTGGCGGCGGTCATCGTCCCTCCGCTACTCTATCCGGCAGCGCTGTTGTTCGGGTTTTCGATGCTGCTGCTGGAAGCCAACCTGCTCTCGGCATTTGGCGTTTACAGGAGAAACATCAAGCTGGTAAGCTGATGCTTGTGCTTTGACGCACAATCACAATAAATCAGCATAGCCGGGAGGCAACCATGAAAGCACCAAGCCTGATGTTCGCCCTGATTCTCGCCAGCACACCGCTGTGCGCCGATCCCCTGAGTGGCAAGGAACTGTTACGCATGATGCAAAACGCAGAATCCCATAGCGCCACCCCCGGCGAATATCAGCCAACCGCCTACGACGGCTATGTGCTGGGCGTTTCCGACGGCCTGATGGGCACCTCGCTGTATTATTACTGTCCGCCCACCAATGTAACTCGCCGCCAATTGCGCGGCGTCGTAACCAGTTATTTGAAGAGCCACCCCAACGACACTCATGTACCCGGCGGCGCACTGGTTACGGCGGCGTTGATCGAATCCTTCCCCTGCAAGAAAAAATCGGAGTGATATGAACCCGTTTGACCTGGACGATCACACGTCCTACCAACGCTGGCGCGACCACAAACTCGCCGACTATCCCGCCAGCGTTTCCCAACTGGTGGTTGAAGTGGACGACCCGCGCCGCCTCACCGCTGCCGAACAACAAGCGCTGCTGGATTGCTGCCGTAAGACCAATATGGCCGTTTATGCCGGTAAAACCGGCAAGGATGCCGACAAGGCCATTCCGCGCCTGCTCGGCGCGCGTTTCGGCCTCACCCATCTGGACTGCAACATGCTCGCCGACGACGACGGTCTGTCCTCGCTCACCGTCCAGGAAGACGCCGCCCACGCCGCCTACATTCCCTATACCAATCGTCCCATCAAGTGGCACACCGACGGCTACTACAACACCCCGGAGCGGCAGATACGCGGCCTGCAACTCCATTGTGTGCAAAGCGCCGCAAGCGGCGGGGAAAACGCCCTGCTCGACCACGAAATCGCCTACATCCTGATGCGCGACGCCGACCCGGAACTGATTCGCGCCTTTATGCAGCCCGACGCGATGACCATCCCCGCGCGCGTCGAAGAAGACGGCGTGGCCCGCCCCGACCAGAGCGGCCCGGTATTTTCCGTGGAAACCAGCGGCGACCTGCACATGCGCTACACCGCGCGCACCCGCAGCATCGTGTGGAAACAGGACGACGCGACACTCGCCGCAGTGGCCTTTCTGGAAAAACTGCTGGCGTCCGATTTGCCCTACATCTACCGCGCCCGCCTGGAGCCCGGCATGGGCCTCATCTGCAACAACGTCCTGCACGACCGCGCCGGTTTTAGCGACGATCCCGCGCACAAACGCCTGCTGTATCGGGCGCGTTATTTCGACCGCATTGCGGGAACCGGGGTGGGGGAAATCTACGGGGAGTAGGCGAAAACGGCGGGGTGCGAAACGTCAGGATGGATGATGCCCACAGGGCGCAAGAGCAATAGCGCACCGCTCGAACTTCGGGCGTGGCGGCGCTAACCAATTTGAACCTCCGCGATAGTCGCCGTCGAGCAAAATGAAGCATCCATTCCGAGCAGCGTCTGAATGTCATTTCCTGCCGGTCGTAACCGGTATCAAGCAGCCACTTTGAGTCATTCACCTGTGGTCGTTTTTCGGCTTTGAGATTGCGGGTTGCTATAACTTCAGTGAAGTTTTGTGTATAACAGCACAGAACAACAGCGCATATGAGCGCCTATTGTTTAACCATGTCGGGGAACCATGATTATTGTTATAAACCTGATCCAAAATTGGTTTCAAAGAGCAAGTGAGCGACATGAATGATCAACAGATTCGGATTGCGCAATCGTGCTCAACTGACGCTCGTCAGGCGGTTCAGGAGTTTTATTCGGGGGTGGAGAAACCGAACATGGAGTTGGTTGTCTTTTTCTGCTCCAGTGCATACGATCTCGATGTGCTGGCTGCAGAAATGCGCCGTTTATTTACCGGGGTTCAAGTGGTGGGCTGCACCACTGCAGGGGAGATCGGGCCAGCCGGTTGTCGTCGGCATAGCCTGTCCGGGGCGAGCTTTCCGGTAGGTGCTTGTGCAGCTGTCAGTGGTCTTCTGGATAATTTAAGCCAGTTCGATATCACTAAAGGGCATGACTTTGCCCAAACCCTGTTACAACGACTTGAAACCCGTGTTCCACAAGCAGGCCCGGATAATAGCTTTGCATTGCTGCTGATTGACGGCATGTCCATGCATGAAGAGATAGTGGCGCATACGTTGCAGAATGCGTTCGGCAATACCATCCTGGTTGGCGGTTCTGCGGGCGATGACCAGAAGTACGAAAAACCTTTTGTTTATTGCGACGGGCGCTTCCATTCCGATAGCGCCGTACTGATTCTGATCTACACCACCCTGCCTTTTAAGGCATTCATGACCCAGCATTTTGTTTCCACTGAGGAGCGCTTGGTGGTTACAGAAGCCGATCCTGTCAAGCGCACTGTCAAAAAGATCAACGGACTGCCTGCCGCCGCAGAGTACGCAAGACTGGTTGGTGTCGAGGTGCGTGAACTTGGCAGCATAGAGTTTTCCGTTTCGCCAATCGTGGTAAGGATTGGCGGCCTGGATTATGTGCGCTCCATCCAAAAGGCGAATCCCGATGGTTCCCTGTCTTTCTTTTGCGCCATTGATAGGGGCGTGGTGCTCAGGGTGGCGCACGGTGCTGAACTGGTGAATAACCTCGAGCAGGCTTTCGCCCGTATCCAAGCGGAAATCGGGAAGCCACAATTCGTTTTCGGCTGCGATTGCATTCTGCGCAATTTGGAAATCACCAAGAATTGCTTAAATGATTACGTCGGAGAAATTTTCCGGCGAAATAACACCGTTGGATTTAATAGCTACGGCGAACAATTCCACGGCGTACACGTCAACCAGACTTTTACCGGGATTGCCATAGGTAATGCTGTAGAGGCAACAGGTGATGTTTGACCAAATAGAGTCGGGCTCCAGCACGAACGAACAGGTACTACTCGCCGAGATCGCACGTCTGAACGAGATCATACAAGCATTGATGGATCGCGCCGAAAACAGTGCGGATATTCAGTCAGGTTTTGATCTCTTCCATACGGCCATAACCCTTGGCGATCAAGTTCGTCGTCGCACCGATGAATTGGAAGCTGCAATGAGGGAAAACGAGAAAATTACTCGTGCCTTGCATGAAAGCGAAAAGCTGCTTCAGTTGTTCGTCGAAAATGCGCCGGCGGCCCTCGCCATGTTCGACCGGGATATGCGATACCTGGCTGTCAGCCGCCGCTGGATGACTGACTATGATTTGGGCGACCAGAATATCATTGGCCGATGTCACTATGAAATATTCCAAGAGCCAGAGAGCTGGAAGCTTCTCCATCGCCGTGGTATGGGGGGAGAGGTATTGCGTTCAGACGGGGATTTTTTTGAAAGATTGGACGGCGCAGCATACTGGTTGCAATGGGAAATATGGCCATGGCGTAAGGCTGATGGTAGCGTAGGTGGAATAGTTCTGGTTTCTGAAAACATTACCGAACGCAAACGGGCGGAAACAGTATTACGCGACAAGGAGTTGTTGTTGTCGGAGTCACAGCGAATCGGTCACATTGGCAGTTGGCACTACGAATTTTCTGGCAAGTTAACGTGGTCTGAAGAAACGTATCGCATTTGCGGGGTTTCGCCAAACACAATACCCCCAAGTGTAGAATCACTTATGGCTCTTATACATCCCGATGACAGAGGAGCTATGCAGGAATGGATTGTTTCTTGCGCCACGGAAAAAAAGCCCGACGCACTGGAATTTCGCATTATTACGCCTGATGGCAAGCTGCGTATTATTAGAGGGTTCGGTGAGTTGCAATATGATTCGAAAAACAATACGCCAAAGAATTTGATCGGTATTGTGCAAGACATCACCGAGCGCAAACAACTGGAAGAAGCGTTAAAGGAAAGCGAGTTGCGCTATCGCACGGTAGCGGATTACACATCGGATTGGGAGTATTGGATCAAGCCAGACGGCACGTTCCACTATATTTCGCCCTCCTGTTTTCAAATCAGCGGATATACGCCTGACGAGTTTCAAGCTGTTCCACAACTGCTAACCAATATCGTTCATCCAGAAGATTTACATCTCTATGTAGACCATCGTCACAAGACAAACGATCAGGGCATATCGGAATCGCTCGATTTCCGTATCTACACCAAAGTCGGTGAAATACGTTGGATATCCCATGTATGCCGCCCCATATATGATCTTGCCGGAAAACATATCGGGCAACGCGCCAGCAATCGGGATATTACGGAACGCAAGTTGATGGAAGAACAAGTGCGTCAATTGGCGTTTTACGACGTTCTGACAAACCTACCTAACCGTAGGCTACTTATTGAACGGTTAAACCAAGCCATGTTGGCCGGTAAGCGAAGTAATCATTTTGGCGCGTTGATGTTTCTGGATTTGGATAACTTCAAATCACTTAATGATACGCAAGGTCATGGCGTGGGTGATTTGCTGTTGATTGAAGTGGCGAATCGCATTAGTGGTTGTGTGCGAGAAACAGATACGATTGCCCGTTTAGGGGGCGATGAGTTTGTTGTTATGCTCACTGACTTGGAGTCGGAAAATGCTGAGGCCATAGAACAAGCAAACATCATTGCGGAGAAAATACGCCTCTCTCTGGCCCAACCATACTTTCTGGCCATGAAACAAGAAGGCAAATTGGAATGTATGGTAGAACACTATTGCACATCGAGTATTGGTGTAGCGTTGTTTATCGGTCACGAAGCAAGTATGGATGACCTTTTCAAGCGGGCAGATTTAGCTATGTATCAAGCCAAACAAGACGGGCGCAATTTGATTCGATTCTATGACAATGAATCGAAGGTTTGAGTTACCTTTCCGGGTCGAAAGGAGCAGGTCAACATTGAAAAACACCAGCCCGATATAGGTTTAAAGAAGGCGCGCTGAATTGTTTGCCGGATAGAGCCCCTTCGCCAAGGGCGACAACGTGCTGAAAGCGCAAATTCAGATGTGTGGGCTTTATCGTGTGTGTCGCGCCGCTTAGTAAAAGTTGACTGCGCAGGTGGGCCAGGCACATTGCTGTGGGTGGCTAATTTCGAGAAGCTGATGCTGGATAAGAAAGAGCCGGGGCGCGAAGTCTTCGCGCCCCGGCTCTTTTCGTTGTGGCTGTCAGACGAACAACGGCTTTCTGCCGGTCAAAAGGTATTCGATGATTTCGCGCACCGGACGAATCGCCGAGCCGAACGGCAGGCTTTCCGAACCCCGGAAAAACAGACCCTTGTTGACATCGCCGCGCATCGCGGCGGCAAGTTGCGAGTCGATGCAAAATTGGCCGGCTTTGGGCAGGCCGTCGCGCAGGCCGCATTGCAGCAGGCAATCGAAAGCGGCGGCGCAGCTTGAACGGGCGGAGTCGGCTATCGACATCAGCTTGAATTCGCGCTTCAGGTAATTCTTCAGCCACGGCGTCAATACGGCGCGGGCAGGCAGGCCGGCGGCGCTCATGAAGGTGACGATGTCTTCGGGGCGCGCTTCAGCGAGCACCCGCTTGAATTCGGGGTGGGCATCGCCTTCTTCGCTCACCGCGAACGGTGTGCCGACCTGAACCGCGCCAGCCCCCAGACCCAGCAGGTTTTTCACTTTTTCGTAAGAGTTGATGCCACCGGCGGGAATCAGCGGGATACGCTCCGATTCGATTTTGAGTTCCTTGAACAACTGGAACACGCCTTCCAGCACACCGGGAAAATCAAAACGCGGATCCATGATGTCTTCCGGTTTGGTTGCGCCCAGATGGCCGCCGGCATAACGCGGATGTTCGATAACGATGGCGTCCGGCAGGGCATTTTTGCGCATCCATTTTTTCAGCACCACGCCGATGCCGCGCACGTCGGAAAGAATCGGAATCAACGCGACGCCGGGGTAATCCTTGCCCATCTCCGGCAAATCCAGCGGCAGCCCGGCCCCCATCACAATCGCGTCAATCCCGCTTTCGCAGGCCTGATGCACCAGTTGCGGATGTTCGGTGACGGCTTTCATCACATTCACCGCGACCATCCCTTCGCCTTGTGCAGTGGCCTTGGCCAGTTTGATTTCGCGATCCAGCGCAGTGAGGTTGGCGCGATCCATGTTTTCCTTGGTGCGCTCGATGCGGCACGCTTCCATCAGGTCGGGATGATGACGGCGCAAGTCGATGCTGGCGATGGTGCCGACTCCGCCCTCTTTGGCAACCGCGCCGGCCAGTTTGTGCGCCGATATCCCCACCCCCATCCCCCCCTGCACGATAGGAAGCAGGCTTTTGCCCTTGATTTTCAGGAGGGGAAATTCGATTTGCAACATGATGTTCCTTAAGGAAGGCGGAAAGGGTAAATCAGACTGAACGAGGCGTCCCCGACAAGTTCATCCGGTCGGGAAACGAAAAGGTGAAACAAGTCACACTGAACATCCTGACAAGCCTCGATTTTACCTGAATATTTCAATTTTTTGTAAAGACGACGGGCAGTTGGGCAAGGAATAGCGCCATTCCCGCGCCTATTAGCAGCCCAGCGGAGGGCCATCCCAGCGTCATCAACAGCCCGCCGCCGAGAAACAGCAGGGCGCGCAACCCACCCCATTTCCCCAGCCCGGCGCGCACATTTTCATGCCACTTTTGGTGTACGCCGGGGCGCAGCCACAGAGGCAACAACTGCCCCAGCGCACCCGTCACCAGAGGCAGGAGAAACACCGCAATAAACCCGTGCGCGGCATCTTGCGGGGATATCCAGCCCCCGCCATGCAACGGCCCGAGTAACACGACCAGCGTCAGTCCCACCCCAGCCATCGCGAGGGACGGCGGAACTCCGTGTATCGCGATAATCCACGAGTGCTGCAACCTCGCCCAGGCAGTCAGCAAACGCAGCAGCGGGGTCAGCCACAGCAAAGCGCCGAGCCACGCCAGTTCGGCTAACCAGGCCGCGCCGAGCGCCACCAACACGGTTCCGCTCAGCGCCCAGGGCAGGCCGCTGCGTAAACGCGCCGCAACTTGTGGGTCGGGCTGGCCGGCGGCGGTAGGCAGCAATACGTGCAGGGTGCCGACGGCGGTCAGCCCGATCAGCCCGAGCAGGTTGAGGTGAAGATGGAGGCGTTTAAGCGCCACAGTCTGTTCCGGCCAGACGCTCATCGCGGCAACGCTCAACAAGGCGGCCACGAAACACCCCAGCGCCGCCTGATACCAATAGAGACAGGGATGCGCCGGCCCCAGCGCGGCGCGGCTGCGCGCCGTCATCCAGCCCAGCAGGAGTCCCGCCCCACTCAGCGCGAGCAGCGCCGCGACGTTACGACCCGGCTCCAGCCACTGCGGTTGGGCGAACGCCGCCACCATGCTCGCCCCGCCCAGCAGCGCCAGCCACGGCAGCCGCGCCATGCCGCGCCCGGCGTCGCCGCTGCGCGTCAGCACCGGGGTGAAATACAGCATCGCCCCGAACATCAGCGGCAGCATACCCACCGCAAGCGCCAGATGGACATGTAAAGCCTGCATTCCGCTGCCGGAAAAAACCACTGCGGCGAGGAACGCAAACAGGGTGATCAACGCCAGATAAGACATAAGGTTCCGGGAAGGGATAATGTCCGACAATATTACTCGGCTATTATCCAAAAAACAAGCCGGGGTGAAATTGCCTACCCCGGCCAACGGGCAGAATATCAGCAGACCTGAATTTCAGTATTTTCGCCATTCTCCAGATTGGCCAGGTGTACCGCACAGGCGATACACGGATCGAAACTGTGGATGGTGCGCAGAATTTCGATGGGCTGCTTGGGATCGACGACCTTGTGGCCTTGCAGTGCGGCTTCGTAAGGCCCGTGTTGGCCTTGCGGATCGACCGGGCCGGCGTTCCAGGTACTCGGCACCACCGCCTGGTAGTTGTCGATCACCCCGTCCTTGATGACGATCCAGTGCGCCAGGCCGCCGCGCGGCGCTTCCATATAGCCCACCCCTTGGGCGGTTTTGGGCCATGAGGAAGGTTCCCACAGGGTGTCGTTGAAGGTGCGCAGGTCGCCCGCCTTGATGTTGCCCATCAGTGCGTCGAACCAGGCCGGCATCGCGTCGGCGATCAGCTTGGTTTCCAGGGTGCGCGCGGCGGTGCGGCCCAGCGTGGAATACAGCGCCTCCAGCGGCAGGTCGAGTTTCCTGAGGGCCATCCCGGCCAGTTCGCGGGTCGGCTGGTGGCCCTTGGCATAGAGCATCAGCACCCGCGCCAGCGGGCCGACTTCCACCGGCTTGCCTTTCCAGCGCGGGGTTTTGAGCCAGGAATAGGGCTGGCTCGGATCGATGTGCTGGTAAGGCGGCTTGGGGCCGGTGTAGTTGAACTTGGTCTCGCCCTGGTAGGGATGGAGTCCCTTGTCCTTGCCCACGCTGTAGTCGTACCAGGAATGGCTGACGAATTCCTGTACCTGATCGTTGGCATGGAGATCGATGTCGTGGATTTTGTCGAGCTTGCGGTCGAGGATCACGCCCGCCGGAATCAGCAATTCACCGGTGCCGCGCTCCGGGAATTCGCCGTAGGTCATGAAATTCCCCACGCCTTCGCCCTGTTTCGCCCAGTCCTTGTAGAAACCGGCAATCGCCAGGGTGTCGGGGACGTATACCTGATCGACGAAGTCGCGCATCAACTGGATGAGGGAGCGGATTTGCTCCAGGCCAACCATGTTCAGCGAGGTCGCACCTTGCCCACCCTTGCCTTGGCTCGTCTGATCGTTATGAACGCTGATGGCGCACGGTACGCCGCCCACCAGGCAATTCGGATGGGGGTTCTTGCCGCCGAACAGCGCATGCAGCTTGACCACCTCGCGCTGCCACACCAGCGCGTCGAGATAATGCGCGACCGCCATCAAATTGGCTTCCGGCGGCAGTTTGTAGGCGGAATGGCCCCAGTAGCCATTACCAAAAATGCCGTATTGGCCGCCGTCCACAAACGTCTTGAGCTTCTTTTGCACCTCACTGAAATAGCCCGGCGAGGATTTCGCATAACTGCTGATCGATTGCGCCAGTTCCGAAGTGCGCTTGGGATCGGCCTTCAGCGCCGACATCACATCCACCCAGTCGAGCGCGTGGAGGTGGTAGAAGTGCATCACATGGTCATGCACATACTGCGCCGCGATCATCAGGTTACGAATCAGCTGGGCGTTGGGAGGGATCGAATATTTCAGCGCATCCTCCACCGCCCGCACCGAAGCGATGCCATGTACCAGCGTACACACCCCGCAGATGCGTTGAGCAAAGGCCCAAGCGTCGCGCGGGTCGCGGCCCTTGAGGATGATTTCCAGGCCGCGCACCATGGTGCCGGTGCTGGCTGCGGAAGTGATCACGCCGTCCGCGCCGGTTTCGGCTTCGATACGCAAATGGCCTTCGATACGGGTGACGGGGTCAACGATGATGCGGTTGGTCATGGTGTGTTCCAAATTGAAGTCGAAGGCCAGTGTTTATCGAAACATCCGAGCTATGAATCCCTATCCGGCGTGACCAAGCGAATTCCGGGGAAATAAGTGCGATAACGTGTCGCGTCACGGGTCAGCAACGTCAGCCCACTACGCAATGCGTGGGCGCCAATGAAAAAATCCGGTAGCGGCGCCGTTTTATTGCCCCCGTTTTTTCGATAGCGGACAAATGCCTGACCGGCGGCAAATGCCGCTTCCCAGGGCAAATCGGCCTTTTCCAGCAGCAACTCGCCGAGTAGTTCTTCCAGAAGGGTACCGCTATCCATATAGCCGGCCAATTCCGCGTAAATAATTGGGTTGATGCAAACCCCTTGTGTATCGGCAGCGCGTTCGAGTTGCCGCGCCGACCAGGTGTGCCATTCGCCATCCGGGTCGGCGGCATCAATAATGATGTTGGTGTCGGCAAGGATGCCTGCCATTACTCTTCGCCCCGGGTTTCCTGCATGATCTGGTCGGTGGTCATCCCACAGCCCTTGAATGCACCGCGCAGCTTTTCGACCAATAACTGGCCGCGTGTCTTGCCACCGGCGCGGCGCAGCACCAACTCTCCGTCACGAAAATCGAATTCGACGTCCATGTTGGGCTGCAAACCGGCAAGCTTGCGCATTTCCGCCGGAATCGTCACCTGGCCTTTGCTGGTAATTCTCATGGATGTCATTCCTTACTGTGCTGGTAATACCTTAATTGTAATACATTGGTTGCGTCACACATTCAAAAACATCTCCACCAGCCGGTATTGTTCGTCGGCCTCGCGGTGGTTATCCCCTTCGCCGTTGGCGATGGTCGCGGCGGAACGCGCCATGCGGGCGTTCATCGCGGCATCCCAGGCTGGGTTGCCGCGTCCGTCGGGTCTGACGCAGGCGAGCGCGGCTTCCGCGACGAAATGCCCGGCCTGAGCCAGCCAGTCGGCTTCCTTTCCGCAGCGGGTGAAGCTTTCCACGCGCGCCGCTTTGGCGCCCTGAAATGCCGCAACCAGCTCGGCGCCGGACATTTCAACGCGCTGGGCGGCTTCGACTGCGCCACGGACGCGCGGGTCGCTGCACAAATCCAGCACGCCGAGGGTAAAACGCGCCGCCAGTTGGCGCTGCCGGGCGGGGGTGAAGCCGTTCAGCGCTTCCTTGAACTCGCGGTCGTTGGTGATCGGCATGTCAGTCTCCTTCCACCAGATGTTCGGCGATGGTTTCGGTCAACCCGGCCACCGGGATGTCCATGCCGTAATGTTCCAGGCCTTCTTCAATCACAATCCGGCAATTGGCGCAGGCGGTCACCAGCTTTTCCACTTTCAGTTCATCCAACTGGCTTTTCTTGACCTTGAAGGCTTCCAGGCGCAACGGTTCGGCGTCCGGGTTGGCGCTTACTCCGCCCCCGCCGCCGCAGCACCAGTTCATCACCCCGGCGTCGCGCATTTCCACGAAATTGTTCGCCACCATCCCGAGCAACCGGCGCGGCTGTTCGACCACCCCGCCGCGCCGCGCGATCTGGCAGGGGTCGTGGTAGGCGAGGCGCGCGGTGTCGAAACCCTGGGTCTTGAGTTGGCCGGCAGCGCGCAATTCGTCGAGCACTTCCAGGATATGTTTGACCTCGAAGCCATAAGGCCGCCCGATCAGATTCGGGCCTTCCCAACGCAGCGCCGTGAAGGCGTGACCGCATTCCGGGCTGATCACGGTTTTCACCTTGAGCTTTTCCGCGCCGTTGACGATACGCATCACAATCTCCCGCGCGAGATCCGAAACCCCGATCTGGATGCCGCTGTTGGTCGCCTCGAAGGCTTCCGTACAGAGCGTCCAGGTCTTGCCGGCCTGATTGAAGATTTTGGCGATGGCGTGTAGGTATTCCGGGAAATTGATGATCTCCATCGACGACAGGAGCACCATATATTCCGCGCCTTCGCGATCCAGCGGGATTTCCAGGCCGGTTTCCGCCTCGGCCTGTTTCACCTGCACCATCACTGCCGGCAGCTTCACCCCCATCGGGCTGCCGATGGCGATGGTGCGTTTGGTCGCGGCAATCACCCCTTCCGGCGCGTGACCCGCAATCGCCAAACCTTCCCGCGACTTGCGCACCATGTAGACGATGTCGTTGCCCACCGGGCACACCATCGAGCAGCGCCCGCACATGGTGCAACTGTCGTAGATCAGTTCTTTCCAGTCGGCCAGGTCTTTGTCCGTAAGCTTTTTACCAAGTCCAAGCCAGGACGCCAGTTTCCCGGTAAGCGTGTACTCGCGCCGCCAGACCTTGCGAAGCGGCTCCAGCTTGTGGATCGGGGTGTATTTGGGGTCGCCGGTTTCGGTGTAGAACAAACAGGCCTCGGCGCACAAGCCGCAATGCACACAGCTCGACAAATAGGCGGCGGTGGGCGCGTCGATGACTTCCTTGAGGATGTTGTAGGCGCGGTCGAAAGAGGCGCTCATGACGCCACCCCCTTATGTCCGGCCACCTCGCCGTTGTACCAGCGCGCCAGGAACAACGTGCCGAAATGCGCAAGTTTGGTGAACGGCATGAATACCAGCAAGAGTTCCACGCTCAGAATATGCAGCGCCAGCATCAGCGTATAAGGCAGCAGCAGATGATGGAAAGCCATATAGCCGCTCAGCATCGGCAGGAAAGTGAGCGCTAGCGTAAACCAGTCTTCGAAGCCGCTGAGATAACGTTTTACCGGGTCGCGGGCGCGATGGACGGCGACCAGCACCAGCGCCGCCAGGGTGATCAGCGCCACCGCATCGACCAGCGGGGTGGGCAGCCCCGGCCAGGAGACCCCCACGGTATGGCGCACCAACTGGATGTGCGGGATGAAAAAGGCGACCGTGATCAGCAGGCCGATGTGGAAAACGTAGCCGAGGATATGGGTGGCCGGGGCGCGTTGCCAGATCGAGGCCTGCGGCAGCGAGCGCGTTACCACCGTGCGCCAGCCGGAGCCGGGCGAATCGTTGCGCGCCGCCGATAAATCCATCTTGCGGCCCAGCCCGAAAATCTCGAAACCGCGCAGCATCACCCCGAAAAAAAACACCGCCAGCGCCGCCGTGAGGCCAGGGCCGCGCGCCCAGATCAACCAGTCCATGTCGCTCATTTGCAACCCCAAGATACGTCAATATTTGAGTGGAGCGCCGCCGTCCCGGCGGCAGGCCGGCAGGATGCCGGCGCTCCTGAAAGCAGCGCTCCCACGCCTATTCCAGATCCTCGACCCCGGCCTTTTGATGCGCGCTGCGCGCCTTGGCCTTGGTCGCGTTGCTGTTCAGCGCCATCGCCGTGCCCACCGCCACGCCGACCGCCGCCGCACCCAGGCCGATCTTGCCGACCGGAGAAATCGGCGCGGACAAGGGCTGATAGAAACCGCCGGCATCCCAGAAACGCGGCTCCGAACACCCCAGGCAGCCGTGCCCCGATTCGATGGGGAAACTGGTTCCCTGATTCCACTTGGTGGTCGCGCAAGCGTTGTAAGTGGTCGGCCCCTTGCAGCCCAGTTCGAACAAACACCAGCCGTTGCGCGCGCCTTCGTCGTCGAAGGTTTTGGCGAACTTGCCCTGGTCGTAGAAAGGACGGCGATAACAACGGTCGTGGATGGATTCGCCGTAGAACACCTTGGGACGCCCCAGCACATCAAGTTCCGGCAATTTGCCGAAAGTCAGGAAATGGGCGAGCACCCCGGTAATCACTACCGGAATCGGCGGACAGCCGGAGATGTTCACCACCGGCTTGTTCTTGATGATTTCGCTGACCGCTTGGGCCCCGGTAGGATTGGGTAGCGCCGCCGGCAGCCCGCCGAACGCTGCGCAGGAACCCAGCGCGATGATTGCCGCCGCGCCCTCGGCGGCTTCCTTGAGCATGGCGAGATTGGATATCCCGGCGATGGTCGAATATACCCCGTCGTCCCTGGTCGGAATCGAGCCGTCCACGATCAGCAGGTATTTGCCGTGGAAGGCCTTCATGGCGGCCTCGCGGGCGGCTTCGGCAGCCTCGCCGGAAGCGGCTTGCAGGGTGTGGTGGTAGTCGAGCGAGATGTAATCGAAAATCAGCCCTTCGAGACTGGGCGAATGCGAGCGGGTGATGGATTCGGTACAACCGGTGCATTCCTGGAAAGACAACCAGATCACCGAGGGCCGCTGCGCCTTGTTCAGGGCCGCCGCAATCGCCGGAACCGCGCTGGCCGGCAGAGCCAAGGCCGCCGCCGCAGTTGCGCAGAAACCCAGAAATTCGCGGCGGCTGACGCCACGCAGCTCAAGATATTGTTCCAGGGTAGGCCGGTCGGACATGCGCTTGCTCCACAAAACCAATACTCGAACCTTAGTCCCCGGTGTGCGCAAAAGCAACCGAATTCCCGCCAACCAGGGATTATTCGCGACGCCGCGCTCCGCAAGGTTTTCTCGCGCGCCCCGTGCCGGTATGATCCACCGCATCACCAATATCAATGGGAAAAACAGTATGGACATCAAATTATTCATCACCATCTTCGGCAGCGTATTTCTCGCTGAAATGGCCGACAAAACCCAGGTGGCGACCCTCCTCTTCGCCGCCGACAACGGCCACGCCAAACTCACCGTATTCCTCGCCTCGGCGCTGGCGCTCACCGCCACCTCGGCGCTCGGCGTTCTGGCCGGCGGGTTGCTCGCCCAATGGCTCAACCCCAAATACCTGACCTGGTTTTCCGGCGCGGCTTTCATCGCCATCGGCGCGTGGACGCTGATAAAAGGCTGACCATGTTTATCGACACCCACTGCCACCTCGACGCCGCCGAATTCGCCGCCGACCGCGATGAAACAGCGGCGCGCGCGGCGGCAGCGGGGGTGACGAAGCTGGTGATTCCGGCGGTGGAACGCGCCAATTTCGCGGCGGTGCTGGAAACCTGCCGGCGTTATTCCGGCTGTTATCCGGCGTTGGGCATCCACCCCATGTACGTCGGCAACGCCCAGCCGCAAGACCTGGAGCTGCTGCGCTGCGCTGTAGCAACGCAGCGCCCGGTAGCCATCGGCGAAATCGGTCTGGACTTTTTCGTGCCCGGCTTCGATCGCGAAAAGCAGGAATTTTATTTCACCGAACAACTCAAGATCGCCCGCGAATTCGACCTGCCGGTATTGATGCACCTGCGCCGCGCTCAGGATACCGTGCTCAAGTTCCTGCGCCGCTTTCCAGTGCGGGGCGGCATCGCCCACGCCTTCAACGGCAGCCGCCAACAGGCCGAAGCCTTCCTCAAGCAAGGCTGCAAACTGGGCTTCGGCGGCGCATTCACCTGGTCGCGCGCGCTCAACCTGCGCGAGTTGGCGAAAACCTTGCCGCTCGAAGCTTTCGTCCTGGAAACCGACGCCCCCGACATCCCCCCGGAATTCGCGGGTCGCGGGCGCAACAGCCCGGAATACCTGCCGCGCATCGCGCAAATCCTCGCCGACCTGCGCCACCTGCCGTTACCGGAACTCGCAGCGGGAATCCGCGCCAATACCCTGGCGGTGCTGCCGGGATTGGAGGAAGAACAATGAATAGCATGATTCCCGCGCCCGCTGGCAGCGACGCATGGACACTCACTTCTCTCCGCACGGGAGAGGGGGTAAGGGCAGATCAATCGCACTATAAGGGAGAAAGGCGGATTTCATGCCTCGACCAACCTGCCTCCCCCTTTGCAAAAGGGGGATTGAGGGGGATTTCAGCGGTGGCGGCAATGCCACCTCTGGCGAAATCCCCCCTACCCCCTCTTTTCCAAAGGGGGGAACCCCGTAGTGCGATTGACCTGGGGGTGAGGAGGGCAATTCTTGACGGCGAAGCTCGATATCGCCGCCTCCTGTCCATTCTGCCCCTCCTCGTGGTTTTATTTTTCCTCCTGCCAACTCTCCCCACCCACGCCGCCGAACCGCTGTGGCGCGAAACCGACGGCCAAGGCGCAACCACCGTCCACCTGTATTTCTTCTGGTCGAAACGCTGCCCGCATTGCCTGGAAGCCAAACCCTTCGTGGAAGCCATGGCGACCGCCAATCCCTGGCTCCAGCTACATTCCGCCGAAATCATCGATTATCCTGAAAACCTCCGCCTCTACCGCGAAATGGCCGCCGCGCTGGGCCAGGAAGCCCAATCGGTGCCGGGCTTTTTCCTCTGCGGAGAAATGGTCACCGGCTTCCTCTCCCCCGAAGAATCCGGCCCCGACCTGCTCCTCAAAGCCCAGGCCTGCCGCAGCGGCAGCGCGCAGCCGGCCAACTCCGCCATCGCCATACCGGGGCTGGGCAACCTTGATGCCGGCGCGTATTCCCTGCCCGCCCTGACCGTGATCATCGCCGGACTGGACGCCTTCAACCCGTGCGCCTTTTTTGTTCTTTTGTTCCTCCTGAGCCTGCTGGTTCACGCCCGCGACCGGGGCAAAATGCTCCTGGTCGGCAGCGTGTTCGTATTTTTCTCGGGGTTGATCTATTTCCTCTTCATGGCCGCCTGGCTCAACATCTTCCTGGTCATGGAAGAACTGCGCTACGTCACCTTCATCGCCGGACTGGTCGCCGTCGCCGTCGCACTCATCAACATCAAGGATTTTTTCTGGTTCAAGGCCGGCCTCTCGCTAACCATCCCCGACAGCGCCAAACCCCTGCTCTACCAGCGGATGCGCAACCTCGTCGCCGCCGCGCGCTGGCCCTCGGTGCTGGCTGGCGCGGCGGCGCTGGCGATTGTCGCCAACGCCTACGAATTGCTATGCACCGCCGGATTCCCGATGGTCTACACGCGCATCCTCACCCTGCGCGGCCTGACCCCTTTCGACTACACCCTGTGGCTGGCGCTGTACAACGTCGTGTACGTCATCCCGCTCGCCGCCATCGTCCTCAGCTTCGCCTGGACGCTGGGCGGACGTAAATTGCAGGAAAACGAAGGTCGCCTCTTAAAACTCGTCTCCGGCAACATGATGCTGGGACTCGGCCTCACCCTGCTGCTCGCCCCGCAACTCCTCGACAACCTCGCCGCCACCGCGCTGCTGCTGGTCTTCGTCGGGTTCCTGAGCGGCGCAATGGTATGGATCGAACGGCGTTTGCATGGGAAAACCTAGCCGTTCACAAAAGCCCGGTTGCGGGCATAATGCGCGCTGTTCGGCTGCGGCAAAACGGCCACCTCTTGGAGAATCCACATGAATCGAAGACTGAAACACACCCTGGCGCTGCTGCTCACGCTGGGCCTCTGGGCCGGGTTCGGCGCGGCGCACGGCGCTGACGAAGCGCTGGTCAAAACCTTTCAGGAAAAACGTCTGGCCCTCGCGAGCGGCAAACAGATCGACCCGGGCGTCCTCTCGAAAGCCATCCGCACCGCGATCAATGAAAGCGACCGGCTGGGGCGGGAGGGCAAATACGAGTTGGCGCTGGAACGCCTGCTGGAGCTGAAAAAATTCGCGCCGCCGGCGGAGTTGCCCAGCTTCGACGTGCAAAAACTCGCCGCCTGGCTGTATTCCAAAAACGGCGACGCCGACCAGGCGGAAAGCTACCAGGCGCGCGCAGACGCGATGCGGGAACTGTTGCTGAATCGCCTCGGCAACGGCAAAACACCCGATACGCCGATACAGGCGGTGATGCTGAACGACATCGTCGAATGGGCGCGGATGCAGGCGGCGAGCATCTCCAACGTCAAACCCTTTCCTTACAAGGGTCGCGAACTCCAGGCCATCACCCACAGCGGGCCGGCCAGCGGCGACAAACCCGCCATCGCCTATTTCGAACTCGACGCCCGCGTTCTGGCCAGAGCCAATCTCCAGGAAAGTATCTATGCGCCGATTCCCTTCGCCCGGATGAAACCCGAACTGCGGGCCTTGTTCGAACTGGCCCGGACGAAGCGCGAAAAGTTTCTCGCTGACAGCGCTTTTCCTTACCTGGAGCTGATCGACAAAATCAAACGCTCGGTCAAAAAAGCCGCGCAACTGGATGCCGACGGCAAACCCGACCAAGCCCTCGCCGCATTACGTGAAATCGAGGAATTCCGCCCCATCGAAGACATCCCGCTGCCCAGCCTGATCAGCGTCTACGGCTTCCTCAACGGCAAGATCGGCGACAACAAAAAGCAGAACGAGATGCGCGGCTACCTGTTCGGCATCAACCAGGTCATCGCCCACAGCGGCGACGCCCTGACACCAGAGACGGCAGTTCACATCATCGCCATCGACGAAGAAAATTCCTGGCTCAACGACAAACAACTGGTTAAACAAGCGCAGAAAGTGATCGACTCACCCGCCGGCAAACTCGACGTAATCAGCGCCAAAAACGCCGCCGGGGAAGAACGCGACTACTACTTCAACCTCACCCGGATGTTCCCCAAATACACCCAGGGCCTCGGCGACGCGCCCGAAAAATAGGCTGTGTGAGCGGGATGGCGGCGCAAAGAGTTGGCGGCGTAATGGTGGTGGTTTATCTTCGGCAACGGCGCGGGAAATTGGTTATGGCGATGGTTTTCGGGAGGGGCGCGTGACAAAAATCTCAACAAAACTATGGGGTAAGATGCCGCTGATTGCAGAGGTTAGCGTGGCATTCCGCCAATTCACCATCGCATTTACTGCGCTATGCCAAGTCTCGGTGGTTTGCGCAGGCGACGTGGCGCAGAAGGATTCTTTCGAGGTCATTACGGCTGCGTTCGGAGTTTACCCACATATGGCGAACGGGCCATCCTTTAATACTGTTGATGCGATCCCGTTTGTTCCTTATCAAACCAACGGTTGGGCGTTGATCATTCGTTCCCAGGCGAGGCAGCGACTCGTTTATCGCGAAGAGTTGACGCTGCCGACCCGACCAGAAACGTGGGAGTTCGGCAAGTGGCCGATACATTCCGTTTCCGATGACGGGCGAACCGCAGTCCGGCAAGAGGAGATTGCAGTGGATCAAGGAAACAATTGGCTAATGACGCGCTGGCAAATTGGCTATGGCGACCCCAAAGGAACTTATGAGGCACGGGTTTTTCTGAACGGCATATTGGTCGAAACTCGGTCAATTCAGGTTCAGTGAGGATATATGGAATCGCTCAATTCATATAAGCCGTCCCGATCAGCACTTGCCTGGCAGCCTGTCGGACTTCCCCCGTGAAAATCGCCAAGACCCAGTCCGCTCGTGAGA
>CAYVIN010000031.1:0-43597 GCA_964451375.1 uncultured Sulfuricella sp.
CAGCTAAAGCTGACCGGCTAAAGCCGGTGGTTTAAACCTTATGATGGATAATTAATCGTTGATCGTTGCAATCCCGGTATCACGCAGTATGCAGTTCGCGCCGGATAGCCTCGCGCACCACATCGGACAAGGTCAAGCCCTGCACATATTGCTTGAGCGCCTCGTTCATCAGGGTTTGGTAATTTCCCCCGCTCATTTCGGCGCGCGCCTTGAAAGCCGCCAACACCGCGCTATCCACGCGCATGGTGATACGGGTCTTGCCGCCTGATTCCGCCTGGAGCCGGGCCAATGCGGGGATTTCACCCGCCGGCCTGGCGGCGGAAAAATCTGCGTCCTTGAATTTATCGTAGATCGGGTCAGAACTGTTGCTCATAGCGCCTCCATTGCGGCTGGTTGGCCTTCCAGGCGGAAATCAGGCGAATCCGTTCCCCGCGTAGCGTCCAGACCACCACCAGAACCCGGCCTTTCGCTCCCATGCTGAGGGAAACAAAGCGTCGCTCGTCTTCTGCGTCCTCATCCTCGATAGTCAGGACATAAGGATCAAGCAATACCGGCTTCGCTTCGTCGAACGTCACGCCCTCGTGAACCAGCGGATTGCGGGCGGCCTTGTCGGGATCGAATTCGATTTCCATAAATTATTATATGCACAAACGTATGCGCCGGAAAAGAAAAAAGGGGCGGAATTGCTTCCGCCCCTTTTTCAAAATCAACGCGAACGATGCGCTTCCTGCCGTCAGCGCATCCTACGGCCCTTGGCTTCGGAATTCATTTTTGCACAATAAATTGCTCCGACCCCATATTCCCACTTGCGAGAAGCGGGGTTTTGAGGTTGCTGCGCCCTACGCTTGCTGGGAAGGGTGTCAAACGTAAGGCCTGACCCCGTGGTTTGTTATCGGGATCGAATTCGATTTCCATGAATCATCATATGCACAAACGCATGCACAAGAAAAGGCAAAAAAATAGGGGTGGAATTGCTTCCGCCCCCTTTCATAAACCTCCCTCTTCCGTACCATTCGGCGATGTGCGCGGACGATGCGCTTCCTTTCGTCAGCGCATTTACGGCCTTGTGGGACGAAGATTGAACGGTTCGACCTGCGTACTTCCGGGGGGCGCGGCCTTCCCGTGACTGGCGGCAAAACCCGGTGTTTCTTTGCTTCAGAACGACGACAAAAACCGCGCTTAAGCCGCCGGACTTTTCTTTCACACCTGCCAGCATTCCGCACCCTCCCAAAAAAATCGGTCACCTTGTGAGTGGCCGGTAAGTGAGATTGGCTTCGGAAGTCATTTTTGCACAATAAATTGCTCCGACCCCATATTCCAGAGAATTTCATGGCGGCTCGATAATATCCGGCAAGCCTCGCGCCACAGCCCCGCGTAAGCCCCAGCGGAGATCACCAACGGCAACGACTGGTTATAAGCACTGCTGTGCGGCGCAAGCAGCCACAAAAACCACAAGGCGCGCTGCCCATGCGACAACGGGACACAACGGAACAAGGTCGGATCACGCGCCAGTAGATCGAGAATCTCCGTCTTGTGAGCGCGCAAAAAGGCCATCTGCACCTCCCCCGCTGCGGCGCGCGGCGCGCGAAAACGCAGCTTGTCGCCCTCGCACCAGAATTGCCAACCGGCGAAGATCAGGGAGAGGATTTCCTTTGAAAAAGTCATGCCGGTCGGCGCGGGTTATGCCGGATATCCGGACGACGCCTGATTTCCCGGTGCATCGCATCGGGCGCAAGGTCGTGGTCATTCGGGCAAACCACTGCGCCATCATCCAACCACCCCGCAGATTCGGGACGCACATTTTTCACCTGATTCATTCTCTTTCTTCCACTCTGAAACAACACCTAACCAAAACCGTTCTCACCCCGCCCTCTCACGGAGGACTACAACAACCTGCCAAGCGAATTTCGCGCTAAAAGTAGTTCGCCGAGAGCACCCCTTTAACCGATTCGGCACGATCATCGGAAAATCCGAAATACACCCGGACATCATGAGGGAACGTAAACGCCGTATCAAAAAATCTCTCTATTACGCCTTCTTTCGTGCTGATTCGTCGCGGAGTTTTTCCGATGCAGATAAACATTTCCTTCTTATGTTTACCTTCAACGCGTGTTTCCTTCGGCAGCGGAAGAATTTCCATCCCGTTTTTCTCGCAGAAATCCAATATTGCCGTCTTGTGTGTCCCGACCGGAACGTAGCGTCTAGCCAATCTGGAAATATCTGTTTCAACTGAGCTATTTATGAATTTTAAAGCCTCGATCAAGAAATTATGCGGCAGTTCGTCTGAATACGCCGGACTCACCTGCAAAATAGCAAAAATGAAAACAACTGCGCTCATAAACGCGGAAACAGCGGCAGTAGCAGGCTGGCGTTCACGAAATTTAGCGGGCGCGTGGGCACAGTTTGTATGCCCACCGTTGAGCGACCGGGTGGGCGCGATGAAACCGCCCCCACCTTCCCTGCTGCTGCTTGCAGCGGAATAACCCGACACTTCCCAACATTTCCCGGTTTGAGACTCAAACATGCGGCTCGCCTATCGGTTGTACCGCGAGGCGCATCCCCATCGCCTTGAGAATTGCAGAGAGCGTCTTCAGTTCGGGGTTTCCCCGTTCCGACAGGGTGCGATATAACGTATGAGCGTTTATTTCCGCCTGCCGGGCGACTTCCTGAACTCCGCCGTATGCCTTGCTGAGGCTGCGCAAGGCGAGCATCAAATCGACCTCATCGCCATCTTCCAGCACGGAATTCAAATATTCCGCAGCCAGCGCGGGATCGCTGCGAAACATTTTAATTGTCGCTTCTTCATGGGTTCGATGCGTTTCAGCCATTTCGTTTCTCCCAGTCCTTCAGTAGCTCGATTGCACGGTCAATATCGCACACAAGACAACTGCTCAGAACCGCGCAATATGGCGCTATAGAAGCCCCTCTCTCGTGTGCTGTCGCGTAGGCGCGGGGAGAACACCGCCTGAGTTGTTGCCAACAAAGCTGATTTCACCATTACGTTTTCCCTCCCCCTCACAATTCCCCCTCCAGATAATCCAGCCCTGCCGGGGCGCCGGGTTCCTGGGCGGTTGGTTCCAGCGAGGCGACGATGTGGGCGGCGAGTTTGTCGAGGTTACATTGGTCGATCAGATAGCCGACCGGAACGTTGACGGCGAAGCCGCGTTGCACGGCGACCGAGAGTTGCAGGGCGAGGAGCGAGTCCAAACCCATCCGCACCAGGGTTTGGGTGGTGTCGAGGCGTTCCGCGTCGTTGCGCAGGAGGATCACTGCAACAGCTTTGCGGAGGAATTTCAGGGTGACGGCAAGTTGTTCGGCTGGCGGTCTGGCGCGCAGTCCGGCGGCCATATCGACGATGGCCGGGGCGTTTGCGAGGGGGTGGGCGGCGAGGATCAGGCCGTCGAGAGCCAACACGGTTGTCCCTGTTGCGGCGGCGCGGATATGGATGGCGGCGCGATATCCGGCGCTGTCGGGCTGGAGGCTGGCTTCAAGAATCAGGGTGTCCGGGGGGAGCGGTCGCAATTCGGCGGCGCGCAGGCTGCGTACGCTGAACCGCGCCGGTTGGCCGCTTTGTAGGTGGATGACGGTGAATAACTGAAAGCCGGTTTCGAGCAATACGGCAAAGTCGGTCGGCGAGACGAAGTTGCGTTGGTTGATGTCGATAATCGCCGTGGCGCTTTGCGGGCCGATGCGTAATTGGTCGAGGAAGCGGTGGCGTTCGGTGTATTCAAAACCGGGGTTGCGCAGGGTGTCGTAAAAGCGCGCACCGTCGAGCAGTGGAACAGCCGCGTCGCCAGGCGTTCCATCCCCCTTTCCAGAGAGGGAACTAGCGCCCTCTTCACTCGCCGTGAAACCAGCCAAACGCATCCACGGACTTTCCGGGTCGCCGCTCTGGATATGCAGCAACCCTGCGCCGTCAGGGGCGAGAGTGGCGTGAAACAAGGTTCCGGCAGCGATATCCGCAACCAGCGGAGCGACCTCCAGGGCGTTGATCCGGGACAAGCCGCTACGCGCCGCCGCAGCGAGGGCCAGCGTCACCGGGGCGCTGGCGAGCAGGATGTCCTGACCGTTCACTTTTAAGCCGCCCAACGGATGGGTGTTGGGCAATCCATAGCGGTTGGCGTAGTGGCGGCGCGGGTCGCCAGGCACAGGCTGAGGGGTCAGCAGGCCGCCGATGCCCGAACCCGTGGCGTTTTCGTCGCCGCCGTGGTTAGCGGGGGGCGGGTCGAGCCACAGGGCTTCGCGCTGGAAGCGATAGCCGGGGAACGCCACCCGGGTGGCGGGGCGCGCCGCGTGAAACGCCGTCCAGTCAAAATCACAACCGGCTTCGTAAAGCGCCGCGACAGCCTGCATCAAGGCGGCGTTTTCCCCGCCGGGGCCGGATAACGAGGCGACCCAGCGCGCCGCACCGGCCTTCGGGTTAAGTCCCCCCATGCCGGTGAGGATGGATTTGGGGCCGATTTCCAGGCACACGGTATGGGGTTCGTCGAGGAGTTTTTCCAGCGCCGGGCCAAACCGCACTGCGCCGCGCAACTGGGCGCACCAGTAATCCGCCCCGGCCATGCGGGCGTCGCCCCATACGCCATCGAGAGTGGCGAGCAACGGCAGGCGCGGCGGCTGGTAGGCGACCTGCAACGCGGCGGCGCGAAAAGGGGCCAGCGCGGGTTCGAGCAGATGGGAATGGAAGGCGTGGGAAACCTCCAGCGGCACACAGAGGATGCCTTGTTCCTTGAGTTGTTGAGCGGCGCTCTGGAGATCGCCGAGTTGGCCCGACACCACGCTGCTGTGCGGGGCGTTGACGGCGGCCAGGGAAAGGCGCGGCCAGAGGTCGCCGAGCAAACCGGGCAACGCCGCTTCACCGGCATTTACCGCCAGCATCCCGCCGCCGGCGGGGAGCGCCTGGATCAGTTCGCCGCGCCGCGCCACCAGACGTAGCGCGTCTTCCAGCGAAAACACCCCGGCCAGAGTGGCGGCGACGTATTCCCCGACGCTGTGGCCGAGCACTACCGCCGGTTCGATGCCCCAACTGCGCCACAATTGCGCCAGCGCGTATTCAAAGGCGAACAAACACGGCTGTGTCCAGCGGGTTTGGCTGATTTGGCCCGGCTCGTCGCTAAACATCACCTCCAGCAATTTTCCGCCGGCGTGTTTTTCGAAAATTGCCGCGCAACGCTCCAGTTCGGCGCGAAACTGCGGCTCGCTATGGTACAACTCGCGCCCCATGCCGGGATATTGCGAACCCTGCCCGGTGAACAGGAAAGCGATACGCGGCGAATAAAGAGACGGCGCAGCGCGGTGTTTTTTGCTTAAGTGGGCGCGGGCTTCGGCGATGCTCGCGGCGGCCACTGCGCGGCGCTCGCGGAAATGACTGCGGCCCCGGTTGGCGGCGCGGCACAAAGCGGGGAAATCCGCCTCTGCAACCCCGCTCAGATGGGCGGCGAGCGCGCCGCTCAGGTCTTCCAGCGCCTGCGGGGTTTTGGCGCTCAGCGTGAGCACCTGGCAGGGGCGTTCGGCTGCGTCACCGACGGGGGGCGGCGGGGCCTCGCTGATGAGCAGGTGGGCGTTGGTGCCGCCGATGCCGAAGGCGCTCACCCCGGCGGCGCGGGGAATGGTTTCGTCCCAGGGACGCGGCGCAGTGACGATGGACAGCGGCAGACGCGCCCAGTCCACGCGCGGATTGGGATGGCGAACATGGAGGCTGGGAGCCAGGGCGCGCTGACGCAGTTGCAGGCAGGCCTTGAGTAATCCGGTAATACCGGCGGCGGCTTCGAGGTGGCCCAGGTTGGATTTAAAGCTGCTGATCAGCAGCGGCGCGCCACGTTTCACGCCATACACGGCGGCCAGCGCCTGGACTTCGATGGGGTCGCCGAGCGCCGTGCCGGTGCCGTGGGCTTCCACCACGCCGATTTCAGCGGGACTCATATGCGCATCGGCGAGGGCCTGGCGGATCACCTCCTGCTGGGCCAGGCCGTTGGGTACGGTGAGACCGCTGGTGCATCCGTCGTGATTGACCGCCGAGCCGCGTATCACGGCGAGGATGGTGTCCCCATCGGCCTGCGCGTCGCCCAGGCGTTTGAGGATCAGCGCCGCGCCGCCTTCGGCGCGCACGTAACCGTCGGCCCCGGCGTCGAAGGTGCGGCAGCGCCCAGACAAGGAGAGGGCCTGACCACGCGCCAGGAAGATGCTGATTTCGCCGTTGAGCAACAGATTCACCCCGGCGGCCACCGCCACATTCACCTCACCCCGGCGCAGGCTCTGGCAGGCAAGATGCACCGCCACCAGCGACGACGAACAGGCAGTGTCCACCGCCAGACACGGCCCTTTCGCCCCGAGCGTGAAGGCGATGCGTCCGGCGGCGGTGCTGGCGGCGTTGCCGGTGGCGAAATAGCCGCCCAGATCGAGGCGCTGGCGCGGCGACAGGCGCTGCGCGTAATCGTTGCTGCTGATTCCGACGAATACCCCGGTGGGGCTGTCGAGCAGGCTGGAGGGGGCGATGCAGGCGTTTTCCAGGGCTTCCCAGGTCAATTCCAGCAACAGGCGTTGCTGCGGATCGAGGGCCAGGGCTTCGCGCGGCGAGATGCCGAAAAACTCGGCGTCGAAACCTTTCACGTCGTCGAGAAACCCGCCGAAAGACGCGCGCCGCCGCGTTTCGGGACGGTCGTTGGGGGCCAGCGCGGTCACGTCCCAGCGCGACGCCGGGACTTCGCTGACCTTGTCGCAACCTTCTGCGAGCGCCGCCCAGAAGCCCGCCGGCGTATCGATGCCGCCCGGCAACCGGCACCCCGCGCCGACGATGGCGATAGGTTCTTCGCTCGCCCCGCGCGGCAACATCGGACACGGTGCGACGGACGGGTGATGCAGGCCGCCGATGGCCCGCGCCAGCCGCGCTGGGGTGGGATAGTCGAAAGGCAGGGTTTGCGGCAACGCCAGGTCGAGGCGTTTGGCGAGGTTATCCAGCAGCGCCACGCAACCCAGCGAAGTCATGCCGAGGTCGAAAAAACCGCCTTCGGCGTCGAGAACATCGTTTTCCCCGAGGTTCAGCAAGGAGCGCATTTCGGCGAGGATCAGGGCAAGGATTTCCGCAGCGGCGGGTAACGAGGGGGATTCCTGCGCGGTTGCGACGCTCAACGCCGGCGCAATCCCCTCCCCTCCTATTGGCGCGCCGGAGAACCCGGCAACGGGTGCGCCTTCATGGAACACCCCCAGATCGAGATCGTGGCCGCGCGCCACCAGTTGCGCCACCGCCAGTTGCACCTGGCGTAACACCGGGCGACCTTCGCGGTTGGTCGCGATAGCCACGGCGTCACTGCCGCGCAACGTGTCGCGCACGAATCCGCTGAGGAAATCGGCAGTCCCCAATTCGACGAAAGTGCGAATCCCGGATTCGGCAAGTTTTTCCACGGTTTCACGAAACCGCACCGGGTGATGCCACTGGCGCACCAGCACTTCCCGTATCGCCGCCGGGTCGGCGGGGAACGGTGCGGCGCTGGCGCAACTCCACGCCGCCAGACGCGGCTCATGAATCGCCACTGCCGCGTAAACCGCCGCCAGCGTCGCCGGACTCAGCGGAAAGGCGGGGGTGTGGGCGGGCAAGGTCAGACCCGGTAATTCAAAGGCTTTTTCGCCGCGTTGGTTTATCGTCTGGCGCAATTCCTCCAGCGCCCCGGCGTCGCCCCATACCACGGTCTGTTGCGGGCAGTTGTCGAGAGCGACGAATACTTTCGGTTGGGGCTGGACAAGCAATGGATCGAGCACCGCGCGGGATGCCGCCGATACGGCCAGCATCCCGTGTTTGCCGCTTGCCGCCGCAGCCGGCGCGCCCTGGGCGAGCCGCGCGGCGATGGCGAGCACCGCGCCGGGGTCTTCCACCATTGCGGCGGCATGGAGCACCGCGTTTTCCCCGTAGCTGTGCCCCAGTAACGCAGCGGGACGTAAACCCAGCGCAGAAAACAACGCCCACATCGCGAGATCATTGAGCAGCAGGCCGTTCAGCGTAGCGCCCAACGCGTCGCCGGGCGGCGCGGGAAGCTGCGGATACCCGGCAAACCAGCGTTCCACGCAGGGAAACAGGGCGCGCAGATCAGCCGCCAGGGCGCCGGGTTTGGCCCCGAAACCGGGGAACAAAACTGCCGTCGGCGCTGCGCTCGACCAGCCATACCAGGCGCTGTTCGCCTGGGTAAAAGAGGGGGCGCTGTCGCTCTCCAGACGTTTCAGCGCGAAATCCAGCGCGCGCCGCAATTCGGCGGCATTTCCCGCCACCAGAGCGTAGCGGTGTTCCCGCAACGGCAAACCGGCCAGTTGATGCGCCAAGCCGCCAAGATCAGTCGTATCGGGATCAACCGCCAACAATATCGCCCGTAGCGCGGCGCGCGACTCGGCTGACCAGACCAGCAAATAACTATCCCAAACGGGAAGACAAATATCGGGGGAATTCATGTGGGGATAGGACGCCGCTTGTTGTTTTTGTTAATGAATAGATGTAACTACTCAGGGTGGCTGTGTTTTGCTCCTTCCCCCTTGCAGGGGGAAGGGACTGGTGCGGTGGTATGCCACCACCTCCTGAGTAGTTACGAATAGGTTTGAAATAACTTCCCGATTTGGAAAACGAAAAAAATGGGTAACAACTCAGGAGGTGGTGGCATAGCACTAGTCTCTTCCCCCCTTGCAGGCGAATCTATGCGCACATCATTTAATTCCAAATTTTGATATGGCACGGGAAGCAATTTCAACTGACTTTCTTTGCATTTGGCGACGCTTCCTCAAGCGCCAGCCGCCCTCTCCCATGTCCATGGAGAGGGGAGTGTCCATGCGCTCATCGGGTGGGGCGATCCGCGCTTTTCTCCCCTCTCCCACGCGAGTGGGAGAGGGGCGGGGGAGAGGGTGGTTCGGCTTCGGACAAGCAACATCGAAGATGCCGCCGCCCTCTCCCCAACCTCTCTCCCGCCTGCGGGAGAGGGGCTTTTACGCGCTGCCCTGAGTCGTTACGTTAATCCAAACCAACGGCCAGAGCGGGGCAATAAAACCGGGGCAGAGGAACACAAATGGAACCCGGAAGCGCCCGGCCAGGGTGTTTTCGCTTCACCCATCGGCGGCCCCGGATTCCGCTACGCGCCAGGGCCGCTGTCTATTTCGCAATATCCGCAGGTTTGGCGCGCGGGTTGAAAAGTATCATCAGCAGAATCGCCAGGGGCGGCGAGATCAGGAGGGAGATAAAAAACGCTCCCCAAAACCCGACCCGGGTATGCCGCCCGGCAAAACCCGCCACCAAACATAGCGCCACGTAGGCCAGCACCAGAAGAAACAGCATGGCGGCGTTATCCTCAGGCGGGTTGGGGCTGCGCTTCGGCGGCGGGGGCGACGGGTTCCTCGGCTGCGGCTGCGGGCGCTGCGGCTGCCGCGCTTTCCTTGCACTTGCCGGGCATCAGGCACACGGCAGATTCCTGACCGCGTTTGTAGAGGTCGCGGAAATACGCGGAATATTTCTGCGATTGGAAATCCGCCAGGGTGCCGCCGATTTCAAAGTGGCCGATGAACAGGTTGCCGATGGCGTAGGTATAGGCGGCAGACATCAGGGGCAGGGACAACATCCCGATGGCGGTGCCCGCGCCGGGAATCAGCTTGCCCAGGCTCGCGCCGATGATCAGTGCGGAACCGGCTGCACCCAACGTGCCGAACAATGAGGTCACAATGCCGCGCGCGGCTTTTTCGGAGAACGGCACTTCGTAAAGATCGCACAGACGTTTGACCAGCGTCACCTGGGCCGTGACCGCAGCCGCCAGATCAAGCAGCGGGAAAGGCAGCAAACCGACGCCGAGGCACACCATCATGTGGTCGCGAACGCGGGTTTCGGCCTGAAGCAGGCGGGCTTTGCGCCCTTCTGCAGTGAGGAATGGCGCATCCGGCGCAGCGGTTTCGGCATTTTGGGTGGTTTCTGCAACGGCTTCGGGGCTGGCGTTTTCGGCATTCATGGTGGTCTCCTGTGGGGTGGTTGACAAGACTTCGGCGTCACTGACATCTGCGGTAGTACGGCTGGGGGATTTCCTGGGCATCTCGGGCGCTCCTTTCGTTAACCTGCGGATCAAGTGTGCTACTTTTTTAACTACAAAGTGATGAAGGAACATCATTATTTTCCTTGCGTAACGGCGGTGGCGGAACCCGCAGCCGGCGCGACATTGTTCGCTGCCGTCCAGCGCCGCCACAAGCCGCCCAGACCGCCGTCAATGCGCCGCCCGCCGCCGCTTGCAGCCACCGGCTGGCTGGCGGCGTTTTCCGGGCTGCCGCCGGTGGCGACGGGCGCCGCGTTATGGGCAGGCGCGGCGCGTGACGGCATACGGTCGGAATGGACTTCGGCGCGCTGGTTTTCGAGCGCGCCCGGCCCGACCGGAATCGCCTGATCGGTGCGCTGCGACGGTTCGCCGGCTTGGGTGACGCGCCCGCTTGCATTGGTGACGATGACGCCGCCGGGTTCCCCGGTATTGACGGGACGGGTCGAGGGAAAAGCGTTGCGCGGGGTATTCGTGCCGACTGCCGGGGCTTGCGCTTCCATACGGGGGGCGCGGTAGTCCTGGCTCCCCAATTGGCTTTGTGGTGCGGCTGCGCCGTTGCTTACCACATTCTCATTGGGAAAACGCGGGGCCGGGGTCGGGACGGAACGATCATGTTTTTCCAGCATGTCGGCGACAATTTCCCGCGCAGTGCTGCTGTTCATGTGGGGTAACGCTGCGCTCGCAGCAGACTTGGCGGGGGCCGTCTTGGCCGCCCCCGGCGCGGCGGAATCCGGGGTGTTGGCGGCGATATCGCCGCCCAGAATCAAGGGCAACTGCCCTTTGCCGTTGCCCATGATAACCACCTTGGCATTGGGCGAACGGGCCACGTCCACGGTAGCTTCGATGCCGCGCCAAGTAAGCAGTTGCGGAGTCAGTGACGCGCCCACCACTTCGTAAAAACCGCGCAGGCCTTCGGCCTCGATACGCAGCCGTTCCGCTTCCTTTTTCTGGGTTTCGACCATGAAGTTGTAGGCGTACATCGATTGTTCCTGGGCCAGCTTGCGTTCGATGGCGGCGGTGATGGCCTGCGGCAGGGAAATTTCGGTAATGATGAAATCGCTGAATTCAATCAGTTCGTTAAGCGGGTGAACACGTAATGCTTTCTCGACTTCCGCCTGCATCTTGTCGTAACCGACCGTATACATTTCGTGGGAGCGATAGAGAGCGACCATTTCGCGTATCGATCCGGTGACCAACGGCAACACCACCAGATCGCGGTAAAACGGCCCGATCTGCTGGTGCAGCTTGGGAACACTTTCGCGCTTGGGTTTGAACAGCAGGGTGGCGCGCACCGTGACCGCCATCCCTTCGCGGCTGTAAGCCACCATTTCGACGTTAATCGGCTGCATCCGCGCCTCGTAGACGTAGAACTGGTTCCACGGGAACTTGGTGACCAGCCCCTCGCCGTACACGTCGGCAATCTGGGTGCCGCCAAACAGCAGGTCGAACATCACGCCGATCTGGCCGGGCCGCACGGTGACGAAGATGCTGCGCCAGAACACCAGCATCAGAAAACCGATGGTGACCAGGATGCCGAGCACTTTCAGGGTGTTATCCGGTGAAAAAATCCGTTGCATCACACTGGGGGATGGCGTTTGCGGGTTTGCGGAAGGTTCCGTTGCGCTTGTCATATTATATTTGCTATCAATTCGTTACGGGATTTTTCGACCAGTTTACCAGTTTGCCTTCTTCCATGGCGAGAACCCGGTCGGCAAGATGGAAATAACGGTCATCGTGAGACACCACCAGCACCGCTTTGCCCCGATCCCGCAGGCGCGGCAGGAATTCCTCGTAAATCCAGGCGCGGAAAGCCGGATCCTGGTCGGCGGCGATTTCGTCGTAGACGTAGATTTCCTTGTCTTCCAGCACCGACAGGGACACCGCCAGGCGATGGCGCTGGCCGCGCGACAGTTCGAGGGTGGTGAAGGCTTCGTTGAGGTAATCGGTTTTTTTCGCCAGCCCCACGTCGGCAATCGCTGCGCGGATGTCCGTTACCGGGGTATCGCGGAAGCCGTAAAAACGGTCGAACAGGTGAAAATCGGTAAATACCGTGGCAAAGCGGCTGCGATACGCCACCCGGTTGTGCGGGCCGATGGGCTGGCCGTTCCACAAAATCTGCCCGGCGCTCGGGTAATACAGGCCGCTGATGACGCGCATCAGGGTGGTTTTGCCGGAGCCGTTGTGCCCCACCATAAACACCAGTTCGCCGGGCGCCAGCGTCAGCGAAATCGGGCCGATGCCGAAGGTCGAACCATCCTCGATGCTCGCGTAGGAATATTCAAGCGCGTTGAATTGCAGGCTCTGGAGTGGCGCAAGGTGTTCCGGTTCGGCGGCTTCGCTGGACGTGCCGCGCGCCAGTTCCTCGCTCATCGCGGTGATTTCATCGTGGGCGGAATGCGCCTTGGCAAGCGTCGGAAACACCCGGAATATCCCTTCCACCAGCAGCCACATGAACATCGAGGCATACACGATTTTCATCGCGTCGCGGGCGTCTTCGACGTATTGCGGCGTGACGAACACCACCGTGGCAAGCAGCAGGTAAAACGCCGCAAACACAATCGCGCCGAACTTGATCATGGTGTCCACCGCCGCCAGCCGCGAATCGCAGGCGGTATGGGCGCGCGCCAGGACGAAGCGGTCGATCAGGTCGTCGGCGCGGTTGCGATCCAGCTTGACCTCCTTGAAGCCTTGCAAAAGCTGGTTGAGCGAATCGAAAAAGGCGCGGTCGTCGAGCTGGCTCTGGCGCATCTCGTTTTCGGTGCGGGCTTTCTGATAACGCCCCGCCACCGCGATGACGGCAATCAGCACCAGCACCGCCGCCGCCGCAATAAATGAATACCAGGCCACGTACAGCGTGGCGAGCACAAAGCTGATCGAGGAAACCAGCCCCTGCGCGAGGATCAGCGGGGATTCCGCAAGAATCGGGGTGTTCCGCGCCAGCGTCCCATAAATCCGCTCGACGCCGAGTTTTTCCACAGTGCTGAAATCGGCGTTGCGCAGCAGATGGGCAAACTGGTCGCGCACCCGGAACACCACCGATTCGCCGACCGCATTCATCATGCGGGTGGTTTCACCCCGGCTCATCACCAGGATCACGCTGACCAGCACAAACGACGCAAGCAACTCGAAATCCATACCCAGCGCCGGATCGTATTCGGTTACCGAGTTGACGATCACCGTCACCAGGGTGCTGCACACCGCCGACAATCCGAGATATAGATACAACCGCCAACCCCATGCAGCGGCGGCGGCCCGGAAAGTGTTGAGAAAACTTTTCACGCGTTGTCCTTACATCGCCTGGGGTGCGGGCGGCGGCGCAGCGTCGCTGGTCGCAACGAATCCCGCCAGTTCGGCGATGGTCAGATCATCGCGCATCACCCCGTCGTTGAAAAACAGGGTTTCGTAGGGAAGTTTCCGGCCCCCCAGCTTGTGGGTGATGCTACCCAGCAGATGGATGAGGTCAATCGAGGTCAACGCCAAATCCTCACGCAAAGACATGTCGCCGGAAAGGCTGTCAACGGTAAATTCGCTGTTCACCTCGTTGACCGCCTCACACACCATGGTTACGAAATCCATATTTTGTTGCTCCACAATAGTTCCTAAATAAACACTTACAAATCCGAATATTACATCACCTCACCCACACGAGCGGGGGGGGGTGGTGCTTCGAACAACTGTGCCGATATGCCGCCGCCCTATCCCCAACCCCTCTCCCGCCTGCGGGCGAGGGGCTTGTAAATCGCCGTTTGGCGGGGACAAGCGTCATGGTGCGCCCGTCATTCAGCACACCAGCGTCGCGCCCGCACCAACCTGAGCGACAGCACTGATCCATTTCCCTTCCCGGTTAACCCACACCTGGTAGGTTTTTCCACCGTCGTCCGGCGGCGCAGTCACCAGGGTGCGCCAGCCTCCCGCGTCGGCCTGCCAGGCGCTGCTCAGCCAGGCGTCGGGACGCCCCCGCAGGCCGCTTCCGGCGGCTTTGGAAGCGGCTTCCTTGGCGCACCACAGGCGCGCCAGCCCGACTTTTTCCAGTGTCGCACGTTCGGCGGGAGCGACGATCTGCGCCTCCAGATGCGCCAACCCGGCAAAAGCCTGTTCCGGCTCGACATCGATACCCAGCATTTCTCCGCCTGCGCCGACCAGGGCCATCGCGCAGCCGTCGCAATGGGAGATGCTCAACGCTGCACTTTTACCGCCCGGCAGGATCGCTTGCGGCGCACCGCCGGGTGCGTTACTCACCGTCACGTCGGCGTAATCGCTGTCCCGGTCGCCTTGGGCGCGTAACCAGGCAAGCAGCGCCGATTTGCCGGCAATCCGCCCGAGCAGCCAGGAAACCCGCCGCGCCGGGGCCGCCGTCGCCAGATCGCGCCACACTTGCCGTTCCGCCGCACTCAGCACGGCGCGCGCCGCGACTTCCAGCCACACCCCGCTGCCCGCGCTGAGCAAGCCGGTCGGCAGGTCGTCGAGCGTGGCCCGCCACAGTCCGGGCTGCGGCTCATCGAGGCGCGCCAGAATGTCGCCCTCAACCTGCGGATGAAGAATTTTGTGGAACGTCAGTCCCCAGTCGAAAATCCGCTGTTGCACCCCCGAGGCGCGATACAGCAGGCGTCCGCCGGCGTCGATAAAATCCACTCCGCCTTTGACATCCTGCCCGGATTGTACACAGGAAGCGCGCACCACGATATCTTTGCCAGGTGCCGCCGGGGGGGCAAAAAACTCAATTCGATCAATGGATACCGGAAAAATACCGACATTCGGGCGGGTTTGCAGAGCGAATAACGCGGTGAGCTGGCCGATGGTGTCCAGCAACGTTGCCGGGGTGGCCAATTGATCGGGCCGGACAGCCCCCGCCAGTACGTCGTCGAACGGCGCAACCACGCCTTCCGCAACCATCCCGGCAGGGGTGTAATAGCGCACCCGGCGCATCGCGATGAAAGCGGGGCCGTGAAACAGGGCGTGATTAAAAACGTCGAGCGGCAACGTCAAAGGCAGCGCCGGAGCGGAAATTTCGGGCAGCGGCGCGGGCGCGCCGGGATAAGCCGCAGCGATTTCGACGCCGCTGGAAAACAGCAACTCGCCCGCCGCGCCGCAGAGCCGCACTTGCCACACGCCGGGGGCGCTGCGCCGTGCTTCCAGAAGCAATTCGCGGCGCTCGGCGGCGACCTCCACCCACTGCATTCCCCGGCACTCGACAAGCGCCGTCACCACCCCGCCGCCATTGGCGCGCAAGGCGGCGGCAGCGCACATTTCGCAGGAAAACACCAGCGGTGAGACGGGCAGGCCAATCAAGCCGATATCCTTGCGGGTCAACGGCCTGCCAAAGGTGTGCTGGCGCAAAAAACCGTGCCGGGCCAGATCGAGGGTAATGCGGCAACGCCAGGTTTGGCCGTCCGCAGTAATATCGCGCGGCGCGTAAAAAACCAGCGGATCGTGGTTGCTGCGTTGCGCCATACCTGGCTCGCCGCCCTCCGGCGCAGGTTGCCCGGTGCTTTTCAGGCGCGCCACGGCGGCTTCCATGACGCGGGTCTGGGTGGCGAGAAAATCGCGCATCAGCGCGAAATGGCGATGCACCAGCAGCGCTGCGTCCGGGGAGTTTGCGACGGCGGGCGGCGACACGGCGGACGTAAAGGCCGCCCTATCCAGCGCCTGCCAGCCGGCAAAAAGCGGCTGGAGCTGGTTGGCCTTACCCATCACAAACAATTGCCCGAGGGTGCGCAGCAGCGCTGCGTAACCCGAGCCGTTTTCCCCGTCGCAGACCAGCGCATGATGCGGCTGGCCGCGCAGGGTGTCGCGCACGAAGCCGCTGAGCCGCCCCGCCGGGCCGACATCGACGAATAACCGGATGCCGTCTTCATGCAGACGTTGGGTGGTTTCGCGAAAGCGCACCGTGCGATTCCATTGCGCAGCCGCAGCGGCGCGCCGCCCCGCGCCATCCGCCGGAAAGGGGGCGGCGCTGGCGGCGCTGTACAAGCGGCTGCGCAACGGTTTGTCGTCGATTTCCGCATATCCGGCGGCAAATCCGGCGGCGACTTCTTCGAACAACGGGGTATGGAATGGCTGGTCGAACTGCAAACGGGTGCATATCACGCCCAGCCCGGCCAATTCCGTGAGCAGCGTCGCGCTCGCTTCGGGAACCAGGTGAACCAGCAATTGCGCGGGGCAGTTGTCGATGGAGACATAACCCCGTCCCGCCAGCAACGCGAGGATTTGCGGGCGCAGGTCGGGATTGGGCAGGGTCAGCGCGACATTGCAACCGTGCGCGGTGGCGGGCTGGTCGGTGTCGGCAAGCCAGGGACGGATGAAATCCAGGCCGGCGAGGATTTCCTGATGATGCCCCTCAAGTCCGTAATAGGCCGCCAGGAGCGCCGCATTTTCGCCGTTGCTGTGGCCGACCACCGCATCGGGAGATGCGCCGCAGCGCTCCAGCATTTCCGCCAGCGCCAGCCCGCCGACCAGGCAGGATTGCCCACCGTCGGCCAGCGCAAAGAGGCGCTCGGCTGCGGCGGCGCGTCCCGCAGGATCGGGCGGCGCTTCGTAAAGGGTTTCCGAAGGACGCGGTGACTCCGGGGTCTGTCCATCAAGCAGGTCGTACCAATAACGCACACTGTCGAGATACAGCGCGCTGTCGCGCAACATCCCGAAATATTGGGAACCCTGGCCGGGAAAAATGAACGCCAGCCCGCCACTTTCCGCCGCGCCCGTGAAATTCCCCCAGATACCACGCGGATGCTGGTAGCGCGTCAGTTTGGGGTCGTTCAAGGCGGCCCCGAGCAAGGTGAGTTTGTGGGACAAATCGCCAACATCGGTAGCGACCAGCGCGGCGCGCACCGGGCCGCACGCCGAGTTTGCACATTCCGCCGCCAGATCGACGAGGCGTTGCGCCGTATCAACCCGCGCCGCCAGCGCTTTCACCCGCTCAATCAGGGCGGCGCGGCTATCCGCCGCCACCACGATCAATTCATGGGAACGCCGCCGCTGGAGGCGCGGACGCGGCGCGTCCGGCGCTGCTTCCGCGATGCGCAGGGGGAACGCCGCACCCGGCGGATGTAATTGAAAGCTTCGTCCCTCGTCGCGATACCCCCACACCCAGGGGATCCGTTGGGCGTCCGGCCCCGCCGCAATACGGAAGCGGTCATGCACCATCCACACGGCGAGCAGGAAATCGCGGCACGAAAAACCGCCCGGCAAAGCAAGCGGGGAAGCGGAAAAATCCACCCTCACGGCGCACGGGTCGCTGTCCGCCGCGCCCAGCGCGACCGCCCAGGCAATGTCGCCGACATCTCCGGCGAGCAGGGTCGCCAACCCCTGAGTCGCGCGTTCCAGCGCTGTTTGCAGCGCACCGGCGAGACTCGCGTCGTCGCACTCCAGCAGCACTGCGCCGCTGAAATCGCCGAGTTCCGTCAGGCAGACGTTGCGCCGGGCGGTGTCGGGCGCTCCCCCGCCATCTCCCCCGGCGAGCCGGTCGAGCGCTTCGTCCAGCCCGCCCTGCGGCCCGCGCAGGGACTGCCCGAGCAGCCTTGCCGCGCCGTCAGCCGGGGAAAACGCCGGAACCTTCACGATCAGGCCGCGCCTTGCTCAACCGGCTTGCGGCGGCTGAGTTTGTCGAGGTAAATGAAGATCACCGGGGTGAGGTAAAGGGTGACCAGTTGCGAAAACAACAACCCGCCCACCACCGCCACACCCAGCGGCTGGCGCAATTCCGCGCCGGCCCCGAGACCGGCGGCGATGGGCAGCGCCCCAACGATGGCGGCGAAGGTGGTCATCATGATCGGCCTGAAGCGCGTCAGACAAGCGTCGCGGATTGCCTGATGGGGATCGGTGACACCTTCGCGGTAACGCTCCAGCGCGAAATCGACCATCATGATGGCGTTTTTCTTGACGATGCCGATCAGCATGAGGATGCCGATCATCGAAATCACGTCGAGTTGCATCCCGAAGATCAGCAGCGCGAGCACCGCGCCCAGCGCCGCCGACGGCAGCCCGGCAAGAATCGTGATGGGATGGATGAAGCTTTCGTAAAGGATGCCGAGAATCACGTAAATCGCGAACAGCGCGGCGACCAGCAACAACGCCTGCCCGCTCTGCCCTTGCGCAAAGTTGGCGGCGTCGCCGCCCAACTGGGTGCTCACCGATGCGTCGAGGTGGGCGTCTTCCTCGGCTTTCTTGACCAATCCCAAAGCCTTGTCGAGGGTCACCCCAGGTGCGGTGTTGAACGACAGGGTAATACTCGGCAAACCGCCGGTATGGGCCACCGCCGACGGGCCGCGGGTTTCCTCGATGCTGCCCAGCACAGAGAGCGGCACCAGTTTGCCGCTTGCGGTCTTGATGTGGATACGCCCCAATTGCTCGGGGAAAGCGCGCTGCTCGGGGAGCAATTCAAGGATCACCGAATAGCTGCTGGTCGAGGTGTAAATTGAATCGACCCGCGCCCCGGCCAGCGCCAGATAGAGGGTCTGGCGCACCTGGTCGGGGGCAATCCCCAAGTCGGCCAGACGTTGCAGGTTGGGGGTGAATTTGATGCGCGGCACCGTGTCCTCGATATCCTGCGAAACATCCTGCAATTCAGGATATTTTTCCAGATTGGCGAGCATCCGCGTCGCCCCCTGTTCGACGGCATACAGGTCGCTGCCCAACAGCGACACCATGTACTTGGCCTTGCTGCTCTTCGCCCCGGATTGCAGCGATTGCACCGGCTGATAATAAGCCAGCAGCCCCGGCGCTTGCAGCGAGAGACTGCGCAATTCCTGCACCACCTTGAGGATGGGGGCGCGCTCCGACTTGTCCTTGAGCTCCACGAACAATTTGCCGGTGGTCAGCGAACCATTGATGTCGTTGAGGCCGACCACGAAGGTCACGCTGCGCACCGCCGGATGTTTGCGCAGCACATCGGCCAAGTGTTGGTGCTCGGTGAGCACGGCGGGATAGGAAACATCGTCGCGGGCGTCGGTGACGGCGATAATGAAGCCGGTATCCTCGGTGGGGAAAAAGCCCTTTGGGGAAATCGCCAGCAAAAAACCGGTCGCCAGAATGGTCGCGAGCATTGCCAACATCACCATTCCCTTGAAGCGCAGGGCGATATCGAGGGTGACGCGGTAAAAATCGGTCATCGCGCCGAACAACACGTCGAACCCGGCAATCACGAAATTCTCGCGCCGCCCCGGCGTTTCCGCTTTGAGGAAGGTGGCGCAGAGCAGCGGAGTCAGCGTCAGAGACACCAGTCCCGACCACAATATCGCCACTGAAATGGTCACGCCGAACTCGTGGAAAAGCCGCCCCACCACCCCCGGCATGAAGATGATCGGGACGAACACCATGACCAGCGACAGGGTGATCGAAAGAATCGTGAAACCCACTTCGCGCGCGCCGGCAATCGCCGCCTGCAAGGGCGCCATACCTTCCTCGACGTGGCGCATGGTGTTTTCCACCACCACGATGGCGTCATCAACCACGAAACCCACCGCCAGGGTGAGCGCCAGCATGGTGATGTTGTTGAGCGAAAAATCGGCCATCCACATCACCGCAAAAGTGCCGACGATGGACATCGGCAGGGCAATCGCCGGCACCAGGGTGGCGGTCATGCGCTTGAGGAACAGCAACACCGTCAGCACCACCAGCGCAATGGTAAGCAGCAGCGTCATCTGCACGTCGCGGGCGGCCTCCCGAACCGTAGTGGTCTGGTCATAAAGTTCGTTGAGCACCACGCCTTTTTGCATACGCGGTTCGAGACGAACGATCTGCCGGCGTACCGAGTCGGCCACCGCCACCGCGTTGGAATCGGGTTGACGCTGGATCGACAGCAGGATCACCTGTTCGCCGTTACTGTAAGCCGCGGACTGGGCATCCTCGACGGCGTCCAGCACCCGCGCCACGTCGCCGACCCGCACCACCTGCACACCCGCCTTGCGGCCTATCGGCACGACCGCCAGATCGGCGGCATTGCGCGGTTGCGCCCCGATTTCCACGGGAAAAGACTGGCCGGGGCCGTCGATGCGTCCCGCCGGGGTGATCGACAAGGCCGAGGAGAGCGCCTGCCTGACATCGTCGAAGCCGAGGCCGCGCGACTCCAGCGCGCCCTGGTCGGCGCGCACCCGCACTGCGTAACGCTGCGCGCCGAGAATCATCACCCGCGACACGCCGGGAACCGCCGAGAGATTGGGAACAATGGTGTTTTCCGCTACCTCGTTGAGCAACGGCAGGGACAGGGTTTTCGAGCTCAACGCATAAAACATGATCGGCGCCATCGCCGGATTGTTCTTGTGGAAGGCCGGCGGCGCGGGCATTTCCTTGGGCAGTTGTTTTTGCACCGCAGCAATGGATTCCTGCACGTCCTGCGCGGCGGCGTCGATGTTGCGGCCCAGGGCGAATTGCGCGGTGATCGTGGTGCGGCCCTGGTTGGATTGAGAGGAAATACTTTCCAGGCCGGGGATGGTGGTCAACTGGCGCTCCAGGGGCGCTGCCAGGGTGGACGCCACCACTTCCGGGGTCGCCCCCGGCAGGTCGGCCTGCACCACGATTACCGGCAAGTCCATCTTGGGCAGTGCGGCAATCGGCAGACCGCGATAGCCCACCCAGCCCACCAGCACCAGCAGCACGGTGAGCAACACCGTCATCACCGGGCGGCGGATACACAGTTCGGATACGTTCATGATCTTCCCTCCGCGTACAGCATCAGTTACGCACCGTGACCTTCACGCCATCGGCCAGACGGGCCAGCCCCTCGACCGCCACCTGGTCGCCGTCGCCAAGCCCCTTGGCAATCAGCGCGCGACCGCTGTTGTTGCGGCTCACCGTGACACTGCGCATCTTCGCGACGCCGCCTTCCACGACGAACAAATAATCGCCGTTCGGCCCCTTGCGCACCGCTTCGGCGGGCACGGTCAAAACGCCTTTTTCCACGCCCAGATGCACATCAACATCGACCAGCATCCCCGGCAGGATGCGGCTGTCGGCATTCTCGAACTGCGCCTGCACCAACAGCGAGCCGCTGGCCGGGTCGATGCTGTTGTCCACCAGATCGAGTACGCCGTCTGCCGCGCCATCACCGGGGAAACGCGCCTTCACCGCCACCTTGCCGGCGGCGCGGGCTTTTTGCAGGAGCGCCACATCACTCTGCGGAACGCTGAACTGCACCCGGATCGGCTGAATCTGGTTGATCGTCACCAGCGGCTGGGCATCCCCGCCCCGTGCGAACATCCCCACCGACACCTGCGACAATCCGAGCTCCCCACTTATCGGCGCAACAATACGGGTATGACCCAACTGAATTTTCACCGCGTCAATCTGCGCCTGGTCGGCTTTTACCACTTCCTGGGCCTGGATCAGCTTGGCGCGAATGTCTTCGTAACGTTCGCGGGCCACGTATTCATCCTTGAGCAATTCGCGGTACCGCACTTCCTGCTCGCGGGCGCTTTCCAGTTGTCCCCGGTCGCGGGCCAGCGCCGCCTCGCTCTGGCGCAACTGGGTTTCCAGTTGCGAAGTATCCTGAGTAAGCAGCAACGTCCCGGCCTTCACAGTGCGCCCTGAAACGAAATGTACGCCGGTAATCATCGCGTCCACCCGAGGCCGCACCGCCACGCTGCGGAAATACACCGCCGTGCCGCCCGACTGAAGCATGATCGGCACGTCGTCGCGGCGCGCCGCAGCCACCGCCACATCCACCGTGGCTGATGCGGCGGCCTTGGCCTGCGCGACCTCTTCCTTGTGTTTGACCTGGTGCAGGTGATATCCCCAACCGGCGCCACCCAATATCAATACAACCCCTACCAGCAAAATCAGCTTTTTCATTGTTTTATCCTTTCCCGAGAAGCGGCGGTTTATTCCGCCCGCAACAACCCCAGCGCTGAACCCAGCTGGTAAGACAACACCACGTAATCACGCCCGGCCTGATAGGTCGCGAGCCGGGCATTCGACAATTCATCCTGGGCATTCAGCAAATCCAGGGTGGTCTGCGCACCGGCCTTGACCCCCGCCGCCATCGCATCGCGCGCCGTCGCCGCTGCGCCGATCTGTTTGCGCGAGGCGTTGAAGGCATCCCCCGCCGCCTTGAGCCCTTCCCAAGCCTGCACGATGGCCGCTTCGATGGCGAGCCGCGCCGCATGTAATTGATGGGTCTTCTGCTGAAAGGATTCCTGGGCGGCGCGTTCCCTGGAATTGATGGCTCCCCCGGCATACAGCGGCATCGTCACCTGAACGCCCACATACCCCGCCAGCGCCGTCACCCAGCGCTCGGTCGCCTCGTACTGGCGGCCATAGGAAGCGGTCAGATTCACGTCGGGCAGATGCGCCCCGGCAGCCAGATCGCGCGTCGCAGAAGCCGCCTCGCGGGCCAGTTGCGCAGCCTGCACGTTGGGATTGGCGTCGATCATCGCCAGCGCCGCGTCGAGACTCTTGGGCAACGCGCCGAAAGGCTGCGGCATGGTCAGTGTGCCGGGCTTGACGCCGACCACCTGCTGATACGCCGCATCGGCCTGACGCAATTTGCCGCGTGAGCGCGCCAGATCGGCAAGCGCCTTTTGCCAGCGGCTTTCCGCCTGGGCGGTGTCGGTGCGCGCCGCAGCGCCGAGACGCTGGCGCACCTGCGCGGCCTCCAGCGACTCGCGCTGGCTTTTTTCGTGGTCTTCCATGGCCTGGACATTTTCCTGCGCCAGCGCCACGTCGCAATAGACCTGCGCCGTCTGGGCCAGCACCGACTGAACGGTCGCGTCGGCCTGGAAACGCGCCGCCTCGGCGTCGCTGCCGGTCTGGCGGATCTTCGCCGGAATCTTGCCGCCCGAATACAGCGGCTGGGTCACCTGGATACCGTTGGTGGAAGGATGCAGGGAGTAGTTCTGTTCGCGATTGGAGGCATTCGCGCCCACCCCGTCGTAATACGCGGTATTGCGCTGATAACCGGTGGACAATGACACGCCGACCTGCGGCAACGCCCCCGCCCGCGCCTGCACGACACTCTCCCCCGCCGCCCGCGCCAAAGCGCGTTGCGCCTGGATATCGGGATTATTGGCGAGCGCCTGGGCCAACGCGACCTCCAGCGTCTCCGCCCCGGCCCGCCATGGCAACAACAAGGCGGCGGCCAACAGGCCGAGCGCCAACCCCGAACGCCTGCGTCTTACTGATCGCTTTTTCACGGCCTGTCTCCTCAAATCAACGTTACCCATAACCACTCGGGAGGTGGCGGCATACCGCCACACCAGTCCCTTCCCCCTGGCAGGGGGAAGGTTAGGATGGGGGTTGAAAGGTGGAAATACCGAAATATTCGGGTCACTCCACCACTCCACCCCCATCCCAGCCTTCCCCCTTCACGGGGGAAGGAGCAAAACACCGCTCGTCCTGAGCAGCCACCACGACAAAAACCGGGTCAAACCACGTCAAAAACATCCTGAAACATGAAACCCATGTTCTGGAACAATGTGCAGCGATAGTCCATCCCCACCTGCGGAACATGGCGGTGCAACACCTGACGGATCTTGCCCTGCTCGGAATCCGGCGCGACATCCAGGATTTCCGCGTCGCGCACGTCCTCGAACAAGGCCCGCGCGGTTGCCACCTTGCCCAGCCACATCCCGCCGTTGAGAAACTTGTAGTCGCTGGTTTCTGCGCCCGGCAGGCCGGCCTCGAAATTCTTGAATTCAGGGAGATTGGGCCAGCTTACCGGACACGCGCCGAATACCATGTCGGCCTGAAAATCCACCATGCGCTCCACCAGCACTTCCGGGTCATCGACGATCAACACGTCGCGCGAATCGGCGTACAACACCCATTCGGTATCGATGCCATCGAGCAAATCGAGAATCACCGGCGGCTTGTGGATAGCGTTGTTCCACTCGGCATGTTCAGCGCCCCCCACTCGCACCGGCAGCCCCAAGCGCGCACAGCTTTCCTCGAACAGCCCCATCGCTTCGTGGCCGTTGTTGCAGGTAATCAGCGTGACGCGGGGTCGCTGTCCGAGATTCATTTCCGGCAGCCCGAAGGCGAACTCGCGCACCTTCGGCCACACCGGCTTGAAACTATGGTAGCCCTGAGCGTGAAACAGCAGCGGCTGGGTGCCGAACTGGCGGTTGAGCAGGCGTTGCCGGCCATGCGGGTTATCTTGCGGTTTGTTCAATGTTGTTCCCCTTTCCCAATAAACCCTCTGCCAATCCCCCTGCCCGGAAACCCGCGCCCTTCCTTGCTCTCCGGGCATGTCACCGGCTGACGGGCATTCCCGCGTAAGCAACCACTAACATTTGCCGAGCGGCGCATCATGCGGTTTCCCAATAGCCTGCGCCCGCGACCAGTTGCAGCGGGCCATTCCAAACGGCGGCGCTAAAAAACGCTGCGCCGGCTGCGGGCTGGATGGTTTTGATGCCGCGTTCGGCGAATTGCTGGTTGACGGCGTCGGAAGCCATCCCCAGTCCGGCCCACGGCCCCCAGTTGATGGTGCTGACCGACACGCCCGGCCAGCGCGCGGCAAAAGCCTTGCCGGCGAAATTCAGGGCTTCGTTGGCAAGCGCATAGTCGCTTTGCCCGAGGTTGCCGATACTCCCCGCCACCGAGCCGAAAAACACCATTTTGCGCAGCTTCGCGGTTTCCAGGTGTGCGCCGAGCGCGAGCACCGGATAAAGTTTGGTATCGATCACCCGCCGCCAGCTTTCCGGTTTTTTGTCGATGAGGCGTTTGTCCTCGATGATACCTGCGCCATGCACCACGCAATCCGGCGCGCCGTTTTGCTGTTGGGCGGCGTGAATGGCGGCGGCCACGGCGCTGCGGTCAAGGGCGTCGGCGGCAAACACCGTGACGGTGCTGCCGGCTTCGCGCAATTTGGCCAGCGCGGCGCGCGCAGCGCGGTCGCGGAACACGCTGCGCGCGTGGCGTTCGATGTCGCGCGCCTGGGGCGCTTGCCCCTCCTGCGCCAGGGCGGCGGCAAAATAGGCGCGCAGGCCGTTCATGTCGGGAATCGCGGCGCTTGCCGGGTCTTCCTGCAAGGCCGGTTCGCCGCGCGCGATGATGCTAATCGCGGTTTGCGGCCCGGCCAGGGAAAGCAGGCAATGCGCGGTAATCCCGCGAATCCCGCCTATCGCCAGGATATGGCGAAACGCCTCACCCGGTTCGACGGGGGCCGACTCCCAGGCCGCCAGGCGCATGAGCTTGCGCTCGCCATCCAGCCAGGACACGGTTTCCTGGTCGGTCGCGGCGTGTAATTCGGCGACGATGGTTTGCGCGGCAAGGGCGGTGTCCCATTCCACCGGCAGGTCGGCAATCCGCACGGTTGCGCCGGGATGCTCGATATGCAGGCAGCGCAACATCCCCGCCACGCCGCCACCGAGCGCCTGCAGCAGCGCACTTTCGCCTTCCGGCGCACCGTTTTGGCCGGGCGCGCCGCCTGTGGCGGTCACCGTCAACCAGCGCAGCCAGGAAACCGGCTCCGTCCAGCGCGGCGCACAATGCTGGGCAACCGGCAGCACCGCATGGAGCGCCGCCTGCATCCAGGCTTCGCTGTCGAGCGCCGAGTGGCCGGGACGGCGCGTCGGGGAGAGTTGCAACACCGCATCCACCGCCCCGTTCGCCAGGAACTTGTCCACTTCGCCGGCCCGGCAGGCCAGCGCCCAGGGCAGCACCACCGGGTTGACGCCGAGGTCGCGCAAGTGCGTGATCACCGCGTGGGTGAGCGCCGGGTCGCCTTCCGCAACCAGCACCCGCTTACCCGCCAGGGGACTGGTGAGCGGCAGAGGCGACAATGGGGCGGGTTCAAAAACCACCGTATAGCCGGGACAGGAATCATCGTATTGCGGCGGCGTCTCAGGTTCGTCCGCCGCCACAGCGGCGGGCGGGAGTGACGTCACCAGCGGCGCGGCAGGCGGCGCATCGTCCAGCAGGCCCGCCAGTATCGCGTCGATATCCTGCAAACGTTTGGCCCGCGCCAGCGCGTCGGGACGGCTGCGCAAACGTTCGGCAAACTGGGCGGGAAGGTTGCGGACAATCAATTCGGCGATTTCCACCCGTTTGATCGAGTCGATGCCGAGGTCGGCTTCCATGTCCTGGTTGGCCCCCAGCAGTTGCGCCGGATAACCGGTGAGTTCGGAAACCACCCGGCGCACCACATCGCCCAGTTCCGCTGCGCTGAGGGTGGCCGGCGCGGCGCTGGCGGGGGCGGGTACAGCCGCCACACCACCGGAGACCGCGCTGAGGATGTCGGTGATCTGGTCGAGGGTTTTGGCCCTGGACAATTCACCGCTGCGCCCGGCGAGTTGGGCGAATTGGCCGGGCGGCAGACGGCGCTGGATTTCTTCGACGATTTCGACGCGTTTGATCGAGTCGATGCCGAGTTCGGATTCCAGATCGTGTTTGGGTGACAACACACTTTCCGGGTACCCCGAACAACTCGCCACCACCTCGCGCACCAGCGCCGCAAGCGCGGCGCGATCCAGCACGGGGGCGGCAGCCGGGGCCGGCGCGGGAATCGCTGCGGGTGTTGCCGCAAGCGGCGGCGCAGCAACCTGCGGGACGCTGACCGCAACCGGCATAGACGGCATCAGCGACGCCGCGCAAATCGCGCCGGATGCAGGCGCTGCGCCGAGGGCCGCCATCAGAATGCGTTCCTGACTGCTCAGGAAAACCCGCATGGTGTCCTGAAAATCAGCCACCAGCCGCACCATGTCGGTGGCGGGTGGGGCGGCTGGCGCAGCCGTATCGGCGGGTTGCGGAGTGCGCCCGGCTTCTTCACGCATTTTCTGAGCCTCTTCAAAATCCAGTTGGGGCTTGACGCCCGATTCGCCAAGCGGCGATTGTTCGTCCACCGGGCGGGCGTCCTGCCCGCCCACCCACCAGGCGGTGGCGGGAATCTGCGGGGCAGGCTGCTCCAGCAGACCTTCCAGCGAGGAGACATACCAGCTTTCGGGCAGCAGGTTTTCCCACGCCACGTCTTCGCCGGCCAGCCACAACTGCCCAAGTACGCCAAGCAGGCCGCCCATTTCCGGGGTTTCGTCGAGGGCCAGCGCGGTGACGCCGCGATCCGGCAGAATTTTGCCGACCAGCCGGGTCAGCACTGCGCCGGGGCCGACTTCCACGAAACAGCGCGCGCCGGCGGCGTAGAGATTTTCGATCTGGGCGACGAATTCCACCGCCGCAGTCATATGCGCCTGCAAACGCCGGTTGGCTTCCTGCGCATCGGCGGGATAGGGCTGGCCGTCAGCGTTGCCGTACACCGGCAGCGCCGCCGCGCGGAAGGCGACGCCGGCAATGCGCGTCGCCAGGGTTTCCTGGGCGCTCGCCACATAGGGCGAATGGAACGCCCCGCTCACCGGGAGGCGGCGGAAGTTGAGCGCGGCGGCCTGAAGCGCCGTTTCGGCGGCCTCGATATCCGCCACGCTGCCGGACAGCACCACCTGGGCCGGCGCATTGTGGTTGGCGATCACCACTTTGGCGTCGAGACCGGCCAGCACGGCGGTCACCGCGCTACGCTCGGCAAGCACCGCCGTCATTGCGCCTGCGCCGCACGAGTGCATTGCCGCACCGCGTTGCAGGGATAACCCAAACAGGGTGGCGAGGTCATAACAACCGGCGGCGTATAACGCGGTGAATTCGCCATACGAATGCCCGGCCAGGAAATCCGCATGGATACCCGCTGTTTCGAGCACCCGCAGCCAGGCGGCGGAGATTGCGCCGATGGCGATTTGCGCCGCCCGCGTATCGGTGAGGCGCGCCGAAAAACGTTGTTCGAGTTCCGCATTAAACGCGGCGGGCGGGTAAATCAGGCGATCCAGGCCGATGGCGGCGGGGTGCGCGAGGGCGTAAGTCTGGACGGCTTCTTCCACCACCCTGCGGAAAGGTTCGAGATAAACGGCGGCCTCGCGCCCCATGTGGGGACGCTGGCTGCCCTGGCCGGGAAACAGGAACACCAGACGGCCTTCACGTGCGGCGCGGCACGGGCCGAACCAGACGTTGGGGATTTGTTCCGCACTGCCTTTTTCCAGCGCACCTGCGACATTTTCCAGGGAACGCAGCAGTTCCGCGCGGTCGCCGGCAGCCAGCGCCAGCGCCCACTCGGCGCGGGGCTGTTCGGCGACGCGCCGCGCAGCGGCGGCGGCGATGGCCGGCAGCGCCAGTTCGGCGCGCGCCGCGAGGCGTTGCAATTTGCGGACTTCACCCAACAACGCAGCGGCGTCGGCGGCGCTCGCGACAAACGGGATGCGCGGCCATTCCGCCGCACCCAGCGGCGCAGCTGCGCCATTTTGATATTCCTCCAGCACGGCATGGGCGTTGGTGCCGCCGAAGCCGAAGGCGCTCACCCCGGCGCGGCGCGGCGCATCGACCGGGCGGAACCAGGGCAATGGGGCGGCGGCGAGGAACACCGGACAATCCGCCTGGGTCAGCGGGGCAATGGGGTTGTCCACCGCCGCCTGCGGCGGCAGGGTCTGGTGATACAGCGCCAGGGCGGCCTTGGAAATCCCGGCCAGTCCGGCGGCGGTCTTGATATGGCCGAGTTGGGCTTTGGCCGAGCCGAGCAATACGCTTTCGGGATGCGCGGCGTGGGCCAGGAGTTCGCTGGTAATCGTCTCCAGTTCGGCGCGGTCGCCGACCTGGGTGCCGGTGCCGTGGGCTTCGTAGAGGCCGATGCGGGATATCGGGAACCCGGCGATGTCGTAGGCGCGCCGCACCGCGCGGCGCTGCCCGAGGGGACGCGGGGCGGTCATGCCGAGACTGCGCCCGTCGCTGGAGCCGCCCACTGCGCGGATCACCGCATAAATCCGTTCGCCGGCCCGTTCGGCATCGGCCAATGGACGCAATACCAGCCCCACCACCCCTTCCCCCAATACGGTGCCGTCGGCGGCGCTGTCGAAGGCGCGAATTCTGCCGGTTTTGGATAACGCCCCGACAGTGCTGAAATTGACGAACTGGTCGGGCGTCAGGGATACGTCGGCCCCCGCCACCACGGCGGCTTTGCAACGCCCGGCGGCGAGTTCGGCGGTGGCGATGGCAAGCGCCGATAGGCTGGAGGCGCAGGCGGAATCCACCGCCAGATTGGGGCCGCCCAGATCGAGACGGTTGGCGATGCGCCCGGCGGTCACCGAATTCAAACTGCCGGGAAAGGTTTCTTCGGTGCGTTTCGGCACCCGTTCGCGGAGCCGTTCGACGCTGTCCGGGTCGAGCAGGAACGGTGCGCAGGCCGACATCACCAGTTTGTTGCCGTTGAATCCGGCCACGTCGGAACACGCGGCGATCACTGCGGTGTCCTCGCGGGGGAAACCGTTTCCGTCGTTCCAGCCGGCGTCGTCGAGGGCGCGCCGCGCCACGTCGAGGGCGATGAGCTGGGCGGGCGAGATGCTGGTGACGGCTTTGGGCGGCACTCCGTAACGTAGCGGTTCAAAAATGAAGGGCTGAATCAACCCGCCCCAGCGCCCGCTACAGGCTTCCGCACCCTTCTGCGGATTTTCCTCGAAGAGCAGCCGCCAATCCCAGCGGTCGCGGGGAATTTCGTCGATGTGTACTTCCTTACTCAACAAACACCGCCAGAATTCGCCGGGGTCGCCGCCGCCGGGGGTTTGCATGGCGATGCCGACAATCGCGATATCGAGCGGTTCGGCAGCCAGCCGCAGCGGCGCGTCCGCTTCGGCGTAGGTCGTCAGCAGCGCCGCCCCGCCGACGCTGACGCGTTCATGGAGTTGCCCCAGGGTGGTTTGCTCGCACAGCAGGGTAGCCACCTCGCCGGCCATGTACATGCCATCCGCCAATTGGCGTTCCGCCGGGACTTCCAGCAACTGCCCGGCGCTTCGCTCCAAGCCCTTGGAGGCCAGGCGCAGGCGGCCCAGCGCCAGCTCGTCAAGTTCGGCGCGGAACGTTTCCGCCGGGGTGGCGGCGGCGGCGAGGCGCACCCGCGCCGCCGACCAGACGTGCGCAAAAGGAGTGTCCAGGCAGCGCACCGCGTGGCCGCGCCCGCTTTCCAGATTGACGGTGCGGCAGCTTTCCAGCACAGCCTGACGGAAGGTCTCGGTGATTGCGCCGCTTTCCACCGCTTCGTCGCAGGTGAGATAGGCGGTGCCCATCAGGACGCCGGCCTTGACGCCGCGTTCGATCAGCGGGGCGAGCACCGCCATCGCCAGCATCGCTGAGATATCGTCATGGATGCCGCCGGCCAGCAGCACATGGAGTTTTTCATAGCCGCAGGCGGGCGGGGTGGCGAGTAATTCGTGGACGACACCTTCCCACAACACGAAGGAATGCAGCGGCCCGACGTGTCCGCCGCATTCGCGGCCTTCCAGAACGATGCGGCTAACCCCCTGCTCCACCAGTGCGCGAGCGCGGCGTGGGGTGGGCGCATGGACATAGGCGGCGATGCCATCCTGTTCGAGACTGTGCGCCTGATCGGCGCGGCCCCCGGCAATCAGTGCAAAAGCCGGCTTGCAGCGCCGTACTTCGCTGATCTGCGCCGCCAGCAGCGGCGCATCGGCAAACCCCAGCAAGCCGACCCCCCACGGACGGCCCGCGCAAACGCGGGCGGTTTCGTCAAGCAATGCGGCGACCCGTTCCCCCGGCAGCAGCGCCAGGGCCAGCATCGGCAACGCGCCGTTGGCGGCAATCGCGGCGGCAAATTCGGGAATGTCGCTAACCCGCGTCATCGGCCCCTGGACAATCGGATAAAGCGTCCCGTGGCTAGCCGCCAGCGGCCCCTGAGGCGCTAACGCCTCAGCCACTTTGGCGGCATTTTGGGCAAATTGGCGGGGCGCATCAAAAACCGCCCGCGCCAGCTTGGGTAAACGCGGATGAACCCGGCGCAGCGCCGCCGAGAGCCCCGCGCCCTGCCCCAAGAGCAGCGGCGCGCCGCCGTCGCGCCGCGCCAATTCGGTTTTCGCGCGGGTTATCCAGGTGTTGTGGAGTTGCGCGGCGTCCTGGTTTTCCGCTCCGGCGCGCGCTTCCAGCTCCAGCGCCAGGGTTTCCAGGGCGCGTCCGCCGGGCGCGGCGGGATGCACCAGCACCCGCACCGGAAACCCCAGCGGCTCGCCGACCGCGATCAGTTCAGTGCCTTCGAGGGTTTCGCGCAGACGCGCCGGAAGATCCAGCGGCCCTTGCGGCCAGGCGCTCAACTGGTCGTCCAGCACGACGCCCGCCGCACCGGCCAGCGCGCAGGCGGGGGCGCTGTATAACCCGACGCCGCCACGCACCAGTAGCGGTCGCCGGGCGATCTGCGCCCAGCCGGCTGCCGCCAGACGCTGCATTTGCACGAAAGTGGACTGGCTGCCGGCGATCCCGCCGGCTTCTGCGCCGACCAGGATATAGCCGGCCAGATAGGGAAGTTTTGCCGCCGGGAAATTTAGATTGAGTTCGAGCAGACGTTCAACCGAGCGGACTTGTACCCAGCAGCGCCCGCCGCTTACGCCGGGTTCGGCAGGGTCATCGAGCAGCCATTCGATCCGCGTCTCGCCGCGCAAAGCCGGTTCCGCCTCGTGGGGCGCAACCCCGGCGAGAATGGCCGCATCGAACGGGAGCGCCGCCAGTATGGCGCTCAGCCGGGCGGGCTCGAGAGCCAAAAACATCTCGCGGGGGAAATATACCTGCGCGCCGACCCGCGCCAATGCGACGACTTCGGCCACATCCGCGCGCCCCAGCGCGATCACGCAATGTTGTGTTCCTTCCTGTCCGGTTACGGTTCTCATACGCCGTCCCCCCTCAACACAAACAACCAGCAAAACAGTAACCCATTCGAATCGTCTTTCCGCGAAATCTCAGGCGAGGATACTAGCATGGTTGGTCGCGTAAAAAACCGGGTTTTCCCCTACTTGAAATAGGTGATTTGGTGGATTTTCCGATCAAAGTTATCATCAAAACACGCCGCCCTGCGCCGGTCTTTCTGAAATAGCGTTACACTTTCAACAAGGTACGGCGCGAGCGCAGGTGTTGTTCCGACCCGCCGGATTGCCGGGAACCTTTTCAATTTCAGGGAGGCGATTCAAATGATGAACCGATTGATGATGTATTGGGTATACGGCGGAGCGCTTGCCGGGGTGCTGCTGCTGTTGCTCTACCCGTTGCTGTGCCGGGGCTGGAGCGTCGCGTTGACGCTGACCTTCCTGCATCTGCCGATGTACATGCTCCATCAGTATGAAGAGCACGATAACGACCGTTTCCGCCTGTTTTTCAACAAAACCATCGGGGGCGGCAAGGAAGTGCTGTCCCATGCGGCGGTATTCGTGGTCAATGTGCCGCTGGTGTGGGGTTCCATTGCGGTCGCGACGGTTCTGGCAGCCGAGGTCAACATCGGGTTTGGTTTGATTGCGGTGTATCTGGCGGTGGTCAACGCCCTCGTCCACATCGCCCACGCCATCATTTTTCGCGGTTACAACCCCGGCCTGATCAGCGCAATCGTGCTGTTTTTGCCGGTCGGCGTTTCCACTATCGAGCAGATTCATCTCGCCGGCGGCAGCAGTATGATGACCCATGGCGTCGGGCTGATTTTTGCGATTCTCAGCCACGCCGGCATCATCGCCTACGTCCGTCACAAGGGGGCTTTCGCCAAGTCCTGACGGCTTGGCGGGCGGGTTACCCAAACGTCACAGCCAGACGAAAAAAAGGCGGGGCAAACCGCCCCGCCTGGACTTATACGATAGAGTTTATTTCGACGTTTCGCGCAGCTTGGCTACGGTTTGCGGCTCGATGTCGTAACCGATTTCCCAGCCCGGATTGAGCGAGATGCCGGCAGTGTCGGTCATTTTTTCCAACACCCATTTGAATTCCGTCAGCAGACCGCCGCCGAAGCCGGGAAATTCCTGCACTATCGGCTTGGCGCGCTCGGGCGTGGTAAACAGCAACATCACGGGAACGCCGCTTTCATCCTCGACCACCAGCGGTTTGGCGCTGGTGTTGAGTTGAATGCCGGATTTGCTTTCGTCCTGGATGGGCATGAAAATTTCGGCGTTACCCAGTTCACGGAGAAACTCGGCTTCGGAAATTGTCCCTTCGTGGAGGGCTTCGAGTTTACGTTCCAGATCGGTTTTGGCGACAAATGCGGTTTCGTTCACTATTTCACCTGTAAAGAATTGGGAGCAGCCTCAGAGGCTGCGGGATTCAACGCGCCCTCGGCAGGCGCCTTGGGCTTGGGTTTGGCGGGCGCCGGGACGAAATGCAGCGGTTCCTCCGGGGTGGTGCTGAAACTCCCCTTGAGTTCGCCGGGATCGTCGATTTTCTTTTCCACCAGAAACATCGAGCAGTCGGCCAGATTGGTCATGTACTGGCCGGCCTTGTCCTTGAGGATGTAATAACCTTCACCTGCGTCGTATACGTCCACCTTGCCCATATCGCCGTCATCCGAGGGCATCTTGTAGCGGGTAATACATTTCGGGCGGGATGTGACCACCACCGCACGCATATAGTGATCGTCCCACGGATAGGCTTTTTCGCGCAGCAGCGTCACCGCCGTCTCAGCGCCGTTGATGAGATAGGAGGACGTTTCGCTGCTGGTACAACCGCCCAGCAATGGGATCAGGGCAAGGAAGATGGCCGTTTTGTTCACTTTAATCGCACCGTTTCGAGTGGGTCATGATATTAGCCTAACGCGATGCTTTTGCGCCGGGCAAGAACTCCAGGGTAATGTCATCGCGTTCTGCGGCGACTTCCTTGAGCAGGCCCGCCAGCTTGACATATTCGACCCCGAGCTTGGCGGCGGCGCTGTCGCAGTCTTCCCAGACAATTTCCAAGGGCCCTTCGACATCGCCGGTCAGAACATCCCACAACGCATCGAGATTGCGTCCGAAATGGCTGGGAAGCGCCAACTGGCGCGCCAGTTCATCGTAAAAACGGGCGGAGGAATCAATATTGACGAGATGGCAGCGTTTCATTGGCAATCCGGGATTTCGATGAAGGTTTGATAATGATCGACGCTGACGCGACGTAGCCCGCCGCTGGAATACACCAGCCGTTTCGCGCCGCGATGACCGCCTTTATAGTCGAGGTCGGCTTCATGCCAATTGCCGCCAGGCAAGCGGCCCTCGCGATTGCCGAAACGGTCGCCGCCGATACTTTTGCCGTATAAGGCCGCGACGCTCCACAAGTCCTTGCCGGGCCGCCAACCGAGGCGTTGAGCGTCGTTTTTGGTAACGAACTTTTCGGGCAAGCGGGTGTTGCGGGTGGCGTTGAGGGTTTTCAGGACATTGCTGAGTTCTGCGGCGTCGATATTGTCGGATAAGTGCCGATTGACGCTCTGCGCGGCGTCATTGCACGAAACCGCCGCTGCGCCGGAGATATGTCCGATGCTCAGGGCGACCAGCGCCGCTGCGAGAATTATGGCTGGAGTCTTTTTCATGATTGCGCTAGTTTACACCAGTGCGGCTTGAAAATGTCCGACCGTTTTGTTAAGGTAATCCCCATTTTTCAGCAAGGAACCCCTATCCATGGAAACCACCCCCACCACCATGACTTTCGACGAAACCCTGGCTTACGTGAGCCAGGCCAACCACGCTGCTTTCGTTTATCTGCCGGTATTCGAGGACAACCCCGAGGAAGCGAGCGGGGTGCGCATCCTGGTATTTTTCAGCGATGACGAAGGAATCAAGCTGCGTTACGCCGCCGGCCCCCTGTTCATGCACGCTTTTTTCGAGGATGAAATCATGCCTATCGCCGAAGCGCCCGAAAAAGCCCGCAGCCTGCGCTACATCCCCACCGTTTACGAAGAGGAAATGTTTACCAGCAACCTGCAAAACGCTATTCAGGCGTTGATGGAAAATGCCCGCGCGGTCGCCGGCGGCACAGTTCCGCAGAAGAAAAAAGTCATTCCCCTGCATCCGGTTTAAGCGGCGATTGCCGGTAGAACTGTTCCAGGTGGCGGTACACCGCCGGGTAAACGTTATACAAACGCCCCGGATCGACGAAAAACGCTTCGCTGGCAACCGCGAAAAATTCCACGGGATGTTCGGCGGCATAAGGATCAAGCGCGGTTTCTTCTTCTGCATCGAGTTGGGCATTCATGGTTTCGAATGCGGCGGAAAAGTCCCGCTCCCATTCTGCGCGGCTCATTCCGCTGTGCAGTGGCGGCTGACCGCAAGGTTCGCCGCCGCGCATGTCGAGTTTGTGAACGAATTCGTGGATGACCACATTCACCCCAGCCTCGGTGTCGCCTTCCTGCGGCCAGGAGAGGATGACCGGCCCGCCCTCCCAGGCTTCGCCGGATAACACGTCGTCGTATTCGTGAACGATGCCGTCTTCGTCCATGACGGTGCGCGGCACAATAAATTCGCCGGGATACACGACCACGCCCACCCAGCCGTCGTACCAATCCAGCCCGAGGTTGAGGATGGGCAACGCGGCTTGCAGGGCAATGCTCAGGCGGGCATCGCCGGTCAGGGAATAATCGGCGGCGGGAATCACCGATTTTTCGCTGAGGAATTGCAGCGCCAGCTCACGCAGCCGCGATTTTTCGGCGGAGTCGAGGCGTTGCAGAAAAGGCAGTTGCGCCTCTACCCGTTGCCATTGCTCGGGCGCAACATGGCTGGAATGCAACATGCGGCGGCGCAGCCATTTTTTCAGGAAAGCAAACATAGCAAAAATGTAAAAACCATGAATTTAAGTGAATTGGCTAAAATGCCCCACCCCCACCTCTCTCCCGCGAGAGGGGAACGAAGTCTTGCTTCGTGAGTTTCAAGTTAACTGACAGGAGAATAAATGATCATGACATCCGACACCAAGCGCTTCGAACAAGCCATCGCCGCGATCGACGCGGTCAACGCCACCGACCCGCGCCGGGAAACCGCCCCGGATGGCAAGGAATACCCCAAGGAACTGCTGTACGGAATGCGCATGAGCGACATGCTCGAACGCTTCGCCCCGGAAGCCGACGAAGCCATGAAACTGGCGGTGCGCGCCCAACACATCAAACGCTGGGCGATTCCGCGTAGCGATTACCCGATGACTAATCTCGGCTACAAGCAATGGCGCACCACACTCTACAAGTTCCACGCCGATCTGGCCGCCGACATTCTCCGCGAAGCCGGTTACGATGAGGAATCCATCAAGCGCGTCCATTCCGCCGTGCGCAAGGAAGCGCTCAAACTCAACAAGGACACGCAACTGGTGGAAGACGTGGCCGACCTGGTTTTTCTGGAGCATTACATCGAGGAATTTGTGCAGAAATACGGCCACTACGACCAGGCCAAGATGTTCGACATCCTGCGCAAGACCTGGAAGAAAATGTCGGATCGCGGCCACGACGCCGCGCTGAAAATCGCCAAAATTCCGGCCCACCTCGCCCCGACGGTGGTGCAGGCCGTCACCACCGCATAAGACTCACACTCCCGTCCCGGCCCAGGGTTTTCCTGGCCGGACGGCGTCTCTCCGGCGCTCAATCCCGAACATAAGGATTGCTGCGTCGCTCCTCGCCGAAAGTGGATACCGGCCCGTGACCGGGAATAAAGGTCACGTCGTCGCCCAGCGGCCAAAGTTTGTCACGAATCGAATTCAGCAAGTCGCCCTGGCTACCGCCAGGAAAATCGGTGCGCCCTACCGAACCCCGGAACAATACGTCGCCGACCAGGGCGACCTGGCTGGGGGGATGAAAAAACACCACGTGTCCCGGGGTGTGTCCCGGGGTGTGAAACACATCCAGAGTTTCGTTGCCGATCAGCACCCGCTCGCCATCAGTCAGCCAGCGATCGGGCTTGAGAGGCTCGACATGGGGCCAGCCAAAACGTTTCGCCTGACCGGGCAAATCATCAAGCCAGTAGGCATCCGCCTGATGCGGGCCGATTACCGGAATCGCCAGTTGCGCAGCCAGTTCGCCGGCCGCCCCGACATGATCGAGGTGCCCGTGGGTAAGCAACAGGTAATCGAGATGCAGATGGTTCTCCGCAACGGCGGCCAACAGGCGACCGGGTTCTCCACCTGGGTCAATCAGCGCAGCGCGTTGCGTGGATTCGCACCACACCAGGGTGCAATTCTGTTCGTAGGGGGTAACAGGGATGATTATGAATTTCATGGCGCGGATTATATAGAGTGCCACCCGATAAGGTAAAATGGCATTTTTGTATTGCCCGGCAGCGAGGAAACCCCATGCGTATCGAAGTTCATGTTCACGGCAGCCTGTTTTTCTGCAAAGGCGTCACCCAGACCCAGGTTGAAACGGGGTTGCGCAAATGGCTGGAATACATGGATGTGGAAAACATGGGAGAAATGCGCAGCTTGGAACGCGCCGAACCGGGCATCGTTTTCGACCGCGCCGAGCGGGTGCTGGATATCTGCTGGACGGGAGAAGTCGGCCACAGCTTTCAGCAATGTCTGCAACAGACCCTCCACGATCTCGGCCCGCTGCTGCTGCAGGCCAGCGAGATAGAACTGACCTATTTCCACGATGAAGAAGATCAGGACGAATACCAGATATTGTTCGCCGGCCCCAACGCGGAATCCATCCATCAGGCGCAACGCCAGCGTATGGTGGAAGACGTTGGCGGCTTGCTGACCCGCCATTTCGGTAATGAAGAAGTCACCCAGGTGACGACGCTGGTCAATCAGTTGTTCGACAAGGACTGGGAAGCCCGGCGCAATCAAAAGGAAAGTGAATTTCCGCCATCAGGCAATCTGATTCACTTCCGTCACAAACACTTGCACTGAATTCAGTCTCCACCGCGCGACGTTCACAACCAGCGCACCAGATGGTAAATACGCAGTCCTTCCGACGAACGCGCCGGCCCCAGAACCACGGCTGCGAAACGTTTTGCGGCTGGATCGGCAGCCGCAATCGCGGCCTCACTGCCGGACATTTCGGTCACGCAGTTTTCCGGGAAACGCTTGCGCTGCCGGTTCGGCGCATAGATCACCACGCTGCACTCGTGGGCCAAATTACATTCGGGATCAAAAAGAGTGGAGTCCATAATCGCGCATTATACCTTGTGACATAGTATTTGCAGGGGGGCGGTGTTTGTAGCACAATCCATCAAGTCTTACAGTTTTTTTGCCAATAAATAATTTTAAAGAGGTGCAGCAAGATGTCTCATAAACATCCCATCATCGCCGTGACCGGAGCATCCGGCGCGGGCACCGAACCGGTGCGCACTGCTTTCGAGCACCTGTTCTGGCGTGAAAAGGTCAAGGTCACCACCCTCGATGGTGAAGCCTTTCACCGTTTCACGCGCGAAGAAATGAAAAGGGAAGTGGAAAAATCGCGCAAAAAAGGCGGGCGGGCAATTTCCCATTTTGGCCCGGAAGGCAACATTCTGGACAAACTCGAAGCGGTTTTCCGCGAATACGGCGAAACCGGCGCCGGGCAACGCCGCCGCTACCTGCACGATGATGCCGAAGCACGTGAATTCAACCAACCCGCCGGCACGTTCACCCGCTGGGAGGCCATTCCGGAAGGCAGCGACCTGCTGTTTTACGAAGGCCTGCACGGGGGATTCGTTGCCGATGGGATCAATGTACCCCAGCACGTCGATTTGCTGATCGGCGTCACCCCTATCGTCAACCTCGAATGGATCCAGAAAATCCACCGGGATTGCTCGGAACGCGGCTATTCACGCGATGCGGTCATGCAGATCATCCTCGACCGGATGCACGATTACGTAAACTACATCACCCCGCAGTTTTCACGCACCCACATCAACTTTCAGCGTGTGCCGGTGGTGGATACCTCCAACCCGTTCATCTCGCGCGACGTACCGACGCTTGATGAAAGTTATGTCGTGATTCGTTTCCGCTATCCGAAAGGCGTGGATTTCCCCTACCTGCTGCGGATGATTCACAACTCCTTCATGTCGCGCCCCAACACCCTCGTGGTGCCGGGAGGCAAGCAGTTGCTGGCGATGGAAACCATCCTCCTGCCGCTCCTGCACGATCTCAAGGAAAACAAGCGCAAAGCCGCATAGGGATTGCCACAATGCCCTACCCCACCAATTCGAGAGCCGCACTATGCGGCTCTTTTTTTGGTGCTGCGGGTACAAAGTTTCGCGTGAGGTGCGGGGAAACCCGCATGATACAGTCTAGCAGCCTGTCGGACTTCTGCGGCAAGCCGTGCACGAGTTGGAATTTGCCTGTTTTTCAGGCGATTTTCCGCAATTTTTACCCGATTTTGCTCATTTTTCGCTCACCACCCCCAATTTTGGCGCAATACGGCCATACGTTTTAAATTCCACGCCAGGCATACCAGCGTCCATTCATTGCGCACATTGTCCAATCCGCGCAGCATGAATTGGCGGAACCCCATCACCGATTTGATGATGCCGAACACCGGCTCTACCGTTTGCTTGCGCAACGCATAAGCCTTCTTTCCGGCTTGAGTCTTCAGAGTGTGCTTCATCTGCTCAACCGGCGTGGCATCCTTGGCTAACGGCTCCGGCTCGCTGAAACGTTCCTTCCAGTGCGGATGGTGGCTTTCCCGCCCGGCGGCTATCAACGGCTCAATGCCGGCTTCGTTGCAGACCATGACGTTGCGCTCGCTGTAGTATCCCGTGTCGGCAAGCAGGGCGTCCGGGGTGTTGAATTCTTCGGGTAGCGCCTGAAGCTTTTCCAACATGGGCTCGACTTGTTGCTTGTCGTTGCAGGCTTGTGTGACGTGCGGCACGACAACCAGCATGCTGGCGGTGTCCACGATGGCCTGGGCGTTGTAGCACTGATCAAAGCCGCCACCGGCGGCTTTCATGATGCGCGATTCTTCGTCCGTCAGGTTGATCTGGTCTTGGGGCTGAGGGGCTTCGCTCGGCGGAGTCGGCAACTTGCCGCCCAGCTTGCGCCCTCGTGCGGCTTCCTTGTCAGCCCGTGCTTTGACCTGGGCGTCGAATTCGGCTTTCTCGCGCTGGTAGCGTTCCTTTGCACACGCTTCGATCTCCGCTTTGGCGGCTTTGATCGCCTCAATCTGCTCTTCGCGCCGGGCAATTTCAGCGGGAATGTTCAGGCCATCCGGCAGCTTGCTTTGGTCAGCCTTTTCCGCTTCCTTGATGAGTTCCTGCACATCCTGCTTGAGCTGAGCTTCCAGCTTGCCGGTGTGCTCGTAAGACAGTGCGCTGTGCCGGGAGGCATTGGCGTGGATCTTGGTGCCGTCCAGGCTGACCGTGCCAAATTGGCTGAGTTGGTTGGCGTGGGCAATTTGCAATACTTCCACAAAGATCGCCTCAAACTGCGAGCCAAAATTCCGCCGGAAACTCGCCAACGTATCATGGTCGGGATGGCGGTTGCTGGCAAGATAGCGGAACGCCACCGAGTCGTAGGTGGCCCGTTCAATTTTGCGGCTGGAAAATACCCCGGTGGCGTAACCGAAGATGAGCAGGCTCATCAGGGTGGCCGGGTGATACGCTGTGCTGCCGCTTCCGCCATAGGCGCGCTCAATCTCGCTCAGGTCAAGACTTTCAACAACCTCGGCAACATAGCGCGCCAGGTGTCGTTCGGGTAGCCAGTCTTGCACCGATGGCGGAAAAAGGTAATTGGTGTTTCTGTTGATCGGGTGAAATAACGCCATGGCGGTCTCGTTCGGTAGCAGTTACGGAATCTTAACCAAAATCCAGAGGGAAGTCCGACAGGCTGCTAGATGTCTATTACAACGAGGTGCCCCGCGACATTGGCCATGCCATGCAATACAGCCTGGGTATCACGGCCAAGCAGATGGCCAATACGGTTGACCTCGGTGCGATAGGTCACGTCATCGGTCGTATGTGCCGGGAGCGCCCGCTCGACCGCTTCAATGGCTTCGATGAGATTATCGCCGCCATACAAGAGGTGTACCCGGAGCTTCCGGTTGAGTCTCTCAACGAAATGGCGCCGATCCTGGAGCTGACTCGTCCCCAGGCGCGCTCGTCGGTACTGCTGCCGTCCGACAGCGAGCTTATTGAGGTTGAAGAAGTGCCGAGCCGGCCGATGCCGTTCCCTAACGTGCAGGAAGAAGATGTGACCGATCTGGAAGAAGTCGAATTCACTCCCCCTCCTACTTCCACCCGCCCCTGGGGGCGCAGACTTGGAGCGTTCATGGCTGGCGGCATCATATTGCTGTTCGGTTTCGGCCTCGTCGGACGCCACCTCGCCGCCCCGGAAGGCGTCTTGTTGCGCACCCAGCTTCACCTCGCACACGACGCCTTCGGTGTTCTGGACGCCCCCCATCCCACACCCAGAGAACGCACAGAGGCACTCGCCACAGTTGCCGGTATTGCCGCCAGCAACAGCTACGTCAATCTGCGTGTCGATGCGTTTGTGAAGCGACATGGCTTGCATGCCCCCGAAATCATCGCCAAGGCGAAAAGCAAGCCCGGCAATGCTGAACTCAACGCCATGCTCGCCGACCTCAAGATACTGCATAAGTCCGGTCACGCTGAAGCTGGCCTGCTTGTCGTCGCCATCGAAGCCGCCGCCTCGGGCAATGCCAAGCGCATTCGCCAGGCAATGGACGACATCCGCAACCAGCCCGCCGCCGCGCGCGCGACGGCGATACTCGAACAAGCGCAACGCGAGAAAATCAAGCCATCATGATGCTCGACACCCATGCCCTCTACGCCGTTGGCATCGCCGTTAGCCTGGCGGTACTCGACCGTCTGCGCCATCTTTTCTGGATATTCGCATTCCTCGCCATGCCTGGAACCGCTGCGCACGAATGCGCCCATTACCTTATGGCGCTGCTTACGGGAGGGAGGCCTTGCTCGCTCTCGGTGATTCCGAGGCGCGTCGAAGGCGGCTACATCCTCGGCACCGTGCAATTCCGCAATCCGAAATGGTGGAACGTGCCGTTCATCTCCCTGGCGCCGCTGGCGCTGATCGGGCTCGCCTATTGGTCTTACACCGGGCTGGTTGCCATCCCCGGCGCGTCGCCCTGGCGCATTGCGCTGGGATTGTTCGTCACCGGTTCGCTGGCTTGGGGCGCGCTGCCATCAGCGGCAGGATTTTTCATTGATATGGGAATTTTCCAAACCCGCCATCATCGCTGTGCCCATGCTTGCGGCTGGCGCATGGGTAGCAACGTCGCCCGGCATGGCCAGTGGCATGGTTGCCACCGCAAAGACGGCGTTGGCGTCGTTGAGCGACAGCAAAAGTGTGAAGCCCGAAAAGCCTGTAACTCAGGCTAAAGCAAGACAGACGAAGGCGCGCCAGCCGGTCAGATAACGGGCCACATCCTTGTGCGGCCTCTGCCGACACTCAAATGAGCGCAAACCCACAGGGCGGGCAGCCAATGGGTGGTCATTCTACGACGACTTGCAAAATGTCCCCATTATGATGACAATGGTCACCTGATTATTCACTTGCAAGCAAGGAACAGCTTATGGCCCTCGCACTTTTTGGCAAGACCCGGCTGGCGGCACTTTCGGCGTTGCTCGGCGAACCAGGGCGCACCTTGCACCTGCGGCAGATCGCACGGGAAGGCAACGTCCCACCGTCGGCCATGGCGCGCGAACTTGATGCTCTCGTGGCCGCCGGCATCGTGGTGGAAGAGCGCCAGGCCAATTTGCGGCTGTTTCGCGCCAACGCGGCAAACCCGCTGACGGTACCATTGCGCGATCTGGTCAGCGCGATGCGCAGCGCCGGGGCAACCGAACCGACGCTCCAGACTGCGCCCGCCGCCGAAGCTCCGCGCAAGAGCCGCCGGCTCGCCCTCACCGCACCTTTCGACTGGTCCAACCCGCAGATTCCCGACGACGCGCTGATCGCCAAGACCGCCGCTTCCCTGCGCTTCGAAGATGTGGCTCGGCTGTGCGCCCATTACGGCATTTCCCGGGTGCGCTCCGTCGTCGCCTCCAGCGTCGCCGATCCCCTGCCGCGTGCCATCCTGGAACGGCAATTGCGTAATATCGAAGCTGCGGGCGTCGACCTTCTCCATGAACGCGCCGCTTAAAACCGAATTCCTGCCGTCCCCGACCCGCGCGCTGTTCGAGCGCCTGACCGGCGAAGCGCTGCTGGAGAACATGCTCCTGGTGGGCGGCTCCGCCCTGGCCTTGCAGATCGGTCATCGCCTGAGCGAAGACCTCGACTTCACCACCCTGGAGCCCAAACTGCCCACCGCCCGGCTCGATGCCCTGATGGCGGCACTGGAGGCGGAAGGCCGCCAAGTGTCGTTGTTGACACCCCAAAGCCAGATCGAATCTTTCCGCATCGACACCGGCAGAAAGCTGCTGGATTACGCCAGGGATTACGTCGTCGAAGGCGCGAAGCTCACCTTCTTCGCTCGCGGATCATCGGCGCCGCCGAACCAGTTGGCTTGGCTTGCGCAATCCCCAAAATCGTCCGACGGAAAGGGCTTCGCCGTCCTCGGGCTGGCGGGCCTGTTCGCCATGAAGTCCCTGGTGCTCGCCGACCGCGCCCGCTCCCGCGACCTCTTCGACCTCATGGTGCTGATCCGGGATCACGGCTTCACCATCGATGAGGCCTTCCGCCTGGCGTGCACCCTGGCACCGATAGAAAAGCGCGACATTGAGCGCCACAAGGCGGTCATGACTGGCGCCATCCCCCTTGATGCGGAGGATGAAGGCTTTGAGAGCATCGGCCTCGCTGTCGGCATTGAGGACATTTATGCGTTCTTCGGTGGCGAGGTTGATCGCTACGAACGCAATGTCGCCCGCGCCGTGTTGCAGCGGAACTAGCCCGAATCTTTCACAAACCTGCCCGTCAATGGCAATGGTATTTTTCGGGCG
>CAYVIN010000032.1:0-42776 GCA_964451375.1 uncultured Sulfuricella sp.
TTATATCAATTGGTTAAACGAGATTCGCCCTTCTTTGTGAAAAATCCGGGCTAGTAGTCAGTCAACCTAAATTTATCGGATAAATTGGTAGATACTCTGTTCGAGGTCAATCATTTTTTCCATTATTTTTGCGTTTTCCGGCTCATGCAGGGATCGCGTAAAAACGGGTGTTATCGAAGGGCTTGTCGTGTTTCAACATGCCATGGATAGCGTGTAGCAATTTACGCATGACGGCGCTTTCAGCGGCATCAATTCAGCACTTGACGACGGAATAAATGCTCCCCATGCTATGCAGCTATTTCTCATGTCCGGAGACCACCCGACGGAAATGCCATGCAACCGCTTGAACGCCTGATTTCCTTCCTGAGAAGTCACTCCGGGGCAATGATCATTCTCGGTTTTGGGATCGTGGTCGCCTTGATGGGCTGGCTGACGGTCTCCAGTCTGATACGCCTCAACGGCATTCGCGCCAATATCGCCGATATTGTCACCCAGCATAACGAACACGCCGGGATGTTGCGCAAGATGTACCAAACCACCCGCGACCGCTCACTGCTTCTGCAAAAAATCATCTCCGAATCCGACCCTTTTGTTCGTGACGAACTTGCCGTGCAGGTTGATGAATTGGGGACGGAGTTTGCCCGCTTACGCTCACGCTTCATTGAACTGGAACTGCAACCGGCGGAACGCGCGTTGCTGGAAAAACAGGGGCAGGCGTCGGCCAGCACCAAACCGCTGCAATACAAGGTCATTGACCTCGCCAGAGATGGCCGCGAAACGGAAGCTCAGCGCGTCCTGGTGCGGGAGGCCCTGCCCGCCCAGGATGCCGCCCTGGCCGCCCTTAACGATCTGCTCGCCTTTCAGGACAACGAAATCAAGCGCCACGCCGAACAAGCCTACAATAGCGAGCGAAAGGCCTATTCCTTCCTGATGGCGGGCGGCGGAATATCCATCCTGCTGAGTATCCTCATCGCCTTCACGGTGCGCGCTCAAATCCGCAATCTTATCGCCCGACTGATGAGAACATCACGGGAGCTGGAGGAAAACGCCCGCGAACTCAAATATCAGAAAATCGCCCTCGATCAACACGCCATTGTCAGTATCTGCGACGCCGCCGGGAAAATCATCTACGCCAACCGCAAGTTCACCGAAATCAGCCAGTATTCGCTGACCGAACTGATCGGACAGGATCACCGTCTGCTCAATTCCCGCCATCATCCCCGCGCCTATTTCGATGAAATGTGGCGCACCATCGGCAGCGGCGTCACCTGGCATGGACTACTGAAAAACCGCCGCAAGGACGGCTCGTTTTATTGGGTGGAAACTACCATCGTGCCGTTCCTCGACGAACGCGGCAAGCCTTACCAATTCGTCTCGGTGCGCACCGACATCACCCCCATCAAGGAGGCGGAGGAAGTCCTGCACCGCAGCAAGGAAGAACTGGAACAGATGGTTGCCGAGCAAACCGCCGAACTACGCGCCCGCGAAGCGGAACTCCACAAGCTCGCCACCACCGACACCCTGACCGGAATCGCCAACCGCCGCCGCTTCAATCTCGCTCTGGACGCCGAATTACTCCGCTCGGATCGCCACGCCATTCCGCTTGCCCTGATACTGATGGACATTGACCATTTCAAACGGATCAACGACACCTTCGGACACCCCACCGGCGACAGCGTGTTGGTGGAATTCGCCCGCGCGGTGGAAGTCAACATCCGCGCCAGCGACCTGTTCGCACGTTGGGGTGGGGAAGAATTCATCATCATGGCCCCCCATGTGGACGGCGAAAACGTCCAGGCGATGGCGGAAAAACTTCGCCAGAGCGTGGAAGCCGCCACCTTCACCGCTGCCGGGCAAGTCACTTGCAGTATCGGCGCATCCCTTTATCTCCCCGGAGAAAGCGAGCAGGAGCTCCTTGCCCGAGTGGATGCCGCGCTCTACCAAGCCAAGCAGAACGGGCGCAACCGTGTCGAAATGCTGTAGTTTTTATAAAACCAGGGAAATCGGATAACAATGGCTGATCGGGCGAGCTTTTGCCTGGGCATCCGGGATTCCTTCGAGTATGCCCACCATCACCTGAATCGGCTCTTCGTGGGACACCACCGCAATACACTTGAACTGTGATGCGCGCAATTCATCGAGAAAAGCCAGCAGACGCGCCTTCATTTCCTGAAAACCTTCACATCCCGGCGCCACGGCGCTCAAGCGATCCGGTATCTGCGCCCGATGCCAGGCGCTGGCAGGTTGACCTTCAAACGCAAACGCCCCGGTTTCATTGATGCGTGGATCAATGTGCACAGGAACGCCAAGGCTGACGTTGACGATCTCGGCAGTCTGGCGGGCGCGGGGAAACGCCGAACAAAATATCGCTTCGATACCGACACCCTCCACCAGCCGCGAACAACACGCCGCCTGTTCGCGCCCTGTGACGGTAAGATCGTTGACGATATGGGGATGGGCGTTGACACGATCGAGCAGGTTATACGCAGCCTCGCCATGACGAATGAAGTACACGGTTTTGTTCATTTAAACAGTTCATCCAGTTTCTTCCGCGCGTCGGCGACGGGCGCGGTCTCGGAAGCGCCGCCAAACAAGGCCTCCAGGTTGGAGCGGGCCTGTTCCCGGTGGTCGGGGGTGGGTTGCCAAGCGCGCGGATTGGCCTGGAAATAACCACAAAAATTGGCGCGTTGCTTATCTTTCACTTCATCGGCAATCGGTTCGCGACAGGCTTTCGCCTGGGATGGCGCGAAAAACACACACATCCGGCATACGTGTAAATCCGCGTGGCAGGCGGGACATTCCTCGCGCCGTGAAAAAGGCGACAATTTTTCGTCCAGCACCGCGCCACAGCGCCAACAACACGACGCTTGAGTCAACATCAACACTCCTATCGCTTCACTTTCCCACCTCAAAAAACGGCATGGTGGAAAAATACGCCACAACAGCCATCGCCACGAGGTATACAACAAAACGCAGGGGATTCTCACGAATCACGTCCAGCAAGGTGCGATTCATTCCATTTTTCACCTGACGAACGTATTCCTCTCGCATCCGCACCGCCCTTTCCGCCTGATAACCATCAAGCAAACGCCGCGCCGCTTCATGCTGGTTTTCATCACGCAGCCAGATCGCCGGCATGGAAATCCCCCAATTTCCGGCGGGGGTTTCGTAGTGGTCTATACCGTGCTCCGTCAGCAATGCCCGAACTTCATCCGCTTCATCTTCCGGCACCCCGTTCAAGGCAAAAAATCGTACCGCCATAACACCAACACTCCTGTATTTTATAGAAATAATCGCATCCGCCGGGGCATCCTGCTAGGCCAACCCCCTACCTGCAACCAAGGTTTGATCCCGTGAAAAATTAGGTCTGGAATCGCTTTGAAAATAGTTATCAAGGATATATTATGAATTCGTCATAACATTTTTGACGAGGCTGATTATGGAAATGTTCTGCCCCGATCACGAAATCTGCGCCACCTGCAACCACTGGGCCGGCGTCAGAACCTTCGATAACGACGGTTTTGTTCATGCCGTCGGCGAAGTCCATGGACTCTGCACCTTTAATGGCGGCAGTTGTCCACCCGAACAACGCTGTACCGTCATCCAGTGGTCGCCGTGGGATGGCTGGGGCGACAGCGCTGACTACTCCGAAATCAAGTGCTGGGAATACACCTGCTGTGGTTTTGAGGATGGCGGACAGAACGCGAACAAGCTGGGCACCTGCCCCTCCTTTTACGCCTACGGGGCGCTGGCTTCCTACCAACGCCGAATGTGTCACCTACGCCACAAACAGCTTTATACGGAAATCCAGAGACAATTGCCGATGGGCTGCATACCCCGCTGACCGGATTTTATCCGGGCAACCCCTCCCTCACCCGCGCCGCGCTCAAATGTACGTCCAGGCCGTGCAGGCGGCGCACCAGAAAAACCAATACCGCTGCCGCCAGGATTCCGCCGACGAACAAGGTGGCAGGCACCCCGACCCGGTCAGCAACCGCGCCCGCCACCAAACTGCCTAACGGGGCCAACCCAAGAAACGCCACGGTAAAGTAGGACATCACCCGCCCTCGGAAATGATCATGAACCAGCGTCTGGATAAGCGTGTTGGAAGTCGCCACGGTCAGGATCATTCCCAAGCCCACCAGCACCAGCAGCGGCATCGCCAGCCATAATGAGGTGCTCACGGAAAACGCCATCAGACTGACGGTGGCGAGAAACGGCGCTCTCGCCACCATCCAGGCAATCAGCCCGACATTACGCCGCGACGCCAGAAAAGCCGCCCCGACCAGCGACCCGCTGCCCGAACAACTCATCAACAACCCCAGCGTACTGGCATCCCCGTGGAAGACTTCGCGCGCGTAAAACGGCATGACCACCACCACCGGCGTCAGAAAAAAACTCAGCGTCGCGACTATTCCCAACAGCGTTCGGATTGGCGGCGACGCCAGTGTATAAGCCACGCCTTCGCGCAACACTTTCATTATCGGCTGACGTTGGGGCGGCGCTTGGCGCAGGCGGATGCGCAGCAAAATTACTACCATCACCGCATAACTAAGGGCATTGAGGAAGAAACACAGCGTTTCCCCGCTCAGACTAACCAGCAAACCGGCGAGCGCCGGGCCGATAAACCGCGCGGAATTCATCGCAAAGGAATTGAGGGCGATAGCGTTGACCAAATCCGCCCGCTCCTTCACCAGCGAGGAAATGATGGATTGACGCGCCGGGGTATCCACCGCATTGACCAGCCCCAGCCAGACCGCCAATACCAGCAGATGCCATACTTCGATCAAACCGCTGAAGGTCAACACCGCCAGCAACAGGCTCTGGAACAGGGCCAGCGATTGGGTGATAAGCATCAGCCGACGGCGATCATGACGATCCGAAAACACCCCGCCAAACGGCGCGAAAAGGAGTATCGGAAACTGGCTGGCAAAGCCAACCAGACCGAGCACCAACACCGATCCGGAAATCCGGTAAGCCAGCCAGGCCATCGCCACCTGCTGCATCCAGGTGCCGATATAGGAAACCATTTGTCCCAGAAAATAGTCCCGGAATTCCCGGTGACGCAACGAGCGGAACATGGCGGTCATGAAATTGTTGTGCATCCGGCGTAAATACAGGGGAAGAGTCCCTCTGTCAATTCGCCGCGCAAGGCGCACTGGAACTGCTAAGATGGAAAACCATGTCCACATTCGTCAAGCTGATCGAAGCCACGCGCGGCCCCTTGGCCGAAACCGTTCACTGCGGGATCGTGGTGCTTTGTAACGCGGACGGCAAAATCATCGCCGGCGCAGGCGACCCCACTGTCCCCATTTTTCCGCGCTCCGCGCTGAAGCCCTTGCAAGCCCTACCGTTCCTGGAAAGCGGCGCGTTCGATGCGCTGCGTCTGGAGCCACAACATGTGGCGCTGGTCTGCGCCTCCCATTCCGGCAGCCCCCGCCATATCGGAATCGTCCGTGAAATCCTCGACCGGAGTGGCTGTACGTCCGCCGACCTGGGGTGCGGCGCGCATCCGCCTATCGGCGGCCCGTCCGAAGTATGCAGCGCGCTTCATCACAACTGCTCGGGCAAACATGCCGGATTCCTCGCGGTCTGCCGCCATCGCGGTTGGCCGCTGGGCGACTACCTGGCGCAGCAACATCCGGTGCAGGAGTTGGTTCGGGAAGCCATCCACCACATTGCCGCTCCGGGCGTTCTGCTGGCCGCTATTGACGGATGTAGCGCACCGACCTATGCCCTCCCCCTCGACAGTCTGGCGACCGCCTATGCACGACTGGGCGCGGCTTCCGACACAACTCCGGCGGGAAAAATACGGCTCGCCATGCAAAACTTTCCCGAACTGATTTCCGGTGAGGAACGCTTCGAACTGGCATTGGTACGCGCCTGCCGGGGACGAATCATTGCCAAGAGCGGCGCAGAAGGCGTCATGGCCGTGGCAATCCCGGAACGGCAACTCGGATTTGCCGTCAAAATCCATGATGGCAGCGCAAGCGCAGCACAAGTCGCCACAGCCGCCCTGCTCACCCAACTCAACCTGCTCGACCCCGCCGGCCTCAAAAGGGAATGGCAACCAGGCCCACAAAAAAATGCAGCCGGAATCGTCACCGGGGAAGTCCGGGCAACGTTCCGGCTGGGTTAAAGATCAGAAGCGTTCGGCCAGCAGCTTTTCCAGTTTCACCTGATCCACCGTAAAGCCCCGGATACCCTCTGCGAGTTTTTCCGTCGCCATTGCATCCTCGTTCATTTCCCAGCGGAATTGGGCCTCCGTCAGCGGTGCAGGACGGGGCTGACGGACGCCGTCGTCCACCAGACGACGCGGAACCGGCGCTTCGCTGCCGGCCAGTTCTTCAAGCAGATTGGGACTGATGGTGAGACGGTCGCAGCCGGCCAGCGCGATAATTTCCCCACTATTGCGGAAGGACGCCCCCATCACGGTAGTGGGATATCCGTGCGCCTTGTAGTAAGCATAGATGCGCCGTACCGACAATACACCTGGGTCTTCCTCGGGGATATACGCGGCCTGTCCGGTTTTTGCCTTGTACCAGTCGAGAATACGCCCGACAAACGGCGAAATCAGCGTCACACCAGCCTCGGCGCAGGCGCGCGCCTGGCAGAATCCGAACATCAACGTCAAATTGCAGTGTATCCCTTCGCGTTCGAGGATTTCGCCGGCGCGGATGCCTTCCCAGGTCGAGGCAATTTTGATGAGAACCCGGTCATTGGCAACTCCTGCGGCGTTATAGAGACCGATCAAACGGCGCGCCTTGGCAAGCGTCGCGTTGGTATCGAAAGACAAACGCGCATCGGCTTCCGTGGAAATCCGCCCCGGCACCACTTTCAGCACTTCCAGACCGATGTTCACCGCCAGTTTGTCGAGCGCGTCATGCACCTGTTGCTCCCGGTCGCCGCCTTGCTGCTTGGCCCAAGCCACCGCTTCATCGAGTAATGGCGCGTATTCCGGAAGGCTGGCTGCCTTGAGCAGCAGCGACGGGTTGGTGGTTGCATCTTCCGGCAGATGGTGGCGCATCGCCTCGATATCGCCGGTGTCGGCCACAATGGCGGTCATGGTTTTTAATTGGTCAAGCTGACTGGGCATGGAAATCTCCTTCAAGTAAACACAAATGTGCCAAACACCGCACATCCCGGCAAGGATGTCTGGTGAATGTTGCAAGTATGCGAGTGAAGGTAGTGCTTGAACAGGGTAAACGAACGTCACCCCAGAGTTATTTTTTGTGCAATTTATTGGTGGATAGTGGAAAATCCGCCGCCATTTTTACTAGCCACGTTTTCCATCCGCGCCCCAACGCCGATCCCCAATTGGAACCGGCCAGTAGCGAAACCGCCTTAGTGGCAGCTTGCCAGATAAACTTTCAGGGAGGGCAGGGCGAAAATCGCGGCATTCACCAAGGCGCGCAGCTTATCGTCCAGTTTGCTGTCGGAAATCGATTCGAGTATCCGCGCCTCGTTGTTGAGACTTTTCAGTTCCGCATCGTCACATTCGACGACGACACATTTTGCATGAGATTCGACGACCTTGCAGTGGGAAACGACATGATGACCCGCTACAAAATCCTTGGGTAACGACAGTGTGTGAGTACGCATTTTATCCTCCGGCTTGTATGTATGCAGGTTTTAACGCGCAACTCATTCATCAGGATGACAACGATTCAAAAAAACTTCCGGCAATTTCTGCTTCGCCCGCTTATTCGCCGCCGCGCCATTTTTGTTTTTTTGGCGGGATTCCCGGGAATCCCGGCCAAATCCCTGTCTAAGACAATGACATTATCCCTCAAACCCTGATAAAGTGAGGGGGTTTGAAACACGCCGCAAACATGTCCGGCGCCGCAGCTCGGAAGGAAAAAACAATATGTCGGAACTGTTCAAAAAAATCGACGAACGCAGCAAACTGGCCGGCACCAACCGCCTGGAAATTCTGCTGTTCAATTTGGGATTCGACCAGCGCACCGGACGCCGGGAAACTTTCGGCGTCAACGTTTTCAAGGTGCGCGAAGTCATGCGTGTGCCGCCGATCACCGCCGCCCCGGAAATGCCGCCCTCGGTGGAAGGCATGGTCAGTCTGCGCGGACAACTGGTTCCGGTGGTTGATCTGGTCAAATACGTCGGGGTGGACAGCGAAGTCAAACCACAACTCATGATCGTCACCGAATACAACCAGCATATTCAGGGATTCCTGGTCGAAGCGGTGGATACCATCATGCGCCTCGAATGGTCGGCGATGCGGGTTCCACCGGACATGATCAACACCCAGATGGCGGGCTTGGTTACGGCAGTGACGGAATTACCGGACAAACGCCTGGTGATGATGGTGGACATGGAAAAAATTCTCTCCGAAACCACCCGTTACGACGATACCCGGTTATTCGAAGCCATCCGCCCGGTAGAGCAACCGCAAAACAGCACCTATACCCTGTTTTACGCCGACGACTCAGCCACCGCCCGCACCCAGATTCAGCGCACTCTGGATGCGCTGGGCCTGAAGTCGGCTCATGCCAACAACGGCAAACTGGCCTGGGAAGAGTTGCAACGTATCGCCGCTGCCGCCGACAGTCACGGCGAATTGGTCAACAAAACCATCCAGATTATCCTGACGGACGTGGAAATGCCGGAAATGGATGGCTACGTGTTGACCAAAAACATCAAGACCGATCCCCGCTTTGCCGGCATCCCGGTGCTCATGTATTCATCCCTGAGTTCCGTCAACGAACACATGGGCCGCGCCGTCGGTGTCGATGCCTACGTATCCAAGCTGCAACCGCAAAAACTTGCGGAAGCCATCACCCACCATCTCAAGCTGGCGACCCAAGAAACTTCCCCTGCCTGATCTGTCAAAAATTCCGTTTCAGTATTCAACCGGTTCCGGGTCGAGGCTGCGCCACAAATACCAGGTCGCCACCGAGCGCCAAGGCGACCAGAGCGCGGCAATTTCGCGCAGGCGCGTCCGGCTCAGCGCTTCCCCTGCTGCGTAGTGGCGCGCCACGGCCTTTTGCAGGCCGATATCGTCGAGCGGCAACACATCGGGACGGAGCAGGTTGAAGATCAGGAACATTTCCGCCGTCCAGCGACCGATACCGCGCACGGCAGTGAGTTCCTCAATGATCGCCTCGTCGGCCAGAGTTTCCCAGCGCGTCGGGTCAAGCGCGCCGCTCTGGAAATGCCCGGCCAAGTCCTGGATATATTCAACCTTGCGGCGCGACAGGCCGCAGCCCTGCAAAACTTCGGGCGCGGTTTCCGCGACCGCAGCCGGAGCAATAATGGGAAGTGCAACGGCGAAACGCCCCCACACGGTTTCCGAGGCTTTCACGGAGATTTGCTGGCCAACGATGGCGCGCGCCAGGGTCTGAAAAGCATCACCCCGGCTACGCAGTTTCATGCCGGGGTAACGCTGAATAATGGCGGCCAGCAGCGGATCGTTGCGCGCCAATTCGCAACACGCCTCCTGCCAATAGGCAGGCATCATAAAGTCGGCGCTTTCCAACCGGCGGCAAGTTTGGCGGTAAAGGCTTCAACAGTCATGGGACGGCTGAAATGATAGCCCTGGATCATGTCACACCCCTGGGCGCGCAAGAATTCCAGCTGTTCGCCATTTTCCACGCCTTCCGCGATGACCTTGAGATTCAGGCTGTGCGCCAGCGCAATCACGGCGGTGGTAATGGCGGCGTCATCCTGATCGGTGGTGATGTCGTGCACGAAGGAACGGTCGATTTTCAGCGTGTCGATGGGGAAACGTTTGAGATAGCTGAGTGATGAATAGCCGGTGCCGAAGTCGTCGATGGATAGCTGAAACCCCATGGTTTTCATGCAGGCCAGGGTGGCGATGGTTTCGTCGGCGTGTTCCATAATCACACTTTCGGTGATTTCCAGTTCCAGAAACGCCGGGTCCAGGCCAGTTTCGGCAAACGCCCGTTCAATCATACGCAACAGGTCTTTTTGCTTGAATTGCCGCCCCGAAAGATTGACCGCCACATGCAGAGGCGCGAATCCGGCTCTCTGCCAGGCTTTGTTCTGTGCGCAGGCGGTGCGCAATACCCACTCGCCGATAGGAATGATGAGACCGGTTTCCTCGGCGATGGGAATAAAACGATCCGGCGAAACCAGCCCCAACTCGGGATGCCTCCAGCGAATCAGGGCTTCCGCGCCAACCACATCGCCGCTCGCCAGATCAAGCTGGGGTTGATAATGCAACTCGAATTCGTTGCGCTCCAGCGCACGGCGCAGATTGTTTTCAAGGGTCAAGCGCTCGAAGGCGCGGGTATTCATTTCCGTCTTGAAGAACTGGTAATTGTTCTTGCCCATTTCCTTGGCGCGATACATCGCCACATCGGCATGACGCACCAGGGAATGCGGGTCTTCGCCGTCATTGGGATACACGCTGATACCGACGCTGGCGGTGACGAAGACTTCCTGACCGACCAGTTTGAAGGGTTTGGCGAGGATATCGATGATCTTTTGTGCAACCATCGCAACGTATTTGTCTTCGTTGATGCCTTCCAGAATCACCGTAAACTCATCGCCACCCAGCCGCGCCACGGTGTCATCCTCACGCAGACAGCCGCGCACCCGGGTAGCGACTTCCTGTAACAACTGGTCACCGACGCTGTGCCCCAGTGTATCGTTGATGATTTTGAAACGATCCAGATCGAAAAACATTACCGCCACCATCTTCTGGGTACGGTGGGCGCGCGCCAGCCCCAGGTCGAGCCGCTCCAGGAACAACACCCGGTTCGGCAATCCGGTAAGCGCATCGTGATTGGCGAGGTAATTCAGGCGTTCCTCGGCAAGCTTGCGCGAGGTAATGTCGGAAAACACGGCCACATAGTTGACCGTCTCGCCCTTGTCATTTCGCACGGCGCTGATGGTCAACCATTCCAGATAGGTTTCGCCGTTTTTGCGGCGGTTCCAGATTTCCCCGCGCCACTGGCCGTTTTCCTTGAGCAGCCGCCACATATTGATGTAGAAATCCGGGTTGTGTTTGCCGGAACTCAAGAGTTTGGGCGTTTTTCCAATGGCGTCTTCGGCCTGGAAACCGGTGATATGGGTAAACGCCCGATTCACCGTGACGATGCGGCTGTCAGCGTCGGTAATGAGGATACCTTCCACGCTGCTGTCGAAAACCTTGGCCGCCAGCCGCAGGTTTTCCTCGGCTTCGCGTCTGCCGCTGATATCTTCGACCATCCACAACGTCCCATTAGGCAGGTCGGAGGGATCGATGGCTTTGCCGACGATGCGACACCAGATGGTTTCGCCATCCTTGCGGCGCATCAGACGCTCGGTGCGGAACGGCGTTCCCTTGCGCATGACCGCACGGGCTTCCTTGCGGAATTCGTTGAAAGCCTCGCGGGAAGGGTGGATAACATTATTGTTGAGATTTTTCAGTTCACCGCGCTCGTAGCCGAACATTTTTTCAAATTGCCGGTTGCAGCGCAGAAATTTACGATCACCCGCCAGGGCAACGCCCATTTCGGCATTTTCCAGAATGATTTTTTGCTCGCTCAGGGTTTGATGGAGCACATCCTCGGCATGACGCAATTGCGACACATCGGTAATGAAGGCGAATGAATGCAGGAGAACACCGGCGTCGTTATACACCGAGGTGGCGCTGAGATGGGTATGGACATCCTCGCCATCCTTGGCCTTGAGGGTAATGTTGTAAACCCGGTGCAAGGTTTTCGCCGCCAATGCGATTTGCGAGCGGAATATCGCCAGGTTTTCTTCATCGACGAAATCGAACGGGTGTTTTCCGATGAATTCCTCGTACCGAAAACCCAGCATTTTCACCAGAGAATCATTAACTTCGACAATTCGCTGATCCGCGCCGAGCAACCAGTATCCCTCGGTAATCCGGTTGATCAGATCGCGGTAGAAACCGTCTCCGGCAGTATTCAGCACCGGACTCATGGGTTCCCCTCCAGCGCGCGGCGGGTTTTGACGGCGAGGCACAAGTCTTGCCAGGCCTTGGCTTTATCCGGGAGATTACGCAACAGGTAAGCGGGATGGTAAGTCACGATCAGGGGAATTCCCTGATACCGATGCACCTTGCCGCGCAGGCTGGCAATGGTGGCCTCCTGCCCGAGTAGTGTCTGCGCAGCAAATTTGCCGAGGGCCACGATCAGTTTGGGCTGGATCAATTCCACCTGGCGCACCAGATAAGGCTGGCACTGCAACACTTCGCCGGATTCAGGATTGCGGTTGCCGGGCGGGCGGCATTTCAGAACGTTGGCAATGTAGACGTTGTCGCCGCGTTTGAGGCTGATTGCCGCAAGCATCGCGTCGAGCAACTTGCCGGCCTGTCCAACGAAAGGTTCGCCCTGGATGTCCTCGTCCGCCCCCGGCGCTTCGCCGACAAACAACCAGTCCGCCTGCTCGTCACCGACGCCGGGAACCGCCTGAGTGCGCGAGGTATGTAACGAACAGGCGGTGCACGAGCGAATTTCCTGTTTCAAGGCCGGCCAATCGAGCCGGGCGACCACGCTAACGGGCGCTTCTTCCGCTGAGTTTTGGGTTTCTGCGGGTGGCAATTGCGATGTCGTCTGCGCTGCGGGGGGCAGATTCTCCCGCACCGCAGTTGGCTCGGCAGAAAGCGCTAGCGGCGCTGCAATGTCCTCCTCCCGCTCAGCCCCCCCCCCCGGCAGTGGCGCTCGCAACCGCCAGCGCGGCCCCAGCCCCATTTCCTTGAGATATACATCGTGGCGGGCATTCACAGCGCCAACTCCATGATCACGGCGTCTTCCCGGCCTTGCGCGGCAGGATAATAGTTGCGCCGCGTCGCCAGCACCTTGAAGCCAGCCTTGGCATAAAGGCCACGCGCCGCCAGATTGGAGGTACGCACTTCGAGTAACATCACCCCGGCATGATGGTCGCGCGCCACCTCACCGAGATGGCGCAACATTTCCCCCCCCAGCCCACGCCCCTGCCAACCAGCAGCCACGCCCAGATTGAGGAGTTGCGCCTCTCCCGCCGCAACCATCATGACGCCGTAGCTGACGGCCTGCCCACCAAAATCGTTGACCCAGCAACTATATCCGGCGACCAGGGAGTCAGCAAAATTGCCGCGCGTCCAGGGGAACCGGTAAATCTCGCTTTCGATCCGCGTCACCTCGTCAACATCCAACGGTGACATGGGGCGATAGAGCGAGGTGGGTTGCAGGGCGGCGTTCATCGTTCGCTGGTTTTCAGGGCGACTTTGTTGCGGATATACAGAGGAGCGGCAAGCGCAGCATCCCGGCCTTCGCCACGGGCAAAACGCGGCGCGGCCAAGGCGGCGATCCGGGCGGCATGGGGGTACTCATCGGGGCGGGTCGCCGTAAGCGCCGCGCCAAAACGCTCCGCCAAGGCGTCTCCGTAAGCGGCAAAACCGCTGCCGCACCCCAGCCAATCTCCCCCCTCGGGAAGCGGCGCTGCCGTCGGCGCATATAGTCCCGGTTCGCAGATTTCGCGCCACATTTCCCCGTCGCGCTGATAGATGGCGTGATAAACCTCGCCCATCCGCGCATCCAGGCAGCTAATCACACGCGGCGCGTTGACGCCTTGCGCCACCGCCAGCAAGGTACAGACCCCCAGCACCGGCAAATCCCCGCCCAACGCCAAGCCTTGCGCCACGCCACAGGCAATCCGCAGGCCGGTAAAGGAACCGGGGCCGCTGCCGTAAGCAATACCGTCCAAAGCATCCAGCGCCACGCCGGCTTCACCCAGCACTTCATCCACCATCGGCAATAACAGGGACGAGTGGCTCTGACCGGCGCGGACTTCGCGTACCGTCACCACACCGTCCACCCACAAGGCGACCGAGCAGTATTCGGTAGAAGTGTCGAATGCAAGGATATTCATAGGAGTCGCCGATTATAACGCAAAGGATGCCTATGACATGTTCATCTGTCGCCCCTCTGACAACCATGCTAACATCCGCCCACCAAGGAGAATGAAGCGCAGCCTTGTTCTTCACCCTTTTTCGCCGCGTCCATCGCAGACCACCTGGTGAATCAGGGTTTGCCGGACAAAATTTCAGATATAGACCCAGCGTTTCTGAAAGGGGGAGACAAAAATGACGGAACCCAAAGAAAAACAGCCCAAACAGGACGAAATAAAAAAACGCGCCATCAAGCGGATCGGCATCGCGGTGGCCTTGGCTGCGGTTGCGGCGTTTGGGCTTACCCTGCTGTCCTACAATAACAATAAGCCCGTCCCGCAACCCCAGCAAACCGTGTTGCCGGCAGACCCCATGCCCAACCGGCAGGCGGTTTCCGCTGTCGAACCCCAGGAGCCCCCCGCCCAGCCCGTTTCTGCGGTCACTGAAACCCCGCCGGAAAAAGATGCGCCGCCCGTCATCACCCCGCCACCGCCGCCCCAGGTTCTCAACCAGCAGCAACCGCAGGAAGCGGCGAGCAAGGCATCCAAGCCCGCCCCAAAAACCGAGCCGACCGGAAAAGACAGCAAACCGATAGCGCAAAAATCCGCACGTGAAATGGAATCCGCCAGCGCCCCCACCCTGGTTCCGGCGGAAAAAAACGCGAAGGCGCGGATTACCCAAGAACCCACCCCCGCCACCCGGGATACTGCAAACAAAGCCAGTGAAGCAGCGGCCCGAGTGGCTGAAGTCAAAAAGCCACCGGAGCCGCAAAAAGCTCTGGAACCAGCAAAACCGCCGGTTGCGGAAAAATCGGCGCCGCTCCCGCCCGCACCGCAAACATCCGCAACCGCAGGCAGTGGCGGCGGCGGAAAGGGTTACGCCGTGCAACTCGGGGTTTTCAAAGACCTCTCGAACGCCATGCAAATGCAGGACAAACTCACCCAGCAAGGCATCCAGTCCTACACGGAAACCAAGCTCAACGTCGGCCCCTTCAAAAACAAGGTGGAAGCCGAACAGGCCATGGCAAAACTTCGGGGGTTGGGCATCAACGCCATGTTGGTGCCGCTGAAATAGGCATGTCTGGAGTACGTGCGGGATAATTTCCTTCTCCCCTGCTAAACTTTGCATATGAGCAAAGCAGCCTTGAGCAGAGTCCCCATGTCCCTCCCGTATTTGCGGCTTGTAATGACGGTTATTCTGGCGCTTTCGGCAAGCGGCTGCGGCGAACTGCTGCCGCGCGGAGAAACCATCGCGGAAAGTCCCTGGCAGAGCTTCGAGGATGCCCAGCAAACCTTCGACAAAATCATTCCGCGCGTCACTACAACGGAAGACCTCAAGCGCTTCAAGCTCGACCCGCTCACCAACCCCAATATTACCCTGCTCAATTATTCCGACGTACTAAGGCGCTTTATTCCCAGCCCCGCCATCGACCCGGACGATCTCGATCCGGGAGTCCGCGACTGCCTGCAAGCCAAATCCGCCTGCACTGGTTACGAGGTCGATCAACGTGCGCTAAAACGCACCCGCTATGGAAGCTTTTGGGCGGATTTCCTGAATTTCCGGCGCAAAACAGATATCGTCGGGTGGCGCTTCAACGGCGTCATCCTCATCAAGAACGGGGTGGTGGTGTACAAACTGACCGGCGGGCAACCACACATCCATGAGCGTGACGACGTGCGCAATCCGCTTGGCCCCCTTCAGGGGATAGGCGAATCACGCTTGCTCAACAACATCCAGTAGGGTTTGTTATTTCGATTCGAGCGTCGTGACGCCGTCCCAGTTTTCGGGCCAGCCGGTTTCTCGGTAGTGCTGTAGACGTTCCAGAAAGGTCAGTGCAACGGGGTCTTCGGGATATTCGGCGATAACCGCTTGCCAACGCTGTTCGGCAAGTTCCCATTGGCCGGCCCGGTAGGCGTCGAGGCCGAGAGTGCTCAGGGTAACCAAACGTTCATCCAGACAGGGCGTATAAATCCCCACCCCCTGGTGTTTGCCCTTGACTCGCACCGAATCGACCTGACGCAGGCCGATTTGCCCGGCGACCGCCTGGGCTGCCGATTCCGAAAGCAGGATGCCGGTGTGGTAAACCTTGTTGACGCCTTCCAGGCGCGAGGCGAGGTTCACCGAATCGCCGATGGCGGTATAGTCGAAGCGATTGTCGCCGCCCATGTTGCCGACGATGCAGTCGCCGCGATGTACACCGATACGCATCTGGAGATCAGGCCCGCCACCTGCAAGCACTTCGGCGCGCATCGCGGCGATTTTCTCCTGCATTTCCATGGCAGCCTTGACGGCGTGGAGCGATTGATCGGCATCGAGGATAGGCGCGCCCCAGAAGGCCATCACCGCGTCACCGATGAATTTGTCCACGGTGCCGTTGTAACGCAGCACGATTTCGGTCATCTCGGTGAGGTGGCGGTTGAGGATGGCCGCCACCGCCTCGGCGTCGAGCGCTTCGGAAATACTGGTAAAACCGGCAAGATCGGTGAACAACAAGGTCAGGTCACGACGTTCGCCGCCCAGTTTGAGGCGTTCCGGGTGAGCGATCATTTCCTCAACCACCGCCGGAGCGACGTACATTGAAAATGCCATCTTGATCTGGCGGCGCTGACGCTGCTCGAAGAAATACGCGACCCCGCCCTGGGCAAGGTAAACCAGGAAGACCGTGAGCATCGCGCCAGCGGCAGGTATCCACAATAACGCCTGGGTCAAAAGCGTGTAGCCACCGCCACCAATCGCGGCAATCATCCCTAAGCCGATCACCCCGCTCTTCACCGGCGACCAGCGGCGCATCAGATACACCGACAGCGCCGACACCACCAACCAGAGCAGCAGCGTCCAGCGCACTGCGGCTTCACGCAGTGGTTCTCCGCCAACCATGTTGGCGATCATCGTGGCGTGGATTTCCACCCCCGGCGTGAGTTCGTTGGCGAGCGAGAAAAACGGCGTCTGGAACATGTCCGACTGGGCGCTACGCACTTCGGTGGTGGCCTTGAGATTACGCCCGACCAGAACGATGTTGTCCTTGAGGAAATCCTTCCAGTGCGGCGGCAGGTATTTATCCGGCTCCAGCATCTGGTAATAGGGAATGTAGTTGAAGGTATGCGGGCCACCCAGATAACGAATGCGCATATCCGGGGAGGCCTGGAGTTGCGCCACCACGCCGGGTTGCTTGCGGTCAAAGAGGGTCAGGACTTCGCGCCAGAAAGCATCACGGTAATCCGGCACCTGCCGCTGGACGCCATCCGGATCAAGCTGCACGGAAATGAAGCCGGTCACTGCTCCCGCATCGTTGAAGGTCTTGAACGGCTCCACCCGTTTCCACTGGCGCACTGCGGCGGTTTCTTCATAAAACATGTCCGCCGCCAGCACCACGCTGCCGTGACGTTTGATCGCTTCCGCAAAAGCGCCATCCTCGGCGGACGAGGTCGCCTCGGAAAACAACACGTCGAAGCCGACCACGGCGACCCCCGCTTCACGCAGATTGTCCACCAGCTTGCCGTGCAGGCTGCGCGGCCAGGGCCATTGCTGCTTGATTTCGGCGAAGGACGGCTCATCAATGCCGATGATGGTAATCGGCAGTTCAACCTGATTCGGCGCGGTTGCAACGATCAAGCGATCAAACAGGCGCAACTCGACATTGCGCCACAAACCGGTCAGGCTGATCAGCAATGCCAGCACAGCGGCTGCCATGCCCGCCCAGGGTAAACCGAAACGTTTAACCAGTGCTTGCAGCCTGGGCGGAACGGCGGGAAAGTTCATCATCAGAAGCGGTACAACACCTGAGCGCCGATAACCGGCGAATGGATGGGGGCGGAACGTTTGTCGGCATGAAGATTTTCAACAATGAATTCAACCGAGGTGCGTTTGTCCGTACTTTCCCAATAGCTGCGGAACCCCAGATTCCATCCGGCATTGAGCAGTTGGGTATTGGCTTCGTCCATATAACGCTTGCCGCGATAAGTGGCCGTTGCACCAAGCTGCCAGCGCGCCACCGGCAACCAGTTCAAGCCGGCGCTGACCAGATGGCGAGCCAGCCACGGCACCTGATTGCCCTCCAGGCCGGGGCCGGTGTTGCGGCTGTAGTTGTAGTTGTAGCGGAAGGCACCGGTAAGATTGCCGGTGAAGAGGCGATTGACCGCAAAGCCGACAGTCCGAACATCGGCTTCGCCGAAAGACGGCGTAGCTTCCCAGAAATCAATGGCGGCAGGAGAAAGTCGGCTGCGGTTACGCAGACGCTCCAGATCTTCCAGAGTAATGTCGCCAACCAGGGTACTCGCCGCATTGGTCAGGTTGCGCACTTTCTTGCTGTCGAGAAAACCTTGGGCGAAGGTACCGCCGGCGATTTCCCATTCGTACTGGACACGAATCCGCTTGAGTTCCCCGCCCAGTCCGACCAGGCGGTCATCCACCGCAATCCCGGCAGTATCCACCGGCGCAAGGGTGCTGACGGATACCGGACGCCGCCATTTTTGCGCGGCGACACGCAATGTTTGATGAGGAACCGGGTTCCAGGCCAAGCCAAGGCGGGGATTCCAGTCGCTCACGTCACGATTGTCCGTCTGAGTGCTAAGCGCAAAATTGGAAGCGCCAATGGCAAGCAGGTCTTTGGATTCCTGCCGTTTTTCGATTTTCACATAGGAAAGATCGGCTTGTAACAACAGGTTTTCCTCGGGTTTGTATCGGTTGGACAAATAAGCTTCCTCGGACTTGCGATTGTCGAAACCACGCAATCCCGGTTTGACCGGGGCAAAATTCAACAGCATGTCGATGGGTTTGTCCTGCCGGGCGCTTTCCAGCCCCCAAGAGACTTGCCAATTCGCTGCGGCATCGAAACTGTGACGCATCTGTACATCGTCCTGCTTTGCCGAGGTTGAGTAACGTTCAATTTTCCCATTGGCGCTAAAGCCGCCGCCAAAAATGCCATTCAGAGCATCAGCCATGCCCGGCGAAACAAAGTTTCCGCTATAGCTCGTGTCTTCCTTACCCGTTCCAGCTTTTACCCATAACACTGATGTCGGCGAAAACTTGTAGTTAAAACCTGCATCTGCGCGACTGTTCTTTAACTTAAGCGCCGTATTTGACAAGCCCTGATCCGGGGATGTGGTCATGCCGTCGATGGTAAAGTCATTGGCGAAGACAAACAGTCCGAGTTCATGGCTCGGTTTGGCGCCAAGCCCTATAGTGTAATTATCTCCGTCCACCCGCAGATCGTTCTGACCAGGCCGCACCCGCGCAAAATCGCCGGAAACATAGTAGGTAAACGGCATCGATGTGACGCTGTAGCCGTTGGCGGAAAGGGATACGCCGCGATCATGGATGTCCTGCTCAACCAACCGTGCGCCAACTGTCGCGTAATGTCCGGGAGCGGCAACCAACGTATTAAAGCGGTTCGACGCGCCAAACACCGTCGGATCGGCGAGGAAACCCTTGAACAATTCCGAGTTCTTGTTGAAGGTGCCGCTGTAGCGATCCGCGAGGAACAACGGGCTGCCCGCCCAGTAAGGCGAATAGGCGTTGTAGGCGTAGGCCAGCGCCCAGTCTTCCATGCCGAATTGGGCCAGCGACGCACCGACGTTGGCATTCCCTTTCTGGTTGTTGAGCAACTGGTTGAGGGATTTCAGATAAGGCATCAATTCCGAGGCGCGCCGCGCTGACGCGATGGCGTCGCCCAATTCCATGCGATCCGACGCCACCAGGCTCATCATCATGTGCGGCAGGGGGTCTTTGGGATCCAGTTCGGCGGCGCGGCGGAACATTTCCACGGCGCGTTGATGGTTGCCCAACTGGTAATACGCCACCCCGGTATACAGCGCGCCGCGCGCATAACGCGGCTCGATCACCCCGACCTTGAGGAAATCTTCCATAGCGGCTTCGGGATTACCGCGCTTCAGTTCGAGGATGCCCAATCCGGTGAGCGCCACGTAATCGTCGGGAGACTGGGTGAGCGCGTCGCTGAAGGACTTCTCGGCGCTGGCGAATTCGTTGGCAAAGGATTCCAGGGTCGCGAGTTCGCCGCGATACCCCGCTCCGACCGGGTTGAGTTCAATGGCCTTGTTGAGCATTTCACGCCCCGTCTTGACGGATTCGCGCTCAGCTTCAACACGCCCCAGGCCGAACCAGCCTTCGGCGTTTTTCGGGTCGGCGGCCAGCGCCAGGCCGAATTCCGCCCGTGCTTTGCCGGCGTCGCCTTCAAAACGCGCCAGATCGCCCAGAGCGTTGCGAACTTCCGCATCGTTGGGGAATTTCGCGGCGGCGGCGGCCAACACCTTGGCGGCTTCGGGAGCGCGGTCGGATATCACCAGTGCGCGCGCCAGCAAGGCGGCGGCGCGGGGATCACCAGTATGTTTTTCGAGTAGCGCAAGCGCTTCGGGAACCCGCCCCAGAAACAGATACATATCCGCCAGCAACACCGCTACACCACTGTCGCCGGGCTGTTTGGCGCGATATTCCAGGGCGTTCAGGGCATCGCCGTAACGCCCGCTTTCGATGGCGTCCACCTGTCCCTGCAAATCCGCCGGGATGGTCGCCAACCAGCGGCGCGGCGTGGGCCGGTAAGCCGTGACCCATTGCACCCGTTCGCGGGCGTTGGTGAGCAGCACCTTGGTGGGGGCCTTGCCTTTTTCGACATGCGCCTGCTCGTTGGGCAACACTTTGACGCTGCCCAGGTCGTTATAAAAATCCACTTCGCCGGAAAGCACCGTCAATGTCGCAGCCCCTTCCTTGTCCACCACCAACTCCCAATCCGTGCCGCGAATACCGGCGGTGGCGTTCGGGGTGCGGATGGTTACCGCCGGTTGCGCGCCAAGCGCAAACACCTTGCGTTTGGCCTGGCTCCACATGCGCCCCAGGCTAAGATCAAGGGTGGTGTTGCCGCCCGGCGTGACTTCCTTGATCTGCACCATGCTGTTCTGGTTCAGGCGCAACTGGGTCTGATCGCGCAGCAACAGCGCCATCTGGCTGAGGTCGCCGGTGCGCACAAAAACCCCTTGATCCAACTGCTGTTTAAGCGCGGCGGCTTTCCAATCGTCCTTGGTGGTAGCGCGGGTTTCGCCCTTGCCGATCAGGGAAACAATTTCGGCTTCATAGGCATAAGCCGGTGCGGCGAGTACGGCAAGCGCGCCGCATAACAGGAGTGGCAAAGGCTTGCGGCTGAATTGACTGAGATTGGGGCGCATGGGGATTCTCCTCGATTAGTTGACGGTCATGCCTTGGGCTTTGCCCTCGTCGTTGTAGCGCAGGTAGACCTTGGTTCCGTCCACCCACCAGGATTCGCTGCTATGCGTACTCGGCACTGCCGACAACGAATATTCCGGCTTAAGCTTGAAACTCTGCCCGAAAATCGTCATGGTGGAGGTACCGTCACCGTTGTCCACAAAGGAACCTGTGGCATCCACTGCCTTGGTCGTGGAATTTGCTACGTTACTGTCAGCAAACGCCGGATACAGGACTTGCAACGCGCCGTAGCTGTCGGTAAAGGTAATCAAACCATTGTTGTTGATCTGGAAACCCGGCGTTTGTACGGGCGTTGCACCGCCGCCGCTGGAAGCAGTGCCCGGCGCGCAGATGTACTCTGTTCCGAGCAGGGAAATCTGGAATGCCCCGCTGGAGCGCAAGCGTACTGTCGCGGCGGAGGAGAACGCTTTCAGCGACGTATTCAGGTCATTGAAATAACCGAAGGTTCCTGCCAGAGTGATCTGAATACCCTGGCTCGCCAAGCTAAAAGAACCACTCGCGCTGCTCGCTGCACTGGCCGCTTTGAAGCCATTGCCGCCGCTACCGGTGCTGATCAATGGCGAACCATAAGGAATAAAGCGGTAGGTTTTGCCATTGACGACATAGGTCACGACACCGCTGGCGGCATCGTAGGTGGCCTTGCCGGTGGTGACACCGAATTGGGTATTCAGTGCATTCTGGATCACGTCGAGCAGCGATGCGGCATTATTGAGACGTTGCAGGTTACCGGCAAGATTCGGCACCTTGGTATCGGGATCGACGGTTAATCCGGTGGTTAAGCTGGCCGGGTCGCCGGGCAGACTTTTATCACCGTTCAGCGAGCCGATACGCACCATTTGCAGGCTACCGGTATCACTTAATTCTGCGGTTTCACCCCCGTACACATCCACACCGCTCGCGGCAAAACCGCTGCCGCCACTGGTTCCACCACTGCCATAGGTGACTTTGCAGGTTTCCACGAATGCCGAAGTTTGCGAGCCGGTGCGACCGATGGTCATGCTGGTCTGACACCCGTTCTGGGTGGTCAGCGTAGAAACCGTTCCCGTCCCCGAACTGCCGACCGGCACAACGCCGGAACCACTGGATTGTACGTTGAAGGTGCCGCTGCTCACCTGCAGGCCGGTCTGGCTGGTGGTGATGGGTTGCACCGCAAGCTGGGAACTGCCGGTCACGTCGGTATAAGTCAGGGTTTGTGTGCCACTCTGGACTTGCACCGGGGTATTTTGGGGAAGCTGGACGACGGCATTGTTGGTTGCGGTGCCGCTGAGTTGTAACGGCGTAGTAGGCGTTCCCGTCACTTGCAGCACCCCGTTGACCAGCGAAACATTCGGATGGGTATTTTGCAACACTTGATTCACGTTGGTCACCAACACCTGTTTAAGCGTCGTAACCTTAAACGCCGCACTTTGTTGACCGATGGTCAGGGTCGCACTGGCAGCGGTGTCAAACGACGCTGAAGACTGCAACTGCACTCTGATGCGCGCACCATTGACCACGATGCCCGGATCGGAAGTAAATGGCCTGCCATTGATCGAATACTTACCGCCGCTGATGCTGATCAGTTCAGGTTTGAACAAACCGGTAACCGAGATCACCTCGGAAACAATTGTCGTATTGAGTGGCGCGCGGGTTATCTCGGGAATACTGAAAGGCGGCTGGGTCGGCGTTACAGTAGCGGTGTACTGAAACGTCCCGTTGGCGGTCGCGGCAATCAGGCTGTCGGGCAAGCCGCTGGGCACTGCCAAGGCTGCCACCGCACCGGAAATATTGGCGTCCGCGATGTTCTCCCAGGCGCCGCCGCCATCTTTGCTGACATAAACTTTGCCGCTGCTGTCGCCGACAAACGCCACATTGTCCTTGGTCGGATGAATCGCGATAGCGGTTGGCGCAAAGGCGATATTCGCCACCTTGCTCCAGTTCGAGCCGCCATCGGTGGATTTATACAGGCCGGTTGCGCCGCTGGTCACACTGGCGTAAACCGTCGCCCCCTTCGCTGCCAGTATGGCAACCTGATTGGCGGACAAACCGCTGGAACTCCAGTTTTCCCCGTCGCTGCTGCGATACACGCCGGTTTCGGTACCGACCAGAAAAGCGCTATTGGTAGCCGCGCCGGTGATAATTGGGTATTTCTGGCAGGAACCCAGAATGCAGGTGGAGGAATTATCCGGCAGGCCTGTCGTGGTGGCTTTCCAGGAAACGCCGCCATCCTTGCTGACGAACGGCCCGGCCACAATGACGTTGCCCAAACCAATCACGGTACGCAACGGGTAATTAACAACCTTGGTGAGGGGATGAACCATCCCGGTGCTGGATTTTGTCCAAGTCGCGCCGGCATCGTTGCTGTATGCAGCGCCTTGCGAGGTGCTACCCACCCAAACCTGACTATTGACGACACCCAAAGACGTGTTGGGGCCGATTGCCGGGCCAACCACAGCCGGCCAGGTTTTCCCGGAGTCGTTGCTGACATAGATATTGGAGGCGTCAGCGCCAACCATTTTTCCCGAAGCGTCGTTAACCAGCCACGCCGGCTTGTTGGTCGAAACACTGGCCCAGTCGGCCCATGCTGAGGTGATCGGAAAAACGCTGCACAAACAGGCAAAAATAGCCGTGTAACGGACTTTCATAGTGGTCTCTCCTCGAAGAAAAGGTGATCCGCGCAGAATCGGGATGGGTTGCTAATGTTGTTTCAACTAATTATACATACTAATCAATTCAGCGCTTAGCACAGTGAAGGAGTTCACAAAAGCGCCCAAACATCGGGGTCACCCGGCTTTTCCAGGATTCAAAACCCCATCAGTAGCAACCATACGGGAAGACTGGCCATAGCCAGCAGGGTGGTGAGCATTACCTGAGCGGCGGCGATGTGGCCATCACCGCCCATCCGCACGGCGAGGACGTAGGAAACGGTGGAAAGCGGCAAGGCCGCCATCAACACCGCGACATGGAAGTAGGTTTCACGGAGGGAAAACAGGGAGGCCAGCCCCCAGGCAATCGCCGGCAACACGATCAGTTTGACGATGACGCCGTACCACAATGTTCCGCGATGGCGATTCAAGCCTTGCAGGCGCAGCCCCGCCCCCACGGCAATCAGCCCCATCGGCAGCGAGGCCTGGGAAAGCAGGCCGATGGTGGTGCGCAAGGTATCCGGCAAACTCCAGCCGGCGAGGCTGAAAAGAATCCCGCCTACGGTCGCAATGATCAGCGGATTGAAGGCGATTTCGCGCAGCCAGTCGCCCTCGCCATGTTTGGCCAAGGCCCACACCGAGGCGACGTTCGCCATCGGCACCAGAAACCCCATCAGCAAGCCAATCGCCGCCACCCCGTCCTGGCCGTGCAGCGCGCCGGCCAGGGCCAGCCCGATATAGCTGTTGAAACGAAAGGAACACTGGAAAGCCGAGGCGAATACCGGCGCTGGATCGTGGAACAGGAATTTTCCCGCATAACCCAGCGCCATCCCCGCCAACATGAACAATACGCCGACTTCGAGCATCGGCAGGGCTGCGGCAAATTCGATATGGAAGCCGGACAGGGAATGGAACAGCAGCGCCGGAAAAAATACGTAGTAAATCAGCTTGTCGAGTTGCCCCCAGAAATCCACGTATAACCCCATCCCCCGGCGCAACGCATATCCGAGCAGGATCATCGCAAAAATCGGGATGATGACCAGGATGACGCTCATCGTGTCGGGATGACGGGAACGGACGAATCCGTCCCCGCCTCAATCAGGCGACCAGCCCGAACATCCGTGGCAGCCACAGGGACAGCGACGGCACGTAAGTCACCAGCAGCAGGAAACCGATCATTGCCAGCAGCCACGGCCATACCGCGATGGTCAGTTCGGTAATACCCATCTTGGTAATCCCCGATGCGACATAAAGATTCAACCCCACCGGCGGATGGCACATCCCGACTTCCATATTGACCACGATGAGGATACCTAGATGCACCGGGTCTATCCCCAGCTTCATGGCAATCGGGAACAGGATGGGGGCCATGATCAGCACGATGGACGACGGCTCCATCACGTTACCGGCCAGCAGCAGTAGGACATTCACCACCAGCAGGAAGGTGATGACGCCAAGCCCTTTGTCGAGCATCCATTCGGCAAGGACTTGGGGAATTTGCTCGTTGGTCATGATGAACGAGAACAACACCGCATTAGTGATGATGTACAACAGCATCGCACTCATATTGGCCGAGGACAGTAAAACTTTGGGAACTTCCGTGAGCTTCAGATCCTTGTAGACGAACACCGCCACGAAGAAGGCATACACCGCACTCATCGCCGCCGCTTCGGTAGGCGTAAAGATGCCGGCGTAAATACCGCCCATCACCACAATAATCAACATCAGCCCCCAGATACTGTCCCAATAGGAACGCCATACCGCCAGAGCTTCCCAGGCCAGTTCGAACTTGAAGGTGGGCGAGATGCCGGTATAACGCCCACAGATGCTGATAATCGCCAGCCAAACGCCGGAAAACGCCAGGAAGGAAGCCGCCAGCCCGGCAGTAGATTCCGGTAAGTAGCTAGACAACATCATGGTGAAAAACAACGGCATTCCAATGACGATAATGGCGATGTAGATGATGCGGGTCACCCATTTGCTATGGGTCGTCCAAGGCACCAGCACCAGCCAGAGCAAACCGCCGATAAAATAGGCGAAGCCTGCGTTGGTCAGGTAAAAGCTGAGGAATTTGCCGATCAGGTAGGGGGGGAAAACCGAAAACGTCAACGCATAAAAAAACCCGAAAAACCCGGCAATTGTGGCTTGCCCGCCGCTCCGTCCATCAAACATGGCAACGCGGGGGTAACCTCTTTTCCAGGCGATATACCAAGTCACCCCCCCCAGCACCGTCGCCAGCAGTATCCCCGGCACAACCCCGGCCATGAACAGCGCCCCGACGGAAGTATTGGTCGCAACCGAATACATCACCATCACGATGGAAGGTGGGATCAGAATACCCAACGCCCCGGAAGTGGTGATAACCCCGGCCCCAAAACGACCGGGAAAACCAGCCTTGATCATGGCTGGCAGAAGAATCCCGCCAATCGCCACGACGGTCGCGGGGCTGGAGCCGGATACGGCGGCGAACAAGGCACACGCCAACACGCCAGCCAGCCCTAGCCCACCGTGCCAGTGGCCCACCATGGCAGTGGCGAAACTGATCATGCGCCGCGCCACTCCGCCATGAGTCAGGAAATTGCCGGCCAGGATGAAAAACGGAATCGCCATGATCTCGAACTTCTCGATCCCGGTGAAGAGCTTCAGCGCCACCGATTCCAGCGGCACCTGAGTCATGGTGAAAAGGAAAGTCAGGACGGTGAGACCGAGGGAAATTGAAATCGGCATCCCGGTAAGCATCAGGGCAATCAGCAGCCCGAATATGATTGCGGCGTTCATGATTGGCCTCCCTTGCTTTCTTCCTCGTGTTTCACAGGTTGCGGATGCAGATCGTTCTGCATCCCGAACCAGTTGATGTCCTCGGTTTTCTTTTCAGGAGAGGGTTCTTCCTCGACACCCGCCACATGACTATGATCGTGATGCGGCAATTCCCCGGTTTTCACGAAAGCCCACGCCACCTGCAAAAAGCGGAAACACATCAACGAGGAACCGAGCGGTATCGCCAGATAAACCATCCAGGTCGGCCATTCCAGATCAGGCGTAGTCGGCCCTTCCGGGATATCGCCGGTGGGGATGCCCAAGGCGTTCAGCACTGCGTAGTGCATCCCGTTGCCCCACACAAAATGCCCGCCGAGAATCGCCACCACGCCGGTAAACAACGCGCCCGCCAGCAAACCAAACAATACGAAGCGGGCGCGCCGCTTGTCCTTCATCCGGTTGATCAGCACGTCCACACCAACGTGAATACCGGTGCGCACCCCATAAGCCGCGCCAAATTTGGCCATCCATACAAACATGATGATGCACAGTTCCTGAGCCCAGGAAGTATGAATATCGACCAGATAGGGTTGGAGAATATCCACCCCCATCCCGTAGCGATGTACCACGGCGAAAAAAATAATCAGGGTCGCGCCGCCGATCAGAAACGTGATCAACCATTCTTCCAGGTGATCGAGTATTTTCATCATTATGTTTGCTCCTGGTAATGGGCGAGGGCGAGGTTACCCCCATCCCTTCACCCATTTTTTTACAATTTGCTGGGATCGAAACCGGTTTCCTTGTAGATCTGCTTGATCAGATCCGCGCCAATACGCGCTTCCATCTTCTGGTGCACCGGCACCAGGGCTTTTTTGAGCGCCAGACGCTCTTCCTTGGTCGGCGCGTAAACCAGGGTTTTACCACTCTTGCGAATCAGGACGAGATCGTTGTCGTTTTCTTCCTTGGCGATTTTGTTGGCAAACACGGTTGCTTCCTGCATGGCTTCGTCCAACGCCTTACGTATATCGGCGGGCAAACCATCCCAGAATTTCTTGTTGACCAGCACGGCGTAACCCAGATAACCGTGTTCGGTAACCGTCATGTGCGACTGCACTTCGTGCATTTTCTGGGTATACATGTTGGACGGCGGATTCTCGGTACCATCCACCACCCCGGTATCCAACGCCTGATACACCTCGGAGAACGCCATCACCTGCGGCAAAGCGCCGAGCGCGCGGATTTCTTCTTCCAGCACCTTGGACGACTGGATACGCATCTTCAGTCCCCGGAAATCCGCCGGTGAATGGAGCGGCTTCTTCGCGGAAAACGACTTGAAGCCGTTGTCCCAGAACGCCAAGCCATAAATCCCCTTGGATTCCAGGCGTTTGAGCATCCCCTGGCCAATGGGGCCTTGGGTAACTTTGTGCAACTCTTCGTAGTTGTCGAAAATGTAGGGCAAATCGAAGGCTTCAAATTCTTTCGCACCCAGCGGCCCGAATTTCGCCAGCGACGGCGCAAGCATTTGTACCGCCCCCAGTTGCAAAGCCTCCATCTCTTCCTTGTCCTTGTAGAGCTGGCTATTGGGATAAACCTCGACCTTTACTTTGCCTTTGGTTTTTTCCTCGGCGATTTTCTTGAAATAATCGGCAGCCTTGCCCTTAGGCGTATTGACCGCCACCACGTGGCTGAATTTGATGACGATTTCACCCGCCGCCAGCGCCGCGCCGGACATGCTCAGTCCCAGCGCCAGTATCATCAGTTTGCTCAGTTTCATATCGCCTCCATTTAGTATTAGGAAAAGTGATCCAGGAATTTGCCTCGCTACCTGGTAGACGGAATATAGGGCCACACAAGCGAAAAAAATATTGTGGGAAACCACAATACCGCCGCGCTGAAGATCATCGGGTATCATCCTGTCCATGCGTTCCCCGGATAACTCCCCCACTCCCGGCAAACCGGCCCGCTTCTGGGCGATGCCCAACATTTCCGTCGGTCTTTTTATCCTGGCGGTGGTTGCATTCCTGTTTTACAACCATCATCAGGAAAGCGATCAGCGCCGTATGAACCTGATCGAAGACGTGTTGTGGCAGGAACAAAGCATTCACCAGCACCTTGAGAACACCCAGGAAAGCCTGTCCATCCTGGCTGCTGAGATGATCCGGCAAAATCCCACCGCGCCGCGTTTTCAGAACCGCGCTGCGCTGCTGCTCAACATTTACCCGGAAATCCTCGACATTTATTGGGTGGATGCAGCCCGTCAGGTGCAATGGTTTACCCGCGAGGAACAGGACGGCCCCACCCCTCCCCCACCCGACGAGGAAACCCTGCGCCGGGCGCGTCAGATGGATCGAGTGGTATTCAGCATGGTGCGCGGAACCAGTCCCAGCGACGCCTGGTTTGAAATACATGCGCCAATGACGAGGAATCATGTCTTCCAGGGTGCGCTGATCGCCCGCATTTCGCTGGCCCGCATCCTGAAGAACCTGGTGCCCTGGTGGTATGCCCAGCGTTATCAATTGAGCGTGGTCGATGGTGATGGCAGGGTATGGGCGGCCAAACCCGAAATCACCCCGAACAAGCAGGCACTATCCTATGAACTCAGCTTCGACCCACCGGGTTATGGTCTCATGCTGCGCGCCACCGCCTATGGACAAATGCCAGACCGCACCCCCCGGCTGTTGGAAATCGTCATCCTCGGCTTGTCGTTGCTGGTCATTTGGAGCCTGTGGGCGCTACGCAAACACATTCGCCACATCGAAGCCGCCGAACAGGCTCTGCGCGGGGAATATGCCTTCCGCACTGCCATGGAAAACTCGATGGCGACGGGGATGCGTGCGGTGGACATGGAAGGACGCATCATTTATGTCAATCCGGCTTTTTGCCGCATGGTGGGATTGAACGAGAAAGAACTGGTCGGGCGTCTGCCGCCCATGCCCTATTGGCCGGATGAACGGGATCATCCGGGCGCAGTGTTTAACGCCATGCTGCATGGCGAAGCTCCGCCGGAAGGCTCGGAACGCCCCTTGCGCAAACAGAACGGTGAGGTAATTGATGTTCTGATCCAGTCTGCCCCGCTTATTGACGCCCAAGGCCGGCAAAAAGGCTGGATGTCGTCCATCGCCGATATCACCGAACGCAAACGCACCCAGGAGGAACTGGCGGCGGCCCATGAACGGTTCGCAACGGTGATGGAGGAAATCAACGCCGCCATCGTCGTGACCGACGCTTTAACCCATGCGCTCCTGTATGCCAACAGCAATTTCCGGCGTTATTTCGCCCCGGCTTCTGACGCAGAGGAATTCTGCCTGCTTGCCCCGCATTACTGGCAGGAGGTCGCAGCGTATTCACCTCATCTCCCCGCCGACGTTTTCGACACGGAGATTCAGTTCAACGACCACTGGTTTCAGGTACGCGGGCGCATCTTCAAGTGGGTGGACGGGCGCACCGCACACATGGAAGTCGCAACCGACATTACGGAACGCAAACAGGCTGACGAATTATTCCGCAAGCAGGAAGAAAAAATCCAGCTCACTGCGCGCTTGGTCACCATGGGGGAAATGGCCTCATCGCTAGCCCACGAATTGAATCAACCGCTGACCGCGATTGCCAGTTATGCCAGCGGCACTCTGAACCGCCTGCGCAACGCCGAAAACAATGCCGATCTCATACCTGCCATCGAAGCCATCATCATCCAGGCCCAGCGCGCCGGGAAGATCATCAAAAACACCCGCGAATTCATCAAAAAAAGTGAGCCGCGCAAGGCCACCGCGCCGCTCGCTGCGATACTCGAAGAGTCGGTGGGCTTTGCCGAAATCGAGGCCAAACGCCATGCCGTGGAAATCCATCTGGAATTGGAAGAAAATCTTCCGCTCGTCAATGTGGATCGCATCATGATCGAACAAGTGCTGCTCAACCTGATGCGTAACGGCATCGAGGCCATCCACGGCGAACAGGATGGTCATCTGACGTTAAGCGCGACACGCAACGGCGACGGCTGGGTGAAAGTTTGTGTCGAAGACAACGGCGAAGGAATCACGGAAGAGATACTCCAGCAACTTTACACGCCGTTCTTCAGCACAAAACCCGACGGGATGGGTATGGGCTTGAATATCTGCCGCTCCATCATCGAATTCCATCAAGGACGCCTGTGGCGCGAACCCAGCACACTGGGCGGCGCACGGTTTTGCTTCACCCTGGCCGAGGAACCCTGAAATGACCAACAAGGTCTTCGTCGTCGATGATGAGGAAGCGATCCGCGACGGACTGAAATGGCTTCTCGAATCATATGGATACAGTGTGGAAACACACCCATCCGGGGAAAGTTTCCTGGGGTCATGCCAACCCGGCATCAGCGGCTGCCTGATCCTCGACGTGCGGATGCCCGGCATGAGCGGGCTGGAGTTATTCGACCACCTCAAAGCGCGCGACTGCACCCTGCCGGTGATTTTTCTCACCGGCCACGGCGACATTGCGATGGCCGTGGAAGCGATGCACAAGGGCGCTGCGGACTTTATCGAGAAACCCGCCGGGGACAGTCAATTGGTGGAAAAGGTCGCCCTGTGCCTGAAAAAAGAGGCGGAACGAGTGCAACGCAGCGCTTCTTCAGAAACCATCCGCGTCCGCCTTGCCTCGCTCACCAGCCGTGAGTTGGAAGTCATGCAACTCATCCTGGCAAGCCGACTTAACAAAAACATCGCCGATCAACTCAACATCAGCATACGCACCGTAGAAGTCCACCGCGCCCGCATATTGGAAAAAATGGGCGTCAGTTCGGCTGTGGAATTGGCGCGGATTCTGGTCGCGTACAACCCGGCCAACCCACAGAGTTAGGGGATAAATCAAACCGTCCGGCAGTGTATTTGAGGATTTTCAACACCACAAAAAAAGACCCCGGCAAGCGCCGGGGAAAGGGGAGGAAACTGTGCTATCGCGTCACGATTCTTCATGGCGCAACTTAAATCATAAATACCGGAACGTCTTTCAGCTTGTGCAGAACCGGAATCCGCAAAACAAAATAACACCTCGTACACGTTTTCTTTGCAAATTCCATCACACAATCAATTGGATATCCCATCAGCGCTACCTACTGCGGATATCATCACCGCCCTACTGTTTGATTTGCAAGCGGAATTTAGAATTCCGCCCATTCCATATCGGCAATTAAACCGCTCTGTTTGCAGCAAGAGGCCGAACCTTAAATTCAACCCCGATTTTGGAAGGCATCGAACCGTCAATCAATCCCACGCCATTTTCGAGACCACACATCGAACACGTCTTGTATAAGACAGCTTATAGAAGCTACAAAAAAATTGCAAGCACCCCATCCTCGTCGGGCATTGCCTGAAACGCGCAATCAACGCCGATCCTCTGCCCCCAGACCAGCCACCCTCCGCAATACAGCAGCGGAAGCCCAGATCGCTCCCACGGCGGAACCCCAGCTTCCTGAAGGAGATTTTTGAGACTCCGCGCGGGACGGCGGCAATCCGGGCGCAGGGTATCCTTACCTGACCGGGAACGCACTTCGCACCTGCCTTCCTTGAGCTTAGCCAAACTGATTCCGTGCCCTCGGCAGTATTCAAAACGCAGCGTTCCGCCCGGCAGCACCAACTTTTCCTGAAAATTCCAGTCCATCCGATAATTTGGAATTTTCTCGACGACCAGCGGCAAAACATACAGTCGATCCCGATAGCGGCGAATTTCGTGGGTACCAATAGACACCCTAAGCTGCGCATCGTGGCCCGCCTGGGTCACTTGACGCAATACTTCATCAAGGCGTACCGCTGAAGGCATGGGTAAGCCCAACTCGTCGAGATGCCAGCGCAACAGATTCTTGGCGCGCATCGCAGACAGTTTCCGCAACGGCGCTATCATCAAATAACCTTCGCGAAATACGGAAGCCGCATCATCACACGCCAATTCATCAAGCAGGGCGGTTGCCTCCGCTGCATGGCGAGAGACCCGTAGCAACGCCGTGCGATATCCGGGAAAACGTTCTCCCAATTTCGGCAACACCCGATGACGGAGAAAGTTGCGATCATATTTCGCATCCAGATTGCTTTCATCCTCCATCCACTCAAGCTCCCGATGACGGGCGTACCCCAAGATTTCGTTGCGGGTGATTTCCAGCAGAGGACGTAACATAGCCATCTGTCCGTCACCAACACGCCTCTCCGGCATCGCGCTCAGTCCTTTTACCCCCGCACCGCGCAATAGCTGCAACATGACTGTTTCTGCCTGATCGTCAAGATGATGCGCAAGCACCATGAAATCCGTTGCCTGCTGTGAAAATACTCGATAACGGGCGGTACGCGCCGAAGCTTCAAGGCTTTCCCCGGAACAGCGGTCGAGAGTTACGGAAACTTCGGAAAAAGGGATTTCCTGTTTTTCGCACAAGTTGGCGCAAAAGCGCCCCCAAACGGGCGCATGAACGCTGATGCCATGATTGACGTACAAAGCCGAGAGGTGGTACTTCAGGGGGATGCGCAGTTTCGCGAGGATGTCGAAAAGCACAACGGAATCGGCGCCGCCGCTCAAAGCCAGCATCAGATGCCGGCCCTGCAATTGATAAGATGCCAGTCGAGCGGCGACGAATTCGACGAGTTCGTCAGGCTTCCTTGTACTTGCCATACGCCATCAGGCGTTCAAAACGCAACTTCAGCAATTCATCGAGGGATTTTTCCTGCACTTGACGCAGGCTTTCCTGGAGGGCCTTCTTGAGGTTCTGCATGACGACATTGGGATCACGGTGTGCGCCGCCCAATGGTTCAGCGATGATTTTGTCAACCAATCCCAGTGTTTTCAGGCGATTGGCGGTAATCCCCAAAGTTTCCGCCGCTTCCGGAGCCTTTTCAGCGCTTTTCCAGAGAATCGACGCGCAGCCTTCCGGCGAAATGACCGAATAGCTGGAATACTGGAGCATCAACGTCACATCACCAACCCCAATCGCCAATGCCCCGCCGGAGCCACCCTCACCAATCACCGTGCATATGATAGGTACGCGCAGATCAGCCATGACGTAGAGATTACGGGCAATTGCTTCCGATTGACCGCGTTCTTCGGCGCCGATACCAGGATATGCCCCCGGCGTATCGATAAAGGTCATGATCGGAATGCCGAACTTCTCTGCCTGACGCATTAGACGCAGCGCTTTGCGGTAACCCTCCGGACGCGGCATTCCAAAGTTTCGGTAGATTTTTTCCTTGGTATCACGCCCTTTTTGATGGCCGATCACCATTACGGACTGTCCGTTGAAGCGCGCCAGCCCCGCAACTATCGCCGGATCATCGGAAAAAGCCCGATCCCCGTGTAGTTCTTCAAAGTCAGTAAAAATGTTCTGGAGATAATCAAGTGTGTAAGGTCGTTGCGCGTGACGCGCGACCTGTGAAATTTGCCAGGAACTCAGCTTCGCGTAGATATCCTTGGTCAAAACCTGACTTTTCTTTTGTAACCTACCGATTTCCTCAGAAATATCCAGCGCGGAGTCATCCTGAACGTAACGCAACTCTTCTATCTTGGCTTCCAACTCTGCAATCGGTTGTTCAAAATCAAGAAAGGTTGTTTTCATATGTGAGTCCGGTCATCAACAACGATAGGGGCAAATCTTACCATGAATAACGCAAGTCGCCAGCCGCACAAAATAGCGACTTTAAAACAAAGTGTTATGACAACTTCACCAGCCTGAAAACGCCCATGAAAAAAGCCGCAACAAAGCGGCTTCTTTCATATCGACGTTACACCTAAACTGGTCGGGGCGAGAGGATTTGAACCTCCGACCACTTGCACCCCATGCAAGTACGCTACCAGGCTGCGCTACGCCCCGAAAAAACGAATTATAGCGGAAGTCCCCGAATCAGGCTAGCCTTGCAGAGTGACGATGATACTCTTGATCTCATTACGCACTAACGCCATATTAAACCGATTTGCCAATGGTAGCGGCGCGGCTTCCCCGGCCAGCGATACTGCTGCAGGAGAAACCACACTGCTCGCCGGCGGCGGAGTCGGCTCATGTTTCGGCGCTTCACCACCTTCCAGCACATGACGCGCCCCGTCTATGGTGTAGCGGTCTTCATAGAGCAACTCGCGAATACGACGAATCAGCAAGACCTCGTGATGCTGATAATAACGACGATTACCGCGCCGCTTGACCGGCTTCAACTGGGTAAACTCCTGCTCCCAGTAACGCAGGACGTGCGGCTTGACATCGCACAACTCACTCACTTCACCAATGGTGAAGTAACGTTTCGCCGGGATCGGCGGCAGTTCGCTTTTAGCTGCTTGTTCCATGTTGCGCCGTTTCCACTAAAGCCTTGAGCTTTTGGCTGGCATGGAAGGTTACCACCCGACGGGCCGTAATCGGTATTTCCTCGCCGGTTTTGGGGTTACGGCCCGGTCTTTCCGGTTTGTTGCGAAGCTCAAAATTTCCAAACCCAGAAAGTTTTACCCCATCCCCCTTTTCCAGAGATATACGGACTTCCTCAAAGAAGGATTCCACCATATCTTTTGCTTCGCGCTTGTTCAGTCCGACTTTCTCAAAAAGGAGGTCTGCCAATTCGGCTTTGGTTAACGTCATATAATGTCCTCAACTACGTAATTTGGCGTCAAAACGGGCGCTTAGAATTTGCACCAAAGAAGCGACTACTGAGTCGGTTTCTTCGTCGGTCAAAGTTTTTTGAGTATCTTGCATCAGCACCCGGAATGCAAGACTTTTTTTACCTAAATCAATACCTTTGCCGCGATACACGTCAAACAGGGTTAATTCAATCACGCTCGCGGGGTGCTCAACTTGAAGGGCTTCCAACATCGTAGCCACTTCGATTTTCTCGTCTACGATAACGGCAATGTCGCGACGCACCGGCGGAAAGCGCGATACCTCGACGAACGCCGGAATGGCGCGTTGCAGCAACACAGGCAAATCCACTTCAAACAACATCGCGGAACCTGCCAAGCCGTATTTTTGCTGCCATTTGGGATGCAATGCGCCGATCCAGCCCACTACTTCACCCCCTACCGCTATCCGGGCGGATTGACCAGGATGGAGCGCCGGATGGATGGCAGCTTCAAACCTCGGCACGACTGGGTAAAACAGCGCCTCGACATCGGCTTTCACGTCGTAAAAATCCACCCAACGCGCCGCTTCACCCCATTGCTCGGCCTTCGCCGAACCATAACACAGGCCGCCGATGCGTAACGGCTGCGCGAAGCCGTTTTCCAGGCGGGAAAAGCAACGGCCCGCCTCAAACAAGCGCACCCGATCCTGGCGGCGATTGAGGTTAAAAACCAGACGATCCAGCAAACCGCCGAACAACGTCGAACGCATCACGCTCATCTGGCTGGCGATTGGGTTGAGCAGCCGCACCGGCTGGACATTTCCGCCCAAATCGGCCTCCCAGCTTTCGTCAACGAAGGAATAACTGACGATTTCCTGATAATCGCGGGCGGTCAGCAGAGTTTTCACCGCATGAACGGTGCGTTCGTTTTCCGCCCTCGGCAGCATGCGCAGATGGCCAGCTGGTGGATTTTCCGGAACTTGGTCGTAGCCGTTCAGACGCGCCACTTCCTCGATAAAATCTTCCTCGATGGCCAAGTCGAAACGATGGCTGGGCGGGGTAACTTGAAAAACACCGGCCTGTTCGCTGAAGTTAAATTGCAGGCGTCTCAATAATTCATCAATACGCGGATTGGGTATTTCAATTCCCAGAATCCGCCGCACCCGCTCGCCGCGCAGTGCCACTTTCTCGCGTATTGGCAGGTTCGCCAACACTTCGACCACTTCGCCTGGCTGTCCGCCGCAGATTTCCAGAATCAGAGCCGTCGCACGTTCCAGCGCAATGGGGGCAAGTTCGAAATCCACGCCGCGTTCATAGCGATACGAGGAATCGGAACCGAATCCCAGACGGCGCGACTTGCCCGCGATCACTGCCGGATTGAAGAAAGCGCTTTCCAGGAAGATATCGATTGTCGCATCCGATACCGAGCTTTCCGCACCGCCCATGATGCCGGCCAGCGCGAGGGCTTTCTGGTCGTCGGAAATGACCAGCATGTCTGATTGCAGAGTAATGGTCTGATCGTTCAACAGCTTGAGCTGCTCACCCTCCCTGGCGAAGCGCGGGACGATCGTACCGCTGATTTTCGCGGCATCGAAGGCATGCATGGGCTGCCCAAGTTCGAGCAGGATGTAGTTGGTCACGTCAACCAGCGGGCTGATGCTGCGCAGACCACTGCGCTCCAGGCGCTTCATCATCCAGGCTGGGGACGGTGCCTTGGCATTCACACCGCGAATTATCCGCCCCGCGTAGCGCGGGCAGGCTTGCGGCGCATCCAGACGCACCGCGATGCTATCTTTTACGACTGCTGGAACCGGCGCGATTTCCAGCCGCTTCAGCATCGCCCCGGTGATCGCCGCCACCTCCCGCGCCACTCCAAACAGCGACAGACAATCGCTGCGATTGGGGGTGAGCTTGAGGGTAAACAGCTTGTCATCGAGGTCGAGATAGGTACGGATATTTTGCCCCACCGGCGCATCTGCCGGCAGCAGCAGCAAACCGTTGCTTTCCTCGGCCAGACCGAGTTCCTTGGCGGAGCACAACATGCCAAACGATTCCACGCCGCGCAACTTGGCCTGCTTGATTTCGATGCCGGGCAACTTCGCCCCGACCATTGCGCAAGGCACTTTTGCGCCGACCGCCACATTCGCTGCGCCACAGACGATCTGCAACGGCTCGCCACCGGCGTCCACCTTGCACACGTTGAGCCGGTCGGCCTGGGGATGTTTGGTGACTTCCAGCACTTGAGCCACCACCAAGCCATCGAAAGCCGGTGCGACGGATTCCAGCGCCTCGACCTCAAGCCCTGCCATGGTCAACTCATGGGCCAGCGCATCGCTGTTCAACGACGGATCGACGAAAGTACGCAGCCAGTTTTCGGAAAATTTCATGATCTCGGTTTAACCCAATTCCGTTTAATATCGCCGGAACTCTTAGTTGAATTGCTTCAAGAAGCGCAAGTCGTTCTCGTAAAACAAACGCAAGTCGTTCACCCCGTAGCGCAGCATCGTCAATCGATCCGGCCCCATCCCAAAGGCAAACCCCTGGTATTTCTGCGAGTCGATATTGACGTGTTTCAACACGTTGGGATGCACCATCCCGCAGCCGCCGACTTCCAGCCAGCCGGTATGGCTGCACACCCGGCAACCGTCACCACCGCAAAACACACAGCCCATGTCGATTTCGGCGGAAGGCTCGGTAAACGGAAAAAACGAAGGCCGAAAACGCACCTTGAGGTTTTCCTGCTCGAAGAAACGCCGCAGGAAGTCCGCGACCACGCCCTTTAGATCCGCAAAACTGACGTGTTCGTCAATCCACAGACCTTCGACCTGATGGAACATTGGCGAATGCGTCGCGTCGCTATCGACCCGATACACCCGCCCCGGTGCGATCACCTTGATCGGCGGTTGGTGCGACATCATGTAACGCACCTGGATCGGCGAGGTGTGGGTACGCAGCAAGTCCCCGCCCTCGACGTAAAAAGTGTCGTGCATGGAACGCGCGGGATGATCCTCGGGGGTGTTTAACGCCGTGAAATTGTAGAAATCGGTTTCGATTTCCGGCCCTTCTGCCACCGCAAAACCAACCGAACGAAACAGCTCTTCAATTCGATGCAAGGTCAGGTTGACCGGATGAAGCCCACCGGTTCCCATACCACGCCCAGACAGCGTAACGTCCAGCGCTTCCTTGGCAAGTTGCTCCTGAAGTTGCTGTTCCCGCAACGCTTCGCGGCGCTGATGCAGCGCCAGTTCGATCTGATCCTTAATCTGGTTGATCAACGCACCGGCTTCGCGGCGCTCTTCCGCAGGCATCTTACCCAACTGCTTGAGCAGTTCGGTCAACGCCCCACTCTTACCAAGATAACGGGCCTTGGCCTGCTCCAGTTCAGCGGGGTTGTCGATGGCGGCAAATGCAGCCTGTGCTTCGTTCAGCAGTTGGTCGAGATTTTGCATTTTCCTAGTCAGGTGCCAGGGTTAGGGGCCAAGTATAAGGTAACCCGGAGGTTTCCTAGTCCGTGGCCCCTGATCCCTCGCCCCTGCATTCTCCAGACGTAAAAAAGGAGGCTGGCTAGCCTCCTTTTCCGGTTTTAAGCCTATCAGGCGAGGCTGGCCTTGGCTTGCTCCACGATCTTGGCAAAAGCGCCCTTATCGAACACAGCCAAATCGGCGAGAACCTTGCGGTCGATTTCGATAGCAGCCTTCTTCAGTGCATTCATGAATACGCTGTAGGTCATACCCAATTCACGGGCAGCTGCATTGATACGCACGATCCACAGAGCGCGAAACTGACGCTTGCGCTGGCGGCGATCACGATAGGCATATTGCCCTGCCTTCATCACCGCTTCGTTGGCGACGCGGAATACATTCTTGCGGCGACCGCGATAACCCTTGGCCTGATCCAATACTTTCTTGTGACGGGCGCGTGCCGTTACACCACGTTTAACTCTTGGCATCTCATCTCTCCTTTAAGCGTAGGGCATCATCGCGCGCACGGATTTCACGTCGCTGTGACTGACCATCGTGGTACCACGCAGTTGACGCTTGCGCTTGGTAGTTTTCTTGGTGAGGATGTGACGCAGATTGGCGTGGGAACGCTTGAGACCGCCGCCACCCAGAGCTTTGAAGCGCTTCTTGGCGCCGCTCTTGGTTTTCATCTTAGGCATGATAACTCCTAGTATTGCCAGTTTATAAACATAACGCTCAGTGTCCGGTTACCCGGCGCTTCATGGACTGGTCGCTACTTCTTTTTCGGCGACAGCACCATCACCATCTGACGCCCTTCCATCTTGGGAAACTGCTCGACCACACCATGTTCAAGCAAGTCGGCTTCGACGCGCTTGAGGAGCCGCAGCCCCAACTCCTGATGAGTCATTTCCCGTCCACGGAAGCGCAAAGTGATTTTGCACTTGTCGCCCTCTTCGAGGAAACGTACCAGATTACGCAACTTGACCTGGTAGTCGCCTTCGTCCGTTCCCGGACGAAACTTCACTTCCTTGACTTGGATTTGCTTTTGCTTGAGCTTGGCTTCGTGCTGTTTCTTACTCTCACGATATTTGAATTTTCCGTAGTCCATCAAGCGGCAAACTGGAGGCTGCGCCGTCGGCGCAATCTCAACCAAATCCACGTCGGCTTCTTCCGCCATTTGCAGAGCGGCCGTCGATGTGACGATACCGAGCTGCTCCCCTTCAACCCCAATCAAACGAATTTCCGGTGAGGTAATTTCGCCGTTAATTCGTGATTCCTTTGCCTGAGCGATAGCTAAGTCTCCAAGTCAGAAAAAAATAAATCGCGCCGCCTCAAGCTGCCATTTCGGCAGTTAGCCGCGCGATCAGCGCTTCCAGAGTCATTTGCCCGAGGTCTTCACCCTTGCGGTTACGCAAGGCAACCAGACCGCCAGCCACTTCCTTGTCGCCCACCACCAGCAGATAAGGCAGGCGCTGCAAACTATGTTCCCGGATTTTATAGGTAATTTTCTCATTCCTCAAGTCCGAAATTGCGCGGAAGCCTTTTTCGCGCAGGGCTTCGACCACTTGAGCAACATATCCGGCCTGGTTTTCCGAGATATTCAGCACCGCCAACTGGATCGGCGCGAGCCACAGCGGGAACGCACCAGCGTGGTGCTCGATGAGAATCCCCATGAAACGCTCCATCGAGCCGACGATGGCGCGATGCAGCATCACCGGTATCTTGCGGCTGTTGTCTTCCGCCACGTATTCCGCGCCAAGGCGCGCCGGCAGGTTGAAATCGAGCTGGATGGTGCCGCATTGCCACATCCGCCCCAAACTGTCCTTCAGGGTAAATTCGATCTTCGGGCCGTAGAACGCACCTTCGCCCGGCTGGTAATCGAAATCCAGACCATTCTGTTTGAGCGCCGCAGCCAGATCTGCTTCCGCCTGATCCCAGGTTTCGTCGGTTCCCACGCGCTTTTCCGGGCGGGTAGAAAGTTTCACCAACACATCCGTGAAACCGAAGTCGTTGTATACCTTATAGAGCATGCCAATGAATGCCGACACTTAGCCCTGAATCTGTTCTTCGGTGCAGAAAATATGCGCATCGTCCTGAGTAAAGCCGCGCACCCGCATCAAGCCATGCAGGGCACCCGACGGCTCGTTGCGGTGGCAGGAACCGAATTCGGCAAGACGTAACGGCAAATCACGGTAACTATGCAAACCATGATTGAAAATCTGGATATGCCCCGGACAGTTCATCGGCTTGACCGCATAGTCACGGCTTTCCGAGGCGGTAGTGAACATGTTCTCGCGGTAATTCTGCCAGTGCCCGGACTTTTCCCACAGGGTACGATCCATCACTTGGGGGGTGCGCACTTCCTGGTAATCGTATTCGCGGAACTTGGCGCGCATGTATTGCTCGACCTGCTGCCAGATCGTCCAGCCTTTGGGATGCCAGAACACCATACCGGGCGCTTCGTCCTGCATATGAAACAGATCGAGATGCTTGCCCAGCTTGCGATGGTCGCGCTTTTCCGCCTCTTCCAGACGATGCAGATAGGCTTCCTGATCTTCCTTCTTGGCCCAGGCCGTGCCGTAGATACGCTGCAGCATCTCGTTCTTCGAGTCGCCGCGCCAATAAGCGCCAGCCACCTTCATCAACTTGAAAACCTTCAGCTTGCCGGTGGACGGCACATGCGGGCCGCGGCACAGGTCGGTGAATTCGCCCTGCGTATAGAGGGAAAGCTCCTGATCGCCGGGAATATCCTCAATGATCTGGGCTTTGTAGTTTTCGCCGATGCCCTGGAAATAAGCGATGGCGTCGTGACGCGAGGAAACCTTGCGCACCACAGGCAAATCGCGCTTGGCGATTTCAGCCATCTTCTTTTCGATAGCTTCCAGGTCTTCCGGGGTAAACGGGCGCTTGTAGGAGAAATCGTAGAAGAAGCCGTCTTCGATCACCGGACCGATGGTCACCTGCGCATCCGGGAACAGTTGCTTGACCGCCTGGGCCAGCAGATGCGCGGTGGAATGACGGATGATTTCCAGACCGTCGCCATCCTTGTCGGTGACGATGGCAAGTTCGCTGTCGTTCTCGATGAGACAGGAAGCATCGACCAGCTTGCCGTTTACCTTGCCAGCCAGCGCCGCGCGCGCCAACCCGGCACCGATCGAGACTGCGACCTCGGCAACGGTTACTGCTTTATCGAATGTACGCTCGGAACCATCCGGCAGACGAACTACAGGCATTTACGTCTTCCAAAATAAAACCGGCACCCCAAGTGGGGTGCCGATGTAGCTGGTAGGCGCGATTGGACTCGAACCAACGACCCCCACCATGTCAAGGTGATGCTCTAACCAGCTGAGCTACGCGCCTAAAAGAGCGAGCATCATACCCCAACTTGAGACGATATTCAAACTTCTATACTCTTTGCTCTACAAATATTGTGGACTGCCTATCTTGCAGACACATGCCGCTCTCCGCAAGCAAGCCACAATTGACTGACTTAAAACAATATTTTTGGAAATGCACTAATGAACCTATTTTACTGGATGGATATCTGCGCTGTTGCGGTTTGCGCTATCACGGCAACGCTTGAGGCTGGACGCAAGGAAATGGATCTATTTGGAGTATTAGTCGTTGGACTGGTTTCCGGTGTTGGTGGCGGCACTGTACGAGATACGCTTCTAGGGCGATTACCGGTATTCTGGGTAGGCGATGAAACATATCTGGTTTCGGCCTTGGTCGCCGGATTGTTGGCATTTTTTGCTGCCCGGAAAATACGCCTGCCGGCAAATTTTTTCCTTATTCCCGACGCCGTGGGGATGGCTCTGTTTACCGTAATCGGGAGCGGCATTGCAACGCAACTCGGATTTTCCTGGCTGATTTGCGCGTTGATGGGAGTGGTAACCGCAGTCTGCGGTGGAATTATTCGCGATGTACTTTGTAATGAAATTCCGTTAATTTTCCGCACCGAGATATACGCTACGGCCTCTCTGTCAGGCGCTTTGCTAATGATAGCCCTGACGCGAAACGGCGTTTCATCAAATAGCGCCGGCATCATCTCTATGCTGGTTATTGTCGCTGTGCGGCTGGCGGCTATTCGCTGGCAAATACATTTGCCACGCTTCAAATCACATACTGACTGAGTTCACCAAGCTTAGAAATCGTCACCCCCACTTCACGGCCCAGACAGGCCTGACAAGCCATCAGGCCGCGCATTCCAGCAGCGTGATAATTCTTGTCGTATATCTAACCCGGATTTTTCACAAAGAAGGGCGAATCTCGTTTAACCAATTGATATAAT
>CAYVIN010000033.1:0-39132 GCA_964451375.1 uncultured Sulfuricella sp.
AGCTAAAGCTGACCGGCTAAAGCCGGTGGTTTAAACCTTATGATGGATAATTAACGTAGCCAAGAATATTAGGAAATCCACGGCAACAATCCAAGATTGTGAGGTGCCCAAATTGGGAGTCCATCCTATGATGCCATAGTTCAGCGAGTCAAATCTCAAATAGGATGGTTCGTTTTGTCCCCACAAATATCTCTTCACTTTTGCGTCGCAAACCCGACAATCCCTCCTCCCCCCCCCCGACACAAAAACCCACCGCACCAGCAACACACTAACTTTTCAATAAGTTAACCTATCCTCTCCCGCATGGCACACGACTTGCACTACCCTCCGGCAAGAACCACTTTTGTCGGATTTTTCACCAATGAGTGCATTGAAAAACCGCATCGCGAGCGTGATGGAGGAACCGGCCTGCGGGAAGAACCAGGCCAAGGACGCCAAGGATCGCAAGAAAGGCTGTGCCAAGCCGTTGACGCCGGGGGCGGCGGCGGGGGGCTGCGCTTTCGACGGGGCGAAGATTTCGCTGCAACCGATTACCGATGTGGCGCATTTGATCCACGGCCCCATCGCTTGCGAGGGGAACTCCTGGGATAACCGCCATGCGCTGTCTTCCGGGCCGCTCTTGTATCGCACCGGTTTCACCACCGACATGAACGAGCTGGATGTGATTTACGGCGCGGAGAAGAAGCTCTTCAAGGCGATTCGGGAAATCATCGAGAAGCACAATCCGCCGGCGATTTTCGTTTACCAGACTTGCGTACCGGCGATGATCGGCGACGACATCGAGGCGGTGTGCAAGGCGGCGCGCGAGAAGTTCGGCAAGCCGATTATCCCGATCAACGTGCCGGGTTTCGCCGGGAGCAAGAACCTCGGCGCGAAGCTGGCCGGTGAGGCGCTGCTGGATTACGTGATCGGCACCGAGGAGCCGGAAACCACCACGCCCTACGATATCGTGATCATCGCCGAATTCAACGTGGCCGGCGATTTGTGGGCGGTGAAGCCGCTCCTGGACGCGCTGGGGATACGCATACTCGCCAATATTTCCGGCGATGCGCGTTACCACGACATCGCCTGCGCGCACCGCGCCAAGGCGGCGATGATGGTGTGCTCGAAAGCCATGATCAACGTGGCGCGCAAGCTCGAAGAGCGCTGGGACATTCCGTATTTCGAGGGTTCGTTTTACGGCGTGTCGGATACCAGCGAATCGCTGCGCCGGATATCCCAACTCTTGGTGCAAAAAGGTGCGCCGGAGGAACTGCTGGCGCGTACCGAAGCCTTGATCGCCAGCGAAGAAGCCCGCGCCTGGGAGCGTCTGGCAAGCTACAAGGAACGCCTCAAGGGTAAGCGGGTATTGCTGTTCACCGGCGGGGTGAAGTCCTGGTCGGTGGTGTCGGCGCTGCAAGAAGTCGGCATGGTGATTACCGGCACTTCGATGCGCAAATCGACCAAGGAAGACCGCGAGCGCGCCACCGAAATCATGGGCACCGACGCCCACCTGTTCGACGAAATGCCGCCGCGCGAGATGTACAAGCTGCTCAAGGACGCCCGCGCCGACATCATGCTCTCCGGCGGTCGCTCGCAGTTCGTAGCACTCAAGGCCAAGACGCCGTGGCTGGACATCAACCAGGAACGCCACGTGGCCTACGCCGGTTATGAAGGCATGGTGAATCTGGTCAAGGAAATCGACCGGGCGATTTACAACCCGATCTGGGCGCAGGTTCGCCGCCCCGCGCCGTGGGAAGAAAACACATGAACCGCAAAGGCGCTAAGGCGCAAAGAAACCGCCAAGAATTCCTTTGCGAAACCTTCGCGTCTTCGCGCCTTTGCGGTTAAGGAAAGGTTATCCAAATGGCTACCGTCACACACAGCAAGAAAGCCTGCGCGGTCAACCCGCTCAAGATGAGCGCGCCGATCGGCGCGGCGCTGGCCTTTCTCGGGCTGGACAAGTGTATGCCGCTGCTGCACGGCTCGCAGGGCTGCACTGCCTTTGGGCTGGTGCTGTTCGTGCGGCATTTCCGCGAGACGATTCCGCTGCAAACCTCGGCGATGAACGAGGTGACGACCATCCTCGGCGGGCTGGACAACCTCGAACAGGCCATCGTCAACATTTACAACCGCGCCAAGCCGGAAGTCATCGGCATCTGCTCGACGGGCCTGACCGAAACCAAGGGCGACGATGTGGAGGGTTATCTCAAGCTGATCCGCGAGCGTCATCCCGAGTTGGCGGATACCGCGCTGGTGTTTGCGCCTACCCCCGATTACAGCGGCGCGTTCCAGGACGGCTGGGGCAAGGCGGTGAAGGCGATAGTCGAAGCAATGTGCGAGCCGCGCCCACGCACCGCCTGGCAGGTCAACGTGTTACCCGGTTGCCACCTGACGGTCGCCGACATCGAGGAAATCCGCGAAATCATCGAGTCCTTCGGGCTGTTCCCGATTATCGCGCCCGACCTGTCCGGTTCGCTGGACGGGCATATCCCGGAAACCTTTTTGCCGACCACCATCGGCGGGGCGAAGGCCGGCGACATCCGCGAAATGGGCGGCTCGGCGATCACCATCGCCATCGGCGAGCAAATGCGCGATGCGGCGCAAGCCTTGCACGAAAAAACCGGTGTGCCCTATCGCTTGTTCGACCGACTGACCGGGCTGGAAGCCAACGACGAGTTCATGAAGTTTCTTTCGGAAATCAGCCTCAACGAGGTTGCCGTCAAATACCGCCGCCAGCGCGGCCAATTGGTGGACGCCATGCTGGACGGGCATTTCCACTTGGGTGGGAAGACCGTGGCCATTGGTGCGGAGCCGGATTTGCTGTGGTCTATCGGGAATTTCCTGACCGAAATGGGCTGCGACATCCACGCTGCGGTGACCACCACCGCTTCGCCGCTGCTGGAGCGGATGCCGACTGAGGAAGTCCTGATCGGCGACCTGGAAGACCTGGAAAACCGCGCCGCCGGTTGCGACCTGTTGATTACCCATTCCCACGGACGGCAGGCCGCCGAACGGCTCGCCATCCCGTTTTACCGCTACGGCCTGCCGATTTTCGACCGGCTCGGCGCGGCCCACCAGTTAAGCGTCGGCTATCGCGGCACCCGCGACCTGATTTTCGAGATCGGCAACATTTTTCTCGACCACCTGCCGCACCCCCATCCCGACGAATGGGTGGTGCCGGGAGTGCACCATGCGCCGCTTGAAACTCGTCACTGACAGAACCCAAGGAGAACCAGCCATGAAAGTCGCCTTCGCTACCGAAGACATGAAACATGTCGATGCCCATTTCGGCTGGGCCAAGCACTTCGCCATCTACGAAGTCGGCCCGGACGGACACAGTTTTGTCGAAGCCATCCAGTTCGACGGCGATCTCAAGGAAGACGGCTCGGAAGACAAGCTGTTACCCAAGATCGACGCGATCCGCGACTGCGCGATCATCTACGTGGCCGCCATCGGCGGCTCGGCGGCGGCCAAGGTGGTCAACGCCCGCGTCCACCCGGTCAAGGTAGTCCAGCCGGAGCCTATCGCCGAATTACTCGACCGCCTGCAAAAGGTTCTGCAAGGCACCCCGCCGCCGTGGCTGCGCAAGGCCCTGATGAAAGGCCAGGAACGCGCCACCAATTTCGACGAGGAAGAGGAGGTGGCCCATGTCTGACACCCCTGGAATCAAATTGCCCGAGTCGGTTTTCCTTTCCGAACTGGTCAAGCAATGGCGCGCCCAGGATTCCTATGGCACCTGGGAAAACAAGTCCGACGCGGTGCTGCTGGAGCCCTACGTGATCGACAAGGAAAAGCGCAAGGAGATCCCCATCATCGGCGATCCCGACCCGGAAACCCTGTGGCGCCTGGAGTTGTTCTACAACGCGGTGGGGCTGGCCATTGAGCGCCAGACCGGCGTGATGGTCTCGCCGATGATGAAAATGAGCCACGAAGGCTTCGGCAAGATGGTGCTGCTCGCCGGGCGGCTGGTGGTGGTCAACAAGCAGTTGCGCGACGTACATCGCTTCGGCTTCCTGACCTACGACAAGCTCGCCGAGGAAGGCGACAAATTCGTCCAGGCCGGGGTGGAAATGATCCAGAAATACCCGGAAGTGGCGAATTACAGTTGATTTTTGGATAACCGCGAAGGCGCAAAGACGCAAAGATTTCGCTAAGGACTGCTTTGCGTTGCCTCTGCGCCTTGGCGCCTTCGCGGTTGAAGAATTTGAGGAATAGCGATGACCCCCGAAGAATTGAAAGCCCAGGTCAAGAAACTCAACGCCCAGGCCACCCAGCTCAAGATGGATTTGCACGACCTGTCCGAAGAACTGCCGATCAACTGGGAAAAAATCCCCGATGTGGCGGCGCGCACCTTCGAGGCCTACAAGGCGCTCACGGAAGCGCGCAAACAGCTTGCCGGAAATTGAACGTTATTTTTTAAGGAGAAAAGCATGTCGGTATTTTCCGTAACCCTGCCCAGCGGCATCGAGTGGGTGCCGCAATTCGTCAAAAGCATCAATATCGAGAAATGTATCGGCTGCGGCCGCTGCTTCAAGGTGTGCGGGCGCGACGTTCTGCAACTGATGGGCGTCAACGAGGACGATGAATACATCGCCGTCGACCCCGACGAGGACGACGATGACGAATACGAAAAGAAGGTCATGGCGGTGACCAAGGTCGAAAACTGCACCGGCTGCGAAGCCTGCGCCAAGATTTGCCCGAAGAAGTGCTACACCCACGCCCCCATGCCGGTTTGATTTTTTGCAGTAAATACAGGAACCGCTAAGGCGCAAAGACGCAAAGAATGCGCAAAGGCCATATAACCAAAATGACCGGAGGCTCTTTCCAAGGCATTTGCCTCTTGTGAAACCTTTGCGCCTTTGCGGTGGATTGAAAAACCAACTACAGAGGATAGAAAAAATGGATGAAAACGTCGGATACATCAATTTCGCCAGCGCCGAGGACGTGTCGCTGCACGCCCTGAAATTCGCCCGCGACCCGGAAAAAGGCCACCGCCAACTGGTGCAATTGATCTTCGAACTGATGAAACAGCCCGAGCCGGATGCGGCTGAGCTGGACAAGCTGCTCAAGCGCTGAACAACGCCGTAATGCGTAGGCTGGGGTGAGGAACGAACCCCAGCGTATTGCCCCGAGATTTGCGCACCAACACGCGGAGAGCGGCAAAGCCTCCGCAGCGTGTTATTGGATTTTCAACCCGTACTACCACAAGGAGAAAAGTCGTGAAGAAACACAATATTGCAATCGTCGGTCTGGGGCGTGTCGGCTCGGTGTTCCTCAATGAATTGATCGGTGAAATGGTCAGCGGCGTCAAGGTCGTGGCTGCCGTCGAAAAAGCCGAAACCCCGGCCAAGGCAGCTGCCGAGAAGTCCCACGTCAAAATCATGTCTCTCGACGACCTGGTTGCCGAAGGCGACAAAATCGACGTGGTGTTCGATCTCTCCGGCGGCGCGAACGTTGCCGACGAACTGCACCAGAAATACGCCGCCAAGGGCAACAAACACACCATCGTCGCTCCCGAGCGCATGGCGCACCTGATGCTGACCTTGATGGAAAACCAGAAGAACCTGCCGGACGTTCATCCGCAGCCGTAATGCCTTACCGGTAATGGGTGATGGGAAAAAACGGGGTGTCGCGTAGCGATATCGCCACCCATCACCCATCACCCATCACCCATCACCCATCACTCCCAAAAAGGAGCCAGACCATGCGCAGCCAACACCTCCTCAATCGCGCCGCAGACCCGACCTCCATCGCCACCCGCGCGCTGGCTTGGGTAATCGGCTCGGAAGACTACCGGCCCGCCTTGCTGCGCGGCATTCCCGGCGACGATTTCGAGCGTCTGCTGGGGCGCTACTTTCCCGGCGCTGAACAAGACCGCCAAGCTATGAGCAGTGGCTGCGCGGCGCTTCGCGAAGACGAGTTCCAGGATATTCTCGACCTGCTCATCGAATACCGCATCGACGCCGGCGACGAAACCACCTGGCTGGCCAGCGCCGTCGCCGCCGCCTGCCTGGGCGGCAACCACCTTTGGCAAGACTTGGGTCTCGCCAACCGTCAGGAATTGTCGGATTTGCTACAAAACCATTTCCCCCTGCTTTGCGCCAAAAACACCGGCAACATGAAATGGAAGAAATTCTTCTACAAACAACTCTGCGAACGCGCCGAAGTGCAAGCCTGCCGCGCCCCGAGTTGCGCCGTGTGCGCCGACTACGCGGGATGTTTCGGCGCGGAATAAGCGCCGCCCCCCCCTTTTTCACCGTCATGCTTTACTCCGCCCCCGGTTCAGCGCCGCCAACAGCGCCTTCAGCGACGCGCTGACGGTGTCGTGGTCGAATGCCGCGCCCGCGATGCGCTGGCCGTCGAGATTGATTAGCACATAGGCGACGGCTTCCGCGCCGGTACCCGAGCCGATGGCGTGTTCGCTGTAATCCACCACGTTCAATGGCTGTCCGCTATGGCGCATCCAGGCATCCACGAACGCCGACAGCGCCCCCTCGCCTTCGCCGTGCAACGGGTATTCAGCGCCCTTTTCGCTGACCTGCGCGGCGATAACGTCAAGTTTGGCGCGGCGCTCCAGGCGGTAGCCTTCCAGCGCGACGGGTTCCCGGTCGGTGACGAAGTGTTCCTTGAACAACGCATAAATGGTGGCGCTGTCGATTTCCCCGCCGCGTTCCTCGCTGGTCTTCTGCACCACCTGAGCCAGTTCCACCTGCATCCAGCGCGGCAGATTCAGGCCGTAATCACGGGCCAACACAAACGCCACGCCGCCTTTGCCGGATTGGCTGTTGATGCGGATCACCGCCTGATAATCGCGCCCCAGATCCTTGGGGTCAATGGGCAGGTAGGCGACCTGCCAGGGTTCGTCGGGTTGCTGGCGGTTCAGGCACTTGTTGATGGCGTCCTGGTGGCTGCCCGAAAACGCCGTGTACACCAGTTCGCCGATCCACGGGTGGCGCGGATGGATGGGGATGCCGGTACATTCGCCGACCACCTGGATGATTTCGTCGGGGTTGGACAAATCAAGCTCGGGATCGACGCCCTGGCTGTAGAGATTCATCGCCATCGTGACGATGTCCATATTCCCGGTGCGTTCGCCGTTGCCCAGCAAGGTTCCCTCGACGCGCTGCGCGCCGGCCAGCAAGGCCAATTCTCCGGCGGCCACCGCGCAGCCCCGGTCGTTGTGAGGATGTACGGAAAGCACGATGCTGTCGCGGCGGCTGATATGGGTAGCGAAATATTCCACCTGGTCGGCAAAGAAATTCGGCGAAGCCACTTCCACGGTGGTCGGTAAATTGATGATGCAGGGGTTTTGCGGCGTCGGTTGCCACACGTCGAGCACCACCTCACACACCGCCACCGCGTAATCCGGCTCGGTGCTGGTGAAACTTTCCGGGGTGTATTCAAACGCCCATTCGGTTTCCGGGTAACGCGCCGCTTCGCGTTTCACCCATTCCGCCCCGCGCCGCGCGATGGCGGCGACGCCGTCGCGATCCAGGCCGAATACCCGTTCGCGCTGCACCGTCGAGGTCGAATTGTAGACGTGCATCACCGCCCGCCGCACCCCGCGCAACGCCTCGAAAGAACGCACGATCAAATCCTCGCGGGCCTGCACCAATACCTGCACGGTCACGTCGGCGAGAATCTGGTTTTCCTCGATCAGCCAGCGCACGAAGTCGTAATCCGGCTGGCTCGCCGAAGGGAAACCGACCTCGATTTCCTTGAAACCCAGTTTCACCAGCAAGGCCCACAGACGGCGCTTCTGCGCCACGTTCATGGGTTCGAGCAGCGCCTGATTGCCGTCGCGTAAATCGACGCTGACCCAGCGCGGGGCCTGAGTGACGGCGGCATCCGGCCAGCATCTGCGGCGCATGGGAATGGCCGGGGCGGGCCGGTATTTTTGATGGTTGAACGCTTTCACGGTTTTTCTCCTGGTTTCGGTGTTTATCGCTGAGCCTCTCCGGGTGGGACAGGTTTAATACGCCTCGCAGGGTAAGCAAGACGTTGAATCGCGCCGTGGGTAACGGGTAGTGAAAGATTACGCCAAAAGGCAGGGCGAAAAATTGCGAAATGACAGTAAGATTCGATGAAATGCGCAATAGTATTGCGGCGATATAGGCGCTATTGGTATAACATAGCCTCTTCAACGAATTCACCGCAAACAAATGGAACTTGACCACTACGATCAGCGCATTCTTGAGGTCTTGCAGGAAGAGGGGCGTATCAGCAACCAGGAACTGGCCGACCGCATCGGCCTGTCGCCATCGCCATGTTTACGCAGGGTGCGCACCCTGGAAGAAGCCGGGCTGGTGACCGGATATCGCGCCCAACTCGATGCGAAAAAGCTCGGTTACGCGCTGATGGCGCTGATCCATATTTCCATGGATCGGCACACCCCAGAGCGTTTCACCAATTTCGAGACCAAAATCGGCGAAATTCCCGAGGTGCTGGAGTGCCTGCTGATTACCGGCCAGGATGCCGACTACCAGCTCAAAGTGGTGGTGCGCGATATGGACGCCTACCAGGAATTGCTGCTCAACCGGATCACCCGTATCGAAGGGGTGTCCGGCGTCCACTCCAGCTTCGTGCTGCGCCGCGTGGTGGACAAGACCGCCTTGCCGGTGGGCAGGGCTTAGGCGGCTACAGCACCACCTGCGTCCCCATTTCCACCACCCGGTTGGGCGGCAGCTTGAAAAAGCCCGCAGCGCTTCCGGCATTACGAAACAGCGCGATAAACAGCTTTTCACGCCACAACGCCATTTCCGAGCCGAGTTTGGGTATCAGCGTCTCACGTCCCAGGAAAAACGAGGTTTCCATCAGGTCGAAGGCCACGCCGTGGGCGGCGCACAATTCCAGGGCGCGGGGAATATCCGGTTCATCCTTGAATCCATAACGTAGCGTAATCCGGTAAAAGCCGTCAGCCAGTGAGGCGACCGCCACCCGCTCGGTATCGGGAACATGGGGGATATCCTCGACCCGTACCGTGACGATGGCGATGCGCTGGTGCAGGACGATGTTGTGCTTGAGGTTGTGCAGCAACGCATGAGGAACAGTGTCACTTTCACCGGAGAGGAAAATCGCGGTGCGCGGCGCACGGTAGATGGTCGCGTCGCTGGCCAGCGCCTGGACAAACGGTTCGAGGGCCAGCGCTTCACCTTCGAGACGGGTGCGCAGGAGTTGGCGGCCACGTTTCCAGGTGCTCATCAGCACAAACACGCCCAGCCCGAAGACCAGCGGGAACCAGCCCCCGTCCTCGATCTTGATGGCGTTCGCGGCGAAAAAGGCAATGTCGATCACCAGGAAAAAGGCGATCAGCAAACCGCTTGTCCAGATTCCCCAGCCCCACAGTTTGCGCACCACCACAAAGGCCAGCAGGCTGGTGATGGTCATGGTGCCGGTCACCGCGATGCCGTAGGCAGCACCGAGGTTGGTTGAACTGCGAAACCCTAACACCAGCGCGATCACCGAAACCAGCAGCAGCCAATTGATGGCGGGCAGATAGATTTGCCCGATTTCCTTGTCGGAGGTGTGCTGGATCTCCATGCGCGGCGCGTAGCCCAATTGGATGGCCTGGCTGGTGATGGAAAACGCCCCCGAAATCACCGCCTGAGAGGCAATCACCGTGGCCGCAGTGGCCAGTGCAACCAGCGGGTAGAGCGCCCAGTTGGGGGCAAGCAGGTAAAAGGGATTCTGGATGGCCGCCGGATCGTGGAGGAGCAACGCTCCTTGCCCGAAATAGTTGAGCAGCAGGGCCGGCAACACCAGGCCGAACCAGGCAAATTGAACTGGCTTGCGCCCAAAATGCCCCATGTCGGCGTAAAGCGCTTCCGCGCCGGTCAGCGCCAGCACCACCCCGCCCAGCGCGAGAAAGCCCAGCCACGGATTGGCGGTAAGGAACACATAGGCGTAGAGCGGATTGACGGAACGGAGCACCTCGGGATGATCCATGATGTTGGTCACCCCGAGCAGCGCCAGGACGCCAAACCACACCAGCATGACCGGCCCGAATAATGCGCCGATGCCGCCGGTGCCCTTGCGCTGAAAGGCGAACAGGCCGATCAGCACCCCGATGGTAACCGGAATGACGTAAGCCTTGAGCGCCGGGGTGGCGATCTCCAGCCCCTCGACTGCCGACAGCACCGAAATCGCCGGGGTAATCACGCCGTCACCGTAAAACAGCGCCGCACCGATGATGCCGGCCAGCATGATGGCGGCCCGTCCCTGTGAGCCATCGCTCTTGCGCAAGGCAAGCGCCATCAGCGCCATGATGCCGCCTTCGCCGCGATTGTCGGCGCGCATGATGAAAACCACGTATTTGATCGACACCACGATCATCAGCGACCAAAAGACCAGCGACAAAACGCCCAGTACGTTATCCGCCGTGACGGCGACTGGGTGTACGCCGGCGAAGACTTCCTTGAGCGCGTATAGCGGGCTGGTGCCGATGTCGCCGTAAACCACACCGAGCGCGGCGAGCGTCAAGGGTGCGAGAGGCTTGGTGGTGGGAGAGTGATTCATAAATGGTTCCTCCGAGGAAAGGTCAGGTTATTGCCGGAAACGGTAGCCCACCCCGGTTTCAGTGAGGATGTGGCGCGGCTGGGCGGGGTCGTTTTCCAGCTTCTGGCGCAAGTGACCGACGTAGATACGCAGGTAATGATTGCTTTCGATGAAACTCGGCCCCCACACCTCGCGCAGCAGATGGCGATGCGTCATTACCTTGTCGCTGTTGGCGATGAGTTGGGTCAGCAGGCGGTATTCGATCTGGGTGAGATGTACCGGATCGCCGTTGCGGGTCACGCTACGCCGCGCCAAGTCCACCTGGATTTCGCCGAATTCGACCAGTGGCCCGCTATCGCCGCGCTTTCCGTGGCGGCGCAGCAGGGCGCGCACCCGCGCCAGCAGTTCGCCGACGCCAAATGGTTTGGTCAGATAATCGTCGGCCCCGGCATCGAGCGCGACAATCTTGTCGTTTTCCGTGGAACGCGCTGAGAGAATCAATACCGGCGCATCCGACCAGCCGCGCAGGTCGCGAATAAACGCTACGCCGTCGAGATCGGGCAGGCCGAGGTCGAGTACGATCAGGTCGGGTTTGCGGGTGCCCGCCTCGATCAAACCCTGTTTGCCGGTTTCCGCCTCGAAAAGCTGGCAGCCCTCTTCTTCCAGTGCGGCGCGGACGAAGCGGCGGATCTGTTTCTCGTCTTCGACGAGAATGATGCGGGGGGGAACGTCACTCATGATGGGCCTCCGTTTCCGGGCTTTCGGTTTCGATGTCCGGCGGCGAGCCGAGCGGCAGCGTGAAGGTCAGACATGCTCCCCCCTCTGCGCGGTTGGCAGCGCGGATCGTTCCGCCGTGGGCTTCGACGATGGCGCGGCAAATGGCCAACCCCAATCCGACGCCGGTTTTGGCGGATTCCTGCTCACCGCGCACAAACATCTCGAAGAGCGCCTTGTCGGCGGGGATTCCCGGCCCGTGGTCAGTGACGGAGATTTGTGCGTATCCATCCGCCGCCGTTGCCTCGATCTCGATAGGTGTATCCGGCGGCGCATACTTGGCGGCATTTTCCAGAAGATTGCAGAACACCCGTTCGATCAGCACGGCGTCGAATTCAAGCAAGGGCAGATCGGGCACCAGCGTGACCCGCACCGGATGGCGGGCCAGGGAGCGCGCCAGTAGCTGGGTGCTCGCCCCGATGACTTCCTCAAGGGGCTGCCATTCCTTGCGCAACCGCACATGCCCGGCGTGGAGCCGCGCCATGTCGAGCAGGTTGGCGACCAGCCCGTTGAGACGCAACGCCTGCTCGCGAATCGCGGCGGCAGACTCCTGGGCGTTTTCCGGCAATGCCGGGCGGCTCAGGGTCAAGGCGTCGGCCAGCCCCACCAACGCCGTCAACGGGGTGCGCAGGTCATGAGAAAGCGCCGACAGGATGGAGCTGCGCAGGCGTTCGGAAACGATCTCGACCTGGGAGTTTTGCGCCACTTCGACATAGTGCAGGCGCTCCACCGCAATGGCGACCAGCGACGCCAGCGAGGCGAGCAGTGGCTGTTGTGCGGACACCGCTTCGGGATCGGGGCGGGCCGTAGCGACCAGCATTACCCCGCGCACCCGCATCGGCGCTTTCAGCGGCAGATACATCGACCCATATCCAAACCCCGACAGGGTGGAGTCCTCAATCCGCTGATCATGCGTATAGGCGGTCAAGGCCAGATTGGCTTCCATCTGGAAGTTTTTGTCCAACGGGGTCGCCGGCGCCAGAACGTTGTCACGGTCAGGCAACAGCAGCAGCGCTTCAAGCGCAAAATTCTCACGCAGGAAGCGCTGCACCGCTACGGCCACCTGTTCAACGCTCAACGCCCCCGCCAGATCGCGCGCCAATTCGTAAAGCGCGCGGGTTTGGCGTTCCTTGCGTGACGCCTGCCCGGCCTGGTGGCGCAACCCGGCGGCAAGCTGCCCGGTAATCAGTGCGACCGCCAGCATGACTGCGAAGGTCACCAGATATTGGGCATCGCTGACGCTGAAGGAAAAACGCGGCGGCACGAAAAAGAAATCGAACAGCGCTACGCTCAGGAATGCCGCTAGCACCGCCGGCCCGCGCCCGAGTCGCACCGCGACCAGCAACACCGCCAGCAAAAACAGCATCACGATGTTGGTAAGTTCCAGATACCCGATCATCGGCAGGGTAAGCAGCGTGGTCACGATGCACACCGCCACTGCCCAGCTATAGCCTGTTCCGAACGACTCCACCCGTTTGGGTGAGATTGGTGTCGAGGAATAATCCATGGTTGTTGCTCCCGTGGGTGGTTAATCGGAAGTGTAGGTGGCGGTAGGTAAATTCGATGGAAATAGTGCCTGCAAGCGGATAAAAATCTTATATAAATTGCGCCGTAATCACGTAGGATCAGCGGAAATCAACCTAGGTTTGTGAGGTGTTTAGCCATGTCCCACGTTCTCATCATTCACGAAGTCGCAGCCTATCCGGCCTGGAAAGCGGTTTTCGACGAGGCCGCCGAGATCCGCAAACAAGCCGGCGAAATCAGCTACCAGTTGCTCCGCGATGAACGTGACGCCAACTTTATCGTTCACTTTTCGGCCTGGTCGTCGCTGGAAAACGCCCGGCGTTTCTTCGAATCGCCCGAGTTGGTGGAAATCAGGAAAAAGGCCGGGGTAAAAGCCCCGGAGTTTATCTATCTGGAGGAGTTGGAGCGCGGGGTGTTGTGATTCCCGTTTACCTCTTCGGGAAAGGCGGAACCGGGCCGGGGCTGGGGGTCAATGCTTGGATGAGCGCGTCCGGCTCAGCCAATAGCCGGGTCGCCGGGCCTGGTGTGCGACGGCGAAAATAACGATTCCATCCGGTTCCGGGCGATATACCACCGAAAATGGAAAGGTTTTGAGAAAAACCCGGCGGGTATTGGCGGCTGCCGGAGAACCTGCAAAGGGAAACGCCAGCGCCCGGGCTGCGGCGCTTTCGACGGCTGCCACGAAGCGTAATTCCAGACCGGGTTGGATTTCCCGGTAGTAGGCCACTTCGTCAAGAAATTCGCGGCGCGCCGCCGCAACGAAACGCGCCTGCTTCACCGGCTCGCTCGCCGCGCTTCGGCAAACACTTCTTCCGCCGGAAATGTCGGCGATTCTCCCCGGTCGAAAGCAGCGACGCGGTTTTCAATTTCACGTTCCCATTCCGCCTCGATTTCCGCGACCGGCGCGTCGCGCAGCGACGCCAGCAATACTTCGGCGAGATGTGCGCGTTCGTCGGGAGACAGTTGGCAGGCCTGAACTTCCAATTCAGCGAGTAAGGCAGACATGGTAATAACTCCGTGGATGCGATCTGGTGATTATACCGACTCATTCATGCCGCAACGCCTCGATAGGGTCGAGCCGTGCGGCGCGGCGCGCCGGCATGTAGCCGAAAATCACCCCAATTGAGGCGGAGAAGGCGAAGGCCAGCAGGTTGATGCCGGGATTGAAGAGGAACGGCATGGTGAGCAGCGCCGACAGGCCGATACAGGCGAGCAGGGCGAGCGCGATGCCGACCAGTCCGCCGAAGGCCGACAGCACCACCGCTTCGATGAGGAATTGCCATAACACTTCGTTGGCGAGCGCGCCGATGGCGAGCCGGATGCCGATTTCGCGGGTGCGTTCGGTGACCGACACGAGCATGATGTTCATGATGCCGATGCCGCCCACCAGCAGGCTGACGGCGGCCACTGCGCCGAGCAGCCCGGTCATGGTGCGGATGGTGCCGGAGAGGATGTCGGCGATTTGTTTGGTATCCATCAGGTTGAAGTTGTCGTCGTCGTTTTCGCCGAGATTGCGGCGTTCGCGCATCAGGCGGCGAATCTGATCCATCGCGGTTTCGGTGACGACCCCGTCGCGTAGCGCGATCATCATGGTGGCTACGTCGAGATTGCCGGTGATGCGGCGCTGCACGGTGCGCAGCGGCATCACCACCACGTCGTCCTGATCCATGCCCATCGCGCCCTGGCCCTTGGGGGCGAGCAGGCCGATCACTTCACAACTGAAATTTTTCACCCGCAGCGCCTCACCAATCGGCGTGGCTGCGCCGAACAACTGCTTGCGCACGGTGTTGCCGATCACACACACCGCCTTGCCGGCGCGTTCCTCGTCGTCGTTGAAAATCCGCCCGGCGCGCAGTTGCCAGTTGCCGGCGGTGAAATAGGCGTTGGTCGTCCCATTGACGCTGGATGACCAATTCTGGCTGCCCGCCACCAGCGTCAACTTGCTGCCGGACAGTGGGGCCACCACGTTGATGGCGTTGATCTGGGTGCGCAGGGCTTCCACGTCGGAGAGCCGAAACGCCATGGCCCCCGCGCTGTCGCGCCCCGGCCCGAGTTGCTGACCGGGGCGGAGGATCAACAAATTGCTGCCGAGGCCGGAAATCTGGTCGGACACCATGCGCGTCGCGCCGTTGCCCAGCGTGACCATGGTAATCACCGCCGCCACCCCGATGACGATGCCCAACACGGTAAGGAAGGAGCGCAGCAGGTTGCGGCGGATTTCCCGCAGCGCGAGAAGGAGGGCGTTCAGCAGCATGATTCGGAGAGGCCGGAGAAATAGGGGGAAAAGGTTGGAATATTGCCACCGTTGCCCTCACCCCCGCCCCCTCTCCCGGAGGGCGAGGGGAGAAAACGTCCGGCGCAGATTCCGAAGTTCGCGGTATTCTCCCTCGCCCTTTGGGAGAGGGCCGGGGTGAGGGCAACGGTGGAAAAATCCCCGGCCCTCACGGTTGTTCTCCGCGCTGCGCGGGTGTATCGCTCGCCACCTGCCCATCCACAAAGCGGATCACCCGTCCGGCGTAGCGGGCCATGTCCGCTTCGTGGGTGACCATCAGCACGGTGATGCCGCGTTCGCGGTTGAGGGTGTCGAGGAGCGCCATGATTTCGTGGCTGCGGGTGGTGTCGAGGTTGCCGGTCGGTTCGTCGGCGAGTAATACCAAAGGATGGGTGACGATGGCGCGGGCTATCGCCACGCGCTGCTGCTGGCCGCCGGAAAGTTCCGCCGTGGTGTGGTGCTCCCAGCCATCCAGCCCGACCAGCGCGAGGGCTTCGCGGGCAGCGCGGTGGCGGGTGGGGGCGTCTTCGCCGCGATACAGGAGGGGCAATTCGACGTTTTCCTGGGCCGAGGTGCGCGCCAGCAGATTGAAACCCTGAAACACGAAACCCAGGCAATGGCGGCGCAGCAAGGCGCGCTGGTCGAGGCTGAGACTTTCCACCGCTACGCCGCGAAAACGGTAGGAACCTGCGCTGGGGATATCCAGGCAGCCGAGGATATTCAACGCAGTCGATTTGCCCGAGCCGCTCGGCCCCATGATGGCGGCGAATTCGCCCTGAGTGATGGTCAGATCGACGCCGCGTAGCGCCTGAAACGCCGCCTGGCCCTGCCCGTAGGTTTTGGTCACGCCGCGAAATTCGATGAGCGGCGCAGCGCCTGCACTCATTTGCGCGCTTCCTGATATTCGGTGATGACCGCCGCGCCGGCTTTGATTTCCCCTTCGAGGACTTCCGTATAACGGCCATTGCCGACCCCGGTTTTGAGCGGGATCGCGACCGGCGCAGCGGCGCGCAACACCCACACCTGCGGGACGCCGCCGGGCGCTGCGGCGCGCGGGCGCTGCTTGGGCTGGGGAGGGCGGGGCAGTAGACTGGCGACGAAACTTTCCTGTTTGGGCGCAACGACTTGCGGCGGGGTAAAACGCAGCGCGGCGTTGGGAACCAGCAGCGCATTATCGCGGCTGGCGGTGACGATTTCGGCGGTGGCGGTCATGCCGGGACGCAGCGCCAGATCGTCGTTGCGCACTTGCAGGATGGTTTTATACGTGACGACGTTGTCGGTGGTGGTCGAACCCAGCCCGACCCGCGAAATCACCGCAGGGAAACGCCGCCCCGGCCAGGCCGATACCGTGAAGCTGGCAGGCTGACCGAGTTGCACGGTGCCTACATCGGCCTCATCGACCTTGATCTGTAATTCCATGCGCTTGAGGTTTTCCGCCAGCACGAACAACACCGGCGCGGTCATCGCCGCCGCCAGGGTTTGCCCCGGTTCGACCTTGCGGGTCAACACCACGCCGTCCACCGGCGAGCGAATCACCGCCTTGGTGATGTTGGTTTCATCGGATTTCAGCGAGGCGCGCGCCTGGATCACCGCCGCTTCGGCGCTGGCGAGATTGGCGACGGCGCGCAACGCGGCGGCCTCGGCGGCGTCCAGTTCGACCTGGGCGGGGGTTTTGCCGCCGGACAATTCGGCGACGTGTTTGAGGCGCGCCCAATTGGCGCGCGCTTCCGCGAGCGTGGCTTGCACCTGCGCCACCGAGGCTTCGGCGGCGGCCACAGCGGCGCGCGATTTGGCCACCTGGTCGAGCAGCTTGGAAGTGTCCAGCCGCGCCAGCACCTGGCCCTGCTTGACTAGGTCGTTTTCGTTGACCAGCACGGCTTCCAGGGTGCCCGACAATTCGCTGCCGACATCCACCGACTTGGTCGGCTGCAAAGTGCCGCTCGCGGTAACCGTCACCACCAGTTTGCCGGTGGCGATTTCTTCGCTGAGATAGGTTCCCGGCGTGGTCTTTCCCGATAACGAAGCCAGCCACAGCAGCGCCCCGGCAAGAATCAGCAGTCCCCCGGCGATGCTCAGCCAGCGCCGGATTTTTCCGGTACCCCGGCGCACCCGCAGGTAATCGGGTAAATCGGCGGCGGAATCGGTGGGACTCATGGCGGGTTCCTTAATGTTCGACATAGGTAAAGGCAGTGTTTAATGTTTAATGTTTAGTGTTTGGGTGAGGAATGCGCTTTGAACTCGTCTCCACGCGGGGCGAGGGAACGAGGAAGACAATCAGCGTGTTCCTGAATTTCGCTACCGCGCCCTCACCCCTGTCAACGGGTAACCCCTTTTCGTTGCTTAAAGTGACGTTTCCTCGTGCTCAAGCATCCCTCTCCCCCGGCCCCTCTCCCATGTTCATGGGAGAGGGGAGCATCCATGCCCCAAGCCGTGAGACGAATCCCGCTTTTCTCCCCTCTCCCACGGATGTGGGAGAGGGGCGGGGGAGAGGGGGGAAAACCGCGTTTCGTCGATAGGTTGGCAATTGCCGTCTCCCCTCGCCCTGCGGGCATCGGTATCTACAGAAGTGCCTACGGGTGATGCCGTCGGCGTGTCCGCCGACATCCCCCCTTTTGCAAAGGGGGAGTCACCCGTCTTGGTGCAAAATTCTTCGCCTATCCGAGCCTGTGTAGATACCCATGCCCTGCGGGAGAGGGGCCGGGGGTGAGGGCAGCGGTGGCGAATAGGGCGCACCGGCTTAGCGCCGCCAACACCACTCGCCTCGGAATCTGACAAAGCAGCATCAGTGGTACCCGGATTTTTCATGCAACCGCCCGGAGACCCGCATCCAGAGCCGATCTCCCGGCATGTCCTTGTGGGACGGGCATAGCGGCGTAAGTAAACACTAACATTGCCGCGCATCCTTCATCCTTCACAGGGCAATGGGGTTCCCCCCTTTTCCAAAGGGGGAGGCGGGTTGGTCGAAGCATGGAATCCGCCTTGCTTCCACACAGTGCGATTGCCCTGTCATCCTTCATCCTTCGGCCTTCCACCCGCCGCCCATCGCCTTGTAGAGGCGGATCAGCGCATTCAGCACATCGCTTTGCGCGGTGATCAGGCCGTCTTCGACGGTCAGCAGGGTGCGTTCGGTTTCCAGCACTTTCTGGAAATCCGCTTGGCCGGCGCTGTACAACTGGCGCGCCAGCACGGCGGCATTCCTTGCGGACGTTGCGGCGCGGCGTCGGGCGGCCTCGCGCTCGCGCCCGTTGGCGTAGGCGGCGAGGGCGTTTTCCACTTCCTCGAAGGCTCCCGCCAGGGTTTTTTCATAGTTCGCCAGAGCTTGCGCCGCCACGCCGTCCTGCAACGCCACCTGGCTTTCCAGGCGACCGCCGTCGAACAGGGTGGCCGCCACCACCGCGCTCAGGGTGCGCGCCAACGTGCCGCCCAGTCCACCCAGCGTCGCCGCCTGCCAGCCCAACGTCGCATCCAGATTGAAATTGGGATAACGCGCGGCGCGGCGTTGCGCAAGACGCGCGCTTTCCGCCGCCAGCGCCAGTTCGGCGGCGCGCACGTCGGGACGGCGGCGCAGGCTGTCGGCGGGAATCGCCAGGGCAATCTCGTCCGGCGCGGTGGGCAAAGGCTGCTCCGCGCTTAACTTGGCGCGCAAGGTGGCGGGATTTTGCCCGCTCAACACCGCCAGGTGATGCGCCGCCTCCGCTGCGCTGCCCTCCAGCGCCGGCAGGGTGGCGCGGGTTTGTTCCAGATTGGTGCGCGCCTGTTCCACGTCGAGTTGCGTCACCAGCCCGGTTTGCGCCCGCCAGCCGGTGATTTCCAGAGTTTCCGCCTGGCTCGCCAGATTGGCGCGGGCCACCGCCAGACGTTGCTGGGCGCTGCGCAAGGCAATGTAATTGAGCGCCACCTCGGCGGCCAGACTCACCCGCAACGCATCGAGATTGGCGGTGGCGGCCAATACATCGGCCTCTGCCCCGGCGGCGGCGTGATGTAATGCGCCGAACACGTCGATTTCCCAACTCGCATCGAATGCTGCGTTGTACTGGGTTTGGCGGTTGGCCCCGTTATCGCTGCGCTGCGCCCCCAGCGAGCCGAGCACACGCGGCGACAGGCCGGCCAGGGCCAGATTCCGCGCGGCGCGCGCCTGTTGCAGACGGGCGCGGGTGATCTGTATATCCGGCGCGCCTTCCAGCGCCTGCCCCACCAGCCGGTCAAGCTGCACATCGCCAAAACGCCGCCACCAGCCCGCCGCCGCATCGTCCGGCGGCGTCGCCGCGAGCGGCGGCACACCAAGCTGGACGCAGCCGCCCAGCAGGCACAGGCTCAGAACCAGCAAATTTCGGATAAGTGGAAAAACCATGGAGGGGCAGCGGCAGATTATGGGGAAAGGTCGGAGTGCATGGTATGCCCGGCCCCGCCGCCGGGCAAGCGTATTTACAGCAATTAACCGGCGTCGTCGGCAGTGTTCCCCAGCGCGGTTGGCCCGGCGCGGGGTTTTTGCGGAACATTGGTGTAAAATTGCGCCACAACACACAATTGTGAAACGGAGGAAATACCATGGCATATCCACACATTACCAATTCTTCGGCAGCGATTCTGGCGACGGCTTTGCTGGCCGTTTCGTTTGGCGCGCAGGCGACCAGTACGCCGGATCGCAGCGGCAAGGAAGTGGTTGATAGCGTTTGTATCGCTTGCCACGGCATCGGCAAGGACGGCGCACCGCGTATCGGCAACAAGGCGGAATGGTCGAAACATGCGGCGCAGGGCCTGAAGGCAATGACCGCCAACGCGATTACCGGGGTTCGCAAGATGCCCGCCCACGGCGGTCAGGGGACGTTGACCGATCTGGAAATGAGCCGCGCGGTGGCGTATATGGTGAGCGAGGGGGCCGCTGCGGAACCCAACAAGCCGTACAGTTCGCCGCAGCAGTGGAGCGGCGAGCAAATCGTCAGCAACCGTTGCGGGAATTGCCATACCACCGGGCAGGGCGGTGCGCCGCGTATCGGCAATATGAGCGAGTGGGTGCCGCGCCTGAAAAACGGGCTGGATAATCTGGTGAAGTCGTCGATCCGCGGCCACAATTCGATGCCTGCGCGGGGCGGCCTGGATAGTCTGAGCGACGCCGACATGAAGGCGGCGATTTCCCATATGGCCAATCTGCCGCCCCCCGGCGCGGCGAAGTAATTCCTGGGCGGTTTGAGTGAACCGCCGGAGCAGTAAAAAAGCAGGCTTTCCGCCTGCTTTTTTATTTCCCCTCTGGCAGCGAGACACGGGGCAGGAGCCGACAGTCAGTCATGTTGAAGCAAATGGATGGAGACAAACCAATATTAGGACTCGACGCCGAGGAATTCCTTGCTCGCTACGGTCTGTAGAAGTTTGAGCAGGTCGGATGGATCGAAGGCGGGTTGCCCTGCACCGTTCCTGGCGGGCAGGGCATTGGCGAAGCCCAGCCCAGCTGGGTCGCAGCCCTCGACGTAGGCGTCGATGGCCCGCACCGGATTGTCGGCGAAAACGTAGTCGTCCAGACAGGGCGGCAGAATCATCTGCTCGCGGCGATTCCAGCCAATCTTGTAGCGGCGCGTGGGAACGAGGGGAAGTGAACACTTCGTTCGGCCTATTTCCTACTCCCGCACATCCCCGCCACCCGCTCCCCTCTTTTCCAGCACGGACTCGCCGCCTGCACATCGGGATGGGGGATGCCTTCCGCGTCGAGGCGGGCGGTGACGGTGCGCCAACTTGTCACGCCGTTTTTGTCGAGTTCCAGGCGGAGTAACCAGCCGGTATTGGTTTCCGGGGTTTCAAAGCCGTCGATGAGGAAATTCCCGAGGCTGTAGATGATCGGTTTGCCCCGGTAGATTTCGGTGTCCTGGGTGACGTGGGGGTGACCGCCGACCACTGCATCCGCGCCGGCGTCGATCATCACGCGCGCGAGTTGGCGTTGGCGGGCGGTGCCGCGCGGTTCGTATTCCCAGCCCCAGTGGGTGTAGGGGATCACCAAGTCGGCGCGATGGACAGCGCGGGCGTTGCGGATGTCGGCGCGGACTTGTTCGTCTTCACTCCAGGCGACGCCGGGGGCGTCGTAGTCGGCCTCGAAACTGCGCGGCAGGAATTCGTTGTAGCCGAGCAGGGCGATGCGCAGGCCGTGGCGTTCGAGGATCAGCGGGGCGTGGGCTTCGCGCAGGTTGCGTCCGCCGCCGAAACGCCCGATGCCTTGCCGGTCGAGGCGGTCGAGCATTTCCGTGAAGGCGGCCCGTCCGAAATCGCCGGAATGGTTGTTCGCCAGCGAAACGGCGTCGAAATGGCGGGCCAGCACCGGAAGGGTGCGAGGGTGGGCGCGGAAGGTATAAATCTTGGCCGATTGTTCACCGCCATTCGCTACGACACATTCCAGATTGCCGATACGCAGGTCGGCGGCGGCAAGCTGGGCGGCGAATGGCGCAAAGGGATCACGTCCCTGTTCGATGGCTTTGCCGGGCAAGGTGTCGAGCATGATGTCGCCGACCATTACCAGGCTGACGGTTTGCCGGGCGAAGGCGGGCGCGTTCAAAACGGCCAGCAGGAACAGGCTAAACAGTAGGCGCGTCGCAATCATCACAGCCCTTCCAGCGCGCACCCAAATTGCAGCTCCCGGCCCAAATCCGGGGAATACAGGCTGTTTTGCCCGGTAAGCGAGTTGGCCGCGCCGCCTTTCGGCCAGGGAGGCAGGTATTTGGCGGTGTGCAGCAATACCGGCTGGTCGCTCGCCTGGTAGTAGGCATAGATTTTTACGTATTCGATCCGCTGGGCTTCTCCGCCCACGACCGCCTTGAAGCGAAAGCGTCCGCCGATGTCTTGCGCGGGAACGGTATAGGGATCGCTCCCCGGTGCGGCGGTGATTTCGTGAAGTGTCCCTGCGTAACCGACCAAACAGCGCAGCACCGGCCCGGCCTGGACGGCGGCGCTCAGGGATAACGCCACAACCAGCGGAAAAAGGCGGGAAATCATGAGGTTCCTGTCGATAAAAAGCATTTGCGGCGAAACAATACACGCCTGCTTCCGCTTTTGCCAGCCACAGGAAATTGCCCGCCTGGTTAAAGCTCCCGCGTTTTCACCCGATATACCTGTCAGGAGCGCGCGATTTGCGCGTATAGCCGGTGCGCCATAGCCGCGCCGGTCACGAAACAATGCGGCGGGAGGTTGTCATGGATATGAAAAAAATGTTTCAGGATTTGCGGGCGGTGCAAATGGCCCGCGAGGCTGGCCGCATTCAGGTGGTGTTGAACGTCCAGGTGATTGAGCAGTTAAGCGACATGCAAGGCGGTGAGATTGCCCATCCCGCGACGGCGTTACGCGAAGTTTGGCCGGCGCGCAACCGCGCCGGGCGGCATGGTTGAATTTACTCTGCGGCGTAAGTGGAGGGCGTCACCCCGGCGTGAGCGAGAAACTCGCGTAGCGCCTTGATGTCCTGCTTGGCACAGGTGTTGCTCTGGTGCGGGTGATGGACGATACACTCGAATTTGTTGAGCGTGACGTGGAAACGTGCGCCATGCACCGGATCAACCTTGGCCCCGAGGTGATGCAGCAGGGATTCGATTTCGCGCCAGTGGATATTGCCGCTCAACGGATCCTGAAAAATACTGTTCAACAGATGCAGGTGCTTGTGGCTCATGATTTTCCCTCCTGGTTAACATGAGACTCGCGAAGCGAGTCGCCCTCGCCCACTGGGCCGTTTGGTGGAGTGCCGAACAGCGGTTTCAGCGCGGTTTGCAGGCTTGGGAATATCTTCGAATTGCCTTTTTCCAGATCCGCCAGCACGGTTTTCATGTGATGGCGTTCAGTGGGCATTCCGAAACACGCCGGGCAATTTTCCATGATCACGGGTAACCCGGCGGCTTGGGCGAACGCCGCCGTCTGGCGTTCGCGCACGTAGGTGAAGGGGCGGATCACCCGGATGTCGCCCCGGTCGTTGAGGTAATGCGCCTGCATGGTGCGCAACTTTCCCCCGAAAAAAGCGCTCATCAAAAAGGTTTCCGCCGCGTCGTCGAGGTGCTGGGCGAGCGCCAGCACGTTGTAGCCGTTTTCCCGCGCGGTGCGATAGAGAATCCCGCGCCGCAGCCTGGAGCAAAACGCGCAGAACGAATCCCCCTGCATTGAGGTCTCCGCCTGTTCAACAATGGGTTGGCTCTCGTAGAAATATTTCACGCCCAGTTCGGCCATATAGGCCTTGAGCGGTTCGGGATGGAAATCCGGCGACTGCGGATCGACGGTGGCCGCCGCCAGCTCGAACTTGATCGGGGCTTTCTTCTGCAAGGCGAGCAGCACATGCAGCAGCGACAGGCTGTCCTTGCCGCCGGACAGGCCGAGCAACACCCGGTCGCCATTGCGAATCATGTCGAAATCGCCGATGGCCTTGCCGGCGGCGGAAAGCAGGGAACGCGGGGGCTTGATGGGTTCGGATGTCATTTTTTGGCTGAGCAACAGGGTCATAAACTCGCGCTTCGTCCGCCGTCCACCGGCAACACCGTGCCGGTCACGTAGGGCGCGTCCTTGATCAGGTACACCGCTGCGCGGGCGATGTCGTCCGGGTCGCCGGCGCGTTTCAGGAGGGTGTGGGAAATGATGCGCCGCCGTTCCAGTTCGTCGAACTTGGGATCATCCTCCGGCCACACGATGGGGCCGGGCGCAACCGCGTTGACCCGCACGTCGGGGCCGAGTTCGTGGGCCAACGACTTGGTGAGCGCCACCAGCCCGGCCTTGGCAATGCTGTACACCACATAACTTTTCATCGGGCGTTCGGCGTGGATGTCGGCGATGTTGACGATGCAGCCGCGCTGTTTGCGTAATTGCGGCGCGGCGGACTGGGAAAGGAACAGCGGGGCCTTGAGGTTGGTGCCGAGCAGGTCGTTCCAGTCGCGTTCGGTAATTTCGCCGACTGCGGTGGGGTAGAAACTCGATGCGTTATTGACCAGCACGTCGAGTTGTCCGAAGTGGCTGACGGTATCGGCGATGATGCGGCTGTAGCTGGCCGAGTCGAGCAGGTCGCCTTTCACCAGCGCGGCGGAATCCTGGCGTTGCAGGTTGAATTCGGCGGCCAGCGCTTTTGCCTCGCCTTCCGAGGAACGGTAATGAATCGCGATGGATGCGCCCTCGCGGTGCAGGCGGCGGGCGATGGCCGCGCCGACGCGCTTGGCCCCGCCGGTGATGAGGATGGTTTTACCGTGCATGGCAGCCTTCCCAAATTCGAATGTACCCGGCCATTTTAACGCGAAAGACTGACGGTTCCCGCGTTTCTCACAAGGTATGCCGCTTGTCGCCCCGCGCGAAGCCGCGTAGCGGCGTCTTCAGGCCCTTGGCAAAGGCGATGACCTTGAACAATTCCCCCATCTCCGCCGGACTCACCAGCTTTTGCGCCTGAGCGGCGAGCGGCAAGTAAGCGCCGGCTTGCTCGGGAGAGGTTTCGGCGAGTAAATCGGTCAGCCCGCAATTGATCAGGAAATGGGCTTGGCTGGTATAACCCGCCAGCGCCAGTCCGCGCGCCAAACCGGCTTCCGCAATGGCGCTGAAATCGACGTGGGCGGTCAAATCCTGCAACCCCGGATGACTCAGGGGGTCGTCGTGGGCGCGATGGCGGAAATGGCACATCAGGGTGCCCTCGCGGCGTTGCGGGTGATAAAACTCGGATGCGCCGAATCCGTAGTCGATGAACAGCAGCGCGCCGCTTTTCAGTATCTCCGCCAGGCTGGCGATCAGACCCTGGGCCGCCAGGCCGATTTCGCTGCGGTAGCCGGGCGCGAGTTTCAACTTGGCGGCGGCTTCGTACAAAGGGCCGCTTGGGAGAGGCCGATCCGCCCATTCAAAATGCCCATCCCGGCACACCACGCCGCGCTCGGCCAAGCCCTGGTCGCGCCATTCCACGACATGCACCGGCAAGGCGTCCAACACTTCATTCCCGAAGATCAGCCCACTGAAAGACTCCGGCAGCGCCTCCAGCCATTCCACCCGGTCGGCGAATGGGGCCAGCCGCTGGCGCTGGCGCTCGCGCAAGTCGGCGCTCACCTCCAGAATGAAATAGCGGTTGGGCAATTGATCCAGCCGCTGCAACTCGCTCAGCATATCAAAAGCCAGCTTGCCGCTCCCCGCGCCGAGTTCCAGCAGGTCGCCGCCGCTGGCTTCAAGTATCTGCGCGGCCTGGCGGGCCACAGTGCGTCCAAACAAGGCGGAGATTTCCGGGGCGGTGACAAAATCGCCCGCCGCACCGAATTTGGCCGCGCCGGCGCTGTAATAACCCAGCCCCGGCGCATACAGCGCCAACGCCATAAACCGGGAAAAGGACAACCAGCCGTGATTGGCGGCGATTTCGCTGCGGATAAGCTCGCCAAGACGCGCGCTGGACTGGATTTGTTCGGGTGTAAGGTCGGCAAACAGGGTCATGGGTCGATACAGGTTGTTGCAGCGGCGTTTGTCAAAACGCCGCTGCGCTCAATGTTAGCGCATACTCTCAAAAACACTCAGGCGGCGCCTTGATGTCTCTTGAAAGCAAGCAGGGACGGGGGGGTACGGGCAGTGCTCGCGGAACACCCCTAACGCTCAAAAATCAGCATCACATAAGCACAAAAAACCAGCAAATGTACGCTGCCTTGCAGGATGGTGGTGCGTCCGCTGGAGAAGGTCACCACACTCAGGCACAGCGACAACAGCAATAACACGAAGTCGCTATGCAGCAATCCCAGTTCGATGGGGTTGCCGGTGACCAGGCTGATGGTCAGCACGGCGGGAATGGTCAGCCCGATGGTGGAGAGCACCGAACCCAGCAGGATATTCATCGAACGTTGCAGACGATTGGCCAGGGCCGCCTTGACCGCGCCGATGGATTCCGGGGCCGCCACCAGAATGGCGATAATAACGCCGCCCAGCGCGGCGGGGGCGTGAAAAATCTCAATGCCGACATCCACCGGTTCGGAGAGATTTTCTGAAAGGTAAACCGCTATCAACAAGTAGGCCACCAACAGCACCGCATGGCGAGCGATAGAGTGCGTTTCCAGAGTAGGGTGGTCGTGTTTGGCTTCTTCCTCGTCAGCGGCGGCGTGGATGAAATAGGCGCGATGGCGGCTGGTTTGAACCGCCAGAAATACGCCGTACAGCCCCAGTGACATCAGCACCAGAAAAATTTCCTGCGTCCCGGACAAGGTCGGCCCGCTGGTCGTTATCGTGTAATTCGGCAGGACCAAACCCATCACGGCGAGCGGGATGATGATGCTCAGGTAGGCGTTCGCTCCTTGCAGATTGTATTGCTGCTCCTTGTGGCGTAAACCGCCCAACAGCAGTGACAAGCCGATCATCCCGTTGAGCAGAATCATCAGCACCGCAAACATCGTGTCGCGCGCCAGAGTGGGATTTTTCTCGCCATGCAGCATCATTGCGGCAATCATCATCACTTCGATGGTAATCGCCGAAAGCGTCAGAATCAGCGTACCGTAAGGCTCGCCCAATTTGTGAGCGAGGCAATCGGCATGACGCACCACGGACAATGCCGCTCCCAGCACCACGCAAAACAGCCACAGGAACTCCGCCCCGACCATTAGGGGATGATGCAGCCCGCCGCGCAGCACATCGTGAAAAATCAGGAAAAGCAGACAGGAAGCCGCGCCAATCCCAAAAAACCATTCTTCACGTAACAGGGCCGCGACGGGGCTCGATTTGGCTTGTGTATTCAACGTATTTTTCTCCCCCAGCGTATCGTTGGCAATTATAGCGACGCCCCCCAAAAAACCGAACATATTGATGCGAATGAATAGATCAATACTATATATTGACTCATCATCTGGTTCGGTTAAACTTCCAATCGTGCAAAAAACAGCGACGGGAAAGCGCCAACCGCCCCGCCGCGTGACCAAAACAACTTAATAAAAGGGGTTCAACATGGCCGCCTGGAACAGCATCACCTCCCCCTCCGAACCACGCGACGTTTGGAGCGACCAATCTTTCGACCGCTTAACCAAAATCATCTCGAAATCCAGCGTCGAAGAGCTTAACACCATCCTCGACCGGCTCGAAGCCGAACAAACCATCAACCCCCGCGAAAGAGACTACATCCTGCGCGCGCGCCAGTGGATACTCGGAAATTTTTACAATAACGACGACGCCAACGCCGCCTATATGGCGCATGTTGAATGGTGCATCCGCGAGACGGTGCGCGATTCGACCAGCAGGGAATTCGATTTTCTGAAATGGCTGGACACCTGGGTGGAAGCCCAGTCCAACGGCCCCATGAAGGGCTGGCACATATAACCGATAGGTGGAATCGTAGTCGCGAAGCCGGGAGAAATCCCGGCTTTTTTGTTGTGGGTGGGGGGGTTGCGGCGTTATTGAGGCGCTATCCTTACACAATCACTTTGCGAAGACCCGAATCAACTCGCTAAGGCAGCCTGTTTGATCGCTTCGCCGACCCACTGGTTTAGGCTCTGACCATGAGCCACCGCCGCAATGACTGCCGCCTCGTGGATGTCGGGATCAACCCGCAGGGATCCCCCCCACGTTTCAAACCCTCCACATTGGCGGCGCGGAAATCCGCCCCACCATTCAGGCCGACAAATTCCCCCCGGAACACACGCCTTTCCGGGTCGAATCAGCCAACTTTCCGGGGAACGCCCAAGCGCCTTGGAAGGCGCAACGCCATCTCCGGGGTCACGCCGTTGGATTCGTTGAGGATACGATTCAGTGTCGAAGCGGCAACCCCCAACTTTAGAGCCAGTTCCCGACAGCCGATCCCGTTGGGAACCAGGTAAACCTCGCGGATAAACGTCCCTGGATGCGGCGGATTGTGCACAGCCATCAGTGACAATCCTCGTAGTCCAAAATCAATGCGTTGCCATTTTCAAACTCGAACGTCACACGCCAATTGCCGTTAACCCATATCGACCAACGCCCACTTTCCACCCCTTTCAACGGATGAAGCCGGAAGCCGGGGATGCCCATGTCTTCGATGGTTTGAGCGGCATCCAAGGCGACCAATTGCATCTGAAGACGTTTGGCATGTGCCGACTGGATGCCGCTCATGTCACCAGATTCAAGGTGCTTCCGCAGGCATTTGTGGCGAAACGAGGTAATCATATCGTCTTGATAGGGTGCTGCGCGATAAGCAACAAGCAGCATCATGAAATAAGGATTAAGAGTTGGTTCTCGGGACGTAGCGCCAGATGAAAATCCGCGCCATTGTTGAGGGATTGAGCCATGCAGGACGAAAAAAAAGCCCATCGCCGTTAAGCGATGGGCAACCCAAACACATCGAGGGAATTACAAAAACACCGGTACTGCTTATACCTTGCCTCGCCACAATTTACCGATTTATCCATCGTCTGGCGGGCGCGCTGCTGCATTCCAAATAGCTTGTGTGGTACGGCCACACCGCGCAATTTGCGCCTTGCATCGCTTCCCGCCGGACGCGGCTAAATCGCCAAATCGCGACGAGACAAGGTATACATCAGAATTTCACCAGAATATCCTGGTCGAGGATCATGTACTGGCAGGCCATGCGCCACTTGGGCGGCACGTCGTTGAGTTCCATGTTTTCGATTTCTTCCTTGCTCAGCTTGCCGTTGAGCACCAGCACGGTTTTTTCCTTTTCCGTGAGATGCACACCTTTCAGCTTTTTGCCGTCCAGTACCGAGACTTCCACAATGCACGAACCGCATTCGCCGTTCTGGCATTCGTAGTGGATCGGTACCTTGTGTTCCTGGGCGACGGACAGCAATGTGCTGCGGTCGCCGGCAACGGCGTAGACGGTCACGTCTTTTTTCATCGCGGGGGATGAGAAGGTGATGTTTGCCATGGTTATCCTTTAGGTAGGGTGGGCACGGCTTTTCGTGCCCACGCGGGATTGCATCAAAGCGGTGGGCACAAACCCCGTGCCCACCCTTCTACACGCTTAACGCACGATTTCGAAGCTGACGCCGCCCTTGTTCTTGTCGAGCTCGTCGAAGATCTTGTCGAGCACCTTGACCAGCACGTTCAGGCCGCCCTGGTAACCCCAGATCGGATAACGGTGATGGTGGTGGCGATCGAAGATCGGGAAGCCGACGCGAATCAGTGGTACACCGGTATCGGCTTCCAGCACTTTGCCGTGGGTGTTGCCGATCAGGTAGTCAGACGGCTCGGTGGCGAGCAACGAGCGCATGTGCCACAGATCCTTGCCCGGATAGAGCTTGGCTTCCTTGCCGAACGGGGAACCGTCGAGCAGGCCCTGCATCTTTTCTTCCCAACCCTTGGGGGCGCTGGAGCAGAGGATGTGGGTCGGCTCGGCGCCGATTTCCAGCAGGAAGGCGGTCAGGCCGTAGACCATGTCGGCGTCGCCGAACAGCGCGAATTTCTTGCCGTGCAGGTAGGCCTGGGAGTCGGCCAGGGCATCGACCAGACGGCCACGCTCCAGTTCGAGTTCCGCAGGAATCGGCTTGCCGGTGATGCGCGATACTTCCATGAGGAAAGCATCGGTGCCGGTGATGCCGATCGGGCAATGCAGGCTGACGGTTTCCTGGCCCTTGGTCGCTGCGTATTCCAGCGACTTGGCGACGGAGAAGCCTTGCAGGGCGACGGTGGCCTTGGCGTTGAGCGCGTTGGCGGTGGCTTCCAGCGTGGTGCCGCCGGCGAACATTTCAAAGGTGCCGTTGGCGGGCGTGTCGAATACGTCGGACGGGTCGGAGAGAAGGGTGTAATCCACGCCCATCATGCCCAGCATGCGCTTCAGTTCACGGTTGTTGCCGACACAGTAGCCGTCGAAACCGCCCATGATGTTGATCGACTCGCCGGCCTTGCGCTCCTTGCCTTCCCAGAAGTGGGTAAGGATGCCCTTCATCATGTTGTCGTAGCCGGTTACGTGGCTGCCGACGAACGACGGGGTGTGGGCGAACGGGACGTGGTAGTCCTCGGGAATGGAACCCTTGGTCTTGGCAGTCTTGATAAAGCTGTCCAGGTCGTCGCCGATAACTTCCGCCATGCAGGAGGTGGAAACCGCGATCATCTTGGGCTTGTACAGCGCGTAGGTGTTGGCCAGGCCGTCCACCATGTTGTTCAAGCCGCCGAACACGGCTGCGTCTTCGGTCATCGAATCGGAAACCGCAGTACAGGCTTCCTTGAAATGACGGTTGAAGTGGCTGCGGAAGTAGGCGATACAACCTTGCGAACCGTGGCAGTAGGGCATCGTGCTCTCAAAGCCGGAGGCGCACAGCACCGCGCCGAGCGGCTGACAAGCCTTGGCCGGGTTGATGGTCAGCGCTTCGCGCTTGAAGTTCAGTTCGCGGTATTCCCAGCCCTTCGTCCAGTCGGTGATCTCCTGGATTTTCGATTCCGGGTAAGCTTCTTCGAACACCTTCTTGCCTTCGCGGGAAGCCACGTATTCGGGCTGGGCGAAAAGCTCGTTGTGGTCAAGAATGTTTTCGGCATTCTGTGGCATGATCTTTCTCCTTTCAAAGACGGGTTAGACTCTTGCGTCTGCCCGCCGGGTTGGCGGGGCGCGTCAGGTTTCAGCCTAGACGCCGCCCCGCTCCATATTTGCTTGCTTACTTCCAGGGCGCCTTGGTCATCTTCCAGACCGGGCTGTTGATGGCCATGTCCATGTCGCGGGCGAAAATGGCAAAACCGTCGTAGCCGTGGTAGGGGCCGGAGTAATCCCAGGAGTGCATCTGGCGGAAAGGAATGCCCATCTTCTGGAAGATGTATTTTTCCTTGATGCCGGCGCCGACCAGGTCGGGGCGTATCTTATCGGCGAATTTCTCCAGTTCGAACTCGGTCACGTCGTCATAGATCAGGGTGCCGTCTTTCACATAGTGAGCGGTACGCTGGTAGTCGTCGCCGTGGGCGAATTCGTAACCGGCGCCGACCACTTCGATGCCTAAGTCTTCATAGGCGCCGACGGTGTGACGGGGGCGCAGACCGCCGACGTACAACATCACCTTCTTGCCTTGCAGGCGCGGCTTGTACTTGTCGATGACGGCTTGCATCAGCGGCTTGTACTTTTCGATGACCTTCTCGGCGTTGGCCTTGATGGTGTCGTCGAAATGGCTGGCGATTTCGCGGATCGATGCTTCGATCTTGGAGGGTCCGAAGAAGTTGTACTCAACCCAGGGAATCCCGTACTTCTCTTCCATGTGGCGCGAGATGTAGTTCATCGAGCGGTAGCAGTGCAGCAGGTTCAGCTTGACCTTGGGGGTCTTGAGCATTTCCTGGAGCGTACCGTCACCAGACCACTGAGCAACCACGCGCAGACCCATTTCTTCGAGGAGAATCCGCGAAGACCAGGCGTCACCGCCGATGTTGTAGTCGCCAATGATGGCCACGTCATAGGGGCCGGCTTCATGGGTGGACTCACCCTTGTCGAGCACCCAGTCGCGCACCTGGTCGTTGGCGATGTGATGGCCCAGCGATTGGGAAACCCCACGGAAACCCTCGCAACGCACCGGAACGATCATCTTGCCGGTTTCCTTGGCCTTCTTCTTGGAGACGGCTTCGATGTCGTCGCCAATCAGACCAATCGGACACTCGGACATGATCGAGATGCCGCGCGACAGCGGGAACAAGGCGTTGATCTCGTCGATCATCTTGTCCAGCTTCTTGTCGCCGCCGAACACGATGTCCTTTTCCTGGAAATCCGAGGTGATCTGCATCGCCACCCAGTTGTTCACGCCGGGGGTGCCGCCCGCGTAGTTACGGCGGGTGCCCCACGAATATTGACCGCAACCGACCGGGCCGTGGCTGATGTGCACCATATCCTTGATCGGGCCCCACACCACGCCCTTGGCGCCGGCGTAGGCGCAACCGCGGACGGTCATTACGCCGGGCAGCGATTTGATGTTGGACTTCACGCCGCAATCGGGCTTGCCTTCCTCGTACACGTTGAGGTGCTTGGCGCGCTTCTTGGCAGCTTTTTCCGGGTAGTGGGAAAGAACTTCCTGAATCAGCTCGCGGTTCCGGGCTTTAACGTCTGTTGTCATTTCATAACTCCTTAGGTTGGTGATGGGGGGAGGGTGATGGGGAATGGGCAAAACCCAAATCCGCAGCACCACCTACCCATCACTCATTACTCATCACCCATTACCTTCTCGATCAAGCGTGTGCCGCCTTGCCGATGATGGACTCGTCTTCCTTCTGCATGATGCCGAATTCGAGGAGCAGGTCTTCCAGTTCTTCCATCGTGATCGGGGTCGGAATCGTGCCGTTGCCTGCGTTGGCGTGGACTTTACCGGCCAGTTGGCGGTATTCCTCGGCCTGCTTGGACTTCGGATCGTATTCCAGCACGGTCATGCGGCGCAGTTCGGCGTGTTGCACGACGTTGTCGCGGGGCACGAAATGGATCAGCTTGGAGCCCAGGCGGCTGGCCAGCGCTTCCGCCAGTTCCAGTTCCTTGTCGGTCTGGCGCTCGTTACAGATCAACCCGCCCAAACGCACGCCGCCGGCGTTCGCATATTTCAGAATGCCCTTGGAGATGTTGTTGGCGGCGTACATCGCCATCATTTCGCCGGACATCACGATGTAGATTTCCTGCGCCTTGTTTTCGCGAATCGGCATGGCGAAACCACCACACACCACGTCGCCCAGCACGTCGTAGGACACATAGTCCACGCCGTCGTAAGCGCCGTTTTCTTCGAGGAAGTTAATCGCGGTGATAACGCCACGACCGGCGCAACCTACACCCGGCTCCGGGCCACCGGATTCAACGCAACGAATATCGCGGTAACCGACGCGCAATACATCTTCCAGCTCCAGGTCTTCCACGCTACCGGCTTCAGCGGCCAGCGACAGCACGGTGTCCTGCGCCTTGGCGTGCAGAATCAGGCGGGTCGAGTCGGCCTTGGGATCGCAACCGACGATCAGGATCTTTTGACCCATTTCGGCGAGTGCAGCCAGGGTGTTTTGGGAAGTGGTCGATTTACCGATACCACCCTTGCCATAGAAGGCGATTTGTCTCAGTGCGCTCATTTGCTTTCTCCTTAAACAAAAAAATAAAAAGTTGAACTGCGATTTCTGTCCTGCCCTGTGCCCAGTCATTTGCAACGACCGTGCCACCCCGGAAATCAGCAATTAACACGTTGATAAATAACGACAACATTGAAATTCAACAAGCTGCGGCGGTTTGTCGCAAACCGGACAATTGCGGACAAGGCTGTCGGGAATGACGCAACCACCTGATTCCCTTCAAGGCCCCGCATGTGACAGTCAACACATTGATTGGTAATAACAATGAGGCAATCCCGCGAAACGGGAATGGAGATTGCTGTAACCCCCTCGTATGGAAACGCCTGACAACCCAGCCAAGAATCACAGCACCAACCTGGTTGGCATCCCCACCGGGCTGTTGGCGAGCACGACGTTTAACGATTTTCCGCAAGCGCTGGCGATCAATGGGGTACGGCAGTTGAACCGCTCTTTTTTTGAAGCGCTGGCGCGGGCGGAAAGCGGGGCAGTGGCCGGAGAAATGTTCAACCACTATATGGAAATGTTGTTCGGTCTCGACGGCAGCGCATTGATCGGCGACGAAGGGGCAAAACGCCGCTACCGCTCCAGCTATCGGCGGCTGCTGCAAGGTTGGGGGTTCGATTCGAACGGGCCGGAAGGGGCGGTATTGAAAGGCTGGGTGGAAAGCCGCTTCGGGCTGCTGCCGACCTTCCACAAGGCCCCGTTGAAACGTTACCCGGCCCCGGCGTGGATGACTTACGTGGAAGAGAAGATGTCGAATCGCTTCCACAACAACAGCATCAGCCTACAACTCGATCTGTTGTACGAATACTGCCAATGGATGCTGGAACGCTGGCTGTTTCCCGACCAGACCCACGTGATTCTGTACCGGGGCGTAAACGACCTGAACGAGCACCAGATTGTCGAGCGCCCCGACAAACGCACGGCAGTAGTGAAACAGAACAACCTGGTGTCGTTCACCAGCGACCGGATGCGCGCCGACGAATTCGGCGACACCATCCTCGAAGCGCGGGTGCCGCTGGTCAAGGTTTTGTACTGCAACGGCCTGCTGCCCAGCAACCCGCTGAAAGGCGAAGGCGAATTCCTGGTCATCGGCGGCGATTACCGGGTGAAGGTGAGCTACCTGTAATGCTTAGTTTTTAATTTTGAATGCTTAATTGTGGAATGCGCGATGCGCATGTTCGGAATGTAACGCCGCGTAGCGGCCCCGCAATTCAACATTAAACATTCAACATTAAAAATTGTTTTTCAACTTAAGGAGCAATACCATGACCGACATCTCCACCACCCCGCTGGGCAAACAGTCAGAACGTCTGCTTTCCCCGGTTGTTCAAGGCCCGAGCAAAGCCCCCGGACGTTTCGTCTTTCGCGGCGAATTCGCGCTCAAACTGGCCCCCAGCACCGCCGGAGAAAAACGTCCCCCGGAAGCCAAGGCCGATCAGGTCATCATGGCTTGTGAAGGCGACAAAATCGTGTTTCTTTCCTGCCACGTTCCGTCGCTCGCCTCCCTCGAATTTGTGATGGATTGCCTGGGCGCCGACCTCACCCCGACGGGCCGTTATTTCCTGTTCGCCGGCAACGTCGATATCTCCAAGAAATACACCATCGACATGAACGGCATTCCGTTCAACGTGCTGCCGCTTGACGAAGCCACCGTCTACAACGAGATGCTTGACCTGCTCTACCTGGAAAAGGGCGACCTCAAGAAGATGGCCGGCGACGAAAAAATCGACGCCATCGTCAACGCCGCCGCCAGCTTCAACGGCAAATTCCCGGTTTCCACCTTCGCTGCTGCGGTCGCCGAAATGGGGCCGGTCAAGGTGGCCGAGAATCGCCCGGTATAAATAAGGCAGTTTTGAGTGTTGAGTGATGAGTGTTTAGTTGTGGAGTCGCTGCGCGACGATCAATCGATCATGCGCGTAGCGCATTCCTCCACTAAACACTAAAAACTCAACACTAAACACTTAACAAAGCCCCATGACCACCATTCACGACCGCGCCCTCGGCGCTTATCTCGGCCTCGCTGTGGGCGATGCGCTGGGTTCCACCGTGGAATTCCTTACCGTGCGCGAAATCAAGGCGCAATACGGCATCCATAAAGACATGCTGGGCGGCGGCTGGTTGCGCCTGAAGCCCGGTCAAATTACCGACGACACCGAAATGTCGTTATATCTCGCCCAGGCCATCATCGACAGCGGCGGCTGGAACCTGCCTGCCGTCGCCGACGGATTTGCGGCCTGGCTCAAATCCAAACCGGTCGATGTCGGCGCGACCTGCCGGCGCGGCATCCGCCGTTACATCATGCAAGGTACGCTGGAAACCCCGCTTTCCGACACCGACGGCGGCAACGGCGCAGCGATGCGCAACCTGCCCACCGCCCTCTACACGCTGGGCGATGCCGAAGCGTTTGCCCGCTGTACGCTGGAGCAGTCGCACATCACCCACCATCACGAACTCTCCGATGCCGGGACGCTGGCGCTCGGGCAAATGGCGCAAATTCTCATTGGCGGCGGCGGCGTCAAGGAATGCCGCCCCGTCGCCAACGACCTGATCGCCCGTCATCGCCAGTTCAAATTCGACCCCTACCCGAAACGCGCCTCCGGCTACATCGTCGATACCGTGCAGACGGTGCTTTACCATTTTTTCTATACCGACAATTTCGAGGATTGCGTGGTGGAAACCGTCAATTGCGGCGAAGACGCCGATACCACCGGCGCATTGGCGGGGATGCTGGCAGGCGGGTTGTACGGGGCGACCGCCATACCCAAACGCTGGCTCTCCAAACTCAATCCCGCCGTGGTCGAACAAATCGAGCGGCAGACAGCGGCGCTGGTTGGGCTGTCGCCGCTGGGAAAAAAACAGTGATGAGTAATGGGTGATGAGTGATGAGAAAAAGCGGGGCGTTGCTTCGCAACGCCTCTACCCATCACTCATCACCCATTACTCATTACCCTAAGGAGCAAAAAATGCCAAAACCCCAAAAACACGTCTTCGTCTGTACCCAGAACCGTGGCCCCGGCCATCCGCGCGGCTCCTGCCAGCAAAGCGGCTGCGCCGAAGTCATGGAACAATTCATGTGGGAATTCCAGCAACGCGAGTTGTACGGCAAATATGCGCTCACCCCCAGCGGTTGTGTCGGCCCGTGCGGCAGCGGCCCGAGTGTGCTGGTTTATCCCGAAGGCGTCATGTACGGCAAAGTGACCAAAGCCGACGTAACCGCCATCATCGACGAACACCTGATCGGCGACACCCCGCTCGAACGCCTCAAGGTGCCCGCCGATATCTGGAGCTGAGCGCGGCCGGAGCGCCGGAACGATGGCAGCGCTCCGGCAGCCTGCACCTTCACGGTTCCCTGAAACGGAGTATTCCCATCATGAATATCGTCTTCTACGAAAAACCCGGCTGTGTAAACAACACCAAACAAAAAGCCTTGCTGGCTCAGGCCGGGCATCAGGTTGAGGCGCGCAGCCTGCTCGACTACCCATTCGACGCCGCCACATTGCGGGGATTTTTCGGCAGTCTGGCGGTGCCGGACTGGTTCAATCCCAGCGCGCCGCGCCTCAAAAACGCCGAAGTGATTCCCGCCAATCTCAACGAAAACGCCGCGCTGGCAGCCATGCTGGCAGATCGTCTGTTGATCCGGCGGCCCCTCATCGACGCCGAGGGATGGCAATGCGTGGGTTTCGACGAGAACATACAGGAAAAGCTGGGGGTCGCCTCCGCCGCCAATCTGGAGCAATGCCCGCGCAGCGACATTGCCAAATGTGACTGAAAATTCCGCGTGGATGCCCGCGTCATAAGCGATTGAGGAAAAAATACAAGTTAACAGGGAAGTGAATTTCAACTATCCTTTGATTTGTATTTCGCACAAGAACAGGCCGTCGCGGCTTATTTATCAATCAAAGTGACAGGAGTCAGACATGACATCCATCGTTCAGGAATCTCTCCAGACACCCGCCAGCGTTGCCAACGAATTCCTCACCTTCACCCTGGGCAAGGAGGAATACGGCATCGACATCCTGCGCGTCCAGGAAATCCGGGGGTATGACGCCGTTACCACACTCGCCAACATGCCCGACTTCATCAAGGGCGTGATCAATCTGCGCGGCATCATCGTTCCCATCATCGACATGCGCATCAAGTTTCACCTTGGCAATGTCGAATACAACCAATTCACCGTGGTGATCATCCTCAATGTCGCGCACCGCATCATCGGCATGGTGGTGGACGGCGTATCCGACGTGATCACCCTCAATTCCGAGCAGATCAAACCGTCGCCCGAGTTCGGCTCTACCCTCGACACCAAATACGTGACCGGCATCGGCGCAGTGGAAGATCGCATGTTGATTCTGATCGACATCGAAAAACTCATGACCAGCAGCGACATGGATCTGGTCAACGCGGCAGCGGCGCGATAACAAAACCAACACTTTGGAGGAAATACAAAATGGCAAGCACAAACATGAAGGTAGGCGCCCGGCTGGGGCTGGGATTCGGCGCGGTGATCCTGCTGCTGGTGATTATCGCCGTCATCAGCATCATGGACATGAAAGCCTTGAACAAGGACATCGATGACTTGGTGAACGACAAGTTCCCCAAGACGGTCTGGGCCAACGATATTATTGATCAGGTCAACATCATCGCCCGCGCGATGCGCAATACCCTGATCCTCAAGAAGCAGGAGGATATCGCCAAGGAACTGGAGCGTATCCAGAATTCACGCAAAGTCATCAAGGAACGCTTCGACAAGCTGGAGGCCACCATCCATAGCGATGAAGGCAAAGCCATGCTGAGAAACGCCCTCGACGCCCGCGCCAAATATGTCACCGCCCAGGATCAGTTTCTCAAGCTGGCCGGAGAAGGCAAGCAAGCCGAGGCTGCGGACTACCTGATTGTCGAGGTTCGCAAGCTGCAAAATGGTTACCTCGAAGGCGTCAACAAACTCATCGAGTTTCAGACCAAGCTGATGATGGATACCGGCAAAAAAGCCGCCGAGCAAGTCAGCAGCGCAGTGTCCATTATCATCGTCATCGCCCTGATCGCTCTGGTGATCGGTATCCTGGTGGGTTTTGTAATCACCCGCAGCCTGCTCAAACAACTCGGCGGCGAACCGGATTATGCTGCGGACGCGGTTCACAAGATCGCCGGTGGCGACCTATCCATGGAGATCGCCGTCCAGCCTGGCGACACCACCAGCCTGGTGTATTCCCTGAAAAACATGCAGGACAGCCTGCGCAAGATCGTTGCCGAAATCCAGCGCATCGTCGATGATGCCAACAGGGGCGATTTCAGCAAGAAGATGGAGATGACCGGCAAAGCCGGGTATACCAAGACCCTGGCCGAACTCCTCAATCAGCTTTCCGACACGGTTGCCACCGCCTTCGGCGACACCATCCGGGTTGCCCACGCGCTGGCGGTCGGCGACCTGAGCCAGAAGGTGACTCGCGATTACCAGGGGGACTTCAACCAGGTTAAACAGAGCGTCAACACCACTGCCGATTCGCTCACTCAGATCGTCGCGGAAATCCAGAACATCGTTGATGCCGCTACCAAGGGCGATTTCAGCATCAAGATGAATCTGGCCGGCAAGCAGGGCTATACCAAAACGCTGTCGGAGCTGCTCAACCTGCTCTCCGACACCGTCGATGGCGCTTTCAAGGACACCATCCGCGTCGCCAACGCCCTGGCCAAGGGCGACCTCACCCAAACCGTCACCCGTGACTATCAGGGGGCTTATGACGAAGTGAAACAGAGCGTGAATGGCACCGTCACCAACCTCAAAACCCTGGTCGAGGAAATCAAGGTTGCGGTTGATTCGATCAACACCGCTTCCAAGGAAATCGCGATGGGTAACTCCGACCTGTCGCAACGCACCGAGGAACAAGCCTCCAGCCTCGAAGAAACTGCTTCCAGCATGGAAGAACTGACTTCCACCGTGAAGCAGAATGCCGAAAACGCCAAACAAGCCAACCAGCTTGCCATCGGCGCTTCCGACGTCGCCGGCAAGGGTGGCGCAGTGGTGAATCAGGTGGTCGGCACGATGAGTTCGATCAACGAATCTTCGCGCAAGATTGTGGACATCATTTCCGTAATCGACGGCATTGCTTTCCAGACCAACATTCTCGCCTTGAACGCTGCGGTGGAAGCCGCCC
>CAYVIN010000034.1:0-38620 GCA_964451375.1 uncultured Sulfuricella sp.
CAGGATGGCGCGCTGGATGACGCGCTGAAACCCCAGCGTCGGCTGGGTGTCCACATCGCCCTCGCCACTCACGACCGGAGTGTGCCCGGCAATGAAATCGCTGAGGCTGCGGCGTAATTCGTCGAGCTTCGCCGCGCAGGCGCGCAGCACCTTGGCTGCGGTGGGATTGTCCAGCAGCGCCAGCAGCAGATGCTCCACGGTGATGAATTCGTGGCGCTTCTGGCGCGCTTCGATGAACGCCATGTGTAGGGAAACCTCTAATTCTTGCGCAATCATTTCACTGTTCCTCCATCACGCATTGCAGCGGATGCTGATTGTCCCGCGCAAACGCGGTGACCTGATCCACCTTGGTTTGCGCGACATCCTGGGTGTAAACGCCGCAAATGCCGACGCCTTCCTGATGTACCTTGAGCATGATCTGGGTGGCCTGCTCGCGGTTCTTGCTGAAAAATTGCTGCAATACCACCACCACGAATTCCATCGGGGTGAAGTCGTCGTTGAGGAGCAGCACCTTGTAGAGGGGCGGCGGTTTCAACCGGGTGTGCTGCGCTTCGAGAACGGTGCTGTCGCTGTGCTTGTCTGTCATTACGGTGCTTCGGGAACCATGTTACTCATTTTGACGCCAATCGGGAATTTTTCAACCCTTGGAGGAACAGGCTTTTTGCGGGGGCGGAAACGCTTTCTTGAGGGTTAGGCATTCTGCGTCAGGCGCATCCGCATTTTCTCCAGGCTGATGGTTGGCGCATCGCCTTCCGCCTGTTTTGCCTGGCGCAACTCAAGGAGGTCTTCCATTTGCTCCTGATGATCCTGCAAAAGATGGAATTCCTCAATTTGCCCCACGGGTTCTGGAATCATACCTGACAATCAGCCCGCCAACCGGGACTTCGCCCCATCCTTGGGCTTGTTGTCGCGATCCTGGGTGCGCAACTGGCGCAGGCGCGCCTCTACGATGGACAACTGGTAGAAATCGCCTTCCCCGGTTTTCTGGGCGATCAGCAATTGTTCGATGGCGGCGGGCAGGTTGCCCTCACGGTAATACGCCTCGGCCTGCGCCTGGTGGGACAGCAGGCGTTTGCCCAGCGCGGCGTAGGCCTGGGCTTGGAGGCGATAGAGGCGCACATCGGTGGGATAGGTGCGCACTTCGTCGCTAAGCAGCTTGAGCGCTTCGTTGTTGTGGCGGCTTTGCAGGAGGGTTTCGGCGTAGCTGTAAACCAGCGGACGGCGGTTGGGGAATTCGTGCAGGGCGTTGCGATAGATGGCGAGCGCGGCGTCGGATTTGCCTGCCGCGAGTTTGACCTGGGCGGCCAGATTTTCGATGGCCGGGTGCGGCGCGGCGAGTTTGCGCAACTTGAGAATTTCGCTGTCGGCGCGCTCATAAGCGCGCAAGCGCACCAGGGCCGCCGCCATCCCGTAATGCTGGGCGGCTTCGCTGGCGTATTTTTTTTCGCGCAACACTTCCTCGAAAAACGCCACCGCCTGGGCTGGCGTTCCCTCCAAAGCGCGCAGCTTGGCGCGCATCAGGTGAAAGTCGAAGCTGTCCACGGTCTGTTTATAAGGAATTGCATCCAGACGGTTCTGGATATCCGCGATCCGCTGGCTGGTGACGGGGTGGGTGCGCAGGTAATCCGGGGCGTTGCTGTCATACGCACGACCGGCTTTTTGCAGGCGCTCGAAAAAGGTTTCCGCGCCGCGCGCGTCGAATCCCGCCTGGGACATGATCTGCAAGCCCACCCGGTCGGCTTCGCGTTCGTGGTCACGGGTGAAGTTCAGGTAGTTCTGCACCGAGGTCGCCTGGGCGGTCGCCAACGCGGCGTTGGTCATTTGCGGGTTGGAGCGTGAAGCCAGAATCGCCACCGCAATAGCGGCGATGGAAGTCCACATACTCTGCTTTTCCTTGTCGATCATACGCGCCAGATGGCGTTGCGTGACGTGGGCGATTTCATGTCCGAGCACCGCCGCCAGTTCCGATTCGCTTTGCGCGGCAAGGATCAACCCGGTATGGACGCCGATATAACCGCCGGGCAGGGCGAAAGCATTCAGCGAGGCGTCCTTGATGATGAAAAACTCGAAATCCTGACGATAATCGGGACTCGCCGCCACCAGCCGATAGCCGATGTTGTTGAGATATTCGGTAAGTTCCGCGTCGTTCATCAGGCTCTGGTCGCGGCGGATTTGCGCCATGATGGTTTCGCCCAGTTTGCGTTCCATCTGGGGAGAAAAATCCGCCTGGGAAACATCGCCGAGATCGGGGAGGCCATCGGCCAGAGTGGGGGAAACAACCAGCAGAAAGAGGATGAATAGGCGTTTGAGCATGGTGCTATGATAGCCGCTTTATCCCGGAAGTTCACCGCATGAGCCGCGAATTCACACACTTTAACGCCGCCGGACAAGCCCACATGGTGGATGTCGCGGCGAAGCACGAAACCCGCCGCGTGGCCCGCGCCGCCGGGCGCATCGCGATGCTGCCGGCGACCCTGCAACTAATCCAGTCCGGCGACGCCAAAAAAGGCGACGTGCTGGGCATCGCCCGCATCGCCGCGATACAAGGCTCGAAACGCACCGCCGAACTGATTCCCCTGTGCCACCCGCTGGCGCTCACCCACGTTGACGTGGAATTCAGCATCGACGCGGAAAACAGCGAAATCGAGTGCCGCGTCAGCGCCGAAACCGTGGGTCGCACCGGCGTGGAAATGGAGGCGCTGACCGCCGTCAGCGTCGCGCTGCTGACCATCTACGACATGTGCAAGGCAGTGGATCGCGGAATGCAGATCAGGAAGATTGGATTACTCGAAAAACTCGGCGGCAAATCAGGACATTGGCGCGCCCCGCAATGACCGGTAGAATATCGCCATGAACGATACCCTGTCCCCCAAGAAACGTCTCTTCGAGCAATTCGCCCGCGTCGCCAAATCGCTCGCCAGCGCCAACCGTCTGGAGTTGCTCGAAGCCCTCGCGCAAGGTGAACGCAGCGTCGAAGTCCTGGCCAACGCGGCCTCGATGTCGATGGCGAATACCTCCCATCACCTGCAAATCCTCCGCGACGGGGGATTGGTGCATTCGCGCAAGGAAGGGTTACAGGTTTTCTACCGGCTTTCCGACGACCAGATTCCCACCGTCATCGCCGCCGTGCGCGGCGTAGCCGAACGCCACCTGGCGGAAGTCGCGCAAATTGCCCGCACCCATTTCGAGTGCCTGGACAACCTCCAGCCGGTGCGCCGCGATGAACTCATGAAAATGGCCGCCGCCGGCGAAATCACTGTCATCGACGTGCGTCCCGGCGGCGAATACAACGCCGGTCATATCGACGGCGCAATCAACATCCCGCTCGACGATTTGCCGCAACGCCTTATCGACCTGCCGCGCACCCAGGAAATCGTCGCCTACTGTCGCGGCCCATACTGCATGTTGGCCTTTGAAGCCGTCGCCAAATTGCGCGAGTCGGGCTTCCGCGCGCGCCGCCTGGAAGACGGATATCCCGAGTGGAAAGCCGCTGAAACAAACCATCCAGCCACCGAATAATTCCCCCGCCACAAAACCATCATTTTATTTATATCGCCTTTCCACCTGACTCTCCCGGTTATCAACCACTAACATCCGGGTTCTGCAACGGGAATTTCCGGCGCGCCGCCCCAGCTTCTCCAGCACCACTTCCCCAGCCTTAAGGCCAACAATTCAAGAAAGCGCTTGAGCATTTATTCAAGCGCTCATACCATTACCTCGCCAGCCAACCGGAATTTTGTATGGAGAGCGCCATGAAAACCCTGTTCATCCTCAATGATCCACCCTATGGCACGGAGCGCAGCTTCAACGGATTCCGCCTGGCGCGGGCGTTGTCCAAACATCCGGGTAGCGAAATCCGGGTATTTTTGCTGGGCGATGCGGCCCTGTGCGCCAAGGCCGGGCAAAAGGTGCCGGAGGGCTATTACAACATCGAGTTTTTCGCCACCGGCATCTTGAAACACGGCGGGCAAATCGGGGTATGCGGAATGTGCATGGATGCGCGCGCCCTGAAAGACGAGGAATTGATTTCCGGCGCGACGCATTCGACTCTGGAAACCCTCGCCGAATGGACAGAGTGGGCCGACAAGGTGTTGGTGTTTTGATCCGGCTGTTTTGATAACGATTTTTGGATGGGCGGATGCGGTGAGCCGCATCCGATTTTTTTTGCCCAGTTAATCAACCAATATTGGTAGTCAGTCAAGCTAACGGCATTTCATGATCCTCCTCGCCCTCCTCGCCGGTGCGGCCACCGGCATCGTCCTCGGCCTGTTCGGCAGCGGCGGCTCAATCATCGCCATGCCGGCGCTGATGCTGTTGCTGAACATGGAAGCCAAATCCGCCATCGCCATGAGTTTGGGAATCGTCGCCGTTACCGCCACCATTTCGGCTTTCGACAACTGGCGGCGCGGCAACGTGGACTTGAAAATCTCCCTGGTGTTCGGCCTGTTCGGGGTGATCGGCACATACGGCGGCGCGCGCCTCGGGGTGGTCACGCCGGTGGTGGTGCAACTGGTGTTATTCGCGCTGGTAATGTATGCCGCCGCCTGGAAAATGCTCCAGAAACAAGCCGCGCCGGCCCCCGCCGCCTTGCTCGCTGCCGCAGGCGGCCCGCCTCCGGCCGAGTTGAACGAGGATGAAGCCATCGCCGCGCACATGGGCCACATCGCCGCGCACGGCATCGGCGTGGGAGTGCTCACGGCCTGGTCGGCGTCGGCGGCGGTTTCCTGATTGTCCCGGCGCTGGTGCTGTTGTCCGGCATCCCGATGAAAATGGCGGTCGGCACCTCGCTGGCGATTGTCGCCGCCAAATCCTACGCCGGTTTCGCCGGTTATTTCGGCGCGGTGCCGGTCGATTGGGGAGTGATGGCCTCGTTTACCGCCGTCACGGTAATCGGCAGTTTCGCCGGGACGCGCCTGGCCCATCGCTTCTCGCAGGCGACGCTGAAACACGCCTTCGGCTGGTTCCTGGTGGCAGTCGCCACTTATTTGTTGCTCAAGAGTATGTATTTAAGATAAAAATCAGCTTCACGGCGGCTAGTCTACATTTTTTGGCATTTCCCCAATGGAGGCATACATGAACAAAAACACTCCCGCACTTTCGACCCGTTGCGTCCACGCCGGTGAGCTTGCCGACGCCCACGGTTCGCCGCATACCCCGCTGTATTCTTCAACCACTTTCAAGTTCGCCAACACCGCCGACCTGCTCGACGTGGTGGACGGACGGAAACCCGGCAGCCTCTACACCCGCTACGGCCTCAATCCGACCCTTTTCGCCCTGGAAGCCAAGCTCGCCGCGCTGGAAGGCGCGGAAGCGGCATGGGCATTCTGCTCGGGGATGGCGGCGGAAAGCGCGCTGTTCCTCACCCACGGACGCAAAGGCATCGTGTGTATCGGCGATGCCTACGGCGGCACCCTGGAATTGTTGTCCAGCCAGTTGCCGGAACTCGACATTCCCACCCACTTCCTGCTGGGCAGTGAATTGGCCGGCCTGAAAGCCTTGCTGGAAGCGGGCGCGGGCCTGGTGTTTTTCGAGACGCCCACCAACCCGACCCTGGAAATCCTGGATATCCGCAAAATCAGCGAAATCGCCCACGACTATGGCGCATTGGTGGCGGTGGACAACACCTTCGCCTCGCCGGTGAACCAGAACCCGCTGGCGCTCGGCGCAGACCTGGTGATCCACAGCGCCACCAAATACCTGGGCGGGCATAGCGACCTTACCGCAGGAGTGCTGATGGGTTCGCAAGCCCTGCTCGGCCCGGTGTGGAACTGGCGCAAGAACCTCGGCACCACCATTTCCCCGGAAATCGCCGCATTGCTGATGCGCAGCATCCGCACCCTGACGGTGCGGGTGGAGCGCCAGAACGCCAGCACTTTTGCCGTTGCCGAAGCCCTGGTGCGCCACCCCAAGGTAGCGCGGGTCTATTATCCCGGCCTGCCGGACTTTCCCGGCCACGCCGTGGCGAAAGCGCAAATGCACGGCTACGGCGGCATGTTGACGGTGCAACTCAAGGGCAGTTACGAGGATGCAGTGAAAGCCACCGACAAACTCAAGCTGTTCGCCATCGCCGCCAGCTTAGGAGGCGTGGAAAGCCTCGCCACCATGCCGGTGACCACCACCCACCACGGGCTGGATGGCGCGGAGCGGGCGCGGCGCGGGATTAGCGACAGCATGATCCGCCTCTCCATCGGCCTGGAAGACCCCGCCGATCTGATCGCCGACCTGGAACAGGCGCTGGTATGAACAAGCTGCTTTTATCCGCGCTTTCCCTGGCGCTGGCCGGGGGCGCGGTGCAGGCTGCGGATACCCGCCACAGCACCGCCCCGGATACCGGCCTGGAGACCTGGAGCGCCAGCCGCAACGGCGTCTCCCTGGAACTCACCCAGATCACCCCCGATCAGGCGCGCGCCTTTTTCCTCGGGCGCGGCTTCGACGCCGCCGAGGCGGAACACTATGCAAGCGCCTGTGTGTTCATGACCATCCTGCGCAACGAAAGTGCGCCTGCCGCGATCACCTACCACCTCGCCGAGTGGCGCGCAGTAAGCGCCAACCGCCAGGCTAAAGCACCGAAACTCAAGGAAGACTGGTTGCGCGAATGGGATGCCCGCCAGCTCGCGCAGCCGCGCAAGATCGCCTTCGAATGGTCGCAACTGCCCACCGCGCAAAGTTTCGAGCCGGGCGACTGGAATCAGGGCATGACCACCTTCACGCTGGCGCGCGGCAGCCGTTTCGATCTGGTCTACCGCTGGACGGTGAATGGCCGGCAACACCAATACACTTTGAAAGGAGTGCGCTGTGCGAATGACGTTAGCGGCAATTAGCCTGATTGCGCTGCTGTTTCCGGGATGGGGTTTTGCCGCCCCGGACGCCGCGCCATTGATTCCCCTTGGCGAACGCAAACCCGCCCCGGAATTGAAACTGCACGACATCGACGGCAAACGCCACGATCTTGCGGCATTGCGCGGCAAGGTGGTGCTGGTGAACTTCTGGGCGACCTGGTGCCCGCCGTGCCGCCGCGAAATGCCGTCGATGCAGCGGCTCTACCAGAGCCTGCCCAGGGACGCGTTTGAAATCCTCGCGGTCAACGTCGGCGAAGACGACGGCACGGTGTTCGCCTTCACCGGCACCCTCGATCCCTCGCCCGCTTTCCCGCTGCTGCTCGACCGCGACAGCGAAGCGCTGCGCAAATGGCCGGCCAAGGGTTTGCCCACCAGCTTCGTCATCGACAAGCAAGGGCGAATGGCGCTACGCGCCGTAGGCGGCAGGGAATTCGACAGCCCCGCCGTGGCGGCGCAATTCAAAGCGCTGATCGACGAGAAGCGTTAACCGGTATTCATCAGGTGAATGGGGCGGAGTGTGCGCTTTTTGGTTGCAGAGCATACCCAAAGAGCACAAGAGTCGCGGCGACGAGTAACTGTTCATTCACCCAGAAAATTTTCCGGTGGGGAATTAACATACCCCAAGTCCTCCGCTACGCGCGGATGGGTCACCTGGCCGTGGCACAGGTTCAATCCCTCGCGCAGCCCGGCGTCGGCGCGTAGCGCGGCGCGCCAACCCAGCCCGGCGAGGCGCAGCGCGTAGGGCAAGGTGGCGTGACTGAGGGCCTGGGTCGAGGTGCGTGCGCAGGCCGCCGGCATGTTGGTCACGCAATAATGCACTACGCCTTCTTCGACGTAGGTCGGCTGGGCGTGGGTGGTGGGCCGCGAGGTTTCCGCGCAGCCGCCCTGATCAATCGCCACGTCCACCAATACCGAACCGGGCCGCATGGTTGCCAGCGCCTGCCGCGACAGCAGCTTGGGGGCGCGTTTGCCGGGGATCAGCACCGATCCGACTACCAGGTCGGCATCGCGCACCAGTTCCTCGATGGCCTGGGCTTCCGAATAACGGGTCTTGAGGCGCGGGCCGAATACGTCGTCGAGGTAACGCAGGCGGTTGAGATCGATGTCGAGGATGGTCACGTCCGCCCCGACGCCGAGCGCCATTTTGGCTGCCTGGGTTCCCACCGTGCCTGCGCCGATCACCACCACCCGCGCCGGCGCAACGCCCGGCACCCCGCCCAGCAACACGCCGCTGCCGCCGTTGGCGAGCTGCAAGGCGGTTGCCCCGGCCTGGATGGCGATGCGCCCGGCCATTTCCGACATCGGTGTCAGCAATGGCAAGCCGCCGCTGTCACTGACGGTTTCATAAGCTATTGCAACAATGCCGCGCTCCAGCAAGCCCGCCGTCAACGCCGGGGCTGCGGCCAGATGGAAATAGGTGAATAACACCTGGCCTGCGTACAGCAGCGGCAATTCAGCTTCCTGCGGTTCCTTGACCTTGACGATCAGCGGGCAGCGATACACCTCGGCGGGGCTGGCGGCGATGGATGCGCCTTCCGCAAGATACAAGGCGTCGCCGAAGCCGATGCGTTGACCCGCGTTGCTTTCCACCACCACCTCATGGCCGGCCTGACGCAAGGCCCGCACCCCGGCAGGCGTGACGCCGACCCGGTATTCGTGGTTCTTGATTTCTCTGGGGACGCCGATTTGCATCGGTTACGCCAGTTCCCGGCAGATTTCGCCGATCAATTCCGGGCCGCGATAAATGAAACCGGTATACACCTGCACCAGGCTCGCCCCGGCGGTGATTTTTTCGCGGGCGTCGAAAGCGTTCAGGATGCCGCCCACGCCGATGATGGGAATCCGCCCTTCCAGCGCGAGGCTGAGTTGTTTGACTACGGTGGTGGCTTTGATACGCACCGGCGCTCCCGACAGGCCGCCGCTTTCCGCGCCGTGGGGCAGGCCTTCCACGCCATTCCGGGCAAGCGTGGTGTTGGTGGCGATCACCCCTTCGAACTGGTATTTGATGAGTAGGTCGGCGATGGCGATGACCTGGGCGGTATCCAGGTCGGGGGCGATTTTCAGCACCAGCGGCACGTGTTTGCCGTGTTGCTGCGCAAGCCGCCCCTGTTCGTCCTTGAGTTGTCCGAGCAGGTTTTCAAGCTCGTCGGATTGCTGCAACTGGCGCAGATTTTTGGTGTTGGGCGAGGAGATGTTGACCGTCACGTAGCTGGCGTGTTCGTAAACCTTGCGTAGCCCGATCAGATAATCGTCGGCGGCCTTTTCGATGGGCGTATCGAAATTCTTGCCGATGTTGATGCCGAGGATGCCGCGATATTTGGCGCGCCGCACGTTTTCCACCAGATTGTCCACGCCCAGGTTGTTGAAACCCATGCGGTTGATGATGGCGCTCGCCTGGGGCAGGCGGAACAGGCGCGGCTGCGGATTGCCGGGCTGCGGGCGCGGCGTGACCGTGCCGATTTCGATGAAGCCGAAGCCCAGCGCGGCGAGCGCGTCGATACACGCGCCATCCTTGTCGAGTCCCGCCGCCAGTCCGACCGGATTGGGAAATTCCAGTCCCAGCAGGGTGCGTGGCCGCGTCGCGCAGGATTCGTGGAACAGGCCCGTCAAGCCGATGCCGTGGAGGGTTTTGAGGCTTTTCAGGGTGAGGTTGTGGGCCTCTTCGGGATCAAGGCGGAACAACAGGGAACGCACGAGGGAATAAAACATGTCGGAATCAGGCCAGAGTGTGGGGTTGTTCAATCATTTGCTGGTAAATCAGGCTTTGCAGAATCACGCTGTCGTTAGGTTGCAGATCGACGAATTCGATGCCGTGGTGAATCAGCGGGTCGCCCTTGGCGTCTATCGCCTCATCGGCAAAAATCGCGCGAATCGCGGCGGTGATGGAAAGATAGGCGTCGATTTTGTGTAGATTGATGCGGAACGCCAGGCGCAGCACGTCGCCCTTGTTGCCCAGGCTGCGGCGACCGTCGAGCATCGCGCCGGTGGCGCTGATGTTGGCGATCAACCCCGAGGTGTTTTCCACGTCGGGATGATGGGTGTTGGCCACCGCCGCGATAATGCGGGTGCGCACCCGTGGCGATTTGCGGATCACCATGCCCTGCACTTCGCGGGGAAAGGAGAGATGCAGATAGTCGAAAGGATATTTGCATATCTTGTCCACTGTGCTGTTGAAGCCAAACGCATTCTGCGCGGCAAACACCCGCACCACGACCTTTTCGCCTTCCTTCAACCCCAGCCGCAAGCCCCCTTCAAACGGCGCGGAAACCAGCAGGCTGACGTTGTTGAGATAGCCGATGAGCCGCACGATGTAACGTTCCGTGGAAAGCTGGTGGGGCGGCTGAAGTTGCAGACGGTCGCCGACCCGCAGCTTCATGGCGTCGAAGGGGAAAGTGCCTTGTTGCGCGCCGTCGCTTTTTGACGGCGGGGTGATTTCCACCCGCGCCTCGGCGCTGGCGGGCGGACTGGAGGGCAACGGGAATGGATCGGCGACGACCACCGCATCCCCCATGTCGTCATCCCAGGTCAGTTCGCGGCAGGGATTGGAACCCAGCAGCGTCAACAATTGATCCAGCGAAGTGATGACGCCGCCCTTGGACAGCAGGAGATTTTTATCCTGATCGTAAACCGCCCAAGGCACGGGAACGCCGAGTTCGAGGTCTTCCTGGGAAAGGGCAATCAGGCTCATGGGCGAAGATTACCCAATTCCGCTCAAAACGGCAAAACCGCGTGGGGCGCAACCGCCAGAATGGCGCTGCGGAAAGCTTCCTGAATGCGTTGCAAACCGGCTGCGTCGTCGGCTTCGAAACGCAGCACGATCACCGGGGTGGTGTTCGATGGCCGCGCCAGACCGAAGCCATCCGGGTATTCGACGCGCAAACCGTCGATGGTGACGATGTTGGCCGCGCCGGGGAATTGCGCTTCGGCAAGCAGCTTGTCGATCACCGCGTAGTTCTCGCCCTCGTTGAGCTTGATCTGCAACTCCGGGGTATTCACCGTATCCGGCAGGCCATTCAACGCCACGTCGATATCGGGGAGTCGGCTCAATGTCTCCAGCAGACGCGCCCCGGCGTAGAGGCCGTCGTCGAAACCGTACCAGCGCTCCTTGAAAAACACGTGGCCGCTCATCTCGCCGGCCAGCAATGCGCCGGTTTCCTTGATTTTCGCCTTGACGAAGGAATGCCCGGTGCGGCACATCACCGGCACGCCGCCGTGTTGGCGTATCCATGGGTCGAGATTGCGTGTGGATTTCACGTCGTAGATGATTTGCGCGCCGGGATTGCGCGCAAGCACATCGGCGGCGAACAGCATCAACTGGCGATCCGGGAAGATGATGTTGCCGTTCTTGGTGACCACGCCCAGACGATCCCCGTCACCGTCGAAAGCCAGGCCGATTTCGGCATCACCGGCTTTCAGCGCGGCAATCAGGTCGTTGAGGTTTTCCGGTACGGAAGGATCGGGGTGATGGTTGGGGAAGTTGCCGTCCACCTCGCAAAACAGCTCTTCGACTTCGCATCCCAGCGCCCGGTAAAGCTTGCCGGCAAATGCGCCGGGCACACCGTTGCCGCAATCCACGGCAATCCTCATGGGCCGCGCAAGTTTCACATCGCCGGTGATGCGCTGGATGTATTCGTCGCCGATGTCATAGGTGCGATAGCTGCCGCTGCCCTGCGCCAGATCACCCGTTTCGATGCGCACCCGCAACGCCTGGATTGCCGCGCCGGATAGGGTTTCACCGCCCAGCACCATTTTCAGGCCGTTGTAATCGGGCGGATTGTGGCTGCCGGTAACCATCACCGCGCAATGCGTATCCAGTTGATACGCGCCGAAATAGGTCATCGGCGTGGCGACCAGCCCCAGATCGATCACGTCGATGCCGGCCTTTTGAATGCCGCGCGCCAGCGCCGCCGCCAGCGCCGGGCCGGACAGCCGCCCGTCACGCCCGATCACGATGGCTTTTTGCCCGCGCGCCACCGCCTCGGAACCGATGGCGTGGCCGATGGCTTCCACCACCGTGGGCGTCAACGCGGTCTCGACCACCCCACGGATGTCGTAGGCCTTGAAAATTTCCTTGGGTAGAGTGTTCATAAAATGGTCCCGAATGATGAAGCAAACAGAATTGGGTGAGTATAACCGGGAAGGCTGGAATCGCTCCCGCTGGACTTTCCGGCGTTTTTTCCTTTAACCGACCAACGGCGTTGATGTGCCGGGGGCAGTAGGCAGTGAGATCGAGACTTCCGCGCCTTCCTCGATATTGCGCGCCTCGATATTGCCCCCCATGTGTTTCATGATCATCCGCGACATGTACAACCCGATGCCGGTGCCGCTTTCCTTGGTAGTGAAATACGGATCAAAGATTTTCGGGAGAACGTCTTCTGGAATTCCGCCCCCGTTGTCGCAAACACGTATCCGGGCAAAACCTTCGACCACTTCGCCACGAACCGTGATGAGTCCTTCGCTGTGCTGCGCTTTGATGGCATCCTTGGCATTGATCAGAATATTAAGCAGCACCTGGGAAAATTCGTTGGCATATCCGATCCCACGGATATCAGCAGGCATCTCCACAGTCACGGAAATCTGGTTGGCGGCAAAACCGGCTTCGACCAGACGCAGCGCTTCATTCGTCGATTCCGCCAAATTGACGCTGCCGATACTGGCGTCGGAACGAAAGAAATTGCGGAAGTCATCAATGGTGCGCGACATTTTTTGCGCGACTCTGTTGCCGGTTTCCGCCACTTCAGACAAATAGGCTGCGTCGAGTTCCCCATACCGAAAAGCGTCCTGAATGTTTTGAATGATCAGGTTGAGCGTATTTAGCGGCTGACGCCATTGATGGGCGACGTTGTGCATCATTTCCCCCATAGTGGCCAAACGCGACTGTTGAATCAGCAACAAATCCTTTTCGCGATTTTTGGCAACCTCTTCCACGACCCGCTGTTCCAGCGACTCGTTGAGTCTGCGAATATCTTCCTCGATTTTGCGACGCTCCGTAATATCCTGAAAAGTCCCCGTCAGGAAAACACCTCCCTCCTGCTCGATTTTTCCGACGCACCGTAATTCGGCCCAAAAACATCGCCCCGAGGCGCTGATCATTTCCGTTTCCAAGGTAAACGGGGTTCCGCATTCCCAGGCCGCAAGCAAGTAGCCCTTGATTCTGGGCAGAGACTCGGGGGCGTAATAGCTGAGTGCTTCCTCAAGATCAGCGGGGGGGCGGTCCAGCGGATGTTCGACGAGGCGGTAAATTTCTTCAGTCCAGATGATCAGATTGGCGACGGGATTGGCTTTCCAGCCACCGACGCGGGCAATGCGCTGGCTTTCCCTCAGAAACAGGTTGGCTTCATTGAGCGCTTCATGCGCCTTGTGGATATCGGTGATATCACGCGCGATGCCAAGCACCCCAACAACGTGCTCCTTGCCATCGCGCATTGGGGTTTTGATAGTTTCAAACAAAGCACGGTGGCCATCGTCAGCAAAAGTCAGCCATTCTTCATTAGTAGTCGGAGCCCCGGCATCAATCGCCGTTTTGTCATGGGCACGGAAAAAATCGGCCAATTCTGCAGAAACAAAGTCATAATCCGATTTGCCGACGATATCTTTTTCTTTTGCGCCGAATAATCGCTCGAACATGGGGTTGCAGGCTAGGTAGACCCCGTTGATATCTTTCAGCCAGACCAGGTCGGGAATCGTTTCAACCAAGGTTTTCAGACGTGTACGCTCATTTGCCAACTCCCGCTTGGTGATTCTTTCTTCGGTGATGTCGATGCCCAGGCCAATCAGGTGGGCCTGGCCGTCAATGACGGTGCGTAATCCGCTGAAATAATAGGGTATGGACTGCCCTCTGCTGGTGTATATATCTGCTTCAATGGAAGCGGCGCCGTATTCAAAGACGGATTTCATTGCCAGGGCAATGCGATTTTTGTCTTCCCCTTCAAAAAAGTCCGCGCCCCCCATATTCGCCAAAACATCATCGGAATAACCGGTGACTATTGAGAACTGGCGGTTCCAGCGCAAGAAACGCCCGTTTGCATCAAACATGTAGAAAATGCCGGGCAGACTATTGAGGATGTCACTCAGAATATGTTTTTCCGTCTGCAAAGCTTCATGCTGGCGCACCTGTTCGGAAATGTCCCGGGAGATGCCGATCATCGCCGGATGCCCATCCCAATGACCGAGCACCACACGAGTATCGACGAAAATACGACTACCGTCGGCTTTCAACAATGGTAGCGGGCAGCTTACCCGCTTGCCGGCAAGCATATCTTCAATAACTTTCCCCGCCATCTCATGTACTTCCGGCGGGTGAACCTGCAATACCGATTGTCCCAGCAACGACTGACCATATCCCAGCTCCACCGCCACGGCCTGGTTGTAGTGAAGTATCCGGGCATCCATATCGAGGATGAACAAATAGTCCTTGATCACCCCAAACAAATCCCGCAAATCCCGCTCGCGGCTTTGCGCCTGCTCCCGCGCCGCCAGGTGTTCCAGCGCCTGGCTGAACTGCCGGGTCAGGGTGTCAAGCGCGGTGACGGCGGCGGGGCCGATAAGTGCGCTATGTTTGCTGGCCAGGTTAAGACACGCAACGGCTTTACCACCAACCATGATCGGCAAAACCACCAGAGCGTGTATGCCTTCCGCAGCAACCTCGGGAGAAATCTTCAGGGTTGGGTCGCCGCATTGATCACAGGCGGGACAACAACTGGTTTGCAACGCTCCGCGCCGGATCAATTCGGTTCGTTCGGAGTTTGCCGGCAGTCTCGACACCCGCTCGATAAAAGTGTCGGAAAACCCGGAATGCTCAATTAGCAGGTAACCACCGTCAGATTGCAACCAGTACAAGCCGCCGCCATCCAGTTCGGGCAGACGCAACGCGCTCTCCAGAATTGCCCTCTGTAACACAACGCGGTTCGGAGACAACGCAAGCTTTTCGGAAAAATCATGTTGAATTCGGATTAGCAATTCGGCATGTTTGCGCTGTGAAATATCGGTCATGGTGCCGGCTGTAAACAGGGGCGCCCCAGCCTTGTCTCGCTCAAATATCTTGCCGCGTGAGTAAAACCATAGCCACTCCCCATCCATCCTGCGCATCCGGTATTCCGCTTCGTAAAGCAGGTTGTCGTTGGCGAGCGCGGCGCTTACCTGCTGCTCAACATACGTTCGGTCAGCGGGGTGGAGGCAATCCAGCCAGTCCCTCATCGTGTTTGGCGGGGCGGCATAACCCAGCAAATTGCACAGTGAGTCGCTCCAGTAGCATTGGTCGAGATGATGGTCGTATTCCCAGATGCCGATTCCGGTTTTATCGAGCACCAGTTGGAGGCGCGACTCAAGGCGATTTTTCTCGGCGTTCAGTGCTTTCTGCTGGCGGGCGGGTTTATCCAGAATTTCCAGCCCCAGGTATTCCATCAAACGATGCTGGCTGATGACACCAACAATTTGCTGTCTTTCGTCGATCACAGCCAAATGGCGCAAATGTCCTGCCGTCATAAGAGCATCCGCCTCAATCACCGATGCGCCGATCGAAATCGTTCGCACCGGCGAGCTCATCACCTCGCGCAACGAAATGTTTCCCGGATCATTACAACTTGCCAGCAACCGGGGGACATCGCGCTCAGTGACTATCCCCAGGGCGCGATGCGCTTCAACCACCATGACATAGTCCCACCTGTCGATGGCCATCCGTTCCACGGCAAGATTGAGGCTATCTGCGGGAGAAAGACTGGGAAAACCCCGGTCAATTACCGAACTAAGATTTCGGATTCGCTGCAACAAGCTGTGTTCCAGATGGCTGCGAAAATCGGTTTCACTGACGACGCCCGCGATTTCCCCGTTTTCCTCTACGACGACGAGGTGACGAACCTGATGGTGCTGTAACAGCGAATAGGCGGAATGAAAATCCAGACTCGGGGACACGGTGAGAAGCGGACAACTCATTACCTCCGCCACTTCGGTATCCAAAACGACACGTTCATGGAACAACCGGACAATATCGCGCTCGGTAAGTATCCCGACGGGCTGCAAATCTTCCAGCACAATCAGACAGGACGCATGTTCACGAGACATGAATTGGGCCGCATCACCCAGCGTCTGGCGTGGGGTGATGGACAATACATTGGAACTCATCAACTCATAAAGAGTGAGAGAGGATGACGATTTCATCATTCCGGAAAAACCTTGAAGAACAAGCCTGATCCGGATATTTCAAATGAAACAGAAGACCCGCGAGGGCAGGCTCAATTTGTGAAATATCCGGGCAAAATTGAGGGAGAGGTCGCCTTTCCCCGTTGGTGGCGTGGTTGCAGAAAATTCCCGCTGCACCCCGCACTTTTACTTTCCCTATTCTATCATTGTGGAATTATAATGAATCATAGGCCATAAATAACGATAATTATCAATTAGATCATGATGTGTTGGCGGGCCGGGTCAGAGCGGCGGCAATGCGCTTTTCGAGAAACTTCCGCTTTTTCTGTAAGTTATGTGCGCCAGATCGAATTAGTAAGGCCTGGTTATTTTAATCAGCCAGGATTTCGCCAATTACTTTTATTTAAAACAACCATGGAATCAACCCGCGTACTGATTGTCGAGGACGAACCGGTCAATCGGAAAATTTTGCTGGAAAACCTGGAACAGGAAGGGTATCAAACCACCTGCGTCTCGACTGGCGAGGATGTTTGGGCGCAGATTTCCGCCAACCCCGATGGCTTTGACGTGATACTGCTCGACCGCATCATGCCCGACATGAACGGCATCGAAATCCTGCGACGCGTGAAAGCCCACCCCACCCTGCTGCAAACTCCGATCATCATGCAGACCACGTTGTCCAGCGACGCCGACATCGCCGAGATCGCCGAGGGATTGCGCGCCGGGGCCTATTACTACCTGACCAAACCCTACCCGGCTGATACCCTGCTGGCCATCGTCGCCACCGCCGCCGCAGATCGCCGCCAGCAACTCGAACTCCAGCGCAAGGTGCATCAGGCGGCGCGCACCCTGACCTGTCTGTGCAAGGCCGAATTCCGCTTCAGCACACCCGATCAGGCGCGCGACATCGCCACCCTGGTGGCCACCGCCACCCCCAACCCCGAGCGGGTGGTGCTGGGGCTTACCGAATTGATGCTGAACGCGGTCGAACACGGCAACCTGGGCATCGGTTACAAGGAAAAATCGCTGCTGATCGACGAAGGAAGGTTGTTCGATGAAATCGCCAGGCGCCTGGAAACCCCGGATCACGCGGGTAAGCAGGCGGTGCTGGAATTCACCCGCGAAGACGACGAATTCCGCTTCCTGATTCGCGATCTGGGAACCGGTTTCGACTGGCGCGATTATCTGGAAATCAGCCCGGAACGGGCTTTCGACACCCACGGACGGGGCATCGCCATGTCACGGATGATCAGTTTCGACTGCCTGGAATACCAGGGCTGCGGCAACGAAGTGCTGGCCAAGGTGACTATGCGGTAAATTGCAGCGCCAGCAACAAAAACGCAGGGATAACGAACATCGTAGGATGCGCTGACGACAGGAAGCGCATCGCTTGCGAACCAAGAAAAACGAAAGCCGCATGGTTATACCTTGCCTCGCCACAATTTACCGATTTATCCATCGTCTGGCGGGCGCGCTGCTGCGTTGCAAATGGCTTGTGTGGTACGGCCACACGCGCCATTTGCGCCTTGCATCGCATCCCGCCAGACGCGGCTAAATCGTCAAATTGCGACGAGGCAAGGTATAGCGGCTTTCGTTGGGTTGATGCGTCGTTATGCGGCGAGCTGAAACGTCATTCCAGGTTTTGAATCTGTTCGCGCATTTGTTCGATGAGGATTTTCATCTCCATCGACGCTTGCGAGGTTTCCACCGCCACCGATTTTGAACCGAGGGTGTTGGCTTCGCGGTTGAGTTCCTGCATCAGGAAATCGAGGCGTTTGCCGACTGCGCCGCCCTTGTCGAGCACCCGCCGGACTTCGCTGAAATGGGCGCGGAGCCGCCCCAGTTCTTCATCCACATCGATTTTCTGGGCGAACAACGCGAGTTCCTGGCGGATGCGTTCGTCGTCGCCGGCGCCCATTGCGTCCTTCAAGCGCGCCGAGAGTTTTTCCTGATAGGCGGCGATAAGGCGCGGCAAATGCGGCAACACCCCGGCGACGATGGTTTCCATGCCGTCGATGCGTTCGATCAGGAAACCCTTGAGTTTTTCGCCTTCGCGGGCGCGGCTCGCGTTGAAATCATCGAGAGCCCGGTTCACCAGTTGCAGCACCGGTTCACGCAGGGCGTCGGCGGTTGGATTGTCGCCGCCCACCACCCCCGGCCAGCGCAGGATGTCGGCGATGCTCAAGGGGCGGCTGTCGGGCACGTATTCCTGCAGCAAATGGCCCATCTGCACCAGTTGCCGAACCATTGCAACGTTGAGTTGCAAGCCGTCGTCACCATCGGCGCGGCTTGCGTAACTCAGGCGGCATTCCACCTTGCCGCGCCCGAGACGCGCCGCGATGGCCTCGCGCAGCGCCGGTTCGAGGCCGCGCAACGATTCCTCGCTGCGAAAACTCACGTCCAGATAACGGTGGTTGACGGCGCGCAACTCCAGCGCCAATGAGCCTTGCGGGGTTTCCTGAGTAGCGGCGGCGAAGCCGGTCATGCTGTATATCATGTGGATGCCTTGTAATTTCCGGTGATTCGGGGAGAATGCCTAACCCGACTTATCATACAGACGGCAGGATGCCCTCACAACACCCCATTCAGGCGCTGCCGGAAGGTTGCCGCCTTCAGGAATACGTCATCGACCGGCCCCTGTCCGCCGGGGGGTTCAGTGTTGTTTACCTGGCCCACGACGAATCCGGCGCGCAATACGCCATCAAGGAATACCTGCCCTGTTCCCTGGTCGGACGCAATGCGGACTTCACCCTGCAAGTCCAGGCTCCCGTCACCATCAACATGTCCACCTTCCGGCTCGGCCTGAAAAGTTTTTTCGAAGAAGGCCGGGCGCTCGCCAAAATCGTCCATCCCAACGTGGTGCGGGTGGTGAATTTTTTCCGCGCCAACGAAACCGTGTACATGGTGATGAAATACGAAGAAGGGCGCTCCCTGCAAGAGTACATCCGCACCCATCTGGAAGACGGCGGCAAGGCCAACCCCATCCGCGAAAGCGCGATCCGGCGGATTTTCGTGGATTTGCTCAACGGCCTGCGCGAAGTGCATACCCACAAACTCCTGCACCTCGACATCAAGCCCTCCAACATCTACATCCGCCACGACAAAACCCCGCTGCTCATCGACTTCGGCGCGGCGCGCTGCGCGCTCACCCAGGAACACGCCGGCCTCACCCCGATGTACACCCCCGGCTTCGCCGCCCCCGAACAATACGGCGGCGACGTACCGCTGGGGCCGTGGACGGACATCTACGCGGTCGGCGCATCGATATTCGCCTGCCTCTCCGGCTACGCCCCGCAGGCCGCCAATTTACGCATCGAGGAAGACCAGCAGGCGGCGGCCAAAAAAATCTGGCACGGCAAATATTCCGACGAATTACTCGACATCGTCGATTGGTGTTTGCGCCTCAATCATCTTGAACGTCCGCAAAGCGTCTTTGCGCTGCAAAAAGCGCTGCGCGCGCCCGTCATTCAACCGGATCGGCCCAAAGGCCTGATCGGCGGCATGAAAGCCGCCTTCCGCAGAGTAACCCAGCGATGAAATTCTCCATCTCCCAAGCCAGCCGCCAGGGCGCGCGGCGTTACAACCAGGATCGCCTCGCCTACGCCTACGGGCGCGACTCCCTGCTGATGGTGGTCGCCGACGGCATGGGCGGGCATTTCCACGGCGAACTGGCCGCCCAAATCGCCGTCCAGTTGCTCACCGACGCCTTCCAGAAACACGCCGACCCGCTCCTCCCGGCCCCCCTGGAATTCCTCCACGACAGCCTGCTCGCCGCCCATCACGGCATCAACGACTACACCCTCGCCCACCGGCTCTCCGAATTTCCGCGCACCACCTGCGTCGCCTGTATCGTTCAGGACGGCGTCGCCTACTGGGCGCACGTCGGCGACTCGCGGCTCTATTACTTCCGCGAAGGCAAATTGCGCTTCCGCACCCGCGACCACTCCGTCGTCCAGCGCATGTTCGAGGAAGGCCAGATCAGCGCCGGCGAAATGGCCACCCACCCGGATCGCAACAAAATCTACAGTTGTCTGGGTGGCGGCGCATTCCCGGAAGTCGCGCTGTCCCAGGAAAACGCCATGCGCGAAAACGACGTGATCCTGCTGTGCAGCGACGGCCTGTGGGGACAACTCGAATTCGACGAAATCGCCGCCATCCTCGACACCTTCCCCCTCGCCACAGCGCTGCCCGAATTACTCGACAACGCCGAACTACGCGGCGGCAGAACGGGCGACAACCTGAGCGCCATCGCCATGCGCTGGGGCGACGAACAGCGCTTCTTCAGCGACCGCGCCATGTCCGCCGCCACCGTCCCGCTCGGCGGCTCCTTCAGCTCGCTCCAACCCTTCCACAACACCGACAACGAAGCCCCCCTCACCACCGGCGAAATCGAACTCGCAGTCGCGGAAGTGCAATCGATTATTCGGAAGTATTCGAAGTAGAACGGGAGCGCCGGCGTCTCGCCGGCCTGCCGCCAGGACGGCGGCGCTCCGTGCATGTTAGCGCCCGCTTACGCCACAAGCCAGGCGGGACAACGACATGCCTGAAGAATGGCTCTGGATGCGGGTTTCCGGGCAGTCCCTCTACTTTTCCTGTTCACACCACTCGACCCACATCCCCCGCAGGGCTTCCTCAAAATGCCGGGCGAAGCGCGCCGCGTCGAAAATCGGCGAAGTCAGCACTTGTTGGCGCAAGCTGCTGCGCAACGCGGCGAGGCGCGGCAGGTCGGTGCTGTGGCGGATAGCTTTGGCGAGGTAGTCGTCGGGGTCGCCGGCGATCCATTCGGGCAGACCGGCGTTTTGCAGCAGGCCGACGCTTTGCCGCGACACCAAACGCCGCCCCGCCAGGGTAAGCACCGGCGCGCCCATCCACAGGCTTTCCGCGCTGACTGTCGCGCCCGCGTAGGGGAAGGGATCGAGGGCGATATCGACGCGCTGGTAGGCGGCGAGGTATTCCGCGCGTGACGACTGGCCTTCGAGGATCAGGCGTTCGCTCGCGATGCCGTGGGCGGCGTAACGTTGGCGGGTGGCGCGGCGTTCCTGCGGGTCGTCGAGTTGGTGGCTTTTGAGGAATAGCCGACTATCCGGCGCGGCTTTCAAGATCCGCGCCCACAGGGCGACCACCGCCGGGGTCATTTTCGCGAGGTTGTTGAAGCAGCCGAAGGTGACATGTCCATTCGCCAGGGCGGGCAGCGGCGCGACGGGAATGTCTTCGTCGGGTGCGCTGAAACACATCCGGGTTTCGGGCAGGCGGCGGATTTTTTCGGTGTAGCCGGCTTCTTCGCTTACCGGCAGCGTCCACGGGTCGGCGAGCAGGTAGTCGATGGCCGCCACCCCGCTGGTGGCGAAATAACCCAGCCAGGTGACTTGCACCGGCGCGGGTTTCCAGGCGAACAACGGGAGACGGTTGGCGGCGGTGTGGCCGGCGAGGTCGATGAGGATGTCGATGCGGTCTTCGGCGATTTTTTCCGCCAGGCGGGCGTCACTCATCTGCGCCACTTCGCGCCAGCGGTGGCAGGTGGCGCGCAGACGTTCACTCAATTCGTCGCCGCCGGAAAAATTGGCGTAGGCGAAAAATTTCAGGCGGCTGCCGGTCAGAGCGGCGAGGACGTTTTCCAGAAAATACCCGACCGGGTGACGGCGCAGGTCGCCGGATACCAGGCCGATGCGCAAGCGGCGGCGGGGTTTGGGTTTGTTGGGCCAGATGCGGCGCGGCTGGGCATGACGCGCCGCCAGTTCGCCGTAACGGCGCGCTTCTGCGAGCATCGCGGCGGGTGGGAAATCGGGCAGCAGGTTGCAGGCAAACAGCAGGCCGCTTTGCGCTTCGGCATAGTCCGGGGCGATTTGCAGGGCGCGCCGGTAGGCGGCGATGGCGGCCTCGATCTGCCCGAGTTCACGCAGGGTATTGCCCAGATTGTGCTGCGCGGCGGCATGAAGCGGGGCCAGGATCACGGCGCGTCGGTAACTTTCAACGGCGGCGTGGTGTTGATTGAGGGCGGCCAGGGTGTTGGCGAGGTTGTAGTGGGTTTCGCCATCCTCCGGGGCGATTTCCAGGGCGCGCCGGTGGCTTGCCTGCGCTTCTCGGTATTGCCCCAGCGCGTGTAGCGCCGCGCCCCGATTGGCGTGGATTTCCGCATCATTGGGAGCGAGTTGCAGCGCACGGGCATAAGCCGTCGTCGCCTCGCTATGACGCCCCGCCATCTGGAGCGCATTGCCCAGGTTGTAATGGGCGTCGGCGTCCTCCGGCAGGCGTTTGGCGGCCTTGCGCAGCGCCGCCAGCGCGTCCGCCCCCTGCATTTGCAGCGCCACCCCGAGCGCTTTCCACACCGCGCCGGATTTGCGGTGGCGCTTGAGCAGCCCGCGCGCCGCTTTTTCCAGGTCGGCGTAACGCCCGGCGCGGAACAGCGCAGCGAGGTGTTCCAGGTCAGGAGAGGGTGGGGCGTCTTTCATCTCACACCGCCCGCAACGCATCGACGATGTTCAGCCGCGCCGCCCGCAGCGCCGGCAGGAAACCGCCCAGAAAGCCCATCGCGACGGCGAAAAGTAGCGAGCGGAGGACGATGTCGCCGGTGAGGGTGAAGCTGAAAGCGAGTTCCGAGAAAGTCTGCCAGTTCATTGTGGAAAGCGTGAAAAACTGCATGGTGGAGGCCAGCGCGAGGCCCGCCGCGCCGCCCGCCAGGCCAAGCAGCACGGCTTCGCTGAGGAAGGCGGCGAGGATGCCCCGCCGCCGGAATCCCAGCGCGCGCAGGGTGCCGATTTCGGCGGTGCGGCTGGCGACCGAGGCGTACATGGTGATCATCGCGCCGATAATTGCGCCCAGCGAAAATATCACCGACAGCACCAAACCCAGGATGCGGATGAATTTCGCCATGATTTCCGATTGTTCGGCGTAATACACGGTTTCGCGTTTGGCTTCGACGGTCAGGCGCGGGTCGCTTTCCAGTTCTTCCTTGAGGCGCGCGAAACTGTTGCTGTCGGCGAGGCGGAAAGTGACTGAGGAATACACCGGGCGGCGAAACGCCTGGCGCATCTGCTCGGCGTCGCCCCAGATTTCCGAATTGAAACCGGTGCGCCCGGCGTCGATCACCCCGACGATAGTCCATTCGCGCTGGCCGAATTTGAGTTGTTCGCCCAGGCCGACTCCGGCGAAACGTTCGGCAATCGAGCGGCCCACCACGATCTCCGCCGAACCGGGGCGGAACAGCCGTCCCGCTGCGAGTTTGACCTGCGGGCGCAGCGCCAGCCCCTGTCCGGTAGTACCCCGGATCACCACGTTGGCGGGGGCGTTACCGGCGCTTTTGTTGAGGGTGATGAGCACCACGGTTTCCTTGGTGACCATCCGCTCGCCTTGCCCGTCGAAAGCGATTTCTCCCCGGCTTTCGGCAATCGCCGCCTGATTGCGCTCGACCCCGCTCTGCACCTCGGTCTGCGAGGATTTGCGGATCACCACCACATTATCCGGCGAACCGGTTTCCACCAGGGTGCGGCGCAACCCTTCCTCCAGCATCAGCACCGTGGCGAACACGTACACCACCAGCGCCATCCCGCCGCCGGTGAGGAGGGTGGTAAGGCGGCGCGCCCAGAGGTTGCGGAAGATGTAGGAAAGCGGCAAGGGAAAAATGCGGGTCGGATTGGATTTCAGAGATATCTTAACTCATGGCGGATGTGTCTTCGCTTTGTCTGAAAAGGGTAAAGAAATTTTTGTTTAGGGGATATTTCTTCAGGTAGGGAATTTACCTCGCGAAAATATCGGGATTCGGCTAGTTTAAAGTAGGTGTATTGCCCTTTTACTTATGTAAAAATATGTTTGAATAATTAGCTCTTGCCCTTTAATGCACCAATCAGATGGTGTTTTCCCGCGTGTTTTGGCGTATTCGGTCGGTGCGGGTTGTAGTGGAGATAGCACAATGAGCAGCTTGAACTCCGCCATGCCTCAAGAACAACAGGCTGTGGCGAAACTGGAACGGGTTCTGGTCGTGGATGATGACGAGTTAACCCGGGATATCCTCAGATCGCAGCTGGGCATGGCCGCTGCTTCAGTTGACGAGGCTTCGGACGGTTGGGCGGCGCTGGCTCTGTTCGAGCAACGCCGCTATGACGCGGTATTGCTCGACAATCAGATGCCCGGACTCGACGGTTGTCAGACCGTGAAGGCGATGCGCAGTTGGGAGGACGCGCACAGGCTGGCGCGAACCCTGGTGTTGGTGATTACGTCGAGCGATTTGCCAGGCGATGAGCGGCGTATCCTGGACGCTGGAGCAACCGCGTATCTGGTAAAACCTATTAAGAACCGGGAATTGATGAGCGCCTTGGGTTGCCGTTATTCCGTTGAAGCCGCGCCCCACCCGATGGCCAGATTGCTGCCCAGGTTTTTTTGCCATGTCGATGAAATGTTGGGCGAAATCGAAGCCGGCAAGGACAGGGATATTGTCGCGAAGCGGCTCCATCAATTGCGCGGTATGGTGGCGGTGTATGGTTTTGTCGATTTTGCCGGTGAACTGAAACAGTTGGAGACCCGGGTTCAACAGGGGGAAATGCCTGCACACGCTGTATTCGAGCCGTTGCGCGCCAGTTTGCGCAGTCTTGCGGCCAGCGTGCAGCCGTGAAGCGCTCAGCGGCGACGATGGCGTTTGCGCCGCAAAACACCCCTATTGCGGGCGCATCACGGCCTCTCTCGCGAGTTGCTCACTGCGTACTTTCTTGTGCGTTATCCCAAAAACGTACTGAATTATTGGAGACGCCCGGCAGGCGCTTGCCATGAGTCGCTGGCATGACGACAGGAAATCGCGGGCGCGCATTGAGATCATCCCGATGATCGATGTGATGATGTTCCTGCTGGTGTTTTTTGTGCTGATCAGCATCGATGTCATCCCCGCATTCGGTATTCCCACCCGCTTGCCGGCTTCTGCCAGCGCCACTGCCAATAAGGCGCGTCATCAGGTCATCCTCACGTTGGGGCGGGGGGGCGAGTTGCAGCTTGACGGCGCTCCCGCCTCTCTGGACGAGTTGGTTCCCCGCCTGGCGGCAATTCACAGGGCGCGTCCCGAGGTTGCGGTGATCGTTAACGGCGACCAGGCGGTTGAGTTGCAGCGGGTTGTCGAAGTCATGGATCGGGTCAAGGCGGCGGGTATTACGACGCTGTCGATTGCCGCCAGAAAGCGCCTCGATTGATGAGCGATTTTCTTCTGCGTTTTCGCGTCCCGCTTTCTGCGGTGCATACCCTCGTGTTGATGGTCTTGGCTGTGCTGCTGGTCAGGACACTTGTTCCGCAGCAAGCGCCCTTGACAAAAAATTCTACGCCGATCGAACTGACCTTAATCCAGCCTGATATCCAACCCGAAGCGCCGCTAGCATCGCCGCAAACGCCTGCCCGGACTGTGCCGCGTATCTCGCCAAGCGTCGCGCCGCGCCCAGCTGCGCAGGCGGCTGTGGGCGCCGCGCCGGAACAGCAAGCCGAGATTGTCGAGGTCGCAGCCCCGGTTGCTTCTCCCGCTACGATACCGGCCAGCGTCAATGCGCTCACTTCCGCACCGGCAATTTCCGCGCCCCCCATATTGCCTTCCCCCGCCGTTGCGGTCGGACGCGAGGCCGAAGTTGCCTATGTCGGCAAAGTGCGGGCGTATTTACAGGGGGTCAAACGTTATCCGACTGGTCGCGAAGCCAGCCTGCAACGCCCGGCAGGTGTTGTGACGATAGGGTTTACCTTGCGCCGTAGCGGCGAATTGGCAGAGGCCGGCGTTGAGCGCAGCTCGGGTTCCCTGTTGCTCGACAATGCGGCGCTGGCAACCGTGCGCCGTGGTGTTTATCCCGCCTTTCCCGACGATGCCTGGGCCGCAAAAGCTCAGCAACGTTTTAGCGTCGAACTCGATTTTGTTCCAGTTAACTGATCCTGAATGGAAATATGATGAAAATTCAACGTAAATATCTTCCCCTGCTGATCGCCGTATTGTTTTCCGGGGGCGTGGCAGCCGAGGACACCGCTGTCGTGGGGCGTATCGTGGTCGAGGGCGAGGCCCCCGGAAACGGCCTGATGATCCAGGAAGAGACGCCGAAGGCGCGCAGTTCCGTGATGCGTGCGGCGATGGAACACAAAAGCGCGCTGAACAACCCCTTTCAGATGCTCGATTTGTTGCCGGGCGTCAATACCCTCAGCTACGACGCCAGCGGTTTGTTCGGCAGCGTTTTCCGCTTGCGCGGCTTTAGCGGCGACCAGGTCGGCCTCACGATCGACGGAGTGCCGGTCAACGACGCGGGCAACTTCGCCGTGTATCCGTCGGAACTCAACGATATTGAAAATTTGCAGGAAATCTTCGTCACTCAGGGATCGACCGACATCGATGCGCCGCATATTGGCGCAGTCGGCGGCAATATCGGCCTGGTGACTTCCAGCCCCAGCGACGAGTCACGCCTGCGCGTCCAACAGACCTTCGGCTCCAACAATGCCCGCAAGACCTTTGTGCGTGCGGACAGCGGCTATCTGGGCGACAAACAGTTCAAGGCGTTCATTTCCTATTCCAAGGCGGAGGCCGACAAGTGGAAGGGGATGGGCAGCGCGGAACGCGAACATGTCGATTTCAAGGGGTTGCTCAACCTGACGCCGGGCAACAGCATCACTGCCGGCCTGATGTGGAACCGGATGCTCAACAACAACCTGCGCACCCTCACGCTGGCGGAAATCAACAGACTGGGGCGCGACGCCGATTTCGGCACGGTTGCGCCGCAACACCTGACGCCGCTCGCCGGCGTCGCCCAGACGGAGACCGCGCCAGCCGCCAGTTACTACAACCTCAATCTCAATCCTTTCGAGAATTACATCGCCACCCTGAAGGGCAACTTCCAGCTCACTCCCGCCCTGCGCCTGGATGTCGAGCCTTACTACTGGTACGGCTACGGCACCGGCGGCAACCAGCTCAGAACGCTCAAGGAAAGCAGCGCGGCGGGAGCCACCCAGTTGCGCGGCGGGGTGCGTGACATCAACGGCGACGGTGACAGCCTCGATACGGTGATGGTCTACAGCAGCGGCCTGACCGAAACGCAGCGCCCGGGCGTCACCGTGCGCCTTTCCACCCAGATCGACAATCACAAGCTGGTGACCGGCTATTGGTACGAACATTCCCGGCATCGCCGCTCGCAGCCTGCGGTCAGGTTCGATGCGAACGGCAACAGCGCGGATCCGTGGCTGGAAAATCAAGCGCAGTTCATTCTGCGGCAGGACGGTTCACCCTATCAAGGCCGGGATTTTCTCACCGTCACGACTTCGCGCTCACTGTTCCTGCAAGACAGTATCGGGCTGCTCAACGACCGTCTCAATCTGCAACTGGGCTTGCGGCGCAGCGGCGTTGCCCGCGACTTTACCAACACCGCCAGCGAAGGTGGTGCAGCGACCTACACCGTTGAACACGAATATGCCAAAACCCTGCCCAATTTCGGGGCGCGTTACCAACTCGACACTGCGCAACAGGTTTTCTTCAACGTTGCAGAGAACTTCCGCGCCCCGCCCGACTCGATTTATTACGGCCTGATCAACGGCGGCGCTTACCGCAATGGCGCGCTGACCGGCTACACCCTCAATGCGGTGAATGTCACGGCGGAAACCGCCACCAACTGGGATGTCGGCTACCGTTACGCCGCTCAGGAATTCTCTCTATCCGGGTCGTTGTTTTACGTGGACTACAAGAACCGCATCGCTACAGCTTACGATCCAGTCAACGCCGCCAGCACCAACTACAATGTCGGCGATTCAACGACCAAGGGGGTTGAACTGGAGGGGGCGTGGCGCTTTCAACCGAAATGGAGCCTCTACGGTTCTCTGACTTATACCGATAGCCGCATCGGTGAGAATTTGCGCACCGGCGCGGCTACCTATGAAGCGACTGCCGGTAAACAGTTCCCCGATACGCCAAACTGGATGGCGGGCGCGGCGCTGCAATACCGCGATGCTTCCTGGTCGGCCAACCTCTCGGCCAAATATACCGGCAGACGTTATTCGACCCTGGTCAACGACGAAGCGGTGGGTGGGTTTACGCTGGTCAATTTCGATGCCGCCTATCGATTCCCCTCGACTGCGTTATTCCGTAATCCGGTGGTGCGTTTCAATGTCTATAATCTGCTCGATACCAACTATCTCTTTCTCAATGCGGGTAGCGGCGCCACCTTTACCAATCGCGCCGTGGGGGCGGGGAGCAGTTCGCCAACCTATTACATCGGCGCGCCCCGGACTTTTGGGGTGACGCTGGCCTCCGACTTTTAATCCGGGACTGTTGAGTGAATTATCAAGCGCTGCATGAAATCACTTTTTACGTGATGTACCTGGCCGCTGGTCTGGCGACCTTCGTTATCGGCGAGCGGCTGATATTTTATGTGGTCACCCTGCGGCAGGCGCGCACCCTCGAATCGTTGCTGATTGCCGAGGGCCGCGATGCGGCGCAGGTCGTCGGGTGCGTGGGTGGCGAGAGTGTTCCCGGTGAGGCGTTGCGCCGTATGCTGGCGCTCCGCGAGCGGATGTGCACCCGCCAGGATCAGGAGGATATTTCCGAAGCGATTTATCTTTCCCTCAAGGCCAAGCTTCAACGCAACCTGTGGATCCTCGATACGGTGGTTACCGCCGCGCCGTTGTTGGGCTTGCTCGGAACCATCCTGGGTATCATCGAAACCTTCAGTGTGTTGGCCCAGTCGGGTATTTCCGATCCCTCCGGGGTGGCGGCGGGCATCGGCACCGCGTTGTTCGCCACCGGCCTGGGGATCGCGATAGCACTGTATGGCCTGGTATTTTTTAACCTGTTTCAGGAGCGGGTGGAGCGCCTTGGCGAACACCTGCGCGTCATCATCCTGTATGCCGGACTTGGGGCTGGCGCGGCGAGCGCTTCCCTCCTGTCTGCCTGATCCACAGCGTATGTTCAACGCCTTTTTCCGGTTTCGGCTGGCTGTCCTGATTTTTCTGCTGGCTTCAGGACTCCCTGCGCTGGCCTCTCTGCCTCTTGCCTTGCGGTTCGATAAGGTGGAAGGCGCCGAGCCGGTCAGCGGGCAGATATTGTCGCTGCTCCAGGATCGCCAGGGGTTTATCTGGATGGGGATGAACTACGGCCTGGCCCGATATGACGGTTACCGTTTCGTCAGATATCAGAACGACGCCAACAATCCCCGCAGTTTGCCCAACGATAACGTTTCCTCGTTGTTTGAAGACGCCGCTGGGCGGATCTGGTTGGGTACACGCGGTGGTCTGGTGCGTTTTGACGCAGGGGACGGTGGTTTTACGCGATTTCTGCCGGAACAGGCGCAGCACCAAGGGTATCTGATTCGCAAAATCATCGGGGACGGCAAAGGCGGCATGTGGTTGGGCACCGCCTATGGCGGGGTGCAACATTTCGATCCGGAGAGTGGTCGTTTTACGGTTTACCGTCACGATTCGACCAATCCCGCCAGCGTTGCCAGCGACAATATCGCCGCGCTGACACTGGATGGAAAAGGTGGTTTGTGGATAGGCGTATGGCCAGGCGGAATCGATTATCTGGCGCCGGGCGCGAAAACTTTCCAGCATTTTCAGATGACTTCAGCCAGCCGGAAAGAGGGGCGTGCGGACAATGTTCGGGCGTTGCGTTTCGATCGTAAGCAAAGGTTGTGGATCGGCACGGACAGCGGTGTCGAGGTCTGGCAGTCGAATCTGCAAACGTGGTCGGCGCGTACCCGCATCCCCACTCCGCCAGGAATGGATAATTTGTGGGTTAACAGCATTCTTGAAGACCGCGACGGGATAATCTGGGTCGCTACCCGGACTTCGGGTTTGCTGCGCTGGAGCGAAATCGAGCGAAAGTTTATTGCGTACCAGAGCAGCAAGGAAAATCCCTACAGCATATCCAGCAATTATGTCGAAAGCCTGATGCAGGATCGCTCGGGTATCCTGTGGATCGGAACCTATGGTGGTTGGATCAATCGGGTCAATCTGAGCAATCACAGCTTTGAACACCTTTTCCTCCGCGATTTGCAGCCGGACGACCAGCGCATCAGCAATGCCATCAATAGCGTTGCTGGAAATCCTCTGGGCCAGTTATGGCTGGGGGGGGGCAATGGCCTGTATCTGTTTGATCCGGTGACCCGCAAGCTGATCCGGCGCTATTTTCACGATCCCAAAAAGCCCGATTCGTTGAGCAGCAACCGCATCGACAGTTTGTATCTGGCCCCGGATGGGGGATTGTGGATCGGCACTCCAACCGGTTTGAACCACCTCGACGTGGCGAGTGGGCATTTCAGGGTGGTGCGCTTCGGCGATGTGGCCAGTGATTTTGTCAGTTTCATCCGGCCTGGACGTGACGGCGTCCTGTGGCTGGGCACTGCCGGTGGTCTGATACGCTACCATCCACAAACCGGCGCGATCCGAAAATTTACCCACGACCCGGCCAATCCGCATAGCCGTAGCGTCAATTCCACCAGCATCGTACTGGAAGATCGCGCCGGTAAGGTTTGGGCCGGCGGATGGTACGCGCCGGGTGGACTGGATGTGCTTGATCCGGTGACGGGCCAGTTTCGGAATTTTCGTCATGATCCGCTGAATTCCTCCAGCCTGAAAAGCGACACCTTTAACTCGATTCTGGAGGATAAGCGCGGAACCTTGTGGATAGCCACGTCAAAAGGGCTTAACCGGCTGGTTGTAGGGACGGACGGGCAGTTGCGTTTTCATGCCTACACAGTGAGCGAAGGGTTGGCCTCGAATTTGACCGCAACGCTCAAGGAAGACGCTGCCGGCCAGCTTTGGATAGGTACTGCCTCAGGGTTGTCCAGACTGGATCCACTGAGCGGAAAAATCACCAATTTTTTTCCGGCCGATGGTATCGCCAATAGCGGAATCTACAGCAACGCTTCCTGGCTCGCCGAGGATGGAACTTTGTATTTCGGCGGTTATAACGGGCTGACGATAGTGCGGCCCGAGGAAGTGCGACTCGATCCCAAGCAGCCCGGCGTGGTATTGACCAACATCAGTGTTTCCAATTACGCGCTGCACAACAGCGAGAGCGCCGAAAATTTCAGCCTGGTAGGGGATGTTGATCGCCCAATGTCGCTGACTTTGTCATGGAAGGAGCCGATGTTTTCCCTGGAGTTTTCGGCGCTGCATTTCACTGATCCGAACCGCAATCGCTACGCGTATCGCCTGGAGGGGTTTGACCATGACTGGATAGAAACCGACGCCAATCATCGCGTCGCCACGTACACCAACCTGAATCCCGGGCATTACGTTTTTCGGGTCAAGGCAGCCAGCAGCGAGGGCATCTGGAACGAAAACGGCATCTCCTTTCCCCTCGTCATTACGCCGCCTTTCTGGAAAACCTGGTGGTTTAGAATGCTAAGTGTCCTGATTGCCCTGGGAATTATTCTGACGGGGCATCAATTGCGTATCCGGGTTTTGAAACGCAACGAGGAACAACTTAAAAATGTCGTGGCGGATCTGGTCGAGGAACGCACCACCGAGTTGCTGAAATTGCGCGACCAGGCCTTGTCGGCGAGCAAGGCAAAAAGCGATTTCCTGGCGAATATGAGCCACGAAATACGCACACCGATGAATGCAATCATCGGAATGACCCAATTGACCCTGCAAACCAATCTCTCGGAGAAACAGCGTCATTACCTGGAACGGGTCGATGTCGCCGCCGCCAATTTGCTGGGGATCGTCAACGACGTTCTGGATTTTTCCAAGATCGAGGCCGGAAAACTGGAATTCGAGCAGGCGGAATTCCACCTCGCCGAGGTAATCGACCATTTGTCCAGTCTGTTGGGAACCAAGGCCAGGGCCAAGGGGCTGGATTTGCGTCTGGAGGTCGCGAGCGGAGTGCCGGATGCGTTGGTCGGTGATGCGTTGCGCCTGACCCAGGTGTTGATCAACCTGATCGATAATGCAATCAAGTTCACGGCGCGAGGCGAGATAACAGTCAGCGTTTCAGCGGTGCCGACCGAGGAAAAACAGGTGCGCCTGCGTTTCGAGGTTTCCGACCACGGTGTTGGCTTGAGTGCGGAACAGCAAGCGCGTCTTTTCACCCCGTTTGTCCAAGCGGACACTTCGACCACCCGAAAATACGGAGGCACCGGGCTGGGCCTGTCGATCTGCAAACATCTTGTGGAATTGATGGGCGGAGAAATCGGCGTTGTAAGCAAGCCCGGTGTGGGCAGCCGCTTTTTCTTCACTGCCGGGTTTGACCGGCAAAGCGGCCAGAAAAAAGCCGAGCGCATTGCAGTTCACCAACCCGTCGCGGAATCCGAATATGCACATTCGCTACGCGGGACTCGCCTGTTAGTGGTCGAGGATAACGCTGTGAATCGCGAACTGGTTCAAGAAATCCTGACCAATGCCGGAGTAAGCATCGATTTAGCCGAAGACGGCGCCCAAGCCGTGGCGATGGTTGGCAAAACCCGCTACGACGGAGTTTTGATGGACTGCCAGATGCCGATTATGGACGGCTTTGAGGCCACCCGGAAAATCCGCGCCGATGACCGTTACCGTGACCTGCCGATTATTGCCATGACCGCCAATGCCATGGCAGGTGATCGCGAATTGTGTCTCGAAAGCGGCATGAACGACCATGTTGCCAAGCCGATCAAAATCAATGCGCTAGTTCCAGCTATCGCCCGGTGGATCAAGCCGCGTCTTTTGGAAAAAGCAGTGGAGCCGGGGGGGCTGGTTCCACCCGAATCCAAAGCGCCGCGCCTCAGCGACGTGGATAGCGACGAAGCGCTCGATAACCTGGACGGCAATGTTGCCCTATATTGCAAGATATTGAAGCGTTTTTCCGAAGAACATGCCGACGCGGCCCAGCGAATACGCGAGGTATACCAATCCGGCGACTGCGAGGGCGCAGCCCGCCAGGCCCATACCTTGCGCGGTCTGGCCGGCAATATTGGCGCCGGCAAGTTGGTCAAGGCTGCGCGCGATTTGGAACTGGCGCTGCTTGGCGAGACGGGCGAGGAGCGAACTGCTGCGTTGATTGAGGAGATCAGCCGGGTGCTTGATTCCCTGATTGGTGAAATTGATCGCGCCTTGACTTGTTTGGCTGACACGCCGTCCGACCGGGAAAAAAATCCGGATATGGAAAATCCGGCGGCCATACTGAATCGGCTTGCCGCATTGTTGGATGACGATGATCCGGGGGCGCTGGCAGTGCTTAGCCAGTTTGCGCGGCTTCCGAAAAGCCCTTTACTGGCGGGGGAATTAGAGGAGCTTGGCAAATCCGTCGCGTACTACGATTTCTCCAGGGGGCGTGAATTACTGAAGGCGCTCGCCGCCCAACTGGGCATAACGCTGGTTCCATCGGCTGCGCAGCAAGCGGAGGAGAAAGAAAGCCGGCAAACCATTTTGTTGGTCGATGATTCTCCGGGCAACATCGAATTGCTGAATGCCGTTCTGGAATCAGACTACCGGCTGAAAGTGGCGCTCAGCGCCGAACGCGCCCTGGACATCGTTTTTTCACCAGCCAAACCCGACCTGATTTTGCTCGATGTCACCCTGCCTGGTATGAGCGGTTACCACGCCTGCCAAGTGCTCAAGGACAACCCGGCGACGCAGGATATTCCGGTGATTTTCGTTACAGCCTCGGGCGAAGCACTCGACGTGGAAAAAGGGCTGGCGCTGGGCGCTGTTGACTACATCACCAAGCCGATCAACCCGGCAATTGTCCGCGCCCGGGTGCGCAACCACATCAATCTAAAGAAAAAATCAGACCTGCTCGAATCGCAGGTGTTTCTCGACGGGTTGACCAATATTCCCAATCGACGGCGCTTCGATGTCATGCTGGAAATCGAATGGAAACGCGCCGTTCGCTCCAGCCATCAGGTGGCGCTCATTCTGTTGGATATCGACTATTTCAAGGCATATAACGACAACTATGGGCATGGCGCCGGGGATGTCTGCCTCAAGACGGTTGCCGCCGCACTGGCGGCGGAAACGGCGATCCGGGCAACTGATCTGGTCGCCCGCTATGGTGGGGAAGAGTTCGTTGTCCTGTTGCCCGAAACCGACGCAAACGGTGCGTACCTCCTCGCTGAGCGTCTGCGCAGCCGCATCGAGAACCTGCATTTGCTGCATGAATATTCCCCCGCTGCGCCTTGGGTGACCATCAGCCTCGGCTATGCTGCCGTTGCTGCGAGCAACGCCACCTCTACGGCTGTGTTGCTGGAAGAGGCGGACAGGATGTTATACCAGGCTAAGGAAGGCGGACGAAATCGGGTTGCGGGCCGCAACCTCGGTTAGTTGTCAGGCGGTTCGCGCCGAATTCCCTATTCCCCAATTTCTTGTGTTGGCCGTTCCACCCGGAAAGCCAGAATTTCTTCAGTTCTTCAGTGCAATAGTTCTGATAAGTCAGTGTGAGGGGGGCATAACGAGTGGTTTCCGGGGTTCCTCTATCCCGCTTGGCATTCCATCAAACGGCGCTGCGCAAACCGTCCACTATTTTCACTCGCGCCGCCCGCCAGGCGGGCACCGCCGCCGCTACGCAGGCCACCACCAGCGCGGCGGCCCCTTGCATCGCGACGGTCTGGTCGGAGACGATGAAGACCGGCAGGAAGGCTTCCATTTCCCTGGCGAACCGGGCTGCTAACGGAAAAGTCAGGGCGATGCCGAAGGCCGCGCCGAGCGCGCTGATTGCCAGTGCTTCGGCGAGGATCAGGGCAGCCAGGAATCCCGGCCCGAAGCCCAGCGCCTTGAGCGTCGCGTATTCGCTGCTGCGTTCGCGGGCTGCCATGATCATGGTATTGGCCATCACCGCCATGATGATGACGATCACCACGAACGAGACGATTTCAATCGCCGCCACGATGGCCCCGGTCATCGCCACGAAGCCCTGCTGGAATGCTTTTTCCGTCTCGGTGAGGGTTTCCGCCAGGGAGTTTTTGAAGATGGCGTCGATATCGCGCGCCACCTGCGCCGAATCCTGCGGATTGGTGATGCCGACCATCAGCCAGCCGACGTGCCCGGCGCGGCGCGGCACGGTTTTGCGCAGGGTGTCGTCGAGCAAGCCCCAGTGAAACATGAACTGGCTGGTGTCGGTATTGGGCCGTGCGCCGTCGTAAATGGCGCGCACCACGAAACTCCAGGTTCCGGGAAAAATCGTGCCGCGCAACGGCACCACGTCGCCCACCTTCCAGCCGAAACGGTTGGCCAGCTTGCGTCCCACCAGCGCGCCGCGTTTGTCTCTGAGGAAGGCTTTGCGATCCTCGTCGGCAATGACGAATTCGGGGTACAGGTTGAGGAAATGTTCGCCATCGATGGCGAAATTGGGGAAAAAATTCTTTTCCTCAATGTAAATGCCGCCAAACCAGGTGGCGTAGCCGACCTCATGGACGCCGGGAGCCTGACGCACCTTCTCGGCATAATGGAGCGGCAGGAAAAACACCAGCGATACGCTGTTGCGGGTGATCAGGCGTGAATCCGAAGCCGCATCGACACCCGCATACCAGGCGTCCACCACGGTGCGCAGCAGGCCGAACGACAAAACCGCCACCGTCAGCCCAAGCACCGTCAGCGCGGTGCGCAGCTTGTGGCGAAAGGCGTTTTTGAAGGCGAGGCGGAGAATCTGGTCAATCACGGTGCGCTGGGGAAAGAGTGGCGAGGCAAGCTGTAAGTCTATCCGGGTTCGTTACTTTGGGGCAGAGGGTATCCGCTTTACCGGAATTCCTGCGTCGCGTATTCTGGAACGCATTCCTGTTTGTGAGGTCGAACAATTCATGAAAACTTTGATATCCCTGATTATGGCGTTGCTCGTCGCGGGTTGCGCCTCGTATAACGGTCGCGGTCTGGAAAGCGGTGTTGCCGGGTTGTCGGACGTGTTGCGGGTGATGGGCGAGCCGGCATTGCGCTGGCAGGAGCCGGATGGCGCGATGCAGTTGGCTTATCCGCGCGGGCCGGTGGGGGTGCATACCTACATGGCGTTCCTCGGTGCGGACGGCAAGCTGGCGCGGATCAGCAATGTGCTGGAGCCGGAAAGTTTCGCGAAAGTGCAGCCGGGCATGGGCAAGGCCGAGGTGGTGCGTCAATTGGGGCCGTCGGTGGCGGGCTGGACGAGTTATTTTGCGGCGCGTGACGAGTTGGTGTGGGAATGGCGTTATTGCGATACCTGGAACGAGGCCGCGCATTTTCTGGTGTTGTTCGACGCAAGCCGGGAGACGGTGCGCTCGACCATGAGCCTGACGGAAGCGCAACTGGGGCTTTGCGACGGGCGCTCGCGTTGCACATGTGCGCATTAACGGCGCGCCGAAATTAGTCGGGTGACATCGGCGATTTGTACTAGACTTAATATGATTCAAAGGGGTTATCGCAACTTTCCTGACGGTTTTGGCGAGGCGGGGTATACCCTCGCTTCGCCAAAATCGCCCTCACCCCAGCCTTTTCCCAAAGGGCGCGGGGGACAAAGGCTCGCTACGCGAGTTTCATGTTTAAGGAACCGTAATGATGGCTACCATTTCCGGATTGCAGTCGCCCAACCCATACGCCCAGGCGGTTCCCAAACCCCGCCAGGCAGTTTCCCAACACGCCGAATCCGCAACTTCGGCGCAAGCGCCGTCTTATCATGCCGCTTACAGTCCCGACTGGATGCAGGCGGAACATGCCGTTCAGGGCGATACGTCGGCCTTGTACGGCGCAAAGGGGGAGTTGCACAAACTCCCCGCCGCATCCCCGCCCGCCCAGGCGGCGGCTCAAAATGAGCCGACGGTGACTGACCAGGTGGCCTTTTCCAACCGGTTTTCCGTGGATTATTCTTCCTTGCCGGGAACCGGCAAGCCGTGAAGGGATAACCAGTGACCAGAGCCGATAGCCGAGTTCCCGTGCATTGGCGGATTGCCGTTTTTCCCCATGCCGGCGATCAGCAGTATTTTCTCGGGGAAACCTACGAATTGTCTCCGTCCGGTGCGGGGATACACTGTGATTACAACCTGCTCTCAAAAAGCCAGGTGTTGTTGCGTCTCGAAATTCCCTCGATTACCAAGGGAACCAGCAACGAGGAACTGGAAATCTCTGCGCAAGTGGTTCAGACATCGTTGCATAGCCGCGAAGGGTTTCGTGTCGGCTTGTTGTTCGAGAAATTCAAGGATAACGGCAAGGCTTTGTTGACGCAGGTGTTGTCGAAGCGATTCCGGTTGGGTTAAGCGCCAACCCTAGAATATCACCGCCTGATTTTCCAATTCCTGTAGCAAACTCAATACGTTGCTCGATTCCTTGGTGAGCGAGCGCAGCAGTACCGCGATTTCGTTGTGCGGCGCGCCGCGCTGGGCCGCTTCGATCAACTGCCTGCCGATGGCGTACAGGTTGCGATGCGGTTGTTCGAGATGGTCGAACGCCGGACATCCGGCGAATTCCTGTCCCGGCCCGTAATACCAGCGGCCCAGCTTGCATTTGCAGTGATCCAGTTCCACCGTGAAGGTTTTTACGGTGGTGACGTGATGTTCGTCGAAGGTGTTGTTGACGATCTGGTCGATCAGCGATTTGCGCCAGTGGATGTGATCGAGCTGGGCAATATGGATCAAGCCGATGGGCAGCCCCGACCAGCGTTGTTCCTTGCGGATGAAGGTGAGGAATTCGGCCATCGGCAGCGGTCTGCCCATCCAGAATCCTTGTGCTTCGGTACACCCGGACTGCATCAGGAAATCGTAGACATCCGAGCTTTCGATGCCTTCCGCGACGATGCTGATGCCGAGTTTGTGGGCCATGCGGATGCTCGCCTGGACGATGGTGGTGGATTTGGGATTTTCGTGCATCCGTTGCACCAGGCCCCGGTCGATCTTGACCACCGCAAAAGGCCATTGGCTCAAGGTGTCGATGGAGGAATAACCGGTGCCGAAGTCGTCCATCGCCAGGGTGACGCCCATCTCCACCAGCGAATTGAGACGTTCCTTGATCACCGGGTTGTCGTTGCGCAGGATGGTGGCTTCGGTCAATTCCACTTGCAGACACTTGGGATTCACCTTGTGACTCAACACCGCTTCGCGAATCATCTCGGTGATTTCGGGCTTTTCAAAATCCATCGAGGTGAGGTTGAAGGAAATCGTCAACGTGTCGTCGAGGTCGTTGATCACCAGCATGTCGTTGATCAGTTTGGGGAACATCGCGCAGGCGATGTCGGTGATGAAGCCGCTTTCTTCGGCGAGCGGAATGAATTCACCCGGCGAAGTCGTGCATCCGTCCTTGCGGTTCCAGCGCAGCAGCGCTTCCGCACCGCTTGGTTTGCCGGTTACCAGGGAAATCTTGGGTTGGTAGTAATAGCTGAATTCCTCGTTTGCCAGGCCTTCCTGAATATCCTGCAAAACGATATTACTTCCGGTCATACCGCCTCCATTTGCGATAATTTTTCTTGGCATCATTATGACGCCTGCATGGCCGCAATATACTCCGGTGCCTCAGGCCCCGCCATCGGGGGAAGCGGCGCATCGGCGTCAGGGAAGGTGCGCCGCTTCCCGGAACGATATTTTTCGGCAGGCGGTTTCCACCCTTTTATCGGCCTATACTGAAGCAGTGTCGGCATCGACTGATACTCACAAGGAGCAGCTATCCTATATTCCTCAGTTGACCGCTTACCGAGGAGGATGGGGGGTAAGGCTCCAAGAGATTTTGTTTCATGTTTACGATTCACCCGTATGGTGAGAGCGCTACGGGCCGGATTGCACGGTTTTCAG
>CAYVIN010000035.1:0-38273 GCA_964451375.1 uncultured Sulfuricella sp.
TCAGGACGAACGGATTAAAAATCAGTAAGTTGGAAGATGTGTGCATACGGTAGCCTTTTCCAAAGGGGGGAACCAGGTCGCCGAAGAGCTGCCGTTTGGTGGTTGTCCGATGCTTTTTGTGGTGAACCAACCCATTGAGTTATATGGCTTCAACAAGCCGTTTCCGGGAGTCCTTCGACTCCGCTCGGGAGAGTCTTGTCGAAGCTTGAATGGCCTGATTTGATTTATATCTTTCGCGCAGACCCCGCACACGTTAGCGCCCACTATCGCCGTCACGCCCAAGGGACAGCGATGTGCTTGAAGAACCAATAGGGACGCGGAGTTTCAGGCAACAGACAAAACGGGACAATTGAGTCGGAGCCGCCATGCTGCGTAATCTGCTGAATCTCAAATTCGCGCTTCTTGCACCGCTAGCGGCGATCGTCTGCGGCGCGCTGCTTTACCTGTGGGAACCGCTGCCCCTGCAAATCCTGCGTAACGCGGTTTTCGACCAATACCAGCGCTGGCAGCCGCGCCCCTGGCAGGACACCCCGCTGCGCATCATCGACATCGACGAAGCCAGTCTGCAACGTTATGGCCAGTGGCCATGGCCGCGCACCCGCGTTGCGGAACTGGTGGCGCGCCTGCAGGACGCGGGCGCCGCCGCCATCGGCCTCGACATCATTTTTGCGGAACCCGACCGCACTTCGCCGCAAGCGATGCTTGAAGTCTGGCGGCCACCGCCTGCGACCGCCCGCCACATCGCCCGCCTCCCGGAACACGACCCGCTGCTCGCCAACACCCTGGCGCGCGGGCGGGTGGTGCTGGGATACGCGGTGCAACGGAGTGGCGCAAACACCGCCCCGCCCAATGTGCAAGCCCGTTTCGTCACCCTCGGCGAAGCGCCCCAGCCTTATGTCGCGGCCTTTTCCGGGCATATTCCGGCTTTGCCGATACTCGCGGCGGCGGCGGACGGCGCGGGTGTCCTGACGTTTATTCCCGATAGCGACGGGGTGGTGCGCCGGGCACCGCTGCTGGTGCGCCAGGGCGACACCCTGCTGCCCACCCTGGTCAGCGAGGCGCTGCGCGTCGCTCAGGGGGAGCGCAACATCACCCTGCGCAGCGCCCCGGCGCAAGGCGTCGGGCTGGCGGAAGTACGCATCGGCGCGCTGACCATCCCCACCACGCCGCAGGGCGAAGTGTGGGTGCATTACACCCGGCCCGCGCCGCAACGCACCATTCCGGCCTGGAAAGTGCTGGCCGGAGAAGTCCCCGCCGAACAGCTGGAAAACCGCATCGTGCTGGTCGGCGCCTCGGCGCAGGGCTTGATGGACTTGCGTTTCGGCGCGCTGGGCGGGGTGATCCCCGGTGTCGAGGTTCACGCCCAGGCGCTCGAACAAATCCTCGCCGACGATCCGCTCAACCGCCCCTCCTGGGCGAGCACGCTGGAAGGCCTGACCATCGTTTGCGGCGGGCTTATCGTGGCGGTGCTGGCGCTGAGCGGCAGCGCCCTGGCCGCCTCATCCACCTTCGCGGTGCTCCTCGCCCTGCTGTGGGGCGCGGCCTGGCGGGCCTACGCCGGAGACGGCCTGCTGCTCGACCCGGTGACGCCGACGCTGGCGCTGCTGCTGACTTTCGGGATTTCCAGCATCGTCCGCCATCGCGCCAGTGAACGCCGCCAGCGCTGGGTAAAACAGGCTTTCTCGCGCTACGTCTCGCCCAATCTGGTCAGCCATCTCATCGACCATCCCGACGCCCTGCAACTGGGCGGCGAACGCCGCCAGTGCAGCTTCATCTTCACCGATCTGGCCGGTTTCACCGCGTTGATGGAAGGCATCGATCCCGGCGCGGCGGTAGCCCTGCTCAACGCCTATCTCGACCGGATCATCGCGATTGCCTTCAAACACCAGGGCACCCTCGACCGCATCGTCGGCGACGCCGTCGCCATCATGTTCTCCGCGCCCGTCGCCCAGCCCGACCACCAGCGCCGCGCCTTGCTCTGCGCCCTGGAAATGCAGGATTTCGCCACGCAATATGCGGCTCAACTCCAGGCTCAGGGCATCGCTTTCGGCCAGACCCGGATGGGCATCCACAGCGGCGAAGTGATCGTCGGCAACTTCGGCGGCACCACCATTTTCGACTACCGCGCCCTCGGCGACCCGGTAAACACCGCCTCGCGCCTGGAAAGCGTCAACAAACACCTGGGCACCCGGATGTGTGTGTCGGCAGCCACCCGCGACGGCTGCCCGGACATCCCGGCGCGTCCGGTGGGACGCCTGGTGCTGAAAGGCAAAACCCAGGCTCTGATGGTATTCGAGCCGGTCGGAGAAGATGACCCGCAATACCGCGCCGCGTTCGAATTACTGCACACCGAACAACCGGGCGCGCGGCAAGCGTTTGAAAACCTCGCCGCGCAACGCCCCACCGACCCGCTGGTCAACTTTCACCGCGAACGCCTGCGCGCCGGGCAAAACGGGGATTTGATCGTATTGAAGGAGAAGTGAAGAAGGCGGTACGCCATTGAGGTGTCCCGGATTCCGCCTGCGGCTTCATCCGGGACGCCAAACCTTTACCTCACCGTCACCTCAACCCGCCGGTTGCGCGGTTCGGGGGTGTTGTCCGGGGTGGGAACCAGGAGGTTTTTTTCGCCGTGGGATTCGACGCTTATCTGCACGGCCTTGACCTTGGCGGTGATCAGATTGGCGACGAATTGGGCGCGTTTCAGGGCGAGTTTTTCGTTGGAATCGTCGTCTCCGACGGTGTCGGTGTGGCCGATTACGGAAAGGTCGGGGGCCGGGCGTTTGGCCGCTTCGGCGAGGATGCGCGGCAGGTCGGCTTCCGACCTGGCGGTCAGTTTGGCCCCGCCGGTTTCGAAATACAGCATGAAACTCACCGGTTTGAGCGGGGCGGCGACCAGCGCTGCGCCGAAGTCCCTGGCGAGTTGCGCGTCGCCGACGTTGAAGACTTTGCCGGCGGGGTCTCCGATGAAGGTCGCTTCGCGGGGTTTTTCGAGCAATGTCGAGCCATCCAGTCCGCTGACCAGAACTTTGCCGAAGGAGCCATCCTCGTCTTCAAGGAGCACTACGTAGGAGATGGGTTCTTCCGGGGCCGGGGCGGGCGGTTGGGCGGCGCAAGCGGCGAGGCCAACCAGAATCAGCGCGGCAAGGAACCTGAAGGTTTTTTGTAGGTAGCTCATTTTTCATCCCCCCCAACAACCTTGACAACGAACCGGGTGCCTCTCACGCCGATGATGCCGGTGGGCGTTTTCAGCGCCACGGCTTCGGGTCTGAGTTTGGCGATCACGCCGGAGACATAGTGCAGCGACCCCTTGTTCATGGATGCGCCGAGTTTGAGGCTGCCCCTGCTTGGCGTGTAAAGATATTCGTCAACCGTCAATTCGGTGTCCGGGCCGAGTGACAGGGTGGTGTTGTCCTTGAAGGTGACGCCCATGCTGGCGGCCTTGCCGGTCTTGAGAACCGAGCCGATTTGCAGCCCTGCGCCGGGCTGGGCCTGGGTGGCTTTGCCGGCATCCACCACCAGCGCATCTCCGCTGACGGTTTTGACGTAACCTATCGGCCCTTCCATCGCCCTGGCCGGCGTTGCCGCCAAACCCAGCGTTGCCGCCAAAACGAACAATTTTTTCCGGTACACGACTTCCTCCCCTTCTGCCGTTGCGCGACCCGGCAATATTCACTTTCGCTCGCGCCCCAAGGCGCGCCCTTCTTCATAGAATAGCTCAAAATATCCTATCTCCTTCAGACTTCTTGAGCGAGCAGCTAAAGTTGCGTTTTTTCATTCACTTTTGGGAAATTCCGGTGTAATTTTTTATTGGCGGGAAGCCATACCGTTTTGGGAAAAATTATCGGACGGTTTCCCGGTTCGCCAAATTGGAAATATTAGGGAGATAACCATGTTGAAACCTGCCCAACCTTTGCAACTCGCCCTGCTCGCCGCCGTTTTGTTGGCCGCAACGCCGGCTTCGGCAGCCAGCCCGGACGCCTGTTCCATTACGGTGTCCAGCCCCGGCCTGGAAATGACCATCCCCATCGTTAGCGTAGGTGGCGTGGCGTATCGCGCCACCCTCAGCCAGCATAACGTGAGCGGCAGTTCCTATCTGTGGTGGACATTGTCTGCGGCGGCCCCGCTGACTGGCAGCGCGGCATTTGCCGGCTGCACCCAACCCGATGTTTATAGCGTCGGACAGGGAATGTACGGCATTTCTTCCGGCAACGTTTTCTACAACGGTCAGCGTTATCAGGGCGAATTCATGCTCAGCTCGGACGCCAAAGGGGTTTTCTGGCTGCAATTGATGAGTTCGGCGCCGAAGCCCTGATTTTGCAAGGAATTTCAGGCCCCGCCCGGCGGGGCTTTTTTTCGCACGAACACCACCGGACAGCTCGCCAAAACAAAAACAATTGGATCAGATACTCATATAGATGAGTTGCCTCATGTATAATTCGCGCCCTTGTGCAACTTATTGTTGCACCACCTTTTTTATCTGCCCTACGAAAGCTTTGGACATGCCCGCTTTTCTGGAAAACATGAAAGTCCGCCAGCGTTTGTGGCTGCTGGCCGCCGTGGCCTTGCTCGGTATGATCGCGATGTCTTCCTGGTCGCTGTTCATCCTCAAGAAAAACCTGCTGGAAGAACGCCAGGTAAAAACCCGCCATGTGGTGGAAACGGCGCATGGGGTATTGTCGTATTACCACACCCTGAGCACCCAGGGAAAACTCTCCGATGCCGAAGCGCGCAGCGCCGCCGTTGCGGCGGTCAAGGCGCTCCGTTATGAGGGCAAGGAATATTTCTGGATCAACGATATGCACCCCACCATGGTGATGCACCCGATGAAACCGGAACTCGATGGCAAGGATTTGTCGGGATTTGCCGACCCCCAGGGCAAAAAGCTGTTCGTGGCGTTCGTCGATGAAGTGCGGGCGAAAGGCGCGGGCCTGGTGTTTTACCTGTGGCCCAAACCCGGCGCGAGCGAGCCGGTGCCCAAGGTTTCCTATGTGAAGGGGTTTGCGCCGTGGGGCTGGGTGATTGGTTCCGGGGTGTATATCGACGATGTCGAGGCCCTGTTTTTCAGCGAAGCGCTGAAAAGCCTGACCGCCGTGCTGTTCGGCGTCGGCGTATTGCTGGCGGCGTCCTGGCTGGTGGCGCGCAGCATCGTGGGACAACTCGGCGGCGAGTTGAACTACACCTCCGCCGTGGTGCACCGCATCGCCGACGGCGATTTGACCACTTCGGTGAACCTCGCGCCGGATGACCGCGACAGCCTGTTGTTCGCGGTTCACACCATGCAGGACAAACTCCGCGAGATGATCAGCCGCATCGTCGCCACTTCGGAAAACGTCGCCAGCTCATCGACGCAACTGGCCGGCCTGTGCCAGAACGTGGCCAGCGCATCGGAACGGCAAACCGAGGCGACCGCGTCAACCGCAGCGGCGGTGGAGGAAATGTCCACCAGCATCGATCTGGTCAGCGAAAACGCCGTGGCGTCGCGCCAGGTGGTGCAGCAAACCGTGGATTTTTCGGCGCGCGGCAAGGAACTGGTGGGCAACGCCGCCGCTGAAATCACCCATATCGCCACCTCGGTTACCGAGGCGTCGCGCAAGCTCCACGACCTGCGCCAGGTTTCCGAGCAGATCAACAACATCGTCAACGTGATTCGCGAAATCGCCGACCAGACCAATTTGCTCGCCCTCAACGCGGCCATCGAGGCGGCCCGCGCCGGTGAAACCGGGCGCGGTTTTGCGGTGGTGGCCGATGAGGTGCGCAAGCTGGCGGAACGCACCGGTCAGGCCACCAGCGAAATCCGGGGCATGATTGACACCATCCAGAGTGAAACCCTGGCGACCGTAGCCGTGATGGAAAGCGGCAGCAGCCAGGTGGAAAATGGGGTGCGCCTGATTAACGAAGTGGTCGCGCCACTCCAGGAATTACATCGCGGCGCGGTGCAGGCCCTCGACCAGCTTACCGAGCTGGTGCATTCCACTCAGGAACAAAGCGCCACCAGCGGGCAAATCGCCAAAAATGTCGAAACCATCGCCAACATGTCGGAAACCAACCACAGCGCAGTTCGGGAATCCAGCGACGCGGCCAATCATCTCCACGAACTGGCCGGTCAACTCAAGCAGTCGATGCGCCGGTTTAATGTTTGAGGCGGGGCTTCTGCTTTCGCTGCATCACAATAGGGTTCTGCAGCCCCTTCCAGAATAATCTGTAACGATCTCTTCCAGGAGCGCCCCGAGAGGGTAAGATTCCCGCCTGATCAACCATGAAGCCGCTCCACTCATGATTCCCGAAGGTCAGCTCCAGATTCGCCTGGATTGGGATGGCGCAGCCATCCGCCGGGTTGACATCGCGCCGCGCCGCCTTGCCGACATCGCCCGCCTGCTCCACGGCAAAACGCTGAGTCAGGCGGCAGCCGTCGTTCCGCTGCTGTTTTCGTTGTGCGGACGGGCGCAGGGCGTAGCCGCCGCGCTGGCGCTGGATGCGGCGCAGGGTAAAAGCGGGATATCCCCGGCGCAGGAACGGGCATTGTTCGCCGAAGCCTTCCAGGAATCGGCGTGGCGCTTTCTCATCGATCTGCCCCAATATTACGGACTGCCGGCAGACGTGGCGGCGCTGGCCGGGATACGCAAGTTGTGCGGGAGCGCTTTGCCGGGCGGCGAATTGGCCGATCAACTGGAACAATTTCTTACCACCCGATTATTGGGCGAATCCGTCCCGGCGTGGCGCAGCCGCGCCACGCCGTGGCCGCCCCATGCGCCTGCGCCGTTGGCGGAGGTATTCGGCAAACTCAGCAACGAAGGCGGGTGGGGCGACGCAAATATTCCGTTATTGGCGGATTTCAACACCACTCAGATGGTCGAAGAGATATTGCCGGCGTTGCTGGAGCAAACCGATTTTCCCGGTTTGCCGACCTGGCGCGGCAAGCCGGCGGAAACCGGGCCGCTGGCGCGCGCCGCGCAACACCCCGGCAATGCAGTCAACGCCCGCTTTGCCGCACGGCTGGCGGAACTCGCCGACCTCGCCGAAGCGCTGCGCGGAAGTGATACACTGTCCTGCCGTTGGCTCAGGCAGGCCCAGATAAGCGAAAATGCCGGGCTGGCATGGCTGCAAACCGCGCGCGGGCTGCTCATCCACTATGCCCGGGTGGAAAACGGCGCAGTGACCGATTACCGCATCGTCGCGCCGACCGAATGGAATTTTCACCCGTGCGGCGCATATGCTCAGGGGTTGACCGGCACAGCGGCGGAGAGCCCTGAAGCCGCGCGGCGCGCCGCAGAATTGCTGCTGTTGGCGCTTGATCCGTGTGTGAGTGCAGTGCTTAGTGTTTAATGCTTAATGTTTAATTGCGGTCGCGCTTTGCGCGGTGAAATCGGGATCACGCGCAACGGCGCGTTCCTCCATTAAACACTAATTCTACTTTGTCAGATTTGAAGACCAGGGCCGTTAGTACGTCCCTTCCCCCCACGGGGGAAGGACAGGATGGGGGCGGGCAAATCTCACAACTGCATGATTTTAAATCGCCCCCACCCCAACCCTCCCCCGTTGGGGGAGGGAGCCAGGCTGCGGTTAACGTAATCTGACAAAGCAGAACTAAGCACTCAACATTAAACATTGAAGTCAAACCATGCACGAAATGTCCCTCGCCGAAGGCGTGATCCAGCTCATCGAAGACAGCGCCCGGCAAAATAGTTTCAGCCGCGTCAAAACCGTGTGGCTGGAAATCGGCAAACTCAGCGGCGTCGAGGCGGAAGCCATGCGCTTCTGTTTCGACGCCGTGGCGCGCGGCACTCTGGCGGAAAACGCCGCCCTGGAAATTCTCGAAACACCCGGCGCGGGACATTGCGCCGAATGTCATCGCGACATCGAAGTCACCGAGCGTTTCCAGGTATGCCCAAACTGCGGCGGTTTCGCCATCGAAGTCACCGGCGGCGCGGAAATGCGCGTCAAGGAATTGGAAGTGGAATAACGGCAAAACCGAGATATGAGAGCTGATGACTGGGTAACCAACTCAGCCATCAGCCCCCAGTCCTCACACTCTGGAGAATCAATATGTGTACAGTTTGCGGCTGCGGCGAAGGCGAAACCACCATCGAGGGACACACCCATCCCCACACCCATGCCCACGAGCACGACGGGCAGGCGCATAGCCACGAGCACAGCCACCCCCACGATCATGAACACGGTCACGGCCATGAACATAGTCATGAGCACGGACATGGTCAGGAACATTCCCACGATCACGAGCATAGCCACGGCGACAATGATCTGCATTACGGCCTCGGCGCGGCGCGCGCCCATGCGCCGGGTATGTCGCAAACCCGCATGGTGCAGATCGAACAGGATATCCTGTCGAAAAATAACCAATACGCCGACGAAAACCGCAAACATTTCGCCGAACATGGCATCTTCGCCCTGAACCTGGTGTCCAGCCCCGGTTCCGGCAAAACCACCCTGCTCACCCGCACCATCCAGCATCTCAAGGGCAAACACGCGGTGGCGGTGATCGAGGGCGACCAGCAGACTGCGCTGGATGCCGACCGCATCCGCGCCACCGGGGTCAAGGCCGTCCAGATCAACACCGGCAAGGGCTGCCATCTCGACGCCCACATGGTCGGCCATGCTTATGAGCGTCTAGAACTGGCCGACGACAGCCTGCTGCTGATCGAAAACGTCGGCAACCTGGTGTGTCCCGCCGATTTCGACCTCGGCGAAGCGCACAAGGTGGCGATACTTTCGGTGACCGAAGGCGAGGACAAACCGCTCAAATATCCCGCCATGTTCGCCGCTGCCGACGTGATGTTGCTCAACAAGATCGACTTGTTGCCCTACCTCACCTTCAACGTCCCGCTGTGCCTGGAATACGCGCGGCGTATCAATCCCAACATCCAGGTAATTCTGGTTTCCGCCGTCACCGGCGAAGGCCTCGATGAATGGCAGGCCTGGCTGGAACAAGGCCTGTCACTGGCCAGCCAGCGCAAGGCCGCCGCAGTGGAAACCCTGCATCGCCGGATCGCCGAACTGGAAGCGGAACTGGCAGCTTTAAAAAATCGGTGATGGGTAATGGGTGAGGAGTGATGGGTGAGGAGTGACGGCGAGAACGATTTGAGTCCGAGCGATGACTGCACCGAAGTGGTGTTCCCCATTACCCATCACCCATCACCCATCACCGACAATTCAATATTACCCATCACGCGAACCATCAGGGTGCGCGGCACGGTTCAGGGTGTCGGTTTTCGCCCTTTTGTGTATTGTCTGGCTGTCGAACTGGGCTTGAATGGCTGGGTGCTCAACGACGGCGAAGGCGTGGAAATTGCCGTACACGGTGCGGCCCCCGCCATCGCCACGTTGCTCGTGCGCCTGCGGGAGGAGGCCCCGCCTTTGGCGCGGGTCGATGCGGTCGAAAGCCGGGCTGCTGAATTAGTCTTGCGGGCGGGTTTCGAGATTCGCGCCAGCCGCGCGGGTCATGCTCACACTGCTGTCACACCGGATGCCGCCACCTGCCCGGACTGTCTCGCCGAACTGTTGAACCCTGCCGACCGGCGCTACCGCTATCCCTTCATCAACTGCACCCACTGCGGGCCGCGTTATACCATCACCGCGTTCCTGCCTTACGACCGCCCCAATACCAGCATGGCGGGGTTTACCCTGTGCCCGGAATGCCGCGCCGAATACCAAAATCCGCTGGATCGCCGCTTTCACGCTCAGCCCAACGCCTGCCCGGTGTGCGGGCCGCAGGTGTGGTTGGAGTATGGCGATGTTTCACGGATCGGCGAAACCGACCCCATCGCCGCTGCCGTCGCTCTGCTACGCGCCGGGAACATCCTCGCGGTAAAGGGCTTGGGCGGCTTCCACCTGATGTGCGATGCCCGCAATGGCGTTGCGGTCGCCGAATTACGCAGGCGCAAGCAGCGCGAAGCGAAGCCCTTCGCCGTGCTGGCGGCCAATCCGGCTTCACTGTCCGGGCTGGCAAACTGGAGCGCGGATGACGAGGCGCTGTTGTGGAGCCGTGAGCGGCCCATCGTGCTGGTCGAAAAAACCGCCGAATGTGATCATGCCCTGCCCGGAGTAGCCGATGGCGTGGCCTGGCTGGGCGCGCTGCTACCCTACACGCCGCTGCAATGGCTGTTGTTTCACGAAGCGGCAGGCCGTCCGCCGGGGATAGCTTGGCTCGAAGCGCCGCAGGAATTGTTATTGGTGTGCACCTCCGCCAACCCCGGTGGCGAACCGCTGGTAATCGGCAACAACGAAGCACAGGAACGGCTGGCCGGGATTGCCGACGCCTTTCTGCTGCACGACCGCGACATCCTGGTGGGATGCGACGACTCGGTGGTCAGGGGTAATGGGGAATGGGTGATGAGTAATGGGAAGGAGGAAAAACCCATCACTCATCACCCATCCCCCATCACCTCAACTTTCATCCGCCGCGCCCGAGGCTACACTCCCCGCGCCATCAGGCTTCCCCATTCCGGCCCGGCAGTGCTGGCTTGCGGCGGGTGGTTCAAAAACACCGTGTGCCTGACCCGTGGCGACGAGGCTTTCCTCTCGCAGCATATCGGTGATCTGGACAATGCCGCCACTTGCCGGGCTTTTGAAGACGCGGTGTTTCACTTAATGGATGTGCTGGAGATTGCACCGCAGGTTGTCGCTCACGACCTGCACCCGGATTTCCACAGCAGCCGTTTTGCTGCCGCCTTTGCCGCCGAGCGCGGCTTGCCGCTGGTCGCGGTGCAGCATCACCACGCCCATCTCGCGGCGGTGCTTGCCGAACACCGCGAAACCGGCGCGGCGCTGGGGTTGGCGCTGGACGGCGTGGGGTTGGGCGAAGACGGCGGCGCATGGGGCGGTGAATTGTTCCACCTCGACGGCGCGAAATTCAGCCGCTTAGGGTTTCTGCGCCCGCTGGCCCTGCCAGGCGGCGACCGGGCTGCCCGCGAACCGTGGCGGATGGGGGCGAGCGCCTTGTTTGCGCTGGGGCGCAGCGGGGAAATCGCCACACGTTACGCGGCGCAACCGGCTGCGCCGATGCTTGGACAAATGCTCGAACGCGGCCTGAATTGCCCGGTCACGTCGAGTTGCGGGCGGCTGTTCGATGCCGCCGTTGGCTTGCTGGGAGTGATGCCGGTCATGGCATTTGAAGGGCAGGCGGCGATGCTGCTGGAGAGTCTTGCGGCCCGGCATGGGCCGGTTGCACCGTTGGTCGGGGGTTACCGGATAAGCGAAGACGGGATCGTGGATTTCCTGCCACTACTTGCGGCGCTGGCGGAAACGCCGAATGCGGAACAGGGCGCGGCGTTATTCCACGCGACCCTCGCTGCCGGGCTGGCCGAGTGGGTGAGCCAGACCGCGCAGAAGCAGGGATTAAACAAAATTGTCTTGAGCGGCGGGTGTTTCCTCAACGCGATTTTGAGCCGCGACCTGGCAGCGGCGTTACGCGCTCAAGGAATGGATGTACTGGAAGCGAATCAGGCCCCGCCCAACGACGGCGGACTGAGCTTGGGGCAAGCTTGGAAAGCAGTGTTGGAAACAGTTTTGAGTGTTTAGTGCTTAGTTGTGGAATGCGCTGCGCGCATGACTGAATCGCGACGCGCGTCGCGCGGCGACATCAACTAAACACTAAACACTCAAAACTAAACACTGCCCTTACTTATCGCTGCCCACGGTCTTCTTGACCACGGTGGTGGTGACATCCACCGCGGTTCCCACCACTGCCGCACCAGCCTTGACCGCCGTAGCGCCCACCGACACTGCGGCATCAGCGACCGCAACCACTGCGCAGCCGGAGAGGCTGGACAAGCAAATCAAAAAAACCGGAAGAACAATCAGGCGCACTGTTAAAACTCCAATTAAAACTCCAATTCGCTGTCCACGTCGGTCGAGGCTTCGCGCAACAACACCAGAAACAATACCAGGATGACCGGGCCGATGATCAGGCCGAGGATGCCCATACTGGCAATCCCGCCGAAAATCCCGAACAGGATGGCGAGGAAAGGTAATTCGGTGGAACCCTGAATCAGGCGCGGGCGCACCAGATAGTCGGCCAGCATCAACACTGTGGTGCCCACCGCAAACACCGCAATACCGGACATCGCCGCCCCCTGGGCAAACAGAATCACCCCGATCAGCGCCAGCAGCAACGGGCCGAGTAGCGGCACCAACGAAACAGCGGCGATCACCATGCCGAGCAACATCGCAGAGTGGACACCGGCGAAATTGAGCATCAGGCCAATGATGAGGCCCTCACCGAGGCCGACAATCACCAGCCCGTTGACCGCCGAGCGAACCGCCGAGGGGATATGGTAGGCGTAGGAAGGCCAGCGGTTACGCAGCCATTTGAAACCGACGAAATTGGTTTTGACCAGCAGTTTTTCGCCGTCGCTATAGAAAAAATAAAGTATCCACAACGCAAAAAACAACATCGCCGCACGGGATGCAACGCCGACCAACGCCGACTGGATGAAATCCTGAATGGCGTCGAGGCGCTCGGTCATCAAGTGCGAAAGCTGGTCGGGACGGCCCAGGTATTCTTCCCACAGCGGCATCACGTATTGCCCGGCCAGCGGCAGACCGGCCAGCCAGGTGGGGGGCGGCGCGCCTTCGCGGTTGGCGCGGATCAGAAAGGTGGTGAGGGTTTGCGCATCTTCCACGACGAACACCACCAGGGCGATCATCGGCCCCACCAGCGTAAAAGCCACCAGCAGGGTGGAAACCAGCGCCGCCAGATCCTGGCGATTACCCAGACAAGCGAGGATTTTGCGGTGCGTCGGCCAGGTGGTGATGGAGATCACCGCCGCCCAGATGATGGGCAGCAGAAAGGATTGCAGGACGGTAAAAGCGGCCAGCAATATCAGCCCGGTAAAAATCAGACTGACCAGCGAAAACTGCCACTGGTTATGCTGCATCACGCATCCATTTCCCCAGCGCCGAAGTCTGCCAGCGCCGCCACAGACGCCATACCGTCCAGGCTTTGCCGCTCCAGCGCAAGGCGCGGCGCGGACGCAAGGCGACCAGCAAAGCCACGGGGGCGACCCAAAGCAACGGATGGGCGCGCAGGGTGCGCACCACTTCGAGGCCCCCGTCCACCACCCGAATCGGCGTTTGCCAGGTCTGCACCAGCCCGGCCAGTTCGTTGCGCTGCATTTCGGCGCGCATCAAAAGGCGTTCGCGACGACGGAGAAGTTCGATGTGACGGGCATTCATGGTGGGGTGAGACGCCGGCGATCCTTGGCGAGTTCACTCAGGCTTTCGCTGAACAGACGGCTACCTTCGCTGGCTCTACTGCGCGCCAGCAAAACTGCCGCGACACCGGCTCCAAGAAATAGCAGGGTCAAGGTACCCAGAATAAACAAACGGTGGGTGTCCCAGAACAACACGGTAAGAAACGCGGCCAGAAACAGGATGCCGAGCGCAATGAAAAACAGGGCCGCGAAGCCCAGCACCAGGATTTGTCCGAGACGGATTTTTTCTTCCTGGATTTCGGTGGAAAGAATTTCCAGACGGGTTTGCGCCACGCCAAGCAGCGTGGTCAGCAACCCTTTCAACGAATTCAATACTCCGTGCGGACGGGGAGTTTCCCCGTCCGTGACGTTTTCCGTCATATCCGGCAGCCTAGCGGCGACCGATCAACATACCCAGCAACACCCCCACGCCGGCGGCGATGCCGACGGCTTTCCAGGGGTTGGCGCGGACGTATTGGTCGGTAGCGTCGGCAGCCTGCTTGGCGCGGACGGCAACGGCTTCTTCGAGGGCTGCCAGCTTGACCTTGGCTTCGCTCAAATGGGCTTCGATGCGGGCGCGGGCGGCAACGGCTTTGTCGCTGGCGTCCTGGGCGGTGGCCTTGAGCAGTTCTTCTGCGTCGGCGATAACCACCTTGAAATCGGCGATAAGTTTTTGTTTGGTGACGCTGTCGGTGTTTTCGATTTCGGTGTACATGATTGTTCCTGAAAGTGATTGCAAAAAACGATAGGGTACAGACCTTGTCGGGCTAAAGCAATCCAGCCCGTCCGGCGCGCCCCTCCCTGCCTGCACTCTCAGTATAGTGTGTTTGCGTGGTATGCTGTGCGCCTGCTCTGGAGTATCTCTCATGTGTCTGGCTATCCCCGCGCGAGTCGCGGAAATCCTCGAAAATGATCAAGCCATCGTCGATCTCGGCGGGGTGCGCAAGGAAATTTCGCTGGCGCTGGTGAGCGACGTGCAAGTCGGCGATTACGTGATTCTTCACGTCGGCTATGCGCTCAACCGCCTTGACCCTGATGAGGCGGAAAAAACCCTGAAGTTATTCGCCGAAATCGAAGCCGCGCCGCTTCCCGCCTGAAATGAAATACGTCGATGAATTCCGCGACGGCGCGCTGGCGCAGAAAATCGCCGCGTCGGTGCGCCGCGAGGCCGATCCCGCGCGTTGCTACAATTTGATGGAATTTTGCGGAGGCCATACCCACGCGATTTTTCGTTATGGCATCCAGGATTTGCTGCCCCCTAGTGTGCGCCTGATTCATGGCCCCGGATGCCCGGTGTGTGTGCTGCCTATTGGCCGCATCGACAGCGCCATTCGTCTCGCCCAGACGCCGGGCGTGATTCTCTGTTCCTACGGCGACATGTTGCGGGTGCCCGGTTCGGAACGCCTCAGTCTGCTCAAGGCCAAGGCCGGTGGCGGCGACATCCGCATGGTGTATTCGGTCGCCGACGCGCTGAAAATATCCCTGGACAATCCCGAAAAACAGGTGGTGTTCTTCGCCATCGGTTTCGAGACCACCACGCCGCCTACTGCGGTGGCGATTCTCCAGGCGGAAAAGCTCGGGCTGCAAAACTTCTCGGTGTTCTGCAACCACGTTCTCACCCCGGCGGCGATTTCCAACATTCTCGAATCGCCGGAAGTGCGCAAACTGGGGATATTGCCGCTGGATGGCTTCATCGGCCCGGCGCATGTCTCCACCGTGATCGGCAGCCGCCCCTACGAATATTTCGCCTATGAATACCGGCGTCCGGTAGTGATTGCCGGCTTTGAGCCGCTCGACGTGATGCAGGCGATATTGATGCTGGTGCGCCAGTTAAACGATGGGCGGGCGGAAGTGGAAAACGAGTTTTCCCGCGCCGTGACCCGCGACGGCAATCTCAAGGCCCAGCAAAAAGTCGCGGAAGTTTTCGAACTACGCCGTAGCTTCGAGTGGCGAGGCTTAGGCGTGGTGCCGTATAGCGGCTTGAAGATCAAAAAACGCTACGCCGCTTTCGACGCCGAATTGCGTTTTGAGTTGCCCTACCGCCAGGTTGCCGACCATCAGGCCTGTGAATGCGGCGCGATCATCCGGGGGGTGAAACGTCCGCTCGACTGCAAGCTGTTCGGCACGGTGTGCACCCCGGAAAATCCGGTCGGCTCGTGTATGGTGTCATCGGAAGGCGCGTGTGCGGCCTATTACACCTATGGCCGTTACAAGGAGGCCGACCGGCATGGCTGAGCCGCGCACCTGTGACACCTGCACCGCCTGCTGCGACGGCTGGGTGACGATGAACGTCCACGGTCATGACGTGTTCCCCGGCTCCCCCTGCCCCTACAGCACCGGCACGGGCTGCAAGATTTACGACGAGCGTCCGCTCGACCCGTGCCGCCATTTCATTTGCGCCTGGCTGCGCGATAACAGCCATCTGCCCGAGTGGTTCCGGCCCGACCGGATGAAAACCATCGTTCTGGTCGGGGTGCGGCTGTGGCGCGGCCTCCCGGTGGACGTGGCGGTGCCGGTAGGCAAAAAAGTCCCCGGCAAGGCGCTCAACTGGCTGAAGGTTTACGCCACCCAGCACGGGCGTCCGCTGATTTATGCGGAACAGGCTGCCGACAAGCTGGAACGTGAACAAACCATGCTGGCCTTCGGCCCGCCGGAATTCCAGCGCGAGGTGCAGGAACTGGTGCAACGCGGAGAAAAACTTTGGTAAACCCGACCCGAAAAACCTACATCCGCCCGCTCGACCTCAAACAGGGCCGGGTGGACATGACCCACGGCAGCGGCGGACGGGCGATGGCGCAGTTGATCGAGGAATTGTTTCTGCGCGCCTTCGACAACGAATATCTGAATCAGCACAACGACCAGGCGAGCTTCAACGTACCGCCGGGGCGGATGGTGATGGCAACTGACGCCCATGTCGTTTCGCCGCTGTTTTTTCCCGGCGGCGACATCGGCTGCCTGTCGGTGCACGGCACCGTCAACGACGTGGCGATGTCCGGTGCGGCGCCGTTGCATTTGGCCGCCAGCTTCATCCTCGAAGAAGGTTTTCCACTGGCCGATCTGGCGCGCATCGTTGAGTCCATGGCGCGCGCCGCACACGAAGCCAACGTCACTATCGTTACCGGCGACACCAAAGTGGTTGAACAAGGCAAGGGCGACGGGGTGTTCATCACCACTACCGGCATTGGCGTAGTGCCGGAGGGGGTGAACATTTCCGGCGACCGCGCCCGCCCTGGCGACACCATCATCGTCAGCGGAACGATAGGCGACCACGGCGTGGCGATTATGTCGTTACGCGAAGACTTGTCTTTCGAAACCGCCATAAAATCCGACACCGCCGCATTACACGGGCTGGTCGCCGCAATGCTTGCCGCCACGCCGGACATCCACTGCCTGCGCGACCCGACGCGCGGCGGATTGGCGACCACGCTCAACGAAATCGCCGGGCAGTCGGGCGTCGGCATGATGCTGCGCGAAGCCGCAATACCGGTGCGCGGCCAGGTCAAGGCCGCTTGCGAATTTCTCGGTCTTGACCCGTTGTATGTGGCCAACGAAGGCAAACTGATCGCCATCTGCGCGGCGACCGATGCGCCAGCCGTGCTCGCCGCGATGCGCGCCCACCCGCTGGGTAACGACGCTGCTATCATTGGCGAAGTGATCGAAGACAGCCATTGTTTCGTGCAAATGGAAACTGCGTTCGGCGGCAAACGTATTGTCGATTGGCTGACCGGAGAACAATTGCCGCGCATCTGCTAATAGAAAGGCAGTGTTGAATGTTTAATGCTTAGTGTTTAATTGCGGTCGCCGCGTAGCGGCGTTGGGCATCCAAACATGCGCAAAGCGCATTCCACAATTAAACATTAATTCTACTTCGTCAGATTACGCTAACAGCGCCTTGGCCCCCTCCCCCAACGGGGGAGGGTTGGGGTGGGGGCGGTTTAAAATCATGCAGTTGTGATAATTTGCTCGCCCCCATCCTGTCCTTCCCCCGTGGGGGGAAGGGACGTACTAACGGGCTTGGACTTCAAATCTGACAAAGTAGAATTAAATATTAAACACTGCCCTTGGATAAACCCCGACTGGGAGAATAATCATGGGGAACGGCCCCTCCGCTGCGGAAATCCGCACCCTGTTTGCCAATACCGACACCGATGAAGTCTGGCGCAAAGCCTGTGAAATCGTGCGACGCATCGACCACGGCTTCGATTTCGCGCATACCCGCAGCGCCTTCGACGACGTAATACGCCTGTTTCGCGGCGAATACCCCGGCTATCAGCGGATTTCCACGCTGTATCACGACATGCACCACACCCTCGACGTATTCCTGTGCGCGACGCGCCTGCTGCACGGCGTACATTTGTCGGGCAACCACCTGAATAGCGACGAAATCAGCCGCATCCTCATCGCCGCGATGATGCACGATATCGGCTACGCCATGGAAATCGGCGACGATGTCGGCACCGGCGCAAAATACACCCAGATACACGTCACCCGCAGCATCGAATTCATGAAGCGTTATGTTGCCGAAATGGGTTTTCCGACAGCCTGGCAAACCTCGCTGGAAGCCATGATCCGCTGCACCGACCCGGCCACCAACCCCTCCCAGATCACGTTTCCCGACCCGCGCACCCGGCTGCTCGGGCTGATCGTCGGCACCGCCGACCTGGTCGGGCAAATGGCTGACCGCACCTATCTGGAAAAACTCCTGTTCCTCTATTTCGAATTCAAGGAAGCGCACCTCGGCGGTTATCACAACATGCACGACCTGCTGCGCCGCACCCAGAATTTTTACGAAATCACCCACGTCAAACTCGACGGCGAATTCGACGCCACCTACGCCCGTCTCTCCGACCATTTTCAGGACTGGTACGGCGTCCCCAACAACTACTATCTCGAATCCATCGAAAAAAACATCGTCTACCTCACCCAGGTCATCCAGCTCGACGAAGAGGAATACCTCTCCATGCTCAAACGCGGCAGCATCGTGAACAAAGCCAAATCCCTGGCCGGGCCGGAAGATTTGGGATGACCCCCTTCGGCCATCCCCTGCGCCCGCGCTGGCTGCTGGAGGAAGGCATGGATTTTCTCAACCATGGCTCGTTCGGCGCTACGCCGCGCGAAGTGCTGGCGGCGCAAAGCGCCTGGCGCGAACGTCTGGAACGCCAGCCGGTGCGCTTCATGATCGACGAACTGCCCGGTGAGTTGCGCGCGGTGGCCGATGAGCTGGGCGAGTTCATCGGCGCGGAGGGCGTCGATCTGGTTTTTCAGGACAATGCCACCACGGCGGTCAACGCCGTCCTGCAATCCCGCGACTGGCAGCGCGGCGACGAAATCCTGCTGTGTCCCCACGCCTACCTAGCGGTGCGCAACGCTGCCGCCTGCGCCGCCCGCCGCCATGATTTGATCTTGCGCGATTTCGATATTCCCCTGCCGCATCCCGGTAATGACGCGATTCTTGAAGCCTTTGGCGCAGCGCTTACGCCGCGCACCCGGCTCGCCATCGTCGATCACGTTAGCTCGCCGTTATCGCTGGTCTATCCGCTCGAAGAGATGGTCGCGCTGTGCCGCGAACGCGATATCCCGGTGCTGGTGGACGGCGCACACGCGCCCGGCATGTTGCCCCTCGATCTCGCCCGGCTGGACGCCGACTGGGTCACCGGCAACTGCCACAAATGGCTGTTCGCGCCGAAAGGCTGCGCTTTTTTGTGGACGGCCCCGCGCCACCAGGAAAATACCCACCCGCTGGTCGCTTCCCTGTTTAGCGGTAAAGGCTACAGCGCCGAATTCGACTGGATGGGCACCCGCGACCCAAGCGCCTGGCTGGCGCTCCACGCCGCGCTGCGTTTCGTTCGCGACCTGGGGCCGGAGGCGCTGCGCGAATACAATAACCGGCTCGCCGCCCAAGCCGGCGAGTTGCTGGCTGCCGCCTGGGGAACGCCGCTGTATGGCACACCGGAAACACTCGCCGCGATGCGCACCGTCGCCATTCCCGGTCGCGCCACGGCCACCCTGGACAACGCCAAACGCCTGCACGACGCCCTGTGGCAACGGGAACGCATCGAAGTCCCGGTGTTTCCGGTTGGCGAACGGCTTTGCCTGCGCATCTCCGCGCAGGCCTACAACCAAATCGACGACTACCGGCGTCTCGCCGCCGTCATCCCGGCGCTCGCCGCCGAACTGGAGTAAATCTTGCGCATCCTGTTTCTCTGCCACGCCTTCAATAGCCTCACCCAACGCCTGTTCATCGAACTCACCTCACGCGGTCACGAAGTCTCCGTGGAATTCGACATCCACGATTCGGTCAGCGAAGAAGCCGTCGCCTTGTGGCAACCCGACCTGATCATCGCCCCCTTTCTGAAACGGGCCATCCCCGAAAGCATTTGGCGCAAACATGTGTGTCTCGTCGTCCACCCCGGTATCCGTGGCGACCGGGGGCCGGCGGCGCTGGACTGGGCAATTCTGAACGGGGAAACCGAATGGGGGGTAACCGTGCTGCAAGCCGCTGCCGAAATGGATGCCGGCGATATCTGGGCGGAAGCGCATTTCCCGATGCGCGACGCCAAAAAAAGCAGCTTGTACCGCAACGAAGTCACCGACGCCGCTGTGCGCGCCGTGCTTGATGCGCTGGACAAGTTCGCCGCCGGCAATTTCATCCCGCAGCGACTCGACTACGCCGACCCCGAGGTGCGCGGGCAACTGCGCCCGGCTATGCGCCAGCAGGATAGAGCCATCCACTGGGGCAGCGACGACACCGCCACGGTGTTGCGCAAAATCCGCGCCGCCGACGGTTTTCCCGGTGTGCTCGACGAAATTCTCGGCGTCCCGGTGTATCTCTACGACGCCCAAATGGCCCCCGAATTACGCGGCGAACCCGGCGCGTTGCTCGGCAAACGCGGCAGCGCAATCTGCCGCGCCTCCCGCGACGGCGCGGTGTGGATCGGCCATCTCAAGGTGAAATCCGACGCCGAACCCACATTCAAATTGCCCGCCACACAAGCGCTGGGCGACAAGTTGGCGGATGTTCCCGAACTGCCGCCCCATGTTGGATGGGTGAAGCTCAGCGCACCCATCCTGCAAAATGTTGGGGGCGGCCCTCTGCATTACACAGAAAAAAACCGGGTCGGTTACCTCAGCTTTGATTTTTACAACGGCGCAATGGGCAGCGAGCACTGTGACGCCTTGCGCGCCGCCATTGAGCAAGCCCTGACTCGCGACACCCGCGTCCTGGTGCTGCTGGGCGGCGAGGATTTCTGGTCGAACGGCTTGCACCTCAATCTCATCGAAGCGGCGGACAGTCCCGCCGATGAATCGTGGCGCAACATCAACGCGATGAACGACCTCACCCGCACGATCCTGAACATCCAGGATCGCCTGACCGTCGCCGCGCTACGCGGCAATGCCGGCGCGGGCGGGGTATTTTTGGCGCTCGCTGCCGACCAGGTGTGGGCGCGCCAGGGCGTGGTGCTCAATCCGCACTACAAGGCGATGGGCAACCTCTACGGTTCGGAATACTGGACTTACCTGCTGCCGCGCCGGGTCGGCGCGGAGCGGGCGCTGACTCTCACCGAAAACCGCCTGCCATTGGGGGCCGAACAAGCCCGCCAGTTCGGCCTCGTGGATATGTGCGGCAGCGCCGATCCGCAGACCTTCCGCGCCGACATTGAGGCGCGCGCCGAACAACTCGCCGCAGCGCCCGACTACGCCACCCGCCTCGCGACCAAACAGCAGGCGCGCCTGGGCGATGAGGCCGAAAAACCGCTGGCGGCCTACCGCGCCGCCGAACTCGCGCACATGACCCTCAATTTCTACGGCTTCGATCCCAGTTACCACGTCGCCCGCTACAACTTCGTCCACAAAGCGCCGCATTCGCGCACACCCCGGCATTTGGCGAGGCACCGAGGGGGAGACCGGAAGGATGAAGGATGAACGTGAAATTGGGGTGGGAGGCCCACCCTTCGTTCCCTGTTGACGGACTACCATAGACATTTATCCTAAAAAAGGCAGCTTGAACCGCAAAGGCGCAAAGACGCAGAGGAAAAACAGAAGGTTAACTGTTTCTGATCGTTCACCCCCAAGGTGAACGCAGTATCCAGCCCAAGCTTTTTATTTCTTTGCGCCTTTGCGCCTTTGCGGTTTTAGACTGAGGTTTTTAGGTTTATATAGATCGCCTATCCACCTGCATTACCGGGTTACTAACCACTAACATCATGAGGGCAGACCGTTTCTTTGCGGCGGGGATTTTTGCCTTACCTGGGCGCTTACACGGGGCCTATAACGACGGTTGCCGTTTCAATTGGAATTTCGCTAGTGCCGCTCAACAACTCACTATCTGACATCAAACCTTCAAAATTTGTAACTACTCCGGGTGAGCGTTCCGCGCCACCACGCCAGTCCCTTCCCCCTGGCAGGGGGAAGGTCAGGATGGGGGTCGAAAGGTGAAAACACCAAAATATTCTGGTTGTTCCACCACTCCGCCCCCATCCCGGCCTTCCCCCTGCATGGGGGAAGACGCAGAACACCGTTCCCCTGAGCGGTTGCCAAAACTGATTATCTGGTGGCTGGCGATCCGGCCCAAAACCCTGTCGGTTTCGCTGGCCCCGGTTTTGGTCGGGTGCGCTCTGGCGTGGGCCGAGGAACGGGTGTTTCTATGGTTGCCGGCGCTGCTCGCGGCGGCGTGTGCGATGCTGATCCAGATCGGCACCAATTTGCACAACGACGTGAAGGACTTCGAACGCGGCGCGGATACGCCGGAACGCCTCGGGCCATCGCGCGCGACAGCTTCCGGGTGGCTGACGGCAGGCCAAGTGAAACACGGCGTGGCGCTGTGTTTTGCGCTGGCTTTGTTGCTCGGCGTTTACCTGGTGTGGTTTGGCGGGTGGATCATCTTCGCGGTAGGTGTGCTGTCGGTGCTGGCTGGGCTCGCGTATACCGGCGGGCCGCGCCCGATTGCCTACAGCGCCACCGGGGAGTTGTTTGTGTGGCTGTTCTTCGGGGTGGTGGCGGTGCTGGGGAGTTTTTATCTGCAAACTTCCCACTTTGGCCGGGCCGCCTGGGTAGCCGCGAATATGCTGGGTTTCCTGGCGGCGGCGGTGATTGTGGTAAACAATATCCGCGACCGCGAGAACGATGCGAGGGTGGGAAAAAACACCCTGGCGGTGCGTATCGGGCGCACCGCGAGTTTGGTCGAATATGCGCTGCTGGTGCTGACGCCGTTTGTTTTGTTGCCGCTGCTGGGGTGTCTGTTGCTCGCGGATGTGTGGGTATGGCTGCCGCTGGTCGCTGCGCCGTGGGCGGTGTTTTTGGTGCTGCGCCTGCGCAACGCATCCGACGGGCCGGTTTATAACCGCCTGCTGGCGCAAACCGCGCAGTTGCAGTTGGTTTTTTCGCTGCTGTTATGTGTAGGAGTGATGGTATGAAACGATGGCTGATTGGACTGACGACACTGGTTTTTTCCCTGGCCGCTGCGGCGGCGGAGTTTCCCGACGCCGGGAAAATTTTCTCCGCGACTTTCGAGGATTTGACCGGCAAACCGGTCGCGCTCGCGGATTTTCAAGGTAAGCCGCTGGTGCTGAACTTCTGGGCAACCTGGTGCAGTCCGTGCCGCAAGGAGATTCCCGATTTGATCGAAATCCACAAGCAGTTTTCCGGGCGCGGGCTGAACCTGGTCGGCATCGCGGTGGAAGAACCGGGCAAAATCGGAGATTTCGCCAGGGAGCAGGGGATCAACTATCCCATCGTCGCGGGCCGCGAAAAAGGCATCTGGCTCTTGCAGACGCTGGGCAACAAAGCGGCGGGGCTGCCATTTACGGTGGTCATCGACCGCGCCGGAAATATCGTTTTCACCAAACGCGGAGTGATTACACGGGAACGCCTGGAAGGGCTGATCGAGCCGCTGTTGTAGACCGCAAGCGGTGGTGAACGGAACGGGTGTGGTGGAGATTTCCGCGCGGCAGCAAAGCGAAGTGTGGTCTGGGCCGAACCACCGCGTCGCGGTCAGGAGACCGCTCCTACGCGATGGCGCAGCGGGCCGTCCAGGGGAAGTTATTTCGTACTCGTTTTTTATCCAAGAAAAGCGGCAATATCCACGGTGTCAATTTGCTCGGCCTTGAGGAATTGCTCAGCGTAGCGCAGGTAGACGCCGGAGGTGAGGAACAGGTCGAACAGAGCGGGATCAATGTGCCCGTCGGTTTTCATGCGGTGCAGGATATGCAGGGCTTCCGACAGTTTATTGGGTTTTTTGTAGGGTCGATCCGGTGCGGTGAGGGCTTCGAATACGTCGGCTATCGCCAGGATACGCGCGGGAACCGATAATTCGGCGGCGCTCAGGCGGCGCGGATAGCCGCGCCCGTTGAGGGCTTCATGGTGGTTGCCGGCGTATTCGGGAACGCGCCGCAGGTTGTTGGGAAAAGGCATCTGTTCCAGCATCATGATGCCCTGAATCATGTGTTCGTTGATCTTGTAGCGCTCTTCGTCGGTGAGGGTGCCGTGGCGGATGCTGAGGTTGTAGATTTCACCATGGTTGTACAGGTGTTCCGGGGCCACCACCTTGAAGCCGTAGGCGGGGTCGATGGGCTGGGTCGATTCGCGGGGAATCAGGTGTTCCGCCTTGTCGGCGAGAAGTTGTTCGGTGACCGGCAGCGTGGGGGGGGCGTCACAAAAGCGCGAGAGTTCTTCCTGGGAAAGACCGATGCGGTCGTCGAAATGGCGTTGCCAGGTTTGCGCGGCGATGCGGAGCAGGCGTTCGATACGTTCGGCGCTCATCATTTCGCTGCCGGCGTTGTTTTCGGCGATGAATGCAAAGTCGCTTTGTAATTGGGCGTAACGCGCGGCAAAACGGGCCTCGGCAACGCCGGCATCCTCCCCCGCAGCGAGGCTTTCAAGGCGCTCAATGGTCGCGTCACGCAGCAGCACTTCAAAACGCATCCGAATTTCATGGATGCGGTTGTAGATGGTTTCCAGCTTGGTGGCCTTGTCGATCACGTATTCCGGCGTAGTGACCTTGCCGCAATCGTGCAGCCACGCGCCAATGCGGAATTCCCGCCATTCGTCTTCATTCCTGAAATTAAACGCGGCGAGTTGCCCGCTCTGCGATTGACAGGCCTCTTCGGCGAGCATCAGCCCGAGCACCGGCATCCGCTCGCAATGCCGCCCGGTGTACGGGCTTTTGGCGTCGATGGCGGTGGCGATGACGCGGATCATGCTTTCCATCAGGGCTTTTTGCGCATCCAGCAATTGCTGGTTGTCGAGCGCTACGGCGGCCTGCGAGGCGAGCGCCTCGACCAGCGGGACGAGATCCGCCGCGAAGGGAATAATCGCCCCACTCGCCGGGTCTTTGGCGTTCATGAATTGCACCACGCCGATAACTTCGCCGTTGCGCGGGGCCATCGGTACGGTGAGCATGGACACTGTGCGATACGCGCTTTCGGCGTCGTGGTGGCGGGTGCCGGAAAGGTCGAAGCGGGTTTCCTGATAGACATCGTCGATCAACACCGGGCGGTTGTGCAACGCAACCCAGGTGGAGACGTATTTTTCGTTGGGCGCGCCGCTGTCGGGGTCGTAGAGCGGGATGATGATGGAGGGCAACTTGTCGTCGCGGGTGCGCAGGGCGAAATGCAGATATTTCCGCTCGGCGACCAGATAGATCGTGCCGCCATCACAATTGAGCAGCCGCCGCCCTTCGAAGATGATGTGGCGCAACAGCTTGGTGCGGTCGCGCTCCATGGACACCATCAGGCCGTTTTCAATGAGCAGGTTGAGCTTGGCGGTGCGTTGTTTTACCTCGTGCTCCTGGCGCTCGTGGATTGCCAGATGAGCCTGGTATATATACTGGAGCGACAGCAGGTTTTTGATGCGCAACGCCAGTTCGGCGGAATCCACGGGGGTGTCGAGAAACTCGTTCGCGCCCGCGTCCAGCGCGGCATTGCGGGCCTCGCGGCAGGACGTGGAGGAAATCAGCAGGATCGGGAAAGCGCTGGCCGATTTAATCTCGCGGACGCGCCGGATCAGGTCGCCGGCTGCACCGTCGGGCAAGCCGATATCCAGCAGCAACAGATCGTTCCGGGGCAATGCGGCAAGGACTTGAGCGGTATCGCCGAGCACGGTAACTCGCGTGTAGCCCAGCTCCGCCAATAATCCGGTGAGCGGCTCAATAACGTCAGCCGCGCTGCCGCAGACCAGAAGGGCAGGGCCGGCGGCGCAGGCATCCGTCATGGGGGTAAGAGTAGGCATAGTTGTTTGGGCAAAATGTGGCGACGCGGGCCGCGCTGACCGGTTTGCTGTGACCGCAGCCCGCAATCCGGCAGGTAGTCGCGGCAGCCAACCAGCAGCGCTTTTTGATCATAACACAACGCGATTGGATAAGTTCGCGCGCCGCCAACGCCCTCTGCCCACTGGTTTTACGCGAGGCGGAACCCTTCTACCGCTGCCTGCATGGTCACCGCGAGTTGCTTGAGATCGTCGGCTGCCAGGGCGACTTTTTCGATGGACTGGGTGTTCACCTCGGTCATTTCCGCGACTTTCGCCACTTCCAGGGAAATTTGCGAGCTGACGTTGCTTTCCTCCTCCAGAGATGCGGATATTTCGTTGACCGCTTCCAGTACGCCGTTCATGCCCGCATCGATATGCAACATCGCTTCGCCAGCCTGAGTCGCCATCCGCACCCCTTCCTTGACGGTGGCGCTACCTTCAGCCATGCCCTGCACCACATCGGCGGTGCCGCTCTGGATGGCGCTGATCATGGCGGTGATTTCCTGCGTGGATTTGGCGGTGCGTTCCGCCAGTTTGCGCACTTCGTCGGCCACCACCGCGAAGCCGCGCCCCTGTTCGCCGGCCCGCGCCGCTTCGATGGCGGCGTTCAGCGCGAGCAGATTGGTCTGATCGGCAATGTCCCGAATCACGCTGACGATGGCGGAAATTTGCTTGGATTGCTCCCCCAGGGTTTCGATTTTCTGGCAGGAACGATTGACGGTTTCGGAAATCTTGAGCATTTCGGCCGCCGCGCCTTGGACGATCACCCCGCCCTCGGCGGAATGCTCGCCGGCCCCTACTGCGGTCGCGTGGGTGGTTTTGGCGTTGCCGGCAATCATTTCTATAGTGATGGTCATTTCCTCGACCGAGGCCGCCATCGCATACACCGACTGGCTTTGCCGCTCGGTGCTGGCGGAAACCTGATGGGAAACTTCAGAGAGATGCTTGGCGTTATTGGTCATCTTTTCGGCGCTGTCGTGCACTCGTTCGATCATCGCCCGCAACCCCATTTGCATTTGTTTCATCGCGGCAAGCAGGCTGGTGGTATCGCCCGCCCTGGTGGGGATCATCACGGAAAGATCGCCGCCGGCAATCGCACTGACCAACTGCTTGGCTTCGCGCGGCTCGCCACCCAGTTCAGAGAGAATGTCGCGAGCCACCAGATGCAACAGTCCGGCAATAATCACCAGGCCAATCAGGATCAGCACAGCGTCGCGCCCCGCTTCGCGGAGAAACGCGGCATTGACGTCGTCGATGTAGATACCCGAGCCGATCACCCAACCCCACGGCGCAAATCCCATCACGTAGGAGAGTTTTTCCACCGGCTCGGAAAACCCCGGTTTGGGCCACATGTAAAACACGAAGCCAGCCTGCCTGGCGCGCACCGTCTCGACCATTTCGAAGAACAACCGTTTGCCGAGGGGATCCTTGAAATCGCCGATGTCCTTGCCGTCCATCTCCGGTTTGGTGGGGTGCATCACCATGCGCGGAGTCATGTCGTTGATCCAGAAATATTCCTTGCCGTCATAACGCAGCGCCTTGACGGCGGCGATGGCCTGTTTTTTTGCCTCGTCTTCGGCCAGGGCACCCTGCTGCGCGAGGCGATGGTAATACTCGACGACGCCGTGGGCGGTTTCGACCAGATGGCGGGTCTTGATCTGGCGTTCCTGAACAAGATTCAGTTTGAGTGTGTGCAGGGAAAATGCGGAAATCGTGATCAACCCGACTATCGCGACCAGCGCGGCAAGCAATAACTTTCCACGCAACTTCATGTTGGAAATGATAGACATGGACACCTCCAGGACGAAACGGCGCGGTTGTCGAATTGTTGTGGCGAAGCCCGTATTTACGGTGCTCCGCCTCGCGCGGATTTGTCCAAGTATAGTAAGTGTTTGAATACCGTCAAATGAGACTATTCTAATAATCTCTCTGAAACATGCCACAAACCCGTCTATTTCCGGCGGCGGTGTCAGGAATTGCGGAACAGACCACCCAGCAGACGACGACGCGCCAGCGATACCTCGGGGGCGGGAGGCTCAGGGGCGGGAGAAGGAGGAGGAGCGCCGACCACGGCCTGCAGGGCCGCCAGTGCTGCGGTGCGGGCGGTTGGCTGATCGGGAAAGTTGTACATCGGCGAAAATAGCTGGCAGGAAAAAAACTCGCCAAGATCGGCATCCCGGTCGGCGGTAAACAGATATTCGCCGGACGGAAAAGTTAAATTGCATTGTTTGCCCGAATCCAGCGTCGTCCAAGGACGCCCGGCGGCGGGCAGCAACATCAGGTTCATGAACCAGGGGGTAATCAGGATGCCCAGCCAGCCGTAGGCGGTAAGCTGAAAGGCCGGCGCTTCGACGGTAAGCGCGGTGTTGAGCACCGGCATGTCGGCCATTTCGTTTTCGTGTATGCGGCGGAACAGCGCTTCCAGTTGAACTGTCGGGGCCTGCTCAAAGCTCATACATGGGCATTTCGGGTTGTTGCAGGATGTCGGTCATCAGCGCCAGGGTTTCCAGGGCGCGCTCCTCATCGACCTTCTCGAAAGCGAAACTGCCGGCCTTGACCAATAGGTAATCGCCCACCGTCACTTCGTCGAGCATCATCATCAGGCTGACCTGACGAGTTTCGCCAAAACATTCCACCGTCGCCATCATGCCGTCGGTTTCCAGGACTTTGGAGGGTATCGCCATACACATGTCAGGCTCCGGGAATTTCTTCGAGGGTTACCCCCCAACTGCGGAGTTCTTCCAGGGCCATTTCGACCACCTGTGGCAGTTTCGCCGCAACTTCCGGGGTGAGGTCGAGGCTGTTGTCCAGCGACACCGGCACGACGCCGATCACCGTAACGCTGCCCGGCGATTCTCCGGCGAATTCCAGCGTCGCCAGCACATCGGAAAGACTGACCTGGTGGGGAGACATTTTCATGCTGAAAAACTTCGGCACTTCCGCGCCGGTAAGTTTAACCACTGTAGCGGGAGCCGCGCCGGTACGCACTGCATCGAGGATCAGCACATGGTCGGCATGGGACAGGTTACCCATAACTTCCATGCCCGAAGTACCGCCGTCGATCAGTTCGACGGTGTCGGGCAAGCGGTAGCGCCGCTCGATTTCCTCAACCGCGCGCACACCGACACCTTCGTCGGAAAGGATAATGTTGCCGACACCTAATAAAACAATTCTCATGGGGAGTGGAGGAACCGGTGATGAGTAAGGGGTGGGAGTTTATCCCATTCCCCGCCTCATCACTCAATTACCCAATTACAGAGCTTGAACCTTGATGATTTCCTTCTTTTCCGTATCGACCATATGGATGGCGCAGGCGATACAGGGGTCAAAGGAGTGGATGGTGCGCAGGACTTCCAGGGGTTTTTCCGGGTCGGCGACCGGATTCCCCATCAGCGAGGCTTCGTAAGGGCCAAGCTGGTCATCTTCGTTGCGCGGGCCGGCGTTCCAGGTGGAGGGCACCACCGCCTGATAGTTCTTGATCTTGCCGTTGTCGATCACTACCCAGTGCGACAATACGCCGCGCGGCGCTTCGTGGAAGCCCACGCCGGACACTTCGCCTTTCGGGAAGGTGGGCGGATTGAAGGTCTTGATGTCACCCTTGGCAAGGTTTTCCATCAGCATCGTCCACTGCCCGTCGAGAATATTGACGTTCATCCCGGCGGTAATCGAACGCGCCGCATGGCGACCGATGGTGGAATGCAGCGCCGACAGCGGCAGATCAATCTTGCCGACTGCCTTGATGGTGCCCAAGAGCTTGTTCAGGTATTTCAGGGTCAACTCGTCCTTTGCCGCCACGCCGGCCAGCACCCGCGCCAACGGGCCGACCTGGGCGGGTTTGCCCTGGAAAGTCGGGGATTTCACCCAGGAATATTTGCCGTTATCCTGGAAATCGGTGTATTCGGGGTTGGTCTCGCCCTTGTAGGGATGCAGCGCACCCTTGCCGCCCTTGTACCAGGAATGTTTGACCGATTCCGCCACGCCGTCCTGGAACATCTTGTCGTTGAAGGTGGTGATGGGTTTGTAGGCATTCAGATCAGCGCCGGGAATATAACCGCCCTTGGTAACGAACTGGGTGCCCTTGGTGTCGAGCGGATAATCCGGCACTGACAGATAATTCATTACGCCCGCGCCGTATTTCGTCCAGTCGGCATACATCGCGCCAATCGCGCCAACGTCGATCATGTAGACGTTTTCCACGAAGTCGCGCAGTTTGTCGATTTCCTCCTTCACCGCAAGCAGGCGTTCAATGGTGAGCACCGATTGACTATCGGTGGAAATCGGGTTGGAAACTCCGCCCACCGCGACGTTCTGGATGTGCGGCGACTTGGAGCCGAGGATGGACACAATCTTGTTGGCGTGGCGTTGCGCTTCCAGGGCTTGCAGGTAGTGGGTGACGGCCAGCAGGTTCACTTCCGGCGTCAGTTTCATCGCCGGATGCCCCCAATAACCGTTGGCGAAGATGCCCAGTTGCCCGCCGGCGACGAAGCCCGCCAGTCTTTCCTTGACCTTGCGGAATTCGTGTTTGCTATTGCCGCTCCAGGTTGAGAGACTTTCCGCGAGTTGCGCGGTTTTGTCGGGATCGGCCTTGAGTGCGGAGGTCACATCCACCCAGTCGAGCGCGGAGAGGTGGTAGAAATGGACGATCTCGTCATGCAGCGCATGGGCCGAGATGATCATGTTGCGGATGAATTGCGCGTTGAGCGGGATTTCCATCTGCAGGGCGTTTTCCACCGCACGGATCGAGGCAATCGCGTGTACCGTGGTACAGACGCCGCAGAAGCGCTGGGTGATCGCCCAGGCGTCACGCGGGTCGCGGCCCAGCAGGATTTGCTCGACGCCGCGCCACATCTGGCCGGACGACCAGGCTTTGGTGACTTTCCCGCCATCCACTTCCACGTCGATGCGCAGGTGGCCTTCGATACGGGTAATTGGATCAATCGTAATTCGCTTTGCCATGAATGTTCTCCAGGTTTCTTAAATTATTTGTTGGCCACTGCGCCGTCTGCTTGGGGTAGGATGGGCAGATAGCGCACCAGTACGATGTAGCCGAGGATTTCCATGGCGATGACGCCGATCGTCACCATCATCTCGGGCAGGGACGGGAAATAGTGCCAGCCGGCGCCGGTGTCGTAGCCGACCAGGAAGGCGTTGATGCGCAGCAGGAAGGTGCCGAGCATCAGCAGCGCCGCCGTGGTGAACAGCTTGCCGGGATTCTTGCGGTTGGCGGGTTTGGCGAGGATCACGGCAGGCACAATGAAGCAGGCCATTTCGATCCAGAACATCAGGGATTCGAGGGTCATGTGGAACATGTAGCCGGCGGCCCCACGCACGATGATGTCGATAAAACGCACGGCGATATAGGCCAGCACCATAATCCACATCACCTTGGAGAGGCGCGAAATCAACGACAGTTCCAAAGCGCGCTTGAAGCCCGACGAGGACAGGCAGGATTCAAACACCACAATCGCGTAACCCACGGTAATCGCGGTGAGCAGGAAGATCAGCGGGATCATCACGGTCTGCCACAGCGGGTTGACCTGCGAGCCCATCACCACCAGCAACGACCCCAGCGAGGATTGGTGCATGGAAGGCAGCAGAACACCGAGGCCGATGAACACGAACATGTACTTCTCGACTTTTTTCTTGAGGTCGTGTTTCCCCAGTTTTTCCAGGAAGGCCGGAGAGAACTCGATCCACATCACCATGATGTAGATGGTGATACACACCGCCACCTCGAACATCACCGAGTTGACCTGCGCATAGCCGGGCCAGAAGATGTGCCAGGTGTTCCACCAGCGCCCCAGATCGAAGATCACCGAAGCGCCGGCCAGGGTGTAGCCGAACAGGCTGCCCAGCAAGGCCGGGCGCACCAGCGGATGATATTCACCCTTGTTGAGGATATACACCAGCAGCGCTACGGCATAGCCACCGCAGGCAAAGGCGGAGCCGATCATTACGTCATAGACCACCCAGATGCCCCATGGATAACCGTCGCTGATATTGGTCACCGCACCCAGTCCGTAGACGAAACGCACCAGCAGGATAACCACGGCGATCAGGGAAAGGATGCCGAGGAACACCGTGACCGGCGTCACCAGTTTGCCGCCCAGCGGCGCAGGTGCGTGATGGTTGTTTGCTGACATCTCAGACCTCCTCTTTCTTGTCGCTGCCGGCTTCGTCGTCCTTGACGTTGCGCTTGGCGACGTAGACCAGCCCGCCGAGCACCGCCAGCGGCATAATCAGGCCGCCATACAGGGTGTGCTGGATGGTTTCCGAAGTCGCAGCCGAGGAATTCGGCGGCAGATTGGGCATCCCCAGTTTTTCCAGCGGAACGGCGGCGATCTTGTACACCTGAGTGCCGCCATACTCCTTCTCGCCGTAGACGTGCTGCTGGTACGCGCCGACCGGGCCTTCGTAGCTCTGGTCGGGGCCGCCGATTTTGCCGCGCGGGTAAACGGTGGTGGCACCGGGCTTGAGCGCCAGACGGCGTTTGGCTTCAGCGAGCAGATCCTTGCTCCTGCCGGACAATGTAGCGCCAGTCGGACACACCTGGGCACACGCAGAATATTCGTACTTGTCGCCATCCTTGAGGTGGCGGCACAACTCGCATTTGACGATTTTCGGGAAGGGAGTGTCATACTCGAAACGCGGCACCCCAAACGGGCAAGCCGCCACGCAGTAACGACAGCCGATACAGATACTCGCGTCGTAACCGACCACGCCGGTCTTGCCGTCCTTGGTCATCGCCGATACCGGACACGCGGATACGCAGGAAGGATCGTTGCAATGCAGGCACGACACTTTCATGAAGGCGTAGCCGTTTTCTTCCTTGTCCTTGGTGTCGCCGGAACCACTCTTGTACATCTTGATGATGTTTTTGGTCTTGCCGGAGATGTCGAGCGGCGTATCCCAGTATTGTTCGCTGGTGGAAAACTCGGGCGGCAGGTTGTTGGATTCCTTGCAGGCGGCGACGCAGGCCTTGCAGCCGATGCACAGGGTGCTGTCATACAGCAACCCCATCGCCTCGTCGGGCTGCTTGAGGTCGTCCCGCGCCTGGGCTTCACCCCCGGCGGCGAGTAACGTTCCCCCAGCCAGCGCCGCTTTTAAAAAGTCGCGACGATCGATGCTCATGGTTTAAGCCCTTTCCTCTTTTTTCGGCGCTTCGTCGAGATCGGTCTTGACGTTCGCCCCAAGGTTTTTCGCCATCATCACCCCGGCGCCCGCAGCGGCCCCGGCAATCGCCGCCAGTGCGGCGGCGGCGGCAAAACTCACGCCCTTGCCGTTGTCCTCGACAATGCGCGGATAACCTAGAGGCGGTTTGACCGATTTGAGTTCAGCCAGGGCGTGGATGGGTTTCTGGAAGCCGATGCCTTTTTCCGTGCAACCGATACAGGGATGCCCCGTGCCCACCGGCCAGGAAGCATTCCCGACATCGCCGAACAGGATGGCCGGGCAATTGGCATAGGTTTCCGGGCCTTTGCAACCCAGTTTATACAGGCAATATCCTTTGCGATGCCCTTCATCGCCGAACTGCATGGCGAAGCGTCCGGCGTCGAAATGCGGGCGGCGTTCGCAGTTTTCGTGAATGAGACGGCCATAAGCGAATTTGGGGCGGCCTTTTTCGTCGAGTTCCGGCAACTTACCGAAAGTCAGGAAATGTACGACGGTGGAAAGGAAATTGTAGGGATTGGGCGGACAACCGGGGATGGTGACGGTCGGCTTGCCGAGAATTTCATGTGCGCCGGATGCGCCGGTCGGGTTGGGGCTGGTGGAGGGCATCCCGCCCCACGACGCGCAAGAACCGATGGCGATCACCGCCGCCGCATCGGCGGCGCACTCCTTGGTCAGTTCGATGGCGGTCTTGCCGCCGATTTTGCAGTAGATGCCGTTTTCCTTGGTGGGTATCGCACCTTCGATGACCAGCAAGTATTTGCCTTTGTTGGCTTCCATTGCAGCCTTGCGGGCGGCTTCCGCCTGATGCCCAGCGGCGGCCATCAGGGTTTCGTGATAATCCAGGGAAATCACGTCGAGAATCAGCTTTTCCAGAGTGGGATGCTCGGCGCGCAACATGGATTCGGAGCAACCGGTGCATTCCTGGAAATGCAGCCAGATCACCGAGGGACGCTTCTTGCTCACCACGGCTTCGGCCATCGCGGCTGCGGCCTCGCTGGACAGCCCCATGGTGGCTGCCATGGCAGTGCACATCTGAAGGAAATTACGCCGGGAAATTCCCAAGCGTTCTTCCAAGGCAGTCATGCTTTCGTGGTTTTCCAGTATTTCAATGTTGTTGTTCATGAATTCGACTCCATCGCGGTGGTTATGGCCGCCCTGACACTCGCCAGGGCACCCTGTCAATCTTGCAACTCATCCACAAGAACCATGCCAAACCGGGGGATTGAAACGAATCAAGATGTTGAAGGAAGGAATCCTTCAGATGTGTTAAGCCTGCTTTGCACAAGGGAAATCAAAATGCAAAGCGGGCTTTCATTCTGAACAAATACGGAGAGCGCGTATCCAGCGTACTGTTTTAACGACAATCCACCGAACGGATTTCACTACCGGCGAAATCCTTTAAAGCCTTGGTCAATTCCGCCGCAGCCGCGACATCGAGACTGCGAAACACCGCGATGCTGCCTTCCGCTGCACGATTGCGCGGGCCGCTGACGGCGGTGCGCACCCCTTTTTCCCGCAATTGGGCGAGGTATTTGGCGGCGGCTTCTTCGGTGGAAAACACCCCCAGGGAAATCGCGAAACGCCAAGCTGTGTTTTCCTGGAGGATAAACGTATCTTCGACCCCCAACGCCTTGAGTTCGGAAACTTTTTTCTGGGCTTCGGCGAGGGTCTTGCGCTGAGGAATGTAGACCCAGTAGCCGGTAGTTTTTTCCATTTTCCGCAAAAGCACCTTGTCAGCCAGTTTGAGGCTTTGTAGCGCGGTGCGGGCGCGATCCAGATCAGCGTCGGCGATGTTGCTCCATTCCATGCACTGCTGCGTAGCGGCGCCTTGTTTGACCGGCGGAACAGCTGGCGGAGCGGGTTTTGCGGGGGTAACCGGCTGTACCGACGGCGGTGTCGTTTCTACCGCAGACACCGGTTTTTTTTCGGCTTCCAGCGGTGCGGGCGCCGCCGGTTCGGCAGCCGCAATCACTTTGACTTTTTCAGCCTGAAAAGGCTCGTGGCCAAGCGCCGACTCGACGTTGGCGCTACGCCCACCGGAAAACTGGAACAGGACGAGCGCAACAATATTGGCGGCCAGTAGAAAAATTAGTGCGGTTCTCATTCCCGTGCGATCTCGATCAATCCATCCAATACCAGATTATCCACAACCGTCGCCTCGCCGCCTAGCAGTTCCAGCAAAGCCGGCCCATCCCCCCCGCCGATCAGGCAGGCCGGAGTACTGGCGGCATGGCGCGCCAATTCCATTTGAACCCGCAGCACCACCCCCGCCATCGCCGCCAGTGCGCCGCTGTACAGAGCGTCAGCGGTATTGCCGGGGAATGGCGCAAAGTTGCCGGGCATTACGTTGAGCTGTGCGGTGTCGATTGCGAGTGCGCGGTGCATCGTAGCCAAGCCCGGCGCAATCATGCCGCCCAGAAAAGCGCCATGATCATCCAGAGCGTCCACCGTCAGGGCGGTACCCGCATTCACTACGACGCAAGCCCGCGCTTCGCGTCGCCAGGCGGCAATCAATGCAGCCCAGCGGTCAGTGCCCAATTTTCCGGGTTGCGTGTATAGATTCCTGACGCCACATTGCTCGGGAAGCGCGGCGACCCAGCGAACGGGTAAATTCCAGCACGACAACGCCTGTTCCAGGGCATCGCGGACCGCTGGCCCGGCAACATTGGAAACCAGGATGGTTTCAGGCGTGTCCAACGCGGCCCAATCCTGACGCAGGCGAGACGCCGCGCCACGCGCCACCCAACCGGACGTACACCACCCCTGTCCGTCATGGCAGCCCCACTTGATCCGGCTATTACCGGCATCCACGGCAAGGATCATTCGCTACTCCGCAAGCTGACTTCACCGGAAAGGTTGCGACTCACGCCCTGCCCGGTCTCAAGCAAAAGCGCGCCATCCTGATCTACGCCGCGCACAATCCCCTCGCGTCGGCTGCCATCCGGCATCAGCAAATAAACGGGACGTTCATGATAGGCATGATGGTTTTGCCATTCCTCGCGCAGGGCCGCAAATCCGCTTGCCGCAAAGGTCGCGCAAACCTCGTCGAGGCGCCGCAACAGCCTGCCAAACAGTTCATTGCGCGCCGGATTGCGGCGCGTAATCGAATACAGATCGATAGCCGGTTGATCGATACTCGCCAGCAGCGCGTCGCCCAGACGCAGGTTCAAGCCGATTCCGACCACGACGGCGCATGGCCCGGAAATATCGCCCTGCATTTCGATGAGAATACCGGCCAATTTACGGCCCTGGTATTGCAAGTCGTTGGGCCACTTCAGCGCGACCCCGTCGATACCTATTTCATTGATCGCCCTGAGCAGCGCCACTCCCACGGCAAGACTCAACCCTGACAGGAATCCCGCCCCCTGCTCAAATCGCCACAGCACGGAGAACGCCAGTCCGCCTCCCAGCTTGCTGACCCATTGCCGCCCCCGCCGCCCCCGTCCGGCGCTTTGCAGTTCTGCAACCACGCAGGAACGATGAGGCGCCCCCAACGCCGCTTTGTTGAGCAATACCCGGTTGGTAGAGTCGGCCTGGTCAAGAATTTCCAGATCGATGGCCCCCGCCATTTCGCCCAATGTCTCCGCAATGACTTGCCTATCCAACCACTCGATAGGTTCACGCAGCCGATACCCCCGCCCCGGAACCCGAAAGACTTCAACGCCTGCTTCGTCAATGGATTTCAGCGCCTGCCAAACGGAGGCACGGGAGATTCCCAGGCGACGCGCCATCTCCTCGCCAGAGTGAAACTCGCCGTCGCCCAGTAGCCGCATGATGGAAAAAGCCAGACTTTTCAAGGAAACTCTCGCAACAATTAAATGGCGCATGGTACCAGCGAAAGACCTTCCGCCAAAATCATTGACCAGGATTTCTGCTGTTTTACAACCCGCCGCACCTTTACAATACGGGCCTTGTCTTTTGCCCGGATATCCGCACATGTTGCGAATCACTGAAATCAAACTGCCCATCGCCCATAAGCCAGCAGAACTTGCTGCGGCAATTGTTAAAAAGCTCGGCATCAAGGCTGCTGAGCTACTGGAGTTCACCATTGCAAGACGAGGGCAGGATGCCCGCAAGCGCGACAACATCCTGTTCGTCTATTCAGTGGATGTTTCGCTGAAGGACGAAACGGCAGTGTTGAAGCGGCTGAGTGGCGACCGCCATGTCTCGCGGACACCAGATACCCGCTACCATTTCGTCACCCAGGCACCGGCGACTTTGTCCACACCACCGGTGGTCGTTGGCACCGGCCCGGCTGGGCTATTCGCCGGGCTGATTCTGGCGCAAATGGGTTTTCGCCCGATCATTCTGGAGCGCGGAAAAAGTGTGCGGGAGCGCACCAAGGACACCTTTGGCCTGTGGCGGCAAGGCAAGCTCGATCCCGAATCCAACGTGCAATTTGGGGAGGGCGGAGCCGGAACATTTTCCGACGGCAAGCTACACACCCAAATCAAGGATTCTAAACACTATGGCCGCAAGGTATTGACAGAGTTCGTCAAAGCCGGTGCACCGGAAGAAATCCTCTATGTCAGCAAACCCCACATCGGCACATTTCGCCTGGTCAGTGTGGTCGAAAAAATGCGAGCGACCATTGAATCGCTGGGCGGAGAAATTCGCTTTCAGAGTCGGGTCGCGGACATCGAAATCACGGATGGACAGGTCAGAGGGGTAATCCTTGCCAACGGTGAAAAGCTGTCCACCCATCACGTGGTGCTGGCGGTTGGACACAGCGCCCGGGACACCTTTCAGATGCTCTTCGAACGGGGCGTTTACATCGAGTCCAAGCCGTTCTCCATCGGCTTTCGCATTGAACATCCGCAGGCCCTCATCGACCAGTGCCGACTCGGCAAAAATGCCGGAAATCCGCAATTGGGCGCTGCCGATTACAAGCTGGTGCATCATTGCAAGAATGGCCGAACCGTCTACAGCTTTTGTATGTGTCCCGGCGGCACCGTGGTCGCAGCCACTTCGGAGGCCGGGCGGGTCGTAACCAACGGCATGAGCCAATATTCCCGCGCCGAACACAACGCCAATAGCGGCATTGTCGTGGATGTCTCGCCTGCCGATTTTCCCGGCCATTCGCTCGCCGGTATCGAGTTTCAACGCAAATGGGAGGCGCGCGCTTTTGACCTTGGCGGTGGAAATTATTTTGCTCCCGGCCAGTTGGTCGGCGACTTTCTGGCTGGGAAGCCATCGACGGAGTTTGGATCGGTGCAGCCTTCCTATACGCCCGGCGTCCATCTCTGTGATTTGAGTACGGCTCTGCCAGATTACGTCATCGAGGCAATCCGCGAAGCCTTGCCGGCCTTTGACCGCCAAATCAGGGGATTTGCCATGGCAGACGCCGTGCTTACCGGCGTAGAAACGCGCACCTCGTCGCCGATACGCATAAAACGGGGCGATGACTATCAAAGCATCAACACCAAGGGCCTCTACCCCACCGGAGAAGGCGCGGGTTACGCTGGCGGGATATTATCGGCAGCGGTAGACGGGATTGAGGCAGCGGAGGCCGTGGCGCTGAGCCTGGCAGGGGGAGGTTGAGAGGCGGTTGCTGCTGGAACCTGAGGGGGCTGCGGAAGAATTCTCCCGCACAAAAACACAAAAGCCCTCACGAGGAGGGCTTTTGCATAAGAGGAGCCTGGCGGTGAC